>NZ_JBCLVJ010000013.1:0-215986 GCF_048537925.1 Gordonia sp. CPCC 205515 | reverse complement strand
TGGCGGCGACGCCACCAACAACGAGCCCGACTCTGCCATCAAAACCGCAGGTCAAAACCTCAATGAACCCAATCTACGGCTGTAGTACTAGGCGAGCCACGAAGGGCCTCGTGACACGAAGGATCACTCCACATCCACGGTGATGGCCCGCAGTTATCCACAGATCCGACATCGCGGTCGTCGACGATCCCGAACCAATGCACGATGACGGCATGGCATGGGTTTACCTCCTCAAATGCGCTGACGGCAAGTTCTACGTCGGCAGCGCCAGAGACCTCGAGTACCGGCTTGGCCAACACCAGTCGGCGAAGATCGGATTCACTTCCAGGCGGCGCCCGGTGAAACTCGTGTGGAGCGCGGAGTTCGACAACGTGGCCGATGCGTACGCTATTGAACGGCGAATTCACGGCTGGTCGCGACGGAAGAAGATCGCACTCATCAACGGGGACATCGAGTTACTGCGGTTTCTCGCGACGCGGGGCTCGAAGTCTGGGTTGCCGCTTGATTCTCGGTGACGGCGACCCTTCGTGACGCTCGCTCGTTCCTCGCGGGCTCCTCAGGGAGCGGGTGGGCGGCTCGCGCCTCAGGGATCGGGTGGGGACGCACCTCAGGGAGTGGGTGGGGACGCCCCCAGCGGACCGCGAGGGTTAACTCGCTGCGCGCCTCAGGGCCGGGTCACGACTTGTACTCGAACATCTCCTTGCCGTACCAGTCACCGATCTTCGCCAGGCCGGGCGGAATGGCGAAGAGAGAGCTGGAGATCGGGGAGATGTACTCGTTGAGGCCGTCCTGGGCGAGGCTGTTCTGGATGCGGACGAACTGTTCGTGGGCATTCTTCTGGAACGCGATGAAGAACAGGCCGGCGGCGAGAGTGCCGGTGCGGGTGTCGATGCCGTCGGTGTAGTTGTAGCCACGACGCAGGATCTGGACGCCGCCGTTGTTGTCCGGATGGGCCAGGCGTACGTGGGCGAATCGGTCGATCGTGTACTTGCCGTTCGGGTTTCGCATGTTGAAGTCGAGGGTGTCGAACTCCTGCGATCCCGAGAGCGGTGCGCCGGAGGACTTCTGGCGCCCGAAGATCAACTCCTGGTCGGTGATGTCGTCGGAGTCCCAGGCCTCGATGTGCATGCGGATCTTGCGGGTGACGAGGTAGCTGCCGCCCTTCATCCATGGCTGATCGGTTTCGTCGCCCACCCACACCTGCTCGTCGGCGACCTTCGGGTCCTCGGCCTTGATGTTGGCCGTTCCGTCCTTGAAGCCCATCAGGTTTCGTGGCGTCACCTGTGAGGTGGAGGTCGCCGACGCGCGACCGAAGCCCTCTTGTAGCCAACGCAGCTCCACCACACCGCGGCCGATACGCGCAAGGTTGCGTACCGCGTGGAACGCCACCTGCGGATCCTCCGAACACGCCTGGATGCAGAGATCGCCACCGCTGATCGACGGATCGATCAACGTGTCGGTGGCCAACTGGCCCAACGGTTTCAGTGCGGCGGGCATCTTGTCGGCCAGCCCGAATCGGTCGTCGAACAGCGTCGGACCGAAGCCGACGGTGATGGTCAACCGGTTGGGCCCGAGGTCGAAGGCCTCTCCGGTATCGGCGGGTGGAGCCCCGGCCCGGGTCTCCACCGGACCCACCGGCTTGCCCTGTGCCATGAGGCTGCCGGCGGCCGCCCACCGCGCCAAGGTCGTTTGCAGGCTCTGCACGGTCGCGGTGTCGGCGATGTCGAAAGCCGCGAACACCAGCGAATTCTGTTGGGTCGTCACCACTCCGGCTTGATGCTTACCGAAGAACGGGATCTGTTCGTCCGCGCTGTCGGTGGGTGTCGGCGCCGCGGCATATCCGATCGCGCCGCCGGCGGCACCGCCGACGACGACACCGGCCAAGCCCACCGCGCCCAGGAACCCGCGTCGGCCCATCCGGGGGCCGCGGGTGTCGGCCGACTCCGGTTCGGGAGTCGGTGCGGTGGTGGGGTCGGTGTCGTCGTCGGTCATGAAATCAGCTCGCCGCCGCGATCTTGCCGCCGGCCTCCGACAGCGGTTCCTTCACCGCGATGATGGCCGCGGCCATCTCGCGCTTCTGCTCCTCGGTCACCTGGGTGAACAACTTGAATCCGCCGGGCTGGTTCGGGTCGCGGAAGCTGTCCATCAGGGTGTCCACCTTGGCGAAGGCGTCGGTGATCTGTTGTGTCAGTTCCGGATCGATCTCCTTGAGAGCGGGCTTGACCATCGCGAACGCCTGCTCGGAACCCTCGACGTTGGCCTGCATGTCGAGGATGTCGATGTGCGAGTACGCCTCTTCCTCGCCGGTCAGCTTGGTGGTGGACACCTCGTCGAGCAGGTCGCCGGCACCATTGACGATGTCGGCGGGCGCGATCACGAACTCCGGCTTGTTCACCACGGTCTGCAGCTGCTTGATGTTGGTCATCAACTCGGCCGCGACCGGCTGCATGCCGTTGAGGTTGTTGGTCTCGAAGATCGCCTTCTCCAGGACGTGGAAGCCTTCCCACTTGTCACCCGGGCTCAACGCCGCGGGGCGCGCGTCGATGGCGAAGTCGAGGCTCACCGCGGTGTTCTCCGAGCAGTCGGTGGACCCGTCGGTGCAGAACGCGCCGGCGACCGGCTCGATGCGTTCGTAGTAGGGGCGAGCCTGGGCGTAGGCCTCTTTGGCCGCCGCGATGTCACCGGCGTTCACCGCGTCGACGAGCGGCTGGGTGTTGGTCACCAGGCTGTTCACCTGGGTGATGATGTACTGGCGGTAGTCGGTCGACGCCTGCTTGAGCATGTCGGCGACGGTGCCGGTCGCCTCGGCGGCCTGGCCGGTCACCGTGAAGGTGGTCTTCTCGTTGGTGGCGCCGGGACAGTAGATCTCGTAGGTGCCGCCATCGAGCTTGTGGGAGAAGGACACCGAAGCCATGCCGGGGGCGATGTTCTCCCGTTCGGCGAGAATACGGTTGTCGCTGATCAGCTCGACCTCGCTGACCGCGGCGGCATCGGTGTTGGTGATCTCGAAGGTGACCGGACCGGCCTCGACGGTCTCCGGGTCCACCTTGCACCCGTCGTTGGTCATGGTGACCTTGACCGTTTTCGGCGTCCCGGCCGCGGACGACGATGAGGCGCTGTCGTCGCTGCTGGAGCAGCCCGCGAGTCCGACGACCGTCACGGCCGCCGCGCCGATGGCGAGAAAAACCCCAGGTTTCATGGGCGGGTGCTCTCCTTCTTCTGCGGGGCCTCGTCACGAGGATTCCCCGATTCGGCTCCGGGGACCGATTCCCCGGACGTTTTCTTCGGGCTGTCGTCGGCGCGCCCGTCATCGTCCGGGCGTCGACGACCGAGCAGCATCGCCGCGGCGACGGCGGCCAGCACAATGCCGAGCACCAGCAAGACCGATGGCCACACCACACCGTTGCGGTGATGGCGATCAGCGGCGGTCGCCCGGTCGGTGGCTGCGGTGAGTTCGGCGGCGGTCGGTTCGGCCCCGGTGGCGAAGGTGGCGACCTTGCCCAGCACCACCGCGGTCCCGCGGTCGGGCGTCACTGTCGCGGTCATCACGTAATTCACGGTCGCGGCGATCGGCCGGCCGAAGGTGGTGTCGATACTCGGAGTGACTGTGGTGGTCACCGCGTAGATCACCGGTGCGCTCGCACCGAAGGTCTGGGTGTTGAGCCCCACCGGCAGCCGACCGCGGTTGCCGGCGACGATCTGGGCGACGGTCACCCGTTCGGGCGCGCCCGGTACCAGCGCCGAACCGGGGATATCGGGGCTCGCCAGTTGCTGATACCGCGCAACCGGTGCCGCGTCATCGGAATCGACGTGCTGCAGTTTTGGCAGGTTGGTGTCGACGGCGGGGGCGTCGCCGACGATGGTCCGCAGGGTGCCGGTGGCCGTGCTGTCGGTGACCGATGCGATGGTGACAGTCACGTCGCGTGGGGTGACCGGCGTCAGCCCCGACAGGATGCCGCTCGTCGACGAGGGACCGGGGGTGGCCGACACCGTGGCCGGGGGAGCGCTCGGCGCGGCCGGAGCGGTGAAGAACACCAGTGCCGCAGCGACCAGCGATGCCGCAGCGAACCCGCCGGCCAGCGCGCCGACCGCGCGGCGCGGGAATGGCTTGCCCGCGGGCCACAGCACGATGCTGCCGACGATCACCACGTACAGCACCCAGCCGACGACCTCGATGAGCACCGGCTTGGGTTGCAGCCCGAGTACGCCGGTCAGCAACGACGACCGCAGCGTGCCCGGCTGGACCAGCCAGGTGAGGTCGGCGACCTGCTGTTGCCCGGCGTCGAGCCACCCGGCCTCGTGCGCGGTGTGCAGTGCGGTCATCACCAGGCCGGCGGCCACGAACACCAGCAGCATTCCGGTCACCTTGAAGAACCGGGCGAGGTTGATGTGCACTCCGCCGCGGTAGATGCCGTAGCCGAGCAGGACCGACACCCCGATGCCCAGCAGCGCGCCGAGGACTGCGGGCAGCGTGTTGTGGCTGGCGTTGAACGCCGCGTTCAGGAACACCGAGGTCTCGAGACCTTCGCGGAGGACGGCGAGGAAGGCCATGGACACGAACGCGATGGCCGAGCCGCTGGCCACGGCGCCGGACGCGGCCTGCTCCAACTCACCCTTGAGGTCGCGCGAGTGCTGGCGCATCCAGACGATCATGTAGGTGACCATCACCACCGCGATGACGCCGATGACTGTCTCGAGACCCTCCTGCTGTTTCTGCGGGAGGTCCCGGGCCAGCACCTCGAGCCCGACCCCGACCGCGACACAGATGGCGATCGCGATGACGACGCCGAACCACATCCACTTCAGCGCGCGCGTCTGACCCTGCTTGTTCAGGAACGCCGCGATGATGCCGACGATGAGCGCCGCTTCCAGCCCCTCGCGCAGACCGATGATGAAGGTCGCGAACATAGGGCTCCAGTGGTCGGCGGAGGACGGCGGACCGTCGATTGACGAGGTAAGGCTACGCTGTCCACTCTGTCACGCACAGGGCCTATTGTCCTCGGATCCGACTCGTCCGTTTTGCGTAGATCCGCAGGTGAGGGCCGTCGATTCCGGTTTGGTCGGGGTCCCCAGGCATCATGGATGCCGACATGAGAATCCACGCTCGAACCGGTGCCGGCAAAGTGCTCGGTATCCCGCTGCTCGCCGTCGTCGCGCTCACCGCCACGGCGTGCCTGAACCTGCCGTCGCTGCATCGCCCGGACATCCCCGACGGCATCCCACCCGGCCCGGGCGTACCCACGCCGTACATCAACATCAACGCGCCCGGACGCACCGCCGAGTTGATGCGGGACTGGGCGACGCCGATTTCCGACGCGACCGGCATCCCGCTGATCGCGATGGAGGCGTATGGCAACGCCGCGGAGATCCAGCGACAGCAACATCCCGAATGTGGCCTCGCGTGGACGACACTGGCCGGTGTCGCGGCGGTCGAGAGCAAGCACGGCACCCATCACGGGACCCGGATCGCCGCCAACGGGGACACCTCGCCGCCGATCCGCGGCGTGGCCCTCGACGGCACCAAGGGCAACATGACGATCCGCGACACCGACCACGGTGCCCTTGACGGCGACCCCACCCACGACCGCGCGATGGGCCCGTTCCAGTTCATCCCGGAGACCTGGCACCGCTACGGCGTCGACGCCAACGGCGACGGGAAGGCCGACCCGGACAACATCGACGACGCAGCACTGTCGGCCGCGCGCTACCTCTGCGTCTCGTCGGGCGGGGACATGACCACGCCCGAAGGCTGGGAGAAGGCCGTCAAGGTCTACAACAACTCGATGAAGTACGTCCTGGATGTTCGGGACCGCGCAAATGCCTATTCGGTGAACGTGCGGTACTGATCGGCCGGTCTGGGGACGCGCATTCGTCCCTTGCCACGTATCGCGCCGAGTCAGCGACTAGGCTTTGCCCGTACCTCATCGGCGTCCAGATGGCGCCGAACCGTCGACACAAAGGGGCAATGGCTGTGGCAATGATCGAGCAGGTTGGGGCACGCGAGATTCTTGATTCGCGAGGCAACCCGACCGTCGAGGTCGAGGTCGTCCTCGACGACGGTACATTCACCCGCGCGGCCGTCCCATCGGGCGCATCGACCGGCGAACACGAGGCCGTCGAGTTGCGCGACGGCGGAGACCGCTACGGCGGCAAGGGTGTTCAGAAAGCTGTCGAAGGTGTGCTCAGCGAGCTCGCGCCTGCGGTGATCGGCCTCGAGGCCGAGGATCAGCGCATCGTCGACCAGGCACTGCTCGACTGCGACGGCACCCCCGACAAGGGACGCGTCGGCGCGAACGCCATCCTCGGCGTGTCGCTGGCCGTCGCCAAGGGTGCCGCGGAGTCGGCCGGTCTGCCGCTGTTCCGCTACATCGGCGGCCCGAACGCGCACATCCTGCCGGTGCCCTGCATGAACATCATCAACGGTGGTGAGCATGCCGACAACGGCATCGACTTCCAAGAGTTCATGGTGTGTCCGGTCGGCGCGCCGTCATTCAAGGAGGCCCTGCGCGCCGGTGCCGAGGTCTACCACGCACTGAAGTCGGTCTTGGGCAAGCAAGGCTTGAACACCGCACTCGGCGACGAGGGCGGCTTCGCGCCGGACCTGCCGCACACCGACGCCGCCATCACCGTGATCGGTGAAGCGGTCGCCAAGGCCGGCTACGACTTCGGCAAGGACATCGTCATCGCCCTCGACGCGGCGGCCACCGAGTTCTACTCGAACGGCGTCTACAAGCTCGAGGGCAAGGACTACTCGTCCGACGACATGATCCCGTTCTACGAGAAGCTGGTCGCCGACTTCCCGATCGTCTCGATCGAGGACGGCCTGGCCGAGGACGACTGGGCGGCGTGGGCGAAGCTGACCGAGGCGGTCGGCGACAAGGTCCAGCTCGTCGGCGACGACCTGTTCGTCACCAACCCCGAACGCCTCGAACGCGGCATCACCGAGGGCGTGGCGAACGCACTGTTGGTGAAGGTGAACCAGATCGGCTCGCTGACCGAGACGCTCGACGCCGTCGCCTTGGCGCACAACAACGGATACAAGACGATGATGAGCCATCGGTCGGGTGAGACCGAGGACACCACCATCGCCGATCTGTCGGTCGCGTGCGCATCGGGCCAGATCAAGACCGGTGCGCCGGCCCGCTCCGAGCGTGTCGCCAAGTACAACCAGCTGCTGCGTATCGAGGAGGGTCTGGGCGATGCGGCACGGTTCGCGGGCGACCTTGCCTTCCCACGATTCTCGTTCGGTTCGTGATTAGCTGGACCCCATGACATCAGGCGGGCGCCGAGAGCGTAGCGAGCGTGCCCAGACCGGTCGTGGGGCCCGAGACGTACGACGTCACGGGGCACGGGCAACTCGCCGTGGTTCGACCACGCGGGTCCATGCCCGTCCCCGGCCGTCGGGCGTCGGCATGGAAACGTCGGAGCCGGACGAGCTGGTCGACGACGATCTGTCGGTGACCGAGACCGGCGAGCAGGAACTCCTGGTCGACGACGATACGGATGACGAAAGTCCCACGCCTACACGGCTTCCGCGTCGAGTGCGGCGGACCGGCGCGTCCTCGCTGGCGGCCCGGTGGGAGCGGTTGGATGCCAAGCGGGCGATCGTCCTGGCGCTGGTGGTCAGCGTCGTCGCGCTGACCCTGGCGATGCCGGTGCGCACCTACTTTTCGCAGCGCACCGAGTTCGAACAGCTCGCCGTCGGCAACGACCGACTCCAGACGGAGGTCGCCGACTATCAGCAGAAGGTCAACGAGCAGGGCGACCCGGCCTACATCGAGGCCAAGGCGCGGGAGCGTCTGCAGTTCGTCCGGCCGGGGGAGAAGGCCGTGGTGATGATGTACCCGGGTGACGACGCCCGGATCGCGGCGGAGAAACGCGCCGAGGCGCGCGCCCGCAATCCGTGGTTCTCAAATCTCTGGGATTCGGTGTCGACCCCGCCCGGTACGAAGTGAGCACCTCCGACGACCACGCGGGAGTATCCGACGCGGATCTCGCCACCATCGCCGCGCAGTTGGGTCGCGAACCCCGCGGTGTGCTCGAGGTCAGCTACTACACACCCGACGGTGCGCCCGCAGTGATCAAGACGGCACCGAAACTGCCTGACGGCACGCCCTTTCCGACGCTCTACTACCTGACCGACCCGCGGCTCACCGCCGAGGCGAGTCGGCTGGAGTCGGCAGGCGTGATGAAGGACATGACCGCCCGGCTGGCCGAGGATCCCAGGTTGGCCGCTGCCTACCGGCGTGCCCACGAGTCCTATCTCGCCGAGCGGGACGCCATCGAAGCGCTGGGCACCGACTTCACCGGAGGCGGCATGCCCGACCGGGTGAAGTGCCTACACGTGCTGATCGCGCACTCGCTGGCCAAGGGGCCGGGCATCAATCCGCTCGGCGACGAGGCTGTTGCGTTGGCCGCCGACAACGGTTTTCGTGGTATCGCGGTGCCCGCAGACTGGCCCTCGGCGCCCGCTGGGGACGACGAGCAGTGACCGCGCCGATCGTCGGTGCCGTCGACTGCGGCACCAACTCCATCCGCCTGCTCATTGCGCGCCCTGCTGCCACCCAGCTCACCGACATCCACCGCGAAATGCGCGTCGTGCGCCTCGGCGAAGGCGTCGACGCGACCGGTCAGTTCTCCCCGGTGGCGCTCGAACGCACCCGGAAAGCGTTGGGCGACTATGTCGATCTGATGATCGAGGCCGGTGTGCAGCGAGTGCGGATGGTCGCGACGTCGGCGACCCGCGACGCCGCCAACCGCGACGACTTCTTCGCCATGACCGCCGAGTTGCTGGGCCGGGTTGTGCCCGGCGCGACCGCCGAGGTGATCACCGGCGACGAGGAGGCGCGGCTCTCTTTTCGCGGTGCCGTCGGCGAACTCGACCCGGCCGCAGGACCTTTCGTCGTCACCGATCTCGGTGGCGGCTCCACCGAAGTCGTTCTCGGTGACGAAAATGGTGTGCACGCCGCTTATTCGGCCAACATCGGGTGCGTGCGGCTGACCGAACGTGCCCTGCATTCGGATCCGCCGACCGACGACGAGATCGAGGCAGCGCAAGACTTTGCGCGACAACGCTTGTCGGAGGCCTTCGCCGCGGTGCAGGTCGAGCAGGCCCGCACCTGGGTTGGGGTGGCGGGCACCATGACCACCCTGTCGGCCGTCGGCGCCGGCCTCACCGACTACGACCCGGACGTCATCCACCTCTCCCGCATCTCGCTGACGGACCTCGACGAGGTCTGCCGGCGACTGATCCACATGACCCGCGCCGAGCGCGCCGCCCTCGGGCCGATGCACCCCGGTCGCGTGGATGTGATCGGCGGTGGCGCACTGGTCACTCTCGAACTCGCGCGCGTACTTGCTGAGCGGGCTCCGATCACCGAACTCGTCGTCAGCGAGCACGACATCCTCGACGGGATTGCGCTCGGACTACTGGACTGAGCGGGGTCAGCTCGCCGGCTGACGCAACGACAGGTTGTTGCACGCCTCGCACACGGTCTCCGGGATGATGCCCTGACGCTGCAGGAAGCCGAAGGCGACGCAGCCGAGGCAGACACCGACAAACGCCTCGAGCGAGGCCGCGACGATCAGCAGACCGACGACGATCTGTGCGGCCAGTCCGAACCCGAGCAGCGACAGCACGAACGCCGTGCCGCTGAACACCAGGCCGATTGTCTGCGCGAACCGCTTCGGCGGACCCGGAACCAGTTTCGTCTTGCGCCAGATCTTCGGCACGATCACATGCACCGAGAGACGACCGAACGGCGAGAAGCGTGGTCCGGCCATGACCCGCAGCACGAAGCCGAGCGCGAGCAGCCCGTACACGATCGGCGAGTTGACGATGACCGCGACGACCGCCAACACCACCACGAGGCCGGCGGTGGCGCGCGCGGCGTACTCGTTGACCGGATTGGGGAACGTCAGTGCCGAGGGCAGCGAACGGGACACGGGAACCTCCTGAAAGACAGCACCCCAGGGTAGGCATCGACGCGCGAGGCGCCAACAGTTGGGTTCACGCTGGGTTCAACTCGAACTCGGCGATCGCAGCCAGCACGTCCTCGCCGTAGCGCTCGAGTTTGGTGTCACCGACACCTGACACACTGCGCATCTCGGCGGCAGTCGATGGTCGTCGAGCGGCGAGTTCCCGCAGCGTCGCGTCGCTGAACACCACATATGGCGGCTTGCCCTGCCGAGACGCCTCGCCGGTACGCCAGGTCCGCAGATGCTCGAACAACCCGCGATCGGCTTCGGGCAGGGTGTCCGCCGACGACTTGGCGGCCCGGCTGCGGCCGCCGGACTTGACCGGATCAGTGCGCAACATCACCTGTGTCTCGCCACGAAGCACGGGGCCCGCGTTCTCGCCCTCGTTGAGCACGCCATAGTCGCCCTGGGGTTCGACGATGCGTGTCGCGATGAGTTGCCGGATCACGCTGCTCCACGCCTTGCGGTCGAGTTCGGTGCCGATGCCGAAGGTGCTGAGGCTGCGGTGGCCCGGGTTACGCAGCTTGTCCGGCTTGTCACCGAGCAAGATGTCGATGAGGTACCCCGCACCGTAGGACTGACCGAACTCGCGCTGCAGCCGCACGATCGTCGACAGCAGCTTCTGCGCCGGAATGGTGCCGTCCCAGGTCTGCGGCGGATTCAGGCAGGTGTCGCAGTTGCCGCACGGCTGCGCATCCTGCCCGAAGTAGCGCAGCAGCTGCACCCGACGACAGTCCACCGTCTCGCACAGAGCCAGCATCGCGTCGAGGTGTTGCCGCTGAGCACGTTTGTGGTTGTCGTCGCCCTCGGACAGATCGATCAGCCGCTGCTGCTGCATGACGTCGGCGAGGCCGTAGGTCATCCACGCCACCGACGGCAGTCCGTCGCGGCCGGCGCGGCCGGTCTCCTGGTAGTAGCCCTCGACGCTCTTGGGTAGGTCGATGTGCGCGACGAACCGGACGTCGGGCTTGTCGATACCCATGCCGAATGCGATGGTCGCCACCACAACCACCCCGTCGGCGCGCAGGAACCGTTCCAGCGTGGCCTGCCGCACTCGACGGTCCAGTCCGGCGTGATAGGGCATCGCATCAATGCCGTTGTCGGACAGGAACTCCGCGGTCTTCTCGACCGAGGCGCGGCTGAGGGCGTAAACGATGCCGGTCGCCGGTTGCCCATCGACGACGCCCTCGGTGCGGATGAAGTCGAGGAGCTGCCGACGCGGCTCGGCCTTGGTCACGATGCGGTAGGTGATGTTGGGCCGGTCGAAGTCGGCGACGAAGTGCCGGGCGTGCTGCAGGTGCAGGCGCTCGGTGATCTCTTCGTGGGTACGTTTGGTGGCGGTTGCGGTGAGTGCGATCCGCGGTACGTCGGGCCAGAGTTCGGCGAGCTCGCCGAGCCCGAGATAGTCCGGCCGGAAGTCGTGGCCCCACTGCGACACGCAGTGCGCCTCGTCGATCGCGAACAGGGCGATCTTTCCCTGCTGCAACAGATTTCGTGTCGCAGCGGTGTTGAGACGCTCGGGAGCGACGTAGAGGAGGTCGAGTTCACCTGTCCGGTAGGCGGCCTCCACCTCGGCCCGCTCGTCCGGCATCTGCGTCGAGTTGAGGTAGGCCGCGCGCACCCCGTTGTCGCGCAGCGCGGCGACCTGATCGGCCATCAGCGCGATGAGCGGCGAGACGACGACCCCGCAGCCGTCCCGCACCAGCGCGGGCACCTGATAGCACAGGCTCTTGCCGCCGCCCGTCGGCATCAGCACAACCGCGTCGCCACCACCGATCACCTGAGCGACAATCTGTTCCTGGTCGCCCCGGAACGATTCGTAGCCGAAGGTCGAGCGGAGTACCTGCCACATGTCGGGATGCGAGGTCTCGGCCATGGCCACGAGGTTACTGCCGTGGCTGTCCCACATTCGGGTACGGGTAGGGCGGCGGTGGATAACTCGGATGTTGCGCGGGTTCGGGATAGAACGGCGAGGGACGCGGCGGAGTTGGATTCGATAGGCCTCGAGCCCGTTTACGCTCGGCGAAGAAGCCCCACCCGAAGAAGTACGTGGCAAAGACAAGAACACAGCAGATCGCCAAAGCGAGCGGGAACGCCCAGGCCAGGACGTACAACCAGGTCGGCGACGAGGAATCGAACCAGTCGTGGCCACCGATGACGTACACGAGGAAGTACGTCGTGAGAATTGCCAGCGTGGGTACGAGGAGCAACAATGGCAGTGCTCGTGCCACGAGGCTGACCGCTGACACCATCGCTGCAATGAGAAGCAGCGTGAACACCGGCGGCGACAGCAACCAGCACGTGATGATGGCTCTCTGCAGACCGGAACCGTACGAGGTGGTCAGCGCCCGCCACATATCGTCCCACGTCCAGGAACCGCCGACGATAATCATCACCCAGGTGACCCCGGCGTACAGCAACGCAACTGCCGCGAGCAATCCAGTGGCGACGGCTGAGAACATGAGTGATCGGGGCCGCCGCACCTGCGGACGGCCCGGCATCGGATAGTTCACGACTCGGGCTGCGACTCGAGTGCTGGGCCAGGTGAAGTGACGGCCGGACGGGCCAGGTCGTCGGTCGAGGCCAGCGCGTCGCTGTCGTCGAGCGGGTCGCTGCCGAGTTCGTCGTCGATCTCCGCGTCGATAATCAGCTGCTCGTCGTCCTCGTGGCGCAGGTCGTCGAGCCGCGCCTTGCGGGCGGCGTCGCGCATCTCGAACCCGTCGGTGACGAGGTCGCCGATCTCACGGGCGACGTCGGCGACGGCCCCGGTGATGATGGTGGCGATGCGGCCGACATGGGTGGCCGTCGATTCGACCAGTTCCTGAACCAGATCCTTGTTGCGTTCCATACGGTCGACCATGGTGATCCCCCTCGGTGGTGTGCCCTGAGGATACCCGCAGGGCACACCACCGGCTCGGTCCGTCGGTCAGGCGGCGGACGTGCTCTTCTGCCGTTCCACGGTGACCACGAGATCGTCGTCGTCGCGGGTCATGAAGTTCGGCAGCGAGAGCTTGGCGATCTTCTTCCACGTGGAACCGAGTTGCTGCGAGAGCGATCCGGTGTTGTACGGGAGCCCGTAGCGTTCGCAGATCTCGCGGACCTCGCCGGCCATCTCCGGGTAGCGGCTGGCCGGAAGGTCAGGGAACAGGTGATGCTCGATCTGATGCGACAGGTTGCCGCTCATGATGTGGAACAGCGGGCTACCGGTGATGTTCGCCGAGCCCAGCATCTGCCGCAGGTACCACTGTCCACGGGTCTCGTCTGCGCATTCCTCGGCGCTGAATGTCTGTGCACCGGTGGGGAAGTGGCCGCAGAAGATGATCGAGTACGTCCACACGTTGCGAACGAGGTTCGCGGTCGCGTTGCCGAGCAGGGTCGGGATGAACAGCGGACCGGTCAGCGCCGGGAACACGATGTAGTCCTTGAGGACCTGGCGACCTGCCTTGCGCCACATGCCCTTCACCAGGCCCTTGATGTCGGACCACTTGCGCTTGCCGGCGATCACGTTCTCCGCCTCGAGGTCGTGCAGCATCACGCCCCATTCGAAGAGCAGCATCAAACCCGTTGCGTAGGCCAGGTTTCCGAGATAGTACGGATGCCACTTCTGGTCGCGGGCCATCCGCAGGATGCCGTAGCCGATGTCGCGGTCCTCGCCGAGGATGTTGGTGAAGGTGTGATGCAGGTAGTTGTGGCTGTGCTTCCACTGCTCAGCGGGACAGACTGTGTCCCATTCGAATTCGCGCGAGTTGTAGGTGTCCTCCCGCATCCAGTCGTACTGGCCGTGCATCACGTTGTGGCCGATCTCCATGTTGTCGAGGATCTTCGACACGGAGAGTGCGCCCACGGCGGCGATCCAGGCGGGTGGGAAGAAGCCCAGATACATCAGGCCGCGCCCGGCGATCTCGAACCCGCGCTGGGCCCGGATGATCGAGTAGAGGTACTCGCGATCCTTCTCACCCAGATCGGCGACGATCCGCGCGCGCAGTTCGTCGAGATCGCGGCCCAAGGCCTCGACCTGCTCGTAGCTCAGGCTGATGTGGTTGGGGTTGGTGTCCGGGATGTCGTCGACGAAGTCCTTCTCGACGACGACCCCGGTCAGAGGGGTGGTTTCGGGTGCGGTGTCGGTGCTGACGAGTGTCATGGCTATACCTCGATTTCCACATCGCCGACAGGGGCGTTGATACAGAGCTGTATCTGCGTGTCGGATTCGGTGTCGGTTTCTCCGGTGAGCACGTTGCGTGTGCAGCCGGATTTCTTGATGGCGGTGCAGGAGAAGCAGATCCCCATCCGGCACCCGGACTCCGGGCGCAGACCGGCCGATTCGGCCTGATCGAGGATGGTGCGGCCGTCGTTGGCTGCGGACCTGCCGGACCGCGAGAACACCAGCTCACCGTCGATCGGGGCATCGGGATCGATGGCGATCGGTGCGGCGAGGGTGAATGCCTCGCTGTGGAACGGTTGGTGCAGGTCGTGCTCGTCGTAATACTGCTCGACCGCCCGCATCAGCGCGGGTGGACCGCAGACGAACAACTCGGCGTCGTCGAACCCGGGGATGTCGGCGAGGTGCGCCGGCGCGAAGTGATCCGGGGTGTCGCCACGGGTGTAGTGCAGTCGGAGGTCGATGGTCGGGTACCGGTCGGCCAGTGCGGCCAATTCGGTGCGGTAGGCGACGTCCTCCGGGTCCCGGGCGTAGTGGACAAAGGTGATGGCTCCCGGATAGCCCTCGGCGACGAGCGTACGCATCATTGAGAGTACGGGTGTAACGCCGCTGCCGCCACTGATGAACACGGCTGCCCGGGGTCGCGTGTCGGGCAGGGTGAACTCGCCGGCGGCCTGGCCGAGTCCGAGCACCATGCCCGGACGTGCGGTGTCGCGCAGGTGTCGGGACACAAAGCCGTCGTCGTGCGCGGTGATGGTGAGTTCGAGGTCGCCGTCGGCGCTGGTCGCGGCGTTCGCCGGGGAGAAGCAGCGGGTGTGGCGTACTCCGTTGATCACCGTGCTGAGCTGCACGTACTGTCCGGCGCTGTGTCCCTGCCACTGACGTGTCGGGCGCAGGGTGAGGCGAACGGTGCGGTCGGTGGGGCGATGTACGTCGACGACCTTGGCACGCAGGTCGCGCCAGGTCAGCATCGGGTCGATCAACTCGAGATAGCGGTCGACGGGATGCGGGGAGAGGGCGGCTTCGACGATCGAGCCGACGACATCGGGAATGCGGATGCTCATGGGCTGGCTCCGTGGATCGGTTCGTGATGTTCAGTGAACATCTGTACACACAAAAGTGTGCCACGTGTCGGGGGCGGTTCGTCAAGCGTGAATCGGTGTGAGCGCAATCACCGGGAACCGTCGGGTGCGTTGAGTCGGGCGTGTCGCCGCATACACTCGGGGCGTGACCCGGACTCGCAACACCACCCGCGCGCGTTCTTCGCGCAGTTCGGGTGCCGAGTCGGAGAGTCGGGCCGAGAAGAAGAGTCGCACCCGGCAGGCACTGCTCGACGCGACGATGGAGCTCGTCGCCGACCGCAGCTTCTCCAGCATCAGCCTGCGTGAGGTCGCCCGCGGAGCGGGCATCGTGCCGACCGCCTTCTACCGGCACTTCGCGTCGATGGAGGATCTCGGCGTCACCCTCGTCGAGGATTCGATGCGCGTCCTGCGGCGCACATTGCGCGAGGGCCGTCGCGATCTGGCCGCCCGGCAGGCGCTGCCGACCGCGCAGACCTCATTGGCCATCCTGCTGCGCCACGTCGACGAGAACGAGTCCCAATTCCGCTTCCTGGTGCGCGAGCAGCACGGCGGTGTCGCCGAGATCCGTCGGGCCATCGACACCGAGCTGCGACTCTTCTCCAAGGAACTCGCGATCGACCTGTCGCGGCTGCCTGATCTCGCCGAATGGTCGCCGGAGGATCTCGAACTCGCCGCCGAGCTGATCGTCTCGATCATGCTGACCGCGGTCGCCGACATCCTCGACAACGACTACCGCGGTCGCGGCGCCGAACGCGAGATCGTCGAACGCACGGAACGACAGCTCGTCATGGTGTTCCTCGGCATGGGGCAGTGGCGTCCCCGCGCGCACTGACATTTGCTCACCGTCAGCCCGAAATGTCGGGGTGCCCATCTATGCTCTGGTGCATGGCCGAAACAGACCGGGTCGGTAGCCAATTCGGCCCGTATCGGATCGACGATGTCCTGGGGCGCGGCGGTATGGGCGTGGTCTACCGGGCGTTCGACACCGAGCGGGATCGGGTCGTCGCGCTGAAGCTGCTCAACGCCGACCTCGCGAACGATCCGACCTATCAGGAGCGGTTCCGCCGCGAATCGCGGGCCGCGGCGCGCCTCGGCGAGCCACACGTCGTCCCGATCCACGACTGGGGCGAGATCGACGGGGTGCTGTTCATCGACATGCGGTTCGTCGACGGAGAGAACCTTCGAGCAGTACTGCGCCGCGACGGAAGTCTGGCACCGACGCGGGCGGTCGCGATCATCGAGCAGGTGGCGGCGGCACTCGAGGCGGCCCATCACGACGGACTCGTCCACCGCGACATCAAGCCGGAGAACATTCTCCTGGGGGCCAACGACTTTGCCTACCTCGTCGATTTCGGCATCGCGCACGCCGAGACCGACACGCAACTCACCCAGGTGGGCACCGCGATCGGATCGGTGGCCTACATGGCGCCGGAACTCTTCGACTCCGACACGGTGTCGCCGGCCACCGACATCTATGCCCTCACCTGTGTCCTGTTCGAATGCCTCACCGGACGGGTCCCGCATCCCGCCACCACGATCAGCGCGGCCGTCAAGGCCGCGGTCCTCAACGACGCCCCGAATCCGAGCGCGATCAACGGGGAGGTGCCGCAGGCCTTCGACGTCGTGATCCGACGCGGACTGGCCACCGAACCCGCACAGCGGTATCCCTCGACGACGGCGCTGGCCGAAGCCGCCCGGCTGGCTCTGCGCGATGAGGTCGCCGACGCCGATGCGACGACCGTGATCGCCCGGCCGGACGTGCCGACCACCATGCTGGCGCCGCCGACGATTGTGCCCGGCGCCGCCGATCCGCCCGCGGAATATGCCGCACCGCAGTACTTTTCGCCCACCCGGCAGCCGGCGCCACAGTACTATGCGCCCTATCCGACGATCCCGCCCGAACCGCCCCGGCGCGGCGGTCGCGGCGCGTTGCCGGTGGTGCTGGGCGCGGCCATCGCCGTCGTGCTGCTGGCACTGGTCGGCCTCGGTGCCTACTGGCTGCTCTCCGGGTCCTCCGGCGGGGACTCGACCGCCGGCCCGACGACGCCCACGGTCACCCAGACCATCACCCCGGGCGACGCGGCACCGCAGTCCACGCCGACCGCGACGACACAGGCCGGCCCGCCACCGGGCGCGACCGAATGCGCGCCGGGCGTCGCGATCGGCACCTCCATCACGAGTTGTCCATTCGCTCAGGCGGTCCGGGACGAATACCTACGGACCGGACCGACCGGGCAGGCGCGGACCATCGTCGCCTACAGCCCGGTGACCGGCAGCTCGTACTCGATGGCCTGCACACCGGAGGGCTCGGTGGTGGCCTGTCGCGGCGGCAACGACGCGCTCGTGTACGTCTACTGAGATGCCTGCCCACGCGATGAAGCGACCTCGGCTCCGGATCGCACTCCTGCTGTGCCTGGCGGTGCTGCCCGTCGCCTGCGCCTCGACGCAACCGCCGGCGCCGATCTCCCCGGTCACCAAGACCGTCACCGCCTGGCCGAGTCCGTCGTCGTCGGCGGTCGCACCGGCCGTTCCGCGGCGCGGCGCCACCACTGCACTCGCGGCCGACTTCCGGCGCACCGCGGCCACCATCGGCATGCCCGTCGGCGTGGCCATCGCCCCGGTCGGTGGCAATGCCGTGCCTGCCCTGTCGCTGGGCGATCAGACGGTCCGCGTCGCGTGGTCGACGATCAAGGTCCCGCTCGCTCTGGCCGCCGAACGGGTCAACGGTCCGTCGGCCGCGGAGACCGCAGCGATCGTGAACTCCGACAACGCCTCCGCCGAACAACTCTGGGCGTCGTTGGGGACCCCGACGGAGGCGGCGGCCGCGGTCACCGCGGTCCTGCGGGAAGGCGGCGATCAGCAGACCGTGGTGCCCGCCCAACAACTCCGTGCCGGCTTCACCATCTTCGGTCAGACGCAGTGGGCATTACCCGACGCCGCGACGTTCACCGCACACCTGCCCTGTCTTCCCGGGTCGGCCCACGTGGTGCAGCTGATGGGTCAGGTCGCCGGCAACCAGCAGTGGGGCGTCGAGGTCATGCGGACGCCGGCGTCGACCGCGGTGAAGGGCGGCTGGGGACCCGGTGACAGCGGCGGCTACCTGGTGCGACAGATCGGTCTGATCCGATACCGCGACGGCCAGTCGACGGCGGTCACGATGAGTGCTTTCGGCGGGTCGATGGACGGCGGGATCGCCGCGCTCAACGCGCTCGCCCGGTGGCTCGACCGCCACATCATGCGCCTTCCCCGGGGCCGCTGCGGATAAAGCCGACAAATCCGACATCCGGTGTCGGTATCGGCACAGATCGGCAACGTGGCTGGTGAGGGCGGAAAAATCCCTCTAGAGTTCCAGTGACAAAAGTGACTGGGGAGACTGAAGTGACTCGTGTGAAATTGGGCGTGCTGGTGTCGGCCGGCGCCATCGTCTGTAGCGCCGTGTTCGGCACGGCCACCGCGGCCGCTGCCCCGGGGATTCCCGGCCTACCCGGGATGCCGCCGCTCCCGGAACCGATCGCGAAGCTTCTGACCCCGCCGGTCCCGCCGAGCAAGAAACTCGCCGGCGACTTCGCGGTGCTGCAGAAATCCCTGCGCCGATCGTTGCCGGGCCAGGTGGGCGTCGCGGTGGTGCCGGTCAACTCCGACCGGGCCATCTCTCTGGGCAGCCTGCGCACCGGTCGGGCCTGGTCGACCCTGAAAGTGCCCGTCTCGCTGGCCGCGCAACGCAAGTACGGCCCGGCGGTGGCCGAACGCGAGAACAAGGCGCTGACCCTGTCCGACAACGACGCCGCCGGCGCGCTGTGGGGATCGCTGGGTGGCGGACGGGTGTCGGTCGACGCGGTGACGAAGGTGCTCCGGGAGGGCCACGACACGCGCACCCATGTGTCGTCGGAGGCCGACCGTCCCGCGTCGTACCCGGGTTACACCCAGTGGGCGCTCACCGATCAAGCGCGCTTCGGGGCGCACCTGCCGTGCATGGCGGGGAGCGAAACGGTGATCCGGCTCATGAGTTCGGTTGCACCGAACCAGAATTGGGGTGCCACCAAGCTGGGCCATCCGGAAGCGGTCACCGCAGTCAAGGGCGGCTGGGGTCCGGCGACCGACAAATCGCCGGGCTATCTGGTGCGCCAGTTGGCGATCATCACCACCAATCGGGGACAGGTTGCGGTCTCGATGGCGGCGGTGCCACGCAGCGGCCGCTTCGAGGACGGCACGAAGATGCTCAACCGGCTGGGCGCCTGGCTGGGCCGGGAACTCGCGACGCTCCCGATGGGACGCTGCTGACCCGACTCACTCCTCGGGCAGTGAATGCCGGCCGGTCGCCGGGCGTGTGGTTGGGGCGTCGACGACAGGTGGGGCAGGCGTCGACGGGGCGGGTGCCGTCGGTGCCGGGGGTGCCGCCGACGCGGCGGTGACAGCCGGGGCGCCTGCGGGTCGTGTCAGCGCCGCAGCGATCACCGTCGTCAACGGGACCGAGAGGGCGATCGCGATACCGCCGACAAACGACCGCGCGAGTTCGACGGCCACCGCGTCGGTGGTCAGCAACGACGCGAACGGCTGCTGTGCCACCGAGAACAACAGCAGCAGTGGGAGCGCGCTGCCGGCGTAGGCGAACACGAGGGTGTAGACGGTGCTCGGGATGTGGCCCCGGCCGCCGCGCAGGGCGGCAGGGAAGGTGGCGACCCGAGTCGGTCCGCCGGCCGCAGAGAGCTCGAACGCGGCCGACGCCTGGGTGATCGTGACGTCATTGAGTACGCCGAGGGTGCCGATGATGAACCCGGCCAGCAGCAGGCCGTCGATCGAAATGCTGCCTTGGTACACCTGGAGATTGGTGGTCTGATCGCCCGACAATCCGGTCAGGTGCATGGTCTCGATACACAGCCAGCTCAACACGCCGGCGAGAATCAATGAGGTCAGTGTTCCCAAGAGAGCCGAACTCGTCCGCAGGCTCACCCCGTGCGCGAGGTAGAGGACGACGAACAGGATCGCCGCCGCAGACACCACGGCAACCGCAACCGGGGATTCGCCGTTGAGGATGGCCGGCAGCGTGAACACGCCCAGCACCAGGAACGCGAACGCGAGCCCGATGATCGAGCGCAGTCCGCGCCAGGCGGCCACCAGCACCACCGCACCGACGAACAGCAGGCCCCACACCAGCGTCGGGATGCCGCGGCGATAGTCGAAGAACGTGTACCGCGAGCTCCCGTCGGGGCCGGGCAGCGAGCTGAGCCGGATCTTGTCGCCCACCTTCAAGGACGGCTGGCCCGCCTGCGGCGCGTCGAGCTGGTCGGCGGGAGGTGCCACCGCACCCGGTTCGGTGCCGGACTGCGCCCGGTTGGTAGGAACCTCGAGGAGCGTGTAGCGGCCTTCGTCGGCGCCGCTCTCCAACCGCACGGTGTTCTGGATACACGGCGCATTCGGTGCCACGCCCTCGATCTGGAACTGCTCCTCGAGCGACACCGTGCCCGCCAACGGATTCAGGCACGCGCCGCGTATCTGCGCCACGACCACACCGTCGACGGTGGTGATCGGCCCACCGTCGGCCGATCGGAACTGCATCGGGATCGCATGGTCGTGCTCCGACGGCCACAGCACGATGGCGCCCGCCACCACCGCGAGACCGATGACCGAGAGGCTACCGATCACGATCCAGCGGGCGATCGGCGAGAGCACGGCGGGGATGTCGCGGAGATGATGCGAATGGCCGACATGCCCGTGGTTGCGGGGCGATGCGATGCCGTCGTGCTCGCCTGGAGGTTGCGTCACGACGACACCCTATCCCGCGAGATGACCCCGACAGGTTGTGTGCGGCTACCCGGTGTCACCGACCATCGCGGCGCGGGCAGAGTAGAAGTGGAGTCATGCGATCAACCGATGTGCTCACCGACGGATTCAGCAGAGTGGCCGAGAACGTGCACGCCGTGCTTGACGGCATCACACCCGAACAACTCGCTCATCGACCAACCCCGGACGCCAACACCATTGCGTGGCTGATCTGGCATCTCACCCGTGTCCAGGACGCGCAGATCGCCGACGTCGCCGGCACCGACGAGGTGTGGACCGCCTCCGGCTTCTATGACCGATTCGCGTTACCGTTCGACACGTCGGCGTCGGGCTACGGGCAGACGCCGACCGAGGTCGGGCAGGTGGTGGTGACCGACCCGTCGCTGCTGGCGGATTACTATGATGCGACACACCGCGTCACGGCCGGTTACCTCGCCGATCTCTCCGACGACGATCTTGATCGCGTCGTCGACAAGAACTGGAATCCGCCTGTCACACTGGGCGTTCGGATCATCAGCATCCTCGACGACGATGCACAGCACGTCGGCCAGGCGGCCTACCTTCGGGGGCTTTCCACCGCTGGTTGAGCGCGAAGGGCGAGCGAAGCGAGGCCGACGCTGGTCGAAACCTGCTGGTGACGAGCGGGTGGAACTACGATCGACAGCCCTGCATCGTCTGGAAGTCACCGGCAAAAGCCATGCCGCCCTTGCACGTTGGGCCGTTCTTCCCGTCGACGATGACGGTGGCGCCGGGTCCGGCGATACCGATCGCGAGTCCCGGCCGGATGCCGGTCATGGTGACCGACGAACCCGGACCCCAGGCGATCGCGGCCGGGGCAGCATTGTTGTCCGCGGTGGAACTTGCCTTGCCGCCGTCGTTCGAGATCGCCAGCGCCAGGCCCATCGGACCCGACATCGCTTGGCAATCGGACATTTTCGACATCTGCCCGGGTAATGCCGGACAGACCTGCGGAGCCGCTTGGGCGGCCGGTGCCGCGGCGAGGGAGATGCCGGCGGCGCCGGCAGTCGCGATGACGAGTCCGAGAGTGGCGCGGGTGATGGTGCGCATGGTGGTGCTCCTGCAGATGGGCTGCGATCTTTGGACATCAGCCATTCGGAGCCGATCTGGCGGCAGATGGGTCGCCACCGGACGTCGACGTCAGCCGACGTGCACGTGCGGGCGCAACGCGAGGTCGGGTTCGGCTCGCCGCAACACCTCTCGGGTCACCGGCGCCACCTCGCCCTCGCCGATGAACAAGAACTTCAACAGATTCGCGATCGGATTGCCCTCATTCCACTCGAAATACACGTTCGGGATCACGCCGGTCTGATCGCGGATCGCCAACAGCAGTGCGGCAATGGAATTGGGCACCGCTGCCGAATCCACCCACAGAATCCGATACCCGCCCTCGTGGATGCGACCGTGCACCCGCAGGTCGGAGGAGAACTCCGAGGAGTCGATCACGTTGACCTCGAGGAAGACGATGCGATCGGCGGTGGGGATGTGGCTTTCGGCGCGCTGGGCGAGTTCCTTGTCGTGATACTCGTACAGAGACCGGACATCCGGGTCGTGGGTGACGATCTGCACCTCGCCGCCGGCGACCGCCTCGTCGATGATCTGCTGGGCTGTCTCGTCGAAGGTGATTGAACTGCTGCGCAATTCGAAGGCGCGGTTGATGCGGGAGGCGAAGGAGACGACAAGGATCGCGACGATGAAGAACGCCGCCACCTGCACACCCTCGGGGCGTTCGAAGACGTTGGCGATGGTGGTGTAGAGGAAGATCGCCGCGACCACCACGTAGGCAATCGTGCGGGCGAGCATGCCGCGTTTGCGCACTGACAGCGACACCGCTATCGACGCCGAGGTCATCAGCACCAGCACACCGGTCGCGTAGGCGGCGCCCTGCGCGTCGACGCTGGCCCGGAAGTAGAGCGTCACCACTGCCCCGATGACCGCGAACACCACCACCAGCGGCCGGGTGGCGCGCGCCCAATCGGGGGCCATGCCGTAGCGGGGGAGATAGCGGGGCACCAGGTTGAGCAGGCCGGCCATCGCCGATGCGCCGGCGAACCAGAGGATCAGGATCGTCGACAGGTCGTAGATGGTGCCGAACGCCGAGCCGAGGTACTCGTGGGCGAGATAGGCGAGCGCACGACCGTTCGCGGGTCCACCAGGCAGGAAGTCGCGTTCCGGGATGAGAATGGTGCAGATCAGTGAGCTGGCGATGAGGAAACCGCTCATGATCAGCGCGGAGGTCGTGAGGAGTCGGCGGGCACCGGCGATGCGAGCACGCGGATAGTCGGGGGTGTCCTCGGGCGAGCCGTTGATCTGCGGCATCACCGCCACGCCGGTCTCGAAGCCGGAGAGCCCCAGGGCGAGCTTCGGGAACACGATCAACGCGATGGCGATCATCATCCACGGACTGCCGTGCTCGGTGACCATCGCGTGCCGCCAGTCGACGATGACGTGCGAGGCGGTGGCGATGTGCCACAGGCCGTCGACGACGACGACCAGGTTGAGCGACAGGTAGACGGCGACGAGACCGACCGCGATGGTGATCGCCTCGGTGAATCCACGGAGGAACACCCCGGCCAGCAGACCGAGCAGGATCAGCGTGATCAGGATGCGATGGCCACCAAAGGAATCCGGGATCAGCGGATTCTCGACGAAGTGGGCGGTCGCATCGGCGGCCGAGAGCGTCATGGTGATCAGGAAGTCGGTGGCCGCGAAACCGAGCAGTACCAGCACGAAGATCTTGCCGCCCCACCGCGGCAGCAGATGTTCGAGCATCGCGATCGAGCCTTCGCCATTGGGCGATTTGCGAGCCACGTACCGATAGACCGGGAGCGCACCGAACAGCGTCAGCGCCACCAGCACGATGGTCGCCAGGGGAGCGAGCGTGCCGGCGGCGAGCGCAGCGATACCGGGCTGGTAGCCGAGAGTGGAGAAGTAGTCGACGCCGGTGAGGCACATGACCTGCCACCACCGATGCGTCTTGGTGCCGTGCGCCGGTCGGGCGTGTGGCCCCATGAGGCCTGCGGGCTCCGGCGTGATGTCGGCGAGGAACCAGCGTCGCAGCGGCGACGGTGGCGCGGTCTTCTGCACCGGAACAGCGTAATGCGCTTGGCGCCGTGAGACGATCGGAGTCGTGACCGCGCCCTCGTCTGCACCCACCGACGACTCGTCGGCACCTGCCAGTGAGTCGATGGTCACCGTGATCATCGCGTTCGCGATGAATGTGCTTGTCGCCATCGCCAAATCGGTGGCCGCGGTGCTCACCGGCTCGGCATCGATGGTGGCCGAGTCCGCACACTCCTGGGCCGATGCCGGCAACGAGATCTTCCTGCTGATCGCCGAGCGCCGGGGTGCCCGCGGGCGTGATCGACGACATCCCTTCGGCTATGGGCGCGAGACCTACATCTGGTCGATGTTCGCGGCCTTCGGTCTGTTCACCGTGGGTGCGGTGGTGTCGGTGATGCACGGTATCTCCGCATTGCAGAATCCCGAACCCGACACCGACTACCTGATCGGCTATATCGTGCTCGCGATCTCGGCATGCCTGGAGAGTGTGTCCTTCGCGCAGTCCATCCGGCAGGCGAACGCCGGCGGTGAACGGTTCTCGATGCACCCGCTACGGTTCGTGAGCCGTACCTCCAACACCACGCTGCGGGCTGTGTTCTTCGAGGATGCGGCGGCATTGATCGGTTTGGCGATCGCCGCGGTCGGCATGGCCCTGCACGAGATCACCGGCTCGGCCGTCTACGACGCCGCCGGCTCGATCCTGGTCGGTGTGCTCCTCGGCGTGATCGCCATCTTCCTGATCAAACGCAACAGTCAGTTCCTGGTGGGTCAGACGGCGATGGCCCCCATGCGCACGGCGATCCTGCGCGGGCTGCTCGAACATCCCGACATCGACCGCGTCACCTACCTGCACGCCGAGTACGTCGGGCCGAGTCGGTTCTACCTCGTCGCCGCCGTCGACATCGTCGGCGATCTCGCCGAACACGATCTCGCCGAGCGACTGCGCGGGCTGGAAGCCGAGATCGAACGCAACGACAACATCGTCGAAGCGGTGTTGACCCTGTCCACCAAGGACGAACCGTCACTGTCGCTCTGACGACGGTTCGGTAGCTTGGGGGTGTGGACCTCCGAATCTTCATCGAACCTCAGCAGGGCGCGACCTACGACGATCAGCTCCGGATGGCGAAGGCGGCCGAAGACCTGCGATTCGACGCGTTCTTCCGCTCCGACCACTTCCTCGCGATGAATGCCGAGGGACTGCCCGGACCCACCGACTCCTGGGTGACCCTGGGCGGTCTGGCGCGCGAGACGTCGACGATCCGGCTGGGCACCCTGGTCACCTCGGCGACCTTCCGCTTCCCCGGCACGCTGGCGATCCAGGTCGCTCAGGTCGATGAGATGAGCGGTGGGCGTGTCGAATTGGGGCTGGGCGCGGGCTGGTTCGACGCCGAGCACGCCGCCTACGGAATCCCGTTCCCCGGACTCAAGGAGCGCTTCGACCGACTCGAGGAATCTTTTGAGATCATCACCGGACTGTGGGGCACCCCGGCGGGCCGGCACTTCGATTTCCAGGGGGAGCACTACACGATCCGGGATTCGCCCGCGCTGCCCAAGCCGGTGCAGTCGCCGCGACCACCGATCATCGTCGGCGGTGGCGGCAAGAAGCGCACCCCCGCGCTGGCCGCCCGCTTCGCCGACGAGTTCAACCTCGCGTTCTCCCCGGTCGACGCGTCTGCCGAACAGATCGGTCGTGTGCGCGCCGCAGTCGCGAAGGCCGGCCGACGCCCGGAGACGATGATCTTCTCCGCCGCCCAGGTAGTGTGCTGCGGCCGGACCGACGCCGAAATCGCCCGCCGCGCCGAGGCCATCGGACGCGACGTCGACGAGCTGAGGGCGAACGGACTCGCGGGCACTCCCGACGAGGTCGTCGCGAAGATCGCGGAGTACCGGGAGATCGGCGTCTCCCGGATCTACCTGCAGACCCTGGATCTCACCGACCTCGACCACCTCGATCTCGTCGCGAAAGAGGTTGCGCCGCAGCTCTGATCTCGGCGTCGATCAGCCACGAACCCCGCCGTGCATCTCCCAGTAGAGGATCTCGGCGTCGTCGGTGGCGGTCAGGTCGAGAGGGCCGTGGTCGGTGAGCCGCAACGCATCTCCGGCATCCAGCGCGCCGACGCCGTCGACGTCGACCGACCCGCCGACAATGAAGAGGTGTCCGAACTGCGCAGCAGGGAGCGTCAGCCTGCCGTCGCATCTCGGCCGTGCCGCGTACAGTGCGACAAACGGATTCGCGATCGAGATTGCCGAGGAGTCGGCGTGCTCGCGCCGACCAGAGGCCACCACAACGAGTTGACCGTCGCGCAGCCCATCGGTGAAATCGGCTTCGGCATAACCGGGTTCGAGACCAGCGTGCTCGGGTGGGACCCACATCTGCACCACTCGCAGCGGGTCGCCGTCGCGACGGGAGGAGGCGTTGCCCTCTGAGTGACGGATGCCGGTACCCGCGGTCATCCGTTGTGCCACACCGGGGTGCAGCACGCCTTCGTGTCCGCGGGAATCGCGATGGCGCAATGCGCCGTCCACCACCCAGGTGATGATCTCGATGTCCTGATGCTGGTGGGTGTCGAGTCCTTCGCCGGCATCGACACGGTCATCGTTGTGCACCAATAGCATTCCGTGCGCGTTTGCCGCGAGGTCGAAATTGCCGGTGGCCGGAAACGATTGCCACGACTCGAGCCACTCGTTGTGCCAGTGAAATCGGTCGGCGGCCCGGATCAGCCGGACCTGGGCGACGGTCCCGGCGGTCACCGGTCCGCCAATCGGTGTGCGAGTCGACTCATGATGCGCTGCAACGCTATTCCATCCTCGGGTGCCAGCGCCTCGAAGTAGATCCGGCGCACACAGTCGGCGTGCTGAATCGCAGCCTTCTCGAAGGCGGCGCGTCCGTCATCGGTGAGCACGGCGTAGCTGCCACGGCGATCCTCGCTGGCACGTTCCCGGCGTAGCCAGCCGTTCCGGCACATGGTGTCGATCTGATAGGAGAGCCGCGAGGTGGAAAACACCATGGCATCGGCGATCTCGCGCATCCGCAACCGGCCGCCGGGAGCCTCGTGCAGCAACAACAGAATGCTGTAGTCCGACATGGACATGCCCGACGACGATTTGAGGTCGTCGTCGAGCATGGCATGCAGTCGTGCCGTGGTCTCCACGAACGGTCGCCAAGCAACGGCGCGGGGATCGTCGGCCATCAGCGAACCGTGTGCGGCATCAACGCATTCGGCGGGATCACACCGAGGCGGCCGGCGTTGAAGTCGTCGATCGCCTCCATCAATTCCGCACGGGTGTTCATGACGAACGGTCCGTACTGCGCGACGGGTTCGCGGATCGGCTGCCCACCCAGCAGGAGTACCTCGAGTGCGGGTCGGTTCGAATCCTGGGAGGCGTTGGCGGACACGGTGATCCGACTGGCATCACGACCCGATCCGAAGACCGCCAGTTCGCCCTGCTCGATCGGCCGAGCCTCGGCGCCGACGGTGCCGCGGCCGGACAACACGTATGCCAAGGCGTTGAAGTCCGAACGCCACGGCAGCGACACCGATGCACCCGGTTCCACGGTCACGTGCGCCACCGTGATCGGGGTATGGGTGGCGCCGGGTCCGGCGTGGCCCTCGATCTCACCGGCGATGATGCGGACGAGCGAGCCGCCGTCGGCAGAGGTGATGAGCTGTACCTCACCGGATTCCAGATTCTGGTACTTCGGCGCCAGGAACTTGTCCTTCGCCGGCAGGTTCACCCAGAGTTGGATGCCATGGAACAGGCCGCCGGACTCGACGAGCTCGGCCGGTGGCGTCTCGATGTGCAGGATGCCCGACCCGGCGGTCATCCACTGGGTGGCGCCGTTCTCGATCAATCCGCCGCCACCGGTGGAGTCCTGGTGCTGGAAGCGGCCGTCGATCATGTAGGTGACCGTCTCGAAGCCGCGGTGCGGGTGCCACGACGTGCCCTTCGGCTCGCCGGGCTCGTAGTCGACCTCACCCATCTGGTCCATGTGGATGAACGGATCGAGGTCGGCGACCGAAGCGCCGGCGAAGGCCCGCACCACCGGGAATCCTTCGCCCTCGTAACCGCGGGGTCCGCGGGTGACGGACTTGACGGTGCGCTCGGTATCGCCGAGTGCAGGTGCAGGCAGGTGGGGCAGGGTGACGGTATCGGCGGTGACGGCAGGCATGGTGTCATCCTCTCTCGGTCGAGTCCAGATTAGCTCAAAATTGAGCTATCTGGTGGGATCAACTCCGGGATTGCCGGGAGTATTCCCGGTAACCCGCGCGTACCGGCCCGGCTGAGACGATCGGCGTGAATAATCTGCAGACATGGCCGACAGAGGAATTGGGTCGCGCGATACCGGTAACGCCCCCGGCGAACGTCAGCGCTTCAAGAAGCTCGCTCAGGCGGCACTCAACGCGGATGTGACGGTTGATCAGGTGCAGGGCATCCTGGTCGATCTCGGCGGCGTGCTCGAGGACATGGACAAGACGATCACCGGCCTCGACGGCGGCATCGACAATCTCAACGGCACCCTGGCCCGGATGTCGGGCACCCTCGACCAGGTGGACGCCACGGTCGGCGCGATGGGTGAGGTCGTCGACCGCCTCGAACGCGTCGTCAGTCGGGTGGAAGCACTGGTTGGCATCGGGGAGGCCGCGCTGCGGCCGCTCGGTGCGCTGGAATCGGCCGGTCGCAGCGTCGCCGCCCGCTTGGGTCTGCACGTCTGAGGCGAATCCTCGGTTGCGGTTTTGCGCGGAAACTGATGTAAACAGTGACCGATCGCCGACAATGACCGGCATGACTGTCACAGAACACTCTTTCCGCGGGAAGCACGGCGAGACCATCACCTACGACGTGACCGCACCGGACGGGGAGCCGCGCGGTGTCGTGGTGATCGCGCACGGACTCGGTGAACACGGGCGCCGGTATGGGCACGTCGTCGACCGGCTGGTCGGCACCGGCTACACGGTAGCTGTCCCCGATCATCTCGGGCATGGCCGATCGGGCGGGAAAAGGCTACGGGTACAAGACTTTTCCGACTTCACCGCCGATCTCGACCGGGTCATCGACGAGGTCGCGTCCGACGACCTGCCCACCTTCCTGCTCGGACACAGCATGGGCGGATGCATCGCGCTCGACTACGCACTGGATCACCAGGACAAGCTCGACGGCCTCGTGCTCTCCGGCGCCGCGGTGGTCCCCGGCGCCGATCTGTCGCCCGTCGCGATCCGGCTCGCGCCGCTGCTGGGCCGCGTCGCGCCGTGGCTGCCGACGACCGCCCTCGACACCGCCAACCTGTCCCGGGATCCGCAGGTCATCGCCGACTATCACGACGACCCGCTGGTCACCACGGGCAAGATCCCGGCCGGTCTCGGAGCGGCGATGCTGGGGACCATGAAGTCGTTCCCGGCTCGGTTGCCGTCGCTGCATCTGCCGCTGCTGGTGCTGCACGGCGGGAAGGACGCGCTCACCGATCCGGCGGGCAGCACGATGGTCGACGAGCGGGCGGGGTCGACTGACAAGACCCTGACCATCTACGACGGCCTCTACCACGAGATCTTCAACGAGCCGGAACAGGACCAGGTGATCGGCGACGTCGTCGACTGGCTGACCGCGCACACCGCCGGATCGTCCAACTCAGAGTCGAACTGAAAAGGCCTCGTCCGCGACTCCGGGGAAAGTCGCGGACGAGACCCCTCACCCCCGGTACGACCGGGGAGGTTTCTCAGGCCCCGGGTGCCGGGGTCGTCGTCGTGGTCGGATACTCCGACGGGTACAGGTAGTCCTCGTCGTGATGGTGACGCCAGCGCGGCGCCTCCTCGGCCGGCGTGGACTCCGCGGTCGTCGGTGCCGCACTCTGGGTCGACGGCGTGGTCTCGGCGGGTGCCGATTCGGTCGGCGCCTGCTCTTCGCTCGGCGGCGTCGGCACCGGTGCGTCGACGTCGGTCCGGTGATCGCGACGTCCGTCGGTCTCCGCACCCGGCGCCCACGGATCACCCGACGGATCGGTGGAGTCGGCGGCTGCGGACTCCTCGGTGGTCTCCGACGACGATGCCGCTGCGGATTCCGATGCCGACTGCGGCAGCACCGGCGAGGCCTTGGCGGCCAGCACGGCGGCCTGGGTGGCCTTGGTCGACCCTTCCGGGTCCTTGGCGCCGGACGCGTTGACGACCTGGGTCTTGGCGGTCACCGGCGGGTTGGATTTCAGCGCGTCGAGCACATGCTCCTTGCCGTCGGCCAGGCCGCGTCCCCAGTTCTCCCAGGTGTGTCCACCGAAGTTGGGCAGCGAGATGACCGACGCACCGCTCTGGCCGGCCTGCAGCTGCATGAGCACCGTCGACACCGCCGACAGGATCTCCAGGGCGATCGCCGAGACCTGATCCTCCGGCTTGAGCTTGGCCAGCTCCGACGGGGTGAGGAAACCGTTGCCCGAGGAGATGATCAGCACCTGGCCGTTCTCCTTGAGCTTGTTCACGTTCCGGGACGGATCGTTGTCCTTCCACTGCTGGCTGCCCGGCGCACCCCACATGTTGAGGATGCCGTTGGTGTAGTTGGACACCATGGTCTGGCTGGCGAACACGCCTGCGGCGCCGATCGGGTTGGCGGTCTGGTAGTAGCCCGACATCGCCTGCACGACCTTGAACTGGTCGGGATGACGCTCGGCCAGCGTCACCGCCGGACCGCCCGACATGGACAGTCCGACGATTGCGTTGTTGTTGCGGCTGACTCCGAAGTTGCCGGCCAGGTACTCGGGCAGCTCCGAGGTCAGGAAGGTCTCCTGCTTGATGACGGTGCCCTTGTCGCCGGCCCCGCCGTTCCAGTCGGTGTAGAACGACGACGCGCCACCGACCGGCATGACCAGCGTGGTGTCGGACTTGCCGTCGTAGACCTTGGCGGCCTGCACGTCGGTGGTCCAGGCCGAGCGGTCCTCGCTGGCACGCATGCCGTCGAGCAGGTAGACACCCTTGTCGCTGCCGTTCGACGCGCGGATCTGCACGGTCACGAACTTGTTCATCGACTTCGACCAGACCTTGCAGTTCTGGACGTAGTTGCCCGACTTGTCCCACGTGCACCCTTGCCGCAGCACCTCGGGGTGACCCGCGAGTGCCGACGCCTTGTTGCCGCCGGAGAGCAGGGTTGAGATGCCGAAGAGCACCAGGCTCAGCACCGCGACGATGGCCACCCCGGTGAGTCGGCGACGACGTCGCGACGGCTTCGCGGGTGTCTCGGGTGCGGCGTCGTCACCGTCGGCGACGGTCCAGCCGTCGGAGATGAGCGTGGGTTCCAGGGATTCGTGCGGTGATGACATGGGACTCCTGAGTGCTTGCGATGCGCCGAAGGAATCTGGCGCACCGTAGTTGTCAGGTGTGTCGTCGCCGTCGTGCGCGGCGTTACAGCGTTCCGGCTGTGAGGTTCACCGGCGTCGCGCGGTGATCTGGTCGACGCCCATCCGGCCGTCGCGGAACGCCATCCGTCCGCCGACCAGATACAGGCGCCACACGCGGGCCACCTCGTCGCCGACGAGATCGACGATTTGCGCCCAGTTCTTCTCGAAGTTCTCGTACCAGACATCGACGGTGCGGACGTAGTCCTCGCGCATGCCCTCGACCCCGACGATCTCGAGTCCGGCGGCCTCGAGGAGGCCGGTCGTATCCCCGACGGGCCGCATGTACATGTCCGGGGCGATGAATGCCTCGATGAACGGACCACCGCCGGGGTGGCGGCCGTGCGGGCGGGACATCTGCTGGATGCAGACGCGCCCGCCGGGAGTGAGACGGTCGTGCAGGACCTGCGCGTAGGTGGGGTAGTTGCGCTGTCCGACGTGTTCGCCCATCTCGATCGAGGCGACCGCGTCGAACGGTGGGTCGTCGATGTCGCGGTAGTCCTGCACCCGGATGGTCACCCGGTCGGTGAGGCCGCGTTCGGCGATCCGGGCGTCGATGAAGGATTTCTGCTCGGCCGACAACGTCACCCCGACCACTCGCGCGCCGAAGCGCTGTGCCGCATACAGACTCAACGATCCCCAGCCGCAGCCGATGTCGAGGAAACGGAGATCCTCGGCGCGGTCCAGTCCGACCTTGCGGCACACCGCATCCAGTTTGTCGGCCTGCGCGTCGGCCAACGTGAAGCCGGGATCGTCGGAGGTCCACAGCGCGCTCGAATACGCCATGTGGTCGTCGAGGATGAGTTGGTAGAAATCGTTCGACAGGTCGTAGTGGTGACTGATGACCGCGCGATCCCGCAGGCGGGAATGCAGTCGCCCGCGTACCCGCGCCTGGCTCGTCGGTGCCGGCGGGGGAGGTGTGAACAGGCCGAACCTCCGTCCGAGGCGCACCAGATCCCACAGCAGTCGCGGGGTCGGCCGTACTCCGCGCAAGCCGCGGGCCGCGGCCACCGACCACACGTGGGTCAACGCGTCATCCAGATCGCCGTCGACGTCGAGGTCGCCGGTCACATACGCCTGTGCCGCACCGAGTTCCCCCGGATGCCACAGGATGCGACGCAGCGCCTCCGGACGGTAGAGGGTGACGTGCGGGGCGGTGTCGGGTCCGGCGACCGACCCGTCCCACGCCGTGAGGTGGATCGGCAGTTCCCCACCGACGTACGGTTCGAGCAGGTCGGCGAGTTCTCCGGCCACGGACATGGACCCTGCCTCTCTGGTTGTGCGCTTTCTGGGTGCGGCGCGCGTTGTTCTATGGCATGTTCGCTGCGGGGCACTCGTCGGATGGGTGCCGACGGCAGAAAGCGTTGCGCATATGACCAAGCGGTGGGCACTCCTCACGGTATCGATCCTGACCTTACTGCTCGGACTGCTCACGCATCCGGCGCCGGCCTCTGCCGACCCGGGTCCCGGCACCGTATTGCGCACGCGCCCGGTGCAATTCGTGTCCCAAGGTGTGGTGGTACCGGTGTCGGCGACCCAGGTGCACTATCGCAGTGGCGACGACTTCGGCCGACCGATCACCGGTGTGACGACCCTGCTGCGCCCGCCGAATGCCAACGGCCGCATCATTTCCTTCCACATGGCCTACGACGGACTGGGTGCCCAGTGTGCGCCGTCGTACACCCTGCAGGGTCACCATCCGAGCACGGCGGCGCGGTTCGAACAGGTCGCGATCAACGGTTACCTTGCCTCCGGCTACACCGTCGTCGTGCCGGATTATGAGGGACCACAGCAGGAATGGACGATCGGGCGACAGTCCGGACATCTCGCCCTCGACGGCATCCGGGCGGCCGAATCGGTGTTGCGGATGCCGCGGTCGACGCCGGTCGCCATGATCGGGTACTCGGGCGGCTCGGTGCCCACCGATTTCGGTGCCGAACTCGCCGCGACCTACGCCCCGGAGTTGCGCCTGGTCGGTGCCGCGGCGGGTGGTCTGCCGGTGAATCTCGCCCACAACCTGCCCTATGTCAGTGGCAGCAAGGACTGGGCCGGGGTGATGCCCGCGCTGATCGTCGCCTACGACCGGGCCTACGATCTGGATCTGCCGTCGTTCCTGTCGCCGTACGGGCTTCGCCTGGTCAATACGGTTCGTAACCAGTGCATCGCGGACTTCGCGGCCGACTACCCCGGGCTCACCGATCAGCAGATGCTGCGCGCGCCGTATCGGAGTCTCCTGCAGGTGCCGTCGGTCCGAGCCGCGATCGCCCGCAATGTGATGGGCACGGTCGGCACGCCGCGGATGCCGATGATGCTGGGTGTCGGACACAAGGACAAGATCGGCGACGGGGTGATGGTCACTGCGGATGTCGCCGGCCTGGCCCGCACCTACTGCCGTCGCGGCGTACCCACGAATCTGCATGTCTATCAGGGTGATTCACACGGAACCGCATTCCTGCCGTTCCAGCGCGATGCCGCGCTGTTCCTCACCGCCCGGTTCGCCGGACGCCCGGCCACGGGCTGCTGACCGATCGGTCACACGAAACCGCCCCCGGGAACACTGTCCCGGGGGCGGTTTGCGTCAGTGAATCAGCTCAGGCGCCGTAGCCCAGCATCGACTTGACCTCGAGGAACTCGTCGAATGCGTAGTCGGACCACTCGCGACCGTTACCGGACTGCTTGTAGCCGCCGAACGGGGCCGTCGGATCGAGCTGAGCGCCGTTCAGCGAGATCGACCCGGCGCGGATGCGCGACCCGACCTTGCGGACCTCGTCGACATCCTTGCCCGAAACATAGCCGGCGAGACCGTAATCGGTGTCGTTGGCGATCTCGACGGCGTTGTCGACCGAGTCGTAGCCGATCATCACCAGCACCGGGCCGAAGACCTCGGTGCGGGCGATCTCCATGTCGTTGGTGACGTCGGAGAACACGGTCGGCTTGACGTAGTAGCCGGTGGGCAGTCCGTCGGGACGACCCGGTCCGCCGTCGACGACAGTCGCGCCGTCGGAGACGGCTCGCTCGAGCAGACCCTGGATCTTGTCGAACTGTGCCTCGGAGACCACCGGGCCCAGCCGGACATCGGTGCTCGGGTCGCCGACGGTGACCTTCTCCAACGCCGACTTCGCGGCCTCGGCCGCCTCGGCCATGCGCGCGGCCGGCACGAGCATGCGCGACGGGGCATTACAGGACTGGCCCGAGTTGACCATCATCTGGTTGACGCCACCGGCGACGTTCTTGGCGAACTCGTCGTCGTCGAGGATCACGTTGGGGCTCTTGCCGCCGAGTTCCTGCGCGACGCGCTTGACGGTCGGGGCGGCATTCTTGGCGACCTCGATACCGGCCCGCGTGCTACCGGTGAAGGAGACCATGTCGATGCCCGGGTGCGAGGAGATGGCCGAACCCACACCGGGGCCGTCACCGTTGACCAGGTTGAACACGCCCGCAGGTACACCGGCGGCGTCGAAGATCTCGGCGACGATCGCCGCACTGAACGGCGCGACCTCCGACGGCTTGAGCACCATGGTGCAGCCGGTCGCCAGCGCCGGTGCCACCTTGACCATGACCTGATTCAGCGGCCAGTTCCACGGGGTGATGAAACCGCACACCCCGATCGGCTCCTTGACGACGCGGGAGGTGCCGCGGTCTTCGTAGAACTTGTAGTCGGGGAGCTGCTGGGCGGCGGTCATCAGGTGGGCGAGGCCGATCGGCACCTGCACGTTGTTGGCCAGGCCGTTGGGCGCACCCATCTCCTCGGTGACCGCGGCGGCCAGGTCACCCATACGCTTCTGGTACTCGGCGATCACCGCGTTGAGGACACCGACGCGCTCCTCGACGGTGGTCTGGCTCCAGGTGACGAACGCCTTGCGGGCGGCGTCCACGGCGGCGTCCACGTCGGCGGCGGTGCCGATGGCCACCTGACCGGCAGCCTTCTCGGTGGCGGGATTGATGACGTCGATGAGGTTGAGTTCGGCCGGCTCGACCCACTGGCCGTCGATGTAGAACTTGGTGATCTCGCGCATGCGCATCCTCCGAGGGGTTTCGAAAACACACACCGGGTGGTGTCGTCTCCACCACACTATGCCTGCCTGCCGACACCGCGCATCGGGGATGGGAAACGTGCGTTGTCAGATTGATTCTCGAATTGAGACGAAGAACATCTCCCGGTGCCCGACGATCCAAAACTAGGGTGGAGGCATGATCCTCATCGTCGTGAAATGGCCGGTCAAACCCGAATACGCCGAGCAGTGGCCCGAGCTCACCAGGGAGTTCACCGAGGCCACCCGGGCCGAACCGGGCAATAAGTGGTTCGACTGGTCGCGCAGCCTCGACGACCCCAACACCTACGTCCTCGTCGAGGCGTTCGACGACGACGCCGCCGAAGCGCACGTCACCGGAGACCACTTCAAGAAGGCGCAGGCCGAACTCACGCAGTACATCGTGCGAACCCCCGACATCATCAACTTCCAGATCGACCAGGACGACTGGTCCAAGCTCGGGGAGTTCGAGGTCTCATAGGGTGATTGTGGGCCCCCACAAGCCGGGCTTGTGGGGGCACAACGTCGGGACGTCTACCGGGGTGAAGCGGGAGCGGGCACCGTGGACTCATGACCGCAACACTTGACCGCGCACCCGTGCAGAGCCCTCGATCGTCTCGGCGTTTCCTCGCTGACCTCGACTCTCGTGGGCAGGTTGTCGAGCACCTCACGCCGAACTGGTTCGCCGCGGTGATGGGGACCGGCATCGTGGCCAACGCGGCCGCGGCCGTCGCATCGCAATCGCCGGTCGTGATGGGATTCGCCACCGTCGTGTGGCTGGCGGCGACGGCGCTGCTGCTGGTCATCTCCGTCGGCTTCGCCACTCACTGGGTGCGGCATCCAGACACTGCACGCAGCTATGCGGCGCATCCGGTCATGTCGCACTTCTACGGCGCGCTGCCGATGGCGATCCTCACCGTCGGGGCGGGCACCGTGCGGTTCGGCCCCACCTTCCTCGGTTCCGGCGTCGCGACCGCCATCGGTTTCGCCCTCTGGGGACTCGGTACCGCGATCGGGCTGTTCACCACCGTGTGGGTGCCCTACGCGATGATCACCCAGCCGCACCGACATGAGTCGATGGCGCTGCCCGCGTGGCTGATGCCGATCGTCCCGCCGATGGTGTCGGCGGCCACCGGCGCCGCACTGATCGACGCAGTGCCGGCCGGCCAGGCGCGGCTGTTGATGCTCGCATTCTGCTACGCCCTGTTCGGCCTCAGTCTGATCCTGGGCATGACCACGATGACCCTGATCTACGCCCGCCTGGTACGCGGCGGTGTGCCGACCGGCGCAGCGGCCCCCACCATCTGGATCACCCTGGGCATGATCGGTCAGTCGATCACTGCGGTCAATCTGCTTGCCGCGCATGCGGGTTCCGTGTTCACCGGAGATGAGACCGCGATTGCGTTGGGACTGAAGGTGTTCGGCATCGTCTACGGACTGGCCATGGGTGGTTTCGGCTGCGCGATGTTCACCCTCGCGACCTGCCTCACCGTCCGGGCGTTCCGCCGCGGACTGCCGTTCGCCCTGACCTGGTGGAGCTTCACCTTCCCGATCGGCACCTGCGTGACCGGACTGGCCGCGCTCGGGGTGGCGTTGAATGCCAGCGTCATTCACGGTGCTGCCGACGTGCTGTACGTCGTGCTGGTCGTCGCCTGGGCCGTCGTCGCCACCCGCACCGCACGCGGCGTGTTCTCCGGACGGATCTTCCTCCCCGCATGAAACAGCCGACATGGCACCGGAATCCGCGGACTCCGGTGCCATGGTGCATCGAGCGGTCAATCAGGCGATGACCGGACGACCCATCGGCAGTGCACGACCGCCCGTCGACGTCGACATCGCGTCGAAGAACAGATACGCGCCGACCGCGGCGAAGGCGAACACGGTGACTCCGGCCGCATCCTGAATTCCGGTGCTGCCCTTCGCGGTTGCCAGGAGAACGAGGGCGAGTGCGACATCGATGAGCACGAACAGGATGGTGAAGGCGAGTGGTAACCGCAAGGTCGCCAGCGTCAACATCACGATGACCACCAGCCACGACGTCAGAAACACCTCCTGGGTGCTGATCACGGCGGCGCTGTCGATGCCAAACCAGTTGTGCGTCAGGCCCACTACCAGCGCGGCATAACTCAGCCAGAAACCGCTGAAGATGCCGAAGATCGCCGCCACCGCGTTCTGGCCGAGCGAGGCCGCCCACACCGCGGCGACCAGCTGCCCGATGCCGGTGGCCGCCAAGATGATCGGGATCGACGCACCCACCGCCGAGGCCGGCACCACGCCGATCAGCACGAGCCCGAGGGCGACGGACCCGACGATGAACGTGGGCACACCGATGGTGGCGGGATTGGCCGGTGGCGATGCGGCGGATTCGAGCACCGGCAGGTCTGCCGTATCCACGGCACGGGTTTCGGTCACCGTTGCAACGTCGGTCATGAGGAATCCTTCGGGCGGGGAGCGACATGCGGAAGTGATGTCGACCGCCAACGTAACGGCGAAGTGTGCTGGATCACAACGATTGACGAACTGTCCTCACCCGGGACTGTCCGAACGATCAGGGGGTCAGCTGACCGGATCGAACGATGTCACCCGATGCGGCGCAACCGGATTGCGCGCTGCGCCGACGCGATCGCGGCGGCGACGGCCAGGACCACCATTGGTGCGGTGATACCGGTCCACGGGGTGATCGTCGTCAGCAACACCGGCAACCCGAAGCCGAGATAGCACGCGACGTAGAAGATTCCGGTGACCGCACCGCGACTGCGCACCGGGGCACAAGCCTCGACGTCCATCAGGCCATCACGCAGGCACAGACCGTAGGCCAGACCCAGCACGATCGAGGTCACCAGGAACACCGGCATCGACGGATGCGCGCCGGCCAGCGCGGTGAGAGTGAAACCGACGGCGGCCAGCGCCGCGCCGACCACCCCGGCCGTCTGCCCCACGTGCGCCCGACGGACCGCGAACTGGATGAGCACACCGGTGCCGAGGGCCACCGCCGCCGCCACGCCCGGCACCCACGCGCCGCTGTAGCGATCGCTGATCCGTGCGGCCAGCACGACCACCGCGACGGTCACCGACGCGAACACCCACAGCGCCATCGGCACCGACCACGACAGCGCGCGGCCGACCGACCTCCTCGTGTCCTCGTCCACGTCGGTGCGGTGCGGCCCGTGATGGCCCGGCGTCGCCGGCGTGAGCACAGTCGCCACCGCCGCGACCAGCAGCGACACGATCCCGCTCACCAAGAACGGCACGGCCAGGGGGCGCGGTGCGAGTTCGGCCAGCAGCCCGGTGATGACCGGACCCATGGCGAAGCCGGTGGTCAACAGCGCACCGGCGAGAGTGGCGCCGGATTTGCCGCGAAGGTCGGCGGCCCACGCGGTGCCCGCGCCGATGGTCAGGCCCGCGCCAAGCCCGACGACCAACCGTCCGACGAGCACGCCCGTCGCGTCGTGCCAGCCGACCATCATGAGGTTGCCGATCCCGGCGAGGACCGCGCCGGTCAGGACGACGGGTCGTCGGCCGACCCGGTCGGACAGCGAACCGCCACCGAACAACCCGGGTAGCAGGCCGATCGCGTAGATACCGAACGCGCCGTCGAGCACCGTCGACGACAATCCCTCCGTCGATTTCAGCACCGGGATCATCGACGCGAAATGATTGGCACCCCAGCCGGTGACGAACAGCACCGTCAGGACGGCGGGCAGTGCGAAGCGTCCGGTGTGGGGGAGCGGCGGCGTGGATTGTCGGGAACTCATCGAATCCGATTCTGCCGGTTATAGAGTGAGCCGACCGCACCCGGTCCGGCAGAGAAAGGACAGAGATCTCGATGACGCTGACCGACCAGGACTTTCATCCCGACCTCGCGCGCACGGCACGGTTTCTGCCCCGGGGATTCATCGGGCCGCGCACCGCGCGCGTCATCCGCACCCTCCAGGACGGCATGTCGCGGGTGCAGCGTGGTGACACCGATGTCGACGTGCGTGCACTCCCGTCGGGCGGTAGCGCGCGGATCATCCGACCGGCCGAGGTCACCGGTGCCGCGCCGGGTCTGCTGTGGATCCACGGTGGGGGATACGTCATCGGGAAAGCGCAGCAGGACGACGCGTTGTGCCGCCGGTTCGCGGCCGCGCTCGGTGCCGTCGTGGTGTCGGTGGATTACCGGCTGGCTCCCGACAACCCGTTCCCGGCACCACTCGACGACTGCCACGAGGCGTTGTCACTGCTGCGCGAGCTCGACGGAGTGGACACCTCGCGGATCGCCATCGGTGGGGCGAGCGCCGGTGGTGGACTCGCTGCCCAACTGGCGGTGCGCATCCGCGACCGCGGCGAGCCGACCCCGATCTTGCAACTCCTCGTCTATCCCATGCTCGACGACCGGACCGGGCAGGCCGACGTCGTCGACGAGGAGAATCTGCGGATGTGGCACGCCAAGTCGAACCGCTACGGCTGGGCCAGCTACCTCGGTGGCGCCGATCCCGAGCTCGTCGCCCCCGCGCGACGTGAGGACCTCAGCGGGCTCGCACCCGCGTGGATCGGCGTCGGCAACTTCGATCTGTTCCACGACGAGGACATGCTGTACGCCGATCGACTACGCGCGGCCGGCATCCACTGCGACGTCGAGGTCATCCCCGGCGCCTTCCACGGCTTCGACATGGTCAACCCGTCCGCGCCGGTCTCCAAGGAGTTCTTCCGGATGCAGTCGGCGGCGTTGCGTGCCGCCTTCGGCACTACGCAACCGCACTGATCACCGCAACCACCACTCCCGCCACCGTCAGTACGCCCACAACGACGGCCATGGCAATCGCTCGGTTCTTGCGTCCGTGCTGAATTGCGTTGATTCCCAGTCCGATTGCCACCAGGATCACGGCGGCGTAGACGGCGATGCCGATGGTCAGCAATGCGGCGGCGCCTTCGCCGTCGGCGAGGATGGTCGTCGAAGGTCGGGTCATGTCATGAGTACATCATGCCGCGGACAGCGCGACGCCCCGCCGTGTGAGGGCGGGGCGTCGTCGACAGCTCAGGCGGGCGTGTCGGTGAGTTTCTCGGTTGGCGTGTCGTCCTCTGCCACAGTCACTTGCGGGTCACCGGGGGTGCGGCGCGCGGGACGCATCAGCAACTCGAGCACGATCAGCACCAGCACCGCGATCACGACGGTCCAGATGACCACCAGCCCCGTCGGATACGACCAGAACATCAGGATCAGCGCGGCGATCGCGACGACCGCGATCCGCAACGGGATCCGCGCCTGCCACAGCGCCCGCTCAAACGAGTTCGGCGGTCGCTGGGCACGGTGCGAGTCGACCGCACCGATGCCCCGGCTGAATGCGTGCCGAGTCGCGGTGGCCGAGCGTGAACCGCCGGCGAAGAAGGCGGCGATCGCCACGATGAGTGCCAGCACCGCCACGGCTCGTAGTGCGGTCCGCAACGGTGCGATGACCGTGTCGAAGATGGCCTTGGCGGCATCTGGGGCCAGGACGTTCGCGGGCACCTCGTTGAGATAGATCGCCCGCCCCACCAGGATTCCGATCGCCAGAATCAGCATGCTGAGCACGATCGAGACGCCGACGATCGCGGTCATCCGCAGCCGCCGGCCCCGGCCGATCAGAGCGATCGCGCCCAGCGCGGCGGCGATGGCGAGCCAGGGAAGTATGGTCGCGATCTTGTCCAGCGCGTTCACCCACCGATTGATCTTGGCCAATTCGGGGGACTGGAAGATGACGAACTCCTTGTTGACGTTCGGGATGTTGTCCGCGAAGGAGAAGCCACGTTGCTCGAGGCGGTCTTTGACCTGGGTGACGATGGGGCCGAGCTGAATGCTGATGGTGCCGTTCGGGTCGATCTCGACAGCGCCGCGTTTGGTGTCGCCGGTGACCGTGGCGACCACCCCCTCGTGCGCGGAACGGTTGGCCGCCACCCACAGATCCGCGAACTGGGGGGATTGGACGAACTCGGTCACCGCCTTGCGGATGTACGACTCGGCCTGTGCTGCGATGACCGGAGCGAGACCGACCACCCGGTTGTCCAGGCGAGGACGTTCCGCCGGTGTCAGGTCGACGATCTGCTGGAGCGCGGACTTGGTCGCCGCCTCGATGTCGACCTGTTCGTTGATCTGATCGGTGACCGAATTGACCACCTGCGCCTGAACCGCCGGATTCGACGCCAACGACGAGACCGTGTTCACGTAGTGGTCGGTGTCGAGGAGTTCGCTGCGCACGAAGCGGGTGGTCACCGACAGCAGCGCGAGCAGCGCGCACAGGAACACCAGGAAACCGGCGCCGATCCGACGCCAGACCAGTCCGGAACTCGTCTTGTGCGGCTGCGGCTCGGGTCGCGCTGCCTCCAGCTCAGCGACCTCTGCCCTCAATCGCTCGAGCTCGGCGCGCTCGTCCGCGTCGAGCGGACGGCTGCTGTCCGGTAGGTTCTCGGTCACCGGTTCTCCTCGAATGTCGTGTTGGCTGCGGGTTGCCGCCGTGGTGCGTGATCAGTGTCGCCCACGGTGGTTCATGGATAACCAGTTTTCCTCGCGACGCGCCGGAGGACACCACCCGAAGCGTATGACTCACCGCCACGGGCGAGTTCGCCGTTCGTCGATGTGGTCGAGGTGAGTGTGTTTATGGTGGATTGCTAACGATTTCGATCGGCCGAGGAGTTGTTGTCATGTCTCGCAATGCAAAGTTTCGCCGCAGTGCTCTCGCCGCGACGGGGGCGGCCGTCGGCGCAGCTGCCCTGGTTCTCGGTGCAGCTCCGGCCGACGCCGCGATCACCTCGGTGAGGGTCACCCCCACCACCCCGACCTACAGTTCGTCGGATGTCGCCATCGGAACGTCGTGTACCTACGCGGTCACCGCCACCGTCACCGGCAATGGTCCTGTCACCGTCGTCGCGGCTCGGCAGATCGGCCCGAATCAGGCGGTGACCCAGTTCCTCGTCGCCAACAAGCGCGCGACGCGCGGCACCGTCACCGCCTACTGGACGCCGAAGGTTCCCGGCACCTACTTCGTCAGCGCGTATCAGGCCCAGGCGCGGCAGTCGATGCGCCAGGCACCGCCGATCAAGAAGTTCACCGTCGGCAACGGGTTGGATGTGTTCGGGAATTGCGTCGTTTTCTGACGGATTCGGTGGTGCCCCCAGTCGGACTCGAACCGACACTTGGCGGATTTTAAGTCCGCTGCCTCTGCCAATTGGGCTATAGGGGCGTTCCCGTCGGTGTGAGCATAGCGGGATGGCCGAGGCGCCCCGGAAACGCATCGGGGCCCCAGCGCATGCGCGCGGGGCCCCGTTCCCGTGAGAGGGTCGTGGCGGGGTCAGCCCAGGCTGAACGGCTTGCCGTACATCCACACCACCTGCGTGGTGTGCTCGGTCATGATCTGCACCTTGGCGAAGGAGCGGGCCTGTGCGTATCCCGCACAGCCGTTGATCATCATCGTCGCGTTCGTGTAAGAGACGGCGCCTTCGCCGCCGCTGAACTTGATCGACTGGTCGTGTGCGCGTCCGCCGAACGGGTCCTGGTACTCGCGGTCGTTGACGAAGAAGGTCGCTGCCTGGCCGGGGCCGATCGTGACGCTGCCGCCGGTCTGGGCGGTCGCCGTCACGGTGCCCTCGGTCATGTTGGGCGTGGCGTTGCCCTGCGAGGTGCTCTTGCCGCCGAGCGTGAGCTGACATCCGACGATGTAGCCCGACCCGATGCCGAAGCGGGCCTTCTTGTCCGAACTGGTGACGTCGTACCGGCCGGACACCCAGGCATTACGGTGCAGCGGCGTGCCACCGAGCGACGGATTGATGCGTGCGGACTCGCGGCTGCGGGTGATCGTCAGCGTTGTGCCGTCGGCAAGCTTCTTGCTGACGGTCTGCCCGGGCAGACGGACCTGGGTATCGGCTTGCGCCACACCGTGTCCGACGATCGGGGCGATGGTAGCCACGCCGGCGACGACGATCGCGAGCCGTCGGGCGCGGCGGGAGAAGTTCTGGGGGACAGATGTTTTCATGAGGACCTCGATCATCCGATGGAGAACGGCTTGCCGTACAGATTCACCTTCTGGTGCAACTTGCCCGTCGTCTCGACGGTGCTGAAGGCGCGCGCCTGGGCGTAGCCACCGCAGTTCTGAATCGTCAGCTGGGCACGGTCATAGCCGATGGTGTAGGTCCCCGGCTTCTCGATGTCCTTGCGTGAGACCTGAACGAACACCACCTGGCCCGCGGCGACAGGCACCGTCAGATTGGCGGTGGCCGACGGCGACGCCGAGATGGTCCCGGAGAGGCCGCCTTCGAGGCCCTTCAGATTCACCTGGCAGCCAACGATGTAACCCGTGGACAGGGTTGCGGCAGCGCCGTTGGTCATGACGCCGTTGGTGCCGGGCATGTCCTCTTCGCCCGCGGGGCCGAGGCTCGGACCGGCCTTGCTCGGCTTGAGCTTGGGCGCCTTCAGTGTGACCTTGCCGCTCACCCACGCGGTTCGCGAGGTGGGGATCGATGCCATTGACGGCGAGATCTGTGCGGACTCACCCGACCGGGTCAGCACCACACCGTCACCATGGGTGGTGCCACCCGGCAGTCGGACAAAGGTATCCGCGCCGGCGGATCCGCTGCCCGCGAGCAGCGCCACGGTTGCGGCGCCGACCGTGACCGCACCCCATCCGGTAGCGCGAAAAGCGCTGTATCTGTTGATCATTCACTTCCTCCTGTAGGGGCGGACGATGCGGCGGCGAGGGCCCCGACCAAATCCGGGCGCGAATTGCGGAAAGTCGCTCCGGAGAGCCGCGCTGTGAGCATCAGTACCGTATATGGAAGATTGATGAAAGTCTAATGTGATCGTTATCATTCGCTGCGAAGGCCGAAATGGGGCACTTGGGGGTTGCGGCCGGTTCGTGAGGTTAGGTAAAGATAGCCTTATAACGAAATGCCGGATGGGGGATGTGCCGGCACCTGGCAACGAAACCGCGACGTCATCTCGACCGACGCGGACACGATTGGGGAGGATGCGATGCCCGTGGCGCTGACACACTCGCTACTGAGTGACGCGCAGGACAGTTATGGCGTTCTACCTGCGGTGACCGTTGACGGAGACGAGATCGATTTCGAACGATTCACCGAGTGTGTGGAATGGCTGGCCGCGGATCTGCGGTCGTTGGGCGTCGACACCGGGGCACGGGTGGGGCTTGGCGTGCAAGGCGGTTGGGCGCTGGTGCTGGCCTGGCATGCGCTGGTGGCCGTCGACGCGATCGTCATTCCACTCGATCTCTGCGATGTCGAGGCGCTGCGGGAGTCGGGCTCCCTCGATGTCGATTTCGTGCTCACCCATGAGGCTCTCGATGACGCTCTCGAAGACGTCATCACCGTCTTGGCCGACCCTATTGCGGCAACACCCGTGTACCGCGTCGCCGACGAGTTCGCGCTGGTCGAGATCAACCCGCTGAGCAACGTACGGGTGGGCGGCGGCGGTCTGGTCGCCGATCCGCGCACGGGTTGTGTGGAACGCACACCACGACTGCTGGCCGAGGCAGATCGGGTGGGTGGTCGCCTCGACCTGTGGCCGGGGGCGCGGGTTCACCTTCAGGGTGCGCTGAACACCCGCCCGGCGCTGTTACTGATCATCGCGTGTGCGGCCCGCGGCGCATGTGCGTGCCTGGAGGCGACGTCGGCCTCGTGATCGTCACCGCGAAAAGCCTTGTCGATCAGAGTAAGACGTCGCTCACTCTGGTGGCGAGGTCGATCTCCTTGCGGTGGCGCAACGCCGCGACGACCGCGGCGGGATCGGCGTCGTCGGGCAACCAGAGGGACTCCCGAAGCGCCGCCAGCAGCGCCGAATGGGACAGCCGGTTGCGCGGTGGCCGACCGATCAGGGTGAGGATGCCGGCGACGGACGGTGCCTGGTCGTCGATCTCGACACGACGCACATCGAACGACTCCGGGGTGAAGTCGAGAAAGATCGGATCCCCTTCGGTGAGGCCGAGTTCGGTGGCAAACCGCTTGATCGTGCCGGACCTCGCCTGCACCGAGACCCACATGAACGATTGCGGTCCGAGGGGGGTGGCCAGCTCGACGGGATGGCCGGGAGCGATCCCGACGATGCCCGCAAGCGCCGACGGCAGGTTGAAAGCCGACCCGCGCAGATGGGCGGCGGTCACGGTGGTTGCCCAGTGCGTCGTCGATCCCTCGCGATACAGGCCGCGAGTGCGTGTGGGCGACTTGCGTGGTGTCCGCGGACGATCGCGGCGCATCACCATGTCGTCGCGAATGACGAAGTCACCCGAGCCGGCGTAGGCCCGGACGCTCGCCTCGCTGACGTCGAAGGTACCGGTGATGGTCTCGATCACGGTGGCCAAGGGGACCGGACCCGCTGCGGCACCCAGGATCTCGTCGATCTGACGGTGCACCGGCACGTACTGCCGTCCACCCCATCGTCGGAGCCCGTAGTTCTGCCGATCGGTCTTGACGATGCGCTCGTCGGTCACCAGGGCGTTGCGCACCGACGATGGTGCGCGCCCGAAGTCGCCGAGCGCACCGACGATCTCGGCGAAGGTCTGTGGGCTGCCGGCGATCGACAACACCGCTGCGACGAGATCGCCCGTCGATGCCGTCGAGGCGATGACGTGCTCGCTGAGAAAGGAGTAACCGCTGCGGCGCAGCCAGTTTCGTGTGGCGTCCGACGGCAGATCCAGGCCGGCGGCGATCGGCGCGAGTGGCGCGACCTCCTCGGGTGTGGCCACCGATTCGACGATGCCTCGCGTGATCGCGATCGCGTCCGACGACTTGCCGTGGATGATCCAGTCGTCGACGGCGGTCAGCGTGGGTTCACCCGCGACCAACAGTCGCCAGGCGGGTACGCCGAGCGTGTCGATGACCCGGCCCAGGTGGGGAAATTCGGTGATCAGCGTATCCGCGTCGAGGACCGGATTCGCGCGGCGACGCAACTGCTCGGCGATCCCCCGCATGTCGGGTGTGGCGTCCACGATCTCGGCCAGGCGCCGTCGGAGATTCCGGTCGATCTGGGTCACCCGTTCGCGGGACGTCCCGAGCATCGACGCCAGTTCCGATTGGGTGCGGGGACGCGCGGCGAGAATGCGGTCGGTCAGGATCAGGTGTTCGCGTTCCGAGAGCGACGCGGCCAGGTCGTCGAAGACGCCGGCATCCGCATGGTCGTCGGTGGGTGGCTCGTTCGACGGGGAATCCGACTGGATGACACCACTTCTGGCGACCAGTCGGGCGACGAGGTTGATCACGGTGATCGGTCCGATGCCGGGGAACCCCAGCAGGTCGATCACCGACAGTGCCAGCAGGTCCGCGACCGTCGTCACGCCGTTGGATCGCAGGGTGCCGAGCGCTGGTCGGGGGAGGGGCAGCGGTTCGTCGCCCGGTCCCACATGCGGGAAATCGTCGGCGAGGCGACGGGCGCACCGGTCGGCCACGTACCGCTCGGCGATCCGGTGGCAGAAGCGCTGCAAATTGACATCGGTCAGGGTTTCGGCAGGCGTACTGCGTATCCAGGCATTCACGACGATCTCGTCGTCGGCCAACAGTGGCGGCCCGTGCTGATACTCGGCCAGCCAGGGCAATTGGTTGATCCACGGTCTGGCGGAGAGTTCCGCGCCGCTGAGCCGTTCGGCGATCTCCCGTTCGTCGGGCACCACGGCCTCGGTGGCCGCGATGGCCTCGGAGGACGACCGTGACATCTGTGGCTTCCCTGACTGTCGATGTGTGGATCGATCCGGCAGCCGCCTGTGCTGTCGGACCCGAAAGCCAGAATAGCCTATCGCCGCCCCGGCGAGTCTGTGTGACGTGAAGGGTTGCGTCAGGGAGGAATCGAAGCTACCAATAGTGGTCTAGTTGATATAGGCTTTTTTATCGTCGGTTCTCGCCGACGCCGAGGGAATGAGGAGGATTCGCATGCAGCGCACCGTTGTCAACGGCAAGATCCATCGCGCCACGGTCACCCAGGCCGACCTGCACTACGTCGGATCCATCACGATCGACGCCACGCTGATGCGCGCAGCCGACCTCATCGAGGGGGAGCAGGTCCAGGTGGTGGACGTGACCAACGGTGCTCGACTCGAGACCTACGTGATCACCGGACCGGCGGACAGTGGCGTGATCTGCATCAACGGTGCCGCAGCGCATCTCGTCGAACCCGACGACCTGGTCATCATCATGTCCTTCCTGCACCTCGACGAAGCCGAGTTGATCGTTCATGAACCCAAGGTGGTACACGTCGACAGCGACAACCGGATCGTGGCGCTCGGCAACGATCCGGCGCAGCCGGTCCCGGGCTCGACCGACCAGCTCTCCAGTCGCTGAGGTCGCCGATGTCATCGGAGACGCTGCCCGTCGATCGGCTCCTGCCCGCCGGCGACGCCCAGTCCGCGTTGTGGTTCGCCCAGCAATTGCTGGGCGATTCAACGCCGTTCGTGGTCGCGCAGGCCTGGGAGTTGCCGGGGGTCACGGAGCTCGACCATCTGCGACGGGCACTGTCGATGACGCTCGGCGAGGCCGATGCTCTCGGGGCGACCTTCGGTATCGAGGATGACGGCGACCTGTATGTACGGATGGCCGCGGAACGCTTTGAGCCGCAGGTCGACGTCGTCACGCTCGAGGATCGTGCCGCGGCTACCGCGTGGATGGCCGCGCAGAGTCGGCGACCGATCGATGTCGCACACGGGCCATGCTGTGCGGCTACGATCATCGACGTCGGCCGGCGGCTGTGGTTCGTCTACCTCCGCGCCCACCACATCGTTGCAGACGCCTACGCGCTGACCCTGATCGGGCGCCGCACCGCCGAAATCTATTCGGCGGCAATGACTGGCCAGGACGTACCGCCGCGGTGGTTCGGCACGATCGATACGGTGCTCGCCGAAGAGGCCGACTACCGTGACTCCGATCGACGTCGCGCCGACACGGCCTTCTGGCACGAGCAGGGCCTCGCCCCGCACGACTGTCTGTCCCTCACCAGCCACCCGGCCGCCCAGTCGCCGGTCGCAGCAGCCGTCCGATCCCATTCGGTGACAATCGGTTCCGAGGTGGCCGAGGCGCTGGCCTGGTGTGCCGCAGAGCAATCCGTGACCTCCGGCGACGCACTCGTCGCGGTACTCGCCGCGGGGATCGCGTCACTGGGCGCGACTGTCGAGGATCGGCCGCTGACCGTGGGTTTTCCGGTGATGAATCGATTCGGGTCGGCCGCGATCACGGTGCCGATGACGCGGGTCAACGTGGTGCCCCTGACGTTGCGCGTCGGCGCCGGTACGACACCTCGGCAGGCGCTCGCCGAGACCACACGGGCAGTCGCCGATCTTCGCGATCACACGCGCATGCCCGGCGCCGACGTCGCCCGGATCGACGGTGCGCAGCGGCCGGGAATCTGGCTCAACCTCAAACCATTTGCCGACGAACTGGGCTTCGCCGACACTACGGCCACCGTGCACTCGCTCGCCCGCGGCCCCGTCGCCGAACTCACCATCACCGCGCGGCGCGTCGTCGCGTCGGGTGCGCTCGAAATCCAACTCGACGCCGACGCCGAGCGGTACGACGATGCGCGGCTCGCGGAGGTCGCCGAGCACCTGTCCGACGTGGCCACCCGGATGGGCCGGCCGGGGAACGCGGACCGGCCACTCGCGCAGATTTGCGGGGTGCCGTCGTCGGACCCGGATGCGGTGGGGGAACGACGGGAGATCGGTGGCCCCGGCGTCGCCGACGTCGTCCTTGCCGCTCCTGTGCGGGCATCGGTGCAGTCGACGACCCGGCACCTGACACCTGACGACCTGCAGGCCGATGTCCATCGACTGGCCCGGCTCCTCATCGGCCGCGGTATCGGTCCCGAGGATCACGTCGCGGTGCTCGTACCCCGCACCACCGATCTCGTCGTCGCCGTCCTCGGTGTCCTGGCCGCGGGTGGTGTGTGCGTCCCCATCGATCCGGCACAGCCACGTCAGCGAATCGCTGCGCTCCTCGAAGTCGCCTCTCCTCGAATGATTCTCACCGATCTGGCCACGGCCGCAAGCATCGCACCGGCCGGCCCGGGTCCGATCGTCGCGATGGACGACCCGCACACCCTCGAGGGACGTGCCGCCCAGAGCCCCGACGCCGTCACCGACCGGGAGCGACACGCCGGCGTCCGTGCCGAGCACGCCGCCGTCGCCATCTTCACCTCCGGCTCCACCGGTCACCCGAAACTGGTCGCCCTCAGCCAGGCCGCCCTCGTCAACCGACTGACGTGGGCGCGAGCCGCGACCTCATCGTCGACCGGCCCTGACATACGACTTGCCAAGTCCGCCATCGGATTCATCGACGGCATCACCGAACTACTCGACGCGGTGGTGGCCGGCGCGCAGATCGTCATCGCCGATGAGACAACCGCGACCGACCCCACGAGGCTGCGGGCACTGGCGTCGACCACGGGGACGACCAGACTGACGGCAGTACCCTCGGTCGCCGCGGAGATGCTCGACGACCCCGCTGCGACGGCAGCGCTCGACGGACTCCGACGATGGACACTCAGCGGCGAGGCACTCCCGGATCGGCTTCTCGATCGTCTACGCCGGACGGCACCCGAATCGATCATCAACTCGTACGGATCGACCGAGGTCACCGGTGATGCCACAACCGCCGAACTCGCCGACTCCGATCTCCCGGTGACCATCGGCACTCCGGTGGCCAATACCGCTGTCCACGTGCTCGATTCGTGGCTACGTCCGGTACCGGACGGCACCACGGGCGAACTGTACATCTCCGGCGTCCAGGTGGCCCGCGGCTATATCGGCCACTCCGGGGCCACTGCGGACACCGCCGCCCGATTCGTCGCGGATCCGTGGTCGGGCACACCGGGTGGCCGGCTCTACCGGACCGGCGACCGTGTGCGCCGGGAGAACGGGCAATTGATCCATCTCGGGCGAGTCGATCATCAGATCTCGATGCGTGGTCTGCGCATCGATCCCGGAGAGATCGAAGCCGCCCTCCTCGCGAGCCCGAGGGTCGGCGGTGCCGCCGTCGCCGTGCGGGAACTCGTGACGGGACAGCCCGTGCTCGTCGGCTACGTGACCCCGGCATCGGCGGCGTCGTCGCCGGACGACGCCGCGATCCGCGCTCACTTATCGGAGCAATTGCCTCGACACCTGGTGCCGGCCACGCTGGTCACGCTCGACCAATTCCCGCTGTCGCACAACGGGAAACTGGATCGAGCCGCGCTGCCGACCCCGGCGACGACGGGCTCCGGCTCGGTCCCGGCCACCGAACGGGAACGCCTGGTGTGTGCCGAGTTCGCCGACCTGCTCGGTGTCGGGAACGTCGGTGCCGACGACAGCTTCTTTGCCCTGGGCGGGCACTCACTCACCGCCAACCGACTCGTCGCACGCCTGGCCGCGCACGGTCTGACGGCCACCATCACGCAGGTCTTCGACCACCCGGACCCGCGTTCCCTCGCCGCAGTGCTCGATGCCTGCCCGAGCACCGCACCCACCGCGAACGCGTCCGAAGCGACACAGGACACCGATGTCGCGCCGGCATCCTTTGGGCAACAGTCATTGTGGCTGACCGAGCAACTGAACGTCGAACGTTCGGCCTATCGGGTCGGTGCCCTGTTCGAGGTCGTCGGCGAGATCGACGTGCCGACCCTGCGGGCCGCGATGGCAGACGTCCTCGAGCGCCATCCCACCCTGCGCACCGTCTACCACTGGGATGGTGCAGACGTCCACCAGCGGATTCTCGCTGCCGACGCGGCCGCCGCGCATGATCTCGTGTCGGCGCGGACCATCGATGACGCACAGATGGGCTCGGCCGCCGAAGAATTCCTGTCCCGGCCCATCAGCCTCGAGCGGGACCTCCCGCTCCGGATGCTGCTACTCCGCACGCCGTCGTCCCAGCGTCTGCTGATCTCCGGGCATCACATCGCCACCGACGAGGGTTCGATTCCGCAGATCCTCTCGGGCTTGGCAGATGCCTACCGGGCGCGGGCGGCCGGTCGGACGCCGCAGTGGACATCGTTGCCGACCACCTACGCGGAGTTCGCCCTCCGACAACGAGAACGATTGGGCAGCAGTGTCGATCCGCGGCCGCAGCTCACCGCCGATCTCGATTTCTGGGCGCCGGCGCTGGCCCCACTACCGGCGGAATTGCCACTGCCGCACACGGTGGCGCCTCAGCCCGGACAGACCTACACCGTCGACAGCCGCCGGATCCGTCTCCCTGCCGCGATCGCCGGACAACTCCGATCCTGGGGTGCCGAGCACCGAGCCAGCGCACTGATGGTGTCCGAGGTGCTGATCGCCGTCGCACTGAATGTCCATGGTGCAGGGGACCATATTCCGCTCGGTAGTCCGGTGACCCTGCGGGACAACGAGAATCTGGCCGGTGTCGTCGGATACTTCGTCAATACAGTGGTGTTCGCGGTGGACCTCTCCGGCGACGTCGACGTCGCAGCAGTGCTCGACCGCGTGCGAGACAACAATCTTGCCGCGATCACGCATCGCGATGCACCGTTCCAACTCGTCGTCGACACGGTCCGAGAGACACACGTCAACCCCACAGGTGCACGGTCGCCCCTGTTCCAGGTGATGATCGCCTACCGCGACGGCTCGGCGCCCACCGACTACGATCTCGGGTCCGGCGTCCTGCAACGGGTGGACCGCGCCGACACCCGACGACAACTCGGCATGTCCGTGGATGCCGAGACCGCCAAGTTCGAACTGGTCTTCGGCATCGAGGAGACCTCGGACGGCGAGTGGATCATCGGGGTCGACTATGCGCGCGAATTGTTCGACGCCGCAACCATTGACGCCATCATATCGACCCTCGCGACCATCGCCCCGGCCGTGTCCGCCACCCCGACGCTCACGATCGCCGAACTCGGGTCGTTCGCCTCGCCCACCTCGCCGCCCGCGCCGATCGACACCGTCCGCAAAGCGGATCAAGAAGCCGGCGCGGAACTGTCCGGACACTCCGGAACCTTCGACCTCCCCATCAGCACGCCGATCCCGCTGTCGGCAATGCGCCGCGCCTATTTCGGCTGCGGGCCGGTGATCGCCGCCGGACTCATCGACACCGAACCCGACGATCCGCTCACCCCCGCGCCCGCCCGTCGGATGCTCGCGCTGGCGGACGGATTCGTCGCCACCGATGATCCGGCGACGGTATCGCACCGTCTCGGTATCGGGGTGGGCTACCGGATCGACGCCGGCGAACAGGTCACCGCGGCACGGCTTTCCATGCCCTACGGGGATCCCATCCTGATGGACACGATCGCGCACCTGCTCATCTCCATCGCCGAAGACCTGGCCGCACAACCCGATCCGACGAGCCGGCCACCCGCACTACCCGTTGCCGATACCGACCAGCCGATCGGCGCCGACCCCGCAGGCGACGACCTTCTCGACGACGACTTCTGGGTGGAGTTTGCCGAGACCGTGGCCGACGCGGAACCGGTACGCCTTGCGGTCGGTGATGATTCGACATCCCCGACCCGTCAACGGGCCGACATGTCGGTGCCGGTCGGCGGCTGCGACAGCGTCGCCGTGATCATCACCGCACTCGCCACGTCGGTCGCCGCGTCGACCGACCTCGACGACGTCGACACGATCATGCTTGACCTCGAGACATGTGCCCGACACGCCGACATCGCCGCGACCCCGGGACGTGTGGTCCGCCGCCATCCGATGGCGATCCCGGCCGACCTCCCGTTCACCGACCCCGGCTCCTGCTATCGCAGCGTCGTCGGCCTGCATGTCGACGACGAGCACGCCGACACCTACCAGGCACTCCGGCACGACGTGGTGCACACCCGCGAGATGTTCACCGACGTTCCCGACGCCGACATCTTGCTACGCGTCTTCGACACCGACACCGACATCGTCTCCGCCCCCGACCAACTCGGCGAGTACCGAGCCGTGATCACCGTGCACCTCGGCCGCAGTCGCGACGACGTGCGGCAGGTGATGATGACCGCGGTCTCCCGGGCAGGCGTCCGAGCGCTCGACCTGTCGGCGATGACCGAGGTGATCGCCGCGTTGGGCGTCGGACCCGACGACGGACTGCGAGGACTCGTGGACGGTGCGGTCGAGGCGACTCGCCACTCGGCCACCACCACCGCCATGGTGACCGCCACCCCAGCCGAAACCCGCATCGTGGCCGATCGTTTCGGTCGCATCGACGACCTGCTGCCGGTGACACCGCTACAGGAGGGGCTGCTGTTCCACCTCCGGCGAGCCACCGAAGACGGCGTCGCAGACCTGTACGCATCACAGGCGCGAATGACGCTGCGAGGTCGGCTCGATCCGGAACGTCTGCGATCGGCCATCGGCACACTCCTCCATCGGCACCCCAACCTGCGAGCCGGGTTCCTGACCCACACCGACCGCAGCCTGCAGGTGATCCCGGCATCGTCGGAGGTTCCGGTGCGCACCGCCATCGCAGCCGACACCGCCGCGGTCGACGAGATGCTCGCCGTCGAGCGCGCCCGGCCATTTCACCCCGAGGTTCCGCCGCTGATCCGATTCCTGCTCGTCGACCTGCCGGGCGACACCTCGATCCTCGGTATCACCTTCGAGCACATACTGATCGACGGTTGGTCCTACCAGCTGGTCCTCGGCGAACTCCTCGACCTCTACGACGACCCGTCCGGCGGGACACTCGCAGCGCCGGTGCCGTACCGCGACTACGCCGAGTGGCTCATCGAGCAAGATCTGTCGGCTGCCGAAACCGCGTGGGCGCGTTACCTGTCCGGGGTGACCGAACCGTCGCTACTGTGCCCGGCGGCAGTCGACCGCGCCGCCGACCCGTCGGCCGCGCGCGACCACCACCGCGATCTGTCAACGGAACTCACCGATCGGGTGCGGGAGTTGGCGCGCCGTACCGGCACCACGGTCGCCACCGTGCTTCAGGCGGCGTGGGGAATCACCCTGGCGCGGATGACCGGATCCTCCGACGTCGTCTTCGGTACCACGGTGTCGGGTCGACCACCGGAGTTGCCGGGGGTGGAACGGATCGTCGGACTGCTGTTCAATACCGTGCCGGTGCGGGTGCAGCTGAACCCGTGGGAGTCGGTGTCGGAACTGCTTGGCCGACAACACCGCCGCCAGGCCGAGGTCATCGACGCCCCCTACCTGAACCTCGTCGACATCACCGGCAGTACCGGCCTGCCGCAGTTGTTCGACTCCCTGTTCATCACGCAGAACCATCCGGCCTCGGACACCCGGCGGCGTTACGGTCCCGACGGTGCCGTCACCGTCACCGATACGACCCTCGACGATTCGACGCACTATCCGGTGTCCTTCGCCGCCCATCCCGGCCCGCGTATTCATCTGCGCTGTGCGTATCGAGGAGATCTGTTCGAGGACGGGCAGATCGAGAGGCTGACCGACCGCTACGTGGCGGTACTGGACATGATGACCGCCGACGACGCCCGATCGGTGGGTGGTATCGACGTCATCACGGGCGATGAAGCAGCACTGGTGCTGGACACCTGGAACGACACCGGTCGGGAAGTCCCCGACGACACTGTCGCCGACCTCTTTCGAGCACAGGCACTTCGGACACCCCAGGCCACTGCGGTCGTGGCCGGTGACCGCCGCCTCGACTTCGCCGAGTTGCACGCCGAGATCAACCGCATGGCACGTAGCCTTCTGTGGCGAGGCGTGCGGGTCGAACACCGCGTCGCGTTGTTGCTGCCACGCGACGAACGCATGGTGATCGCCATGTTCGCGGTCTTCGCCTGCGGCGCAGCCTATGTGCCGATCGACCCCGATCACCCCGGCGACCGGATCGCCTACATGCTGGAGGTGGCACGGCCGACGGCGATCGTGACCACCACCGCGCTCGTCTCCGAAATCCCAGACCTCGACATCCCGGTGCTGGATCTCGACACCGACGACATGCGGGATGAACTGGCCGCCAACGAGACCACCGCACTCGGCCCCGACGACACCGGCGTGGTGCGACCGGACAACCTGGCCTACGTCATCTTCACCTCCGGGTCCACCGGACGCCCGAAAGGCGTTGCGGTGGGCTATCGCGGACTGACCAACATGTACGTCAATCACCAGGAGAAGATCTTCGACCGGGTCGTCGCCCACCAGCACGGACGACGCCTGGCCATCGCGCACACCACATCCTTCTCCTTCGACGCGTCCTGGGAACAACTCTTCTGGTTGCTGACCGGTCACCGCGTACACATCATCGACGAACACCTCCGCAAGGATCCGCCTGCGCTGCTCGCCGAGTACGACCGGACCTCCGTCGACGGCTTCGACGCCACACCCTCCTACATCGATGTCCTCGTGGAGGATGGACTGCTCGATCGGGATCGCCCGGCCGGCCGGTCCACCGCCGCCGACGGGCAAGGTGTGGTGTTCGTGTCCCTGGGCGGTGAGGTCGTCCCGGATGCATTGTGGCGCAGACTCCGTGAGGCGCCCGGTGTCGAGTCCTACAACCTGTACGGGCCGACCGAGTACACCATCAACGCGCTCGGCGCCGACCTTGCCGACAGTCCGCACCCGTCGCTCGGTCAGCCGATTGCCAATACCCGTGCTTACGTGCTGGACGCTGGGCTGTGTCCGGTGCCGCCCGGGGTGGTGGGGGAGCTGTACCTGGCGGGTGCCGGGATGGCACGCGGCTACCTCGGTCAGCCCGGCAAGACCGCCGAACGGTTTGTGGCCTGTCCGTGGGGCGCAGCCGGTGAACAGATGTATCGGACCGGCGATCTCGTGCGGTGGAGCCCCGAGGGGACACTCGACTACCTCGGGCGCGGTGACGACCAGGTGAAGATCCGTGGCTATCGCATCGAACCAGGGGAGATCGCCGACGCGCTCGCCACCCATGCGTCGGTCTCCCGCGCGGTGGTCGTCGCCCGCAGTGGGGCCACCGGACAGCGCTACCTGCATGCCTTCGTGGTGCCGACATGCCCGGGTGCTGCTGACCCCACAGCGCTGCGCGATCATCTGCGTGGCACGTTGCCCGACTACATGATTCCCGCGGCGATCGATGAGATTGCGGCGGTGCCGCTGACCGTCAACGGAAAGGTGGACGTACGCGCGTTGCCGCACCGCGACGTCGCGGTCCAGACCCACGAACCGCCGGCCACCGATACCGAGCAGCAGGTGTGCGCGATGGTCGCCGACCTCGTCGGCGTCGACACGGTCTCGGTGGCGGCGTCGGTGCGCGATGCCGGCGGCAATTCGCTGGTGGTGATGCGTCTGGTATCCCGGCTCGCCGATCTCTCCGGTGGGGGAGCGGTGACGGTCCGTGACCTGTTGTCCGGCGCGACCATTCGCGACATCGCCGCCCGGATTGACACCGTGGGCCACACCACCGACGGGAGCAGGCACCCGATGCTGGTCGAGTTCGCCGAATCGCGTGACGGCCGCACCCTGGTCTGCCTGCCCGAGGGCTTCGGTCTGCTCATCCCGTACGCGGCCCTGCGCCCGCACCTCCCGGACGGCTGGGGTCTGATCGGGCTACGCGATCCGGCGCAGGTCGACGGCGCGGACCCCTACACCGACATCGAGGGACTCGTCGCGCAGCATGCGGACCTCCTCGCAGCGTGCGGCCGGCTCGGCGACGCCGTCGATCTCCTCGGCTGGTCCTATGGTGGACACCTGGCGTGCGCGCTCGCGCGGGAACTGCTCGACCGCGGTCACCGAGTCGCCTCGCTCACCGTCGTCGACGCCTATCCGTATGTGCCGCATCCCAACGGGCCGATGACCTACGACGCCGCCGTCGCAGCGACCGAGACCGGTCTCCGGGCGGCCACCGGAGCCGGTCCCGACGCCGACCACGCCGAACTGGTGCGGCAGATGCTCGGCGACGCCACCATCGGCGGTGACGACGCCGAGTTGTCCGACATGTTCGACGCCTACGCGCGGTGTGAACAGATGCTCTCGCCGGGGACCGACGTGACCCTCGACGACGTTCCGGTCACCCTCATCGGGTCGACAACCGCACGACCCGACCATCTACCGCGGATCGCGGAGGCATGGCGACCACACCTCGGCGACATCCAGGTCGTCGAGCACCACGCCATCGGCCACGCCCAGCTCCTCGACCCCGCGTCGGTCCGACAATGGGTCCATGCCGCCCAACAACTCTGGCGCACCTGAACCCCCGCCGCCTGACTGCACCCCACACCGAGAAGAAAGTGACATCAACACATGCGACGACTCCGATATGCGGTGGCCAGTGCGCTGGCGGTGACCGCGCTGGTGGCCTCCGGTTGCTCGGCCGACGACTCCGAGTCCGGAGGTGTCGCGGCATCCGGCGAGACCCGAACCTTCACCGCCGCCAACGGCACCTTCCAGATTCCCGTGCACCCCAAGCGGATCGTCGCGATGTCCCGCGCGGTCCCACCGCTGCTCATCGCCGGCGCCCCGGTGATCGGTGCGACCACGGGCTACGACACCAGCACCATTGTCGACCAGGACGCGATCAACCGCTACCACGAGGTGGACACTCTCACCACGGGAACGGCCAAGACGAACGCCGGTGGTGGAACCCAACTCTCGTACGAGCAGATCGCTGCACTCAAGCCCGATCTCATCATCTCCGGCTTCCCACAGAAGGCCTACAAGTCGGCGATCAGCGATGAGCAACTGCAGGCGATCGCACCCACGCTGAGCCTCGGTCCGGCGACACCGACCGAATGGCGGGAGGTGGGACGCAAGGCCGCCGACGCGGCCGGCAAGGGGGACGTCTTCGACCAGCAGAAGGCCGAATACGAGAAGCTCGCCGCAGAACTGAAGCAGAAGTACGCGTCGACGATCGCGGGTAAGAAGTTCGCTGCGGTGTCGGTCTTCAACTCCATTCAGGCCAACTCGTTCCAGCGCGAATACGACGATTCGTTCACCACCAACATCGCCAACGACCTCGGCATCACCTTTCCCGGCGGCACGCCGCGCAAAACCCAGGAGATCGTCTCCGTCGAACGGCTTTCCGATCTCGCCGACGCGGATGTGATTCTGTATCAGGTGAATCCGGACGGCTCGCTGCGACACCCACGCACCCAGGCGCTCTTCGATTCGGCCGCTTGGCAGAACCTACCCGCCGTCCGGGCCGGACACGCACTGCCGGTCGCCTTCACCGCCGCGGAAACCTACGCGGGAGCAATGAGATGCCTGCAGTCGGTGGCGCAAGGGTTGGACAAGTTGTCGACGTCGGACACGGCGGGAAGCTGACCCACCGTTGCTCGTTCTCCTTCCCGCACCCCTGCGGCCGGTCATCGCGCCGGTCCGCGCCCGGTTGACCACCGCCATGCTCTTGCAGGTCGGTTGTGCGCTGCTGGTGGTCGCCACCTATGTCGCGATCATCGACGGCATCCGACGATCGGTCCAGACCGGGCACACCGCCTGGTTCCCGATCGCCGTCGCCACGATCACGCTGCTCTCGGTGCCGGTGGTGCACGCGGCCTCCTACGCGCTCAGCTTCTCCGCGAGCCGACGCGTCGAACAGCGCCTGCGAGATCAGATCATCGCGCACATGTCACGAATCCCATTGGGATGGTTCACCGATGGCGCCGCCATCACTCGGCTTCGCAAGACCGTGACCACCGACGTCGGGGCGGTGTCCGGACTCGTCGCCGAGGGGCTGCCGAACCTGGCCCGCTATACGACGGTGACCGTGGCGGCCTTCGGCTATCTGTGTACGGTGTCGCTGCCGATGGCGGTGATCGTCGCGGTGCCCGTGATCGCAGCATCCGTGGGGGAATGGCGTCGGATGGGCACGGCCTCCGACGCCGACCGTCAGTATGAGGAGGCAGCGGCAGAGTTGTCGGCGCGCACCCTCGAGTTGACGCAGGGTATCGAGGTCGCCAAGGTATACGGCACCACCGGCAGCACCGATGACCGTTTCCACGCGGCGGCAGATACGTACGCCGACAGCTACATCCGACGCGAGGAGGACCAACTCCGGCGGGGGCGGCGCACCGCGATCCTGGCCTCCTGGATGTCGGTGCTGGGCCTGGTGGTGATCACCGGAACCGCCTTTGTCGCCGCCGATCTCGTCACACCGGTCGACGTCGCCGCCTTCATCCTGCTGTCCTGGCTCGTATCCCGCGGCGTGTGGGCGGTACCGACGGCCTTGGTGACGTGGCGCCGCGCCGCGGCCGTACTGCGCGGCGTCGACGCGCTACTGACCGCACCCGCGCTCCCGGCCTCCGCGCGGCCCGCAGCGGCCCCCGTGGGGCCGGTGACCGTGCAGTTCGACGCCGTCGAGTTCGGTTACACCCCGGGGGTTCCCGTGCTGCGGGGAATTGACCTCACGATGCGGCCGAACTCGACCACCGTGCTCGTCGGGTCGTCGGGCTCCGGCAAATCGACCGTAGCGCGGCTCATCCCGCGATTCTGGAACGTCGAGCGCGGGTCGATCACCCTCAACGACACCGATATTCGCGACATCGCGCCGGACGTCCTATACCGGTTGGTGTCCTTCGTCTTCCAGGACGCCGAACTGTTGCGGATGTCGGTGGCCGACAACATCCGACTCGCACGCCCCGACGCCGGGCCGGAGGTGGTGCGCGCTGCGGCCGTTGCGGCCCGGATCGACGACCGCATCCGACGCTTGCCCGCCGGCTACGATTCCATCGTCGGCGACGACGTGACCTTCTCCGGCGGTGAGGCACAACGGATTTGTATCGCGCGGGCGATCGTTGCCGACACGCCCGTCGTGGTGCTCGACGAACCGACGTCGGCCGCCGATCCCGAGTCGGAAGCCGCAGTGACTCACGCACTGTCCCGGTTGATGTCGGGTCGCACGGTCCTCGTCGTCGCGCATCGCCTCGCCTCGATTGCCGCCTCCGATGAAATCGTGGTTCTCGAGGACGGGCAGGTCGTGGAGAACGGACACCGTGACGATCTGCTCGCCGCCGAGGGTCGCTTCGCGCAGATGTGGCACGCCGACCGAATGGCCTTGCGATGATGCGGGCTCTGGCACCGGTCGTCGGTGCCGAACCCACCCGGCGCATGCGGTCCGCACTGTCGGTCGTGGCCATCGCCGCGATCGTCGAGGTCGGCTGCCTGGCGCTGCTCGTCGGATTGCTGACCGATCTGTTCGCCGACCGCTTCCCCCGGGCATGGTGGTGGGCAGCGTCTTTCGTGCTGGGCTGCGCAATCGCGGTGACGTTCGAACGCCGAGCGCTGCGATCGCAGCGGACGATCACCACCGAGGTGGTCGCCTCGCTGCACCACCGCGTCGGCGCGCACGTCACTACCTTGCCATTGGGCTGGTTCACGCCCGAGCACACCGACGCGCTGAACCGGCTGCTCACCGACGCGACCCGCTCACTGGCCATGTTGCTCAACGGGATCGTTGCACTCAACGTCCGGGCGGTCGCCACCGCCGGCACGCTCTGGGTGGTGCTGGCCTGGGTGGACCTGCCCACCGCAGCCGTGGCAGCGGCCGGCCTGACGCTGCTGACGCTCCTGTACCGACTCGCCACGCGCATTCTGCGGCAGGCGAATACCACACGTGTCGACGCCGAGCAGGAGATCGGCGCTCGGATGGTGGAGTTCGCCCAGCACCAACCCGTCCTGCGTGCCCACGGTCACCTGGGTACCGCGAACCGCGAGCTGAACACTGCCCTGGAGGACGGGTACCGGGGCGCGGCCACCTATTTCCGCGGTGCGATCCTCGGGGTCACCGCCTTCACGATCGGCACCGCCGTGGTGCTGTCGGGTGTGCTGTGGGTTGCCTTCTCGCGGATCGACGACGGTGACATCGTGATCGCCACCGGAGTGGTCCTGGTGGTGCTTGCTGCACTCCTGATCGATGCGCTCGCGCCGCTGGGTCGCACCGGCAGCGTGATCTGGGCGGCCGAGCAGACGCTGCGCGAACTCGGCGACGTGCTGAGCGTGGCACCGCTGCGAGAACCGGCGGTGTCCGCGCCCATCGCCACACCCGACATCGAATTCCGGGATGTCTCCTTCGGTTACGGTGCAGAGCGGGTGATCGACGCTGTGTCCGTGCATATTCCGGCCGGCAGTACATGCGCGGTGGTGGGGCCATCCGGCTCGGGCAAGACCACCCTGGTGCGACTGGCCGCTCGGTTCTGGGACGTCGATGGCGGCGAGATCCGCATCGGCGGTGCCGATCTCCGCAACCTGCGCACTGCCGATCTGATGCGGCACCTCACGATCGTGTTCCAGGATGTCTACCTCGTCGACGGCACCATCCGGGAGAACGTGCTCCTCGGATGCCCCGACGCAGGCGCGAGCGACCTGGCCCGGGTCGCCGAGATCGCGCGACTCGACGAGGTCCTCGACCGTTTGCCGCGCGGCTGGGACACGCCGGTCGGGGACCGTGGTGCGGCGCTATCCGGTGGGGAACGCCAACGCGTGTCGATCGCCCGCGCACTGGTGAAGGATGCGCCGATCGTGCTGCTCGACGAGGCCACGTCGGCACTCGACCCGCAGAACGAACTCGCCATCCGAGATGCCCTGCGCCACCTCGGCGAGGGCCGCACTCGCTTCGTCATCGCGCATCGGCTGCAAACCGTGCGCACCGCCGACCAGATCGTCTTCCTCGAGGAGGGCGGCGTCGGCGCGGTCGGCACGCATGACGAACTGATGGCACGCAGCGCCCGTTACGCGCGCTTCTGGCGCGAACAGACACCGGTTTCGCTGGCCGGCACCGGTCACCCCGATCACGACGAACAGGAGATGCGATGAGCTCAGCCCGGCTCCACCCGCACGACACCGAGGTCACCCTCGTCACCTACGATCTGCACCCGCGCACCGCCGAGGTGGTCGGCACCACCGACCTGACGCCCAACCTACGGCGGGTGCGCTTCCGGTGCACCGATCCCGAGAGCTTCCACTTCGTCCCGATGGCCCCCGACGAACACGTGAAACTCTTCTTCCCCCAACCCGATACCGGGGAGATCCGGATGCCCGAACTCGGGCCGCGCGGAATCGTCGCGCCGACCGACGGACCCCGCCCGATTCACCGCGACTACACCGTGCGTGCCTTCGACGCCGATCACGCGCTCATCGACATCGATTTCGTGCTGCACACGCACGGTGTCGGTGGCTCCTGGGCGGCGGCGGCGCAACCGGGTGACCGATTGGGCATGCTCGGCCCGCGTGGCTCGCACGTCTACCCGACCGGCTACGACTGGTATCTGCTGGCCGCCGACGAGACCGCGCTGCCCGCATTGTCGCGGTGGCTCGACGAGTTGCCCGCGGGCAAGCGGGTGGCAGCGTTCATCGAAGTGGCCGATGCCGCAGCCGAACTCGCTCTCGCCGATCGGGCGGGTACCGCGATCCGCTACGTGCACCGCGGCGACACGCCACCCGGCGGCAGCGACCTCCTCGAACGGGCCATCCGCGAATACGCCTTCCCGCCCGGCGATTTCTTTGCCTGGATCGCCGGCGAGGCCACGACTCTCACCCCCATCCGCCGCTACCTGCGGCGCGAGGTCGGGCTGCCGAAGGATCGGATGAAGGTCGACGGCTACTGGCGGGCCGGGACGATCAACCTCGATCATCACGATCCCGGCGGCGACGAGGACTGAATGTCGTTGACCATCACCGCGGTTCCGTCCATCTCCCGCACCCACGCGCGTCGCGCGTGCGGTGCGGTGGCCGGACTCGTTCTCTTGGTCGTGGTGTGCGCCTTCAGCGTCGCGGTGGGCGTCAAGACGATTCCCCTGCATACGGTGTGGGATTCGTTGGTGCACTATGACAATGCCGGCGACCAGATCATCGTGCGCGACCTGCGGGTGCCCCGAACGATGCTGGGGCTGCTGGTGGGCATGGCGCTGGGGGTGGGCGGTGCGCTCATCCAGGGCATGACCCGAAATCCGCTCGCCGACCCGGGACTGCTCGGCGTCAACGCGGGAGCGGCCTTCGCAGTGGCGGTCGCGGTCGGTGTGCTGGGACTGACCAGCATCTGGTCCTACGTATGGTTCGCGTTCGCCGGCGCCGCAGTCATCGCGGTGCTGGTGTATCTGCTCGGCTCGATGGGCCGGGCCGCACCGTCGCCGATCCGGCTCACCCTCGCCGGCGTCGCGCTGAGCGCGTTGTTGTCCGGCGTCACCATGGGATTGACTCTGCTGGATGCGGACGCCTTCGACGAGATGCGTTACTGGCGGGCCGGATCGATCGCGGGCCGGGATCTGTCGGTGGCGGCCGCGATCACCCCGTTCATTCTCGCCGGACTGATCCTCGCCGTGGTGGTCGCGCGCTCACTGAACGCGGTCGCCCTCGGTGATGACACCGCCCGCTCGTTGGGCGCCGACGTCACCCGCACCCGAGCGCTCGGCGTCATCGCGGTGACACTTCTCTGCGGCGCGGCGACCGCCGCCGCCGGGCCGATCGCCTTTGTCGGACTGATGATTCCGCACATCGCCAGGTGGATCGTGGGTCCCGACCAACGATGGATCGTCGCCTACAGTGTGCTCGGTGGGGCGATCCTGGTCGTGGCCGCCGACGTCGTCGGACGCGTCATCATCCGTCCCGGAGAGATGCAGGTCGGTGTGGTGACGGCATTCCTCGGGGCGCCCGTGCTGATCCTGCTGGTACGCCGCGCACAGGCGAGCAGCCTATGAGCGCCATCGATTTCGGGCGCCCCGCACTCGTCGTGCGCGCGCCCTCAGGACGACCGTCAGTGCGCGTCGGGGTGCGATCGGTGGTGGTCGTCGCAGTGCTGCTGGTCCTGACCGCGGCCATCGCAGTGATCGCTCTGGGCACCGGCGACTACCACGTACCCCCGATGCGGGTGCTGGACACCCTCGTCGGCGGCGGCAACCGATTCGAACGGCTGGTGGTGACCCAGTGGCGGATGCCGCGCGTGTGCGCCGCCGTGGTGCTCGGCGCCGCTCTTGGGATCAGCGGCGCCATCTTCCAATCGCTGACCCGAAATCCCCTGGGCAGTCCCGACATCATCGGCTTCAACACCGGCGCTTACACCGGGGCCCTGGTGGTCATCCTCGTCGTCGGCGCCGACCATCGGTACAGCACCGCGATCGGCGCGCTGGCCGGTGGCGTTGTCACGGCACTCGCGGTCTATCTGGTCGCCTTCAAACGCGGCGTACAAGGTTTTCGGCTGATCGTCGTCGGGATCGGCATCAGCGCCATGCTGGCGTCGGCGAACACCTGGCTCATCATGAAAGCCGATCTCGACGATGCGATGTCGGCGGCCACCTGGGGTGCTGGCACCCTCAACGGCCTCAGCTGGGCGGATGTGGCTCCGGCGCTGATCATCACAGTGCTGCTGGTGCCGCTCGTCGGGGTTGCTGCCTATCTGGGGCCCATGATGGAACTCGGCGACGACACCGCCCGGGCCCTCGGGGTGCGGGTCGAGCCGGTCCGGCTATACGTCATCGTGCTCGGTGTGGCACTGACCGCCATCGCCACCGCCGTTGCCGGTCCGATCGCGTTCGTCGCCCTGGCGGCACCGCAACTCGCGCGTCGCCTCACCCACGGCGTGGGAGTCGCGCTGGCCCCCGCCGGCGCCATGGGCGCACTGCTGCTCGTCGGTTGCGACTATCTCGCCCAGCACGCGTTCGCGCCGACCCAGCTGCCGGTCGGCGTGGTCACCGCGTCGGTCGGTGGTGTCTACCTGGTGTGGTTACTGGCTCAGGAGGCCCGACGATGATCCCATCGACAGCAAGGACAACAGGGTGCGAGGTGCCCGGGCCGGGGCGGTTACGGGCCGAGGACATCACCATCGGTTACGACGACCGGATCATCAGCGAGTCGCTGTCGCTGACCATCCCCGACGGCGCATTCACCGTCATCGTCGGACCCAACGCCTGCGGCAAATCGACACTGCTGCGGGCATTGTCGCGGCTGCTGACACCGAAGTCCGGCAATGTCGTTCTCGACGGCCGGTCCATCCACTCGTATCCGGCCAAGGAGGTGGCCCGCCGCCTCGGGTTGCTGCCCCAGACCTCGGTCGCCCCGGACGGTATCCGGGTGGCCGAACTCGTGGCGCGAGGACGGTTTCCCCGCCAGTCGATGTTCCGCCAGTGGACCGCCGCCGACGAAGCCGCGGTCCTCGAGGCGATGACCGCGACCGGAGTCATCGACCTGTCCGCGCGACTGGTGGATGAACTGTCCGGCGGGCAGCGTCAACGTGTCTGGGTGGCCATGGTGTTGGCGCAGGAAACACCGCTGGTGCTGCTCGACGAACCGACCACCTTTCTCGACATCGCCCACCAGATAGAACTTCTCGATCTGTGCAGCGATCTGAACCGGCACCGGGATCGGACCTTGGTCGCGGTGCTGCACGACCTCAATCAAGCTTTCCGCTACGCCGACCATCTCGTCGCCATGAAAGATGGCCGCATCGTCGCGCAAGGTGCACCCGGCGACATCGTCGACGCCGCCCTCATCGAGGAGGTGTTCGGCCTGCGCTGCCGGATCATCGACGACCCGGAATCGCAGACACCACTGGTCATCCCGCTGCGAAGAGGAGCCCCATGACCCGAGCGACCATCACCGCCCAGCCCTTGACCGGGGCACAGACCGGGATCTGGTACCGCCGGCAACTCTCCGGAGCCGGATCCGCATCCGTGTTCGTCGTGGCCCAGGCATGGGAAACCCATGGGCCGGTGCATCTTCGGACGCTGCTCGACGCGCTCACCGGCACGCTCGCCGAGGCTCCGGCGTTACGGTCGGCATTCGGCACGGTCGACGGGGAAGTGGTGCAATGGCCCGGCGCCCACACGATCGAACCGACTGTGGTGCACGACATGTCGGCCCAGCCCGATCCGCGGGCAGCCGCCACCCACTGGATGCGGCGCCGTGCCGAGCGTCCGATCCACCCCGAGACGGACCCTTGCTTCGAGATATCGGTGCTGCAACTCGCGGCGCCGGATTCCGCCGAGATGTCTCGAGCGATCGTATTCCTGCGCGCCCATCACATCGTCGCGGATGTCTACGCGCTCGGTCTCGTCGGCCGGCGTGTTGCGGAGTTGTATGCCGCAGGCCGCGGTGGACCGGCCGCACGCCCGACGTGGTTCGGCGCGGTGTCCGATGTCCTCGATCATGAAGCGCGCTACCGAGACTCCGACGATGCCGCGCGGGACCACGAGTTCTGGCTCGAACGGTCGTCGTCCGGCGACACGATGACCTCGCTGGCATCCGTCAGACCGCAGGGCGATGTCCCGCACGTCGTATCGCATGCGGTGACCGTCGACGAGACGACCGCACACCGTCTCGCGCGACTCGGCGCGGAGTCCGGCGGTTCCTGGGGGGACGCCGTCACCGGGCTGCTGGCCGCCACGCTGTCGCGGCGCACCGGAACCGACACCGTCGTGCTCGGTTACCCGATGATGAATCGCATCGGCACACCGGCGGTCACCGTACCCACGATGGTGGTCAATGTGGTTCCGGTGCGAATCCCGCTGTCGCCGTGGACCTCGATTCTCGACACGGTCACCGCTGCACGGCAGGCAGTCGGCGAGATCCGCCCGCACGCACGCTATCGGGGTGCGGACATCGCGCGCCTCGCCGGATCGGAGCGACCACGGATCTGGCTCAACATCAAGGCCTTCGACGACCATCTTCGGTTGGGCGAGGTCGACGTCACGGTGGCTTCGGTGGCCCGCGGTCCGGTGGAGGAACTCAGCATCACCGTGCGTCGCAGCAGGTCCGGGGAGATCGAACTCCAACTCGACGCCGACGGTGGAGTCTTCGATCGCAATCGGATCGAGCGTCTCGCCGCGGATCTGGCCGACGCACTTTGCGACGCCGCCGGACGCGACGACTGGCACACGCCTGTTGCCGCTCGCAGCACACCGAGACTCGACCCCGATCGGGAAGCCGTCAACATCGGTGGCTGCAACCTGGGGGACCTGCTCGCCGAAACCTGCGACAACCGGTCGACCGGTCCGTGCATCGTGTCAAGGGGCAGCGCACTGGATGCGCCGGAATTGTTCAGCGCGGCACATCGACTCGCGCGGCTGTTGATCGACGAGGGGATCGGTGCCGACGACCGAGTCGCTCTCCTGCTACCGCGCGGCATCCCGGCGGCGATCGCGATGCTCGCTGTGCCGCTCGCCGGCGGGGTCCTGCTGCCGCTGGATCCCACGCACCCCCGCGACCGGATCAGACATCTCCTCGACGATGCACAACCACGAATCCTGCTGACCCACGGGGAATCGACGCTCCCGAACCAGGACATCCGGACCATCGACACCGCCGCACGAGAGTCGCGGACTCGTCTGAACCGCCTGCCGGACACTCCACTCGTACCCGACGAACGACGCGCGGCGGTGCGGCCGGCCCACCTCGCGTGCATCGCCTACACCTCAGGGTCGACGGGAGCACCCAAGGGCGTGATGATCACCCACGCCGCACTCGCGCACCGACTACGCTGGGCCACCCGCGACTGGTACGGCCGCGGTGATGGGGACACCCGCACCACCATCTGGAAGAGCTCGATCGGATTCATCGACGGGATCACCGAGATCCTCGGCGCGTTACTGCGCGGCGAGCGGATCGTCGTCGCCGACGACGACACGGGACGCGACCCAGATGCCCTCGCCGAACTCCTCCGACGGGAACGGGTCGCCAAGCTGACCGCGGTGCCATCGCTGATCCGGGCGCTGACCGAGGTGGCGCGGACCGACGGGGACCGGTACAGCTGGCCGGATCTCGACGTCTGGGTATCCAGCGGGGAACCGCTCGCAACACCGATAGCCCGCGCGGCTCGGAGGAGTGCGCCGGCCGCCCGGATCATCAACTCCTACGGCTCCACCGAGGTCACCGGCGACGCCACCTACTGCACCATCGGCGACGACGATCGGGACGTGACCATCGGCACCGCCGTCCCCGACACCCACATCGTGCTGCTCGACTCGTGGCTCCAACCGGTACCCGACGGGGAGATCGGCGAAATCCACGTCGCCGGTGTCCAACTCGCCCGCGGCTACCTCGACCGTCCCGACCTGACCGCGACGAGGTTCATCGCGCACCCGACCCGGCCCGGACATCGACTCTTCCGCACCGGCGATCTCGCCACCCGCGACCACGACGGACGCTTGCGCCTGCACGGACGCACCGACCGGCAGCTCAAGATCCGCGGCGTGCGGATCGAGCCAACCGAGATCGAGCAGACGCTCACCGATCTCCCCGAGGTCGCCGCAGCCGTCGTCGACACCCGACCCATCGGCCCCGACTCAGACCCGGTACTCATCGGCTATCTCGTCCCGGCTGGCGGCGTCGACCCGGATACCGTCGACGTGGCCCGCATCCGAGCAGCGCTCGGCACCCGGCTACCCGCGCACCTGGTGCCCGCCACGCTCATCCCACTCGCGGAACTGCCGGTGTCCGCGCACGGCAAGGTGGACCGGCGGGCGCTGCCCGACCCACAGTGGGCAGCCGGCTCGTCGCAGCCACCCACCACCGACACCGAAATCCTGGTTGCACAGGGATTTCGGGAGATCCTGGGTCGGGGAGGGGAGTCCGTCCACGACGACTTCTTCGCGCTGGGGGGACACTCGCTGCTCGTCACCCGACTGCTCAACCGCCTGACCCCCCGACTTCGTTTCCGACCACAGCTACGCGACGTGTTCGACCACCCCACCGTCGGCGATCTCGCCGCCACCATCGACACCGGACACGTCCCATCGATCCACGACCTCCCACCCATCACCCCGAACACCGGCCCGACGGAAACGGAACTGTCTGCCGCGCAACGACGTCTGTGGTTCCAGTTCCGCCTCGACGACGCCACCGCCGCCTACCACATCCCGATCGTCCTGCGGCTCAACGAGTCACCCGACCCGATCGTGCTCGGTGCCGCGGTGCGCGACGTCGTCGAACGACACGAGACGCTCCGCACCCTGATCGTCGAGGATGAGCACGGGCATCCCGTCGCACGCGTACTTCCGCCCGCACACGCCGCCCCGCAGGTCCACGTTCTCGAAACCACCGAAGGCTGCCTCGACAACGCGGTATACCGCTGCGCAACAGATGCGTTCGATCTCGGTGCGGAGATCCCGATCCGCGTGCACCTGCTCCACACGGGGCGTGCAGACAGGCCGTGCACCCTGCTGATCCTCCTGCACCACATCGCCGGAGACGAATGGTCCTCGCCGATCCTGGTCGACGAACTGTCCCGGGCCTACCTCGCCCGACGCCGTGGAGTCGCGGCCGATTTCGACCACCTACCGATCACCTACGCCGACTACGGCACCTGGCAGCATCACCTGCATGATCATCCGCGATTCGTTGCGGGACTCGAGTATTGGCGCTCCACCCTGTCCGACGCCCCCGCCGAACTCCGCCTACCCTACGACCACGCACGCCCCGCGGTCGCCGATCACCACGGTGGACGAGTGTCCTTTCCGATCGACGATCACCTCGCCATCCACTTGCGAGGCGCCGCCGAACAACACCGCGTCTCGATGTTCATGCTCGTGCACAGCGCCGTGGCCATCGTCCTCGCCCACCAGGGCGCGGGACACGACATCGTGGTCGGCACACCGGTATCCGGGCGTGACGATCGGGCGCTGCAGGCGTTGATCGGTTGCTTCGTCAACCTCGCCGCGCTACGTACCGACCTGACGGGAAACCCCACGGTCACCGACATCGTCGCCCGGGTCCGCGATGCTGATCTCGACGCCTTGAGCTGGTCGGACATCCCGTTCGACACGGTGGTCGAGCGCCTTGCACCCCCACGCATCCCCGGTGCCCACCCCCTGTTCGGGGTGCTGGTGCAATACCGTGCGGCGTGGGGTATTCCGGCGTTCGGGGATCTCGCGACGGCAGTGACCCCCATCGAGCCGGGCACGTCGATGTACGACCTGACCGTCGATGTCACCGGGCACGCCGACTCCGGGCTGATCGACGTGCGCCTCGACTACGCCACCAGCCTGTTCGACCGCACCACCATCGAACAGCTCGGTTCGGACCTACGATCCGCGCTGACGCTGGTCGCCACCGAACCACATATCCGGTTGTCCGACATGGACATCCACGACGACGAGGCCCGCCGCACGATACTCGGAGACTGGTCGCGAGGCCCTGTCGACACCCTGCCGCGCACCACCGTCGACGGCCTGCTGCACACGGCGACGCACGCCACGCCAACCCACGTCGCACTGCGCTGCGCCGACACAACCCTCGACCACCACGCATTCGACGCCGCCATCACGGAGACCGCGGTGCGCCTGCAGCGATCGGGTATCCGACGCGGTGATTTCGTCGCCGTGCTGACCGGCCGCGGTGCGAGGCTGCCGATCGCGATCGCCGCGGTGTTCCGGGCCGGCGCCGTGTGTGTCCCGGTGGACCCGGGCTACCCGGACGAACGGATCGAGTTCATCCTCGCCGACGCAGGAGTGCGTGCGGTGATCACCGACACCGCCGTCGAAACCCGGTCGGCCGCAGTCCTGGCCGGCCGGACGCTACTCCGGCTCGATGAGCCGACGACACGCCAAACCACCGATGTATCCGCCGAATTGCCGGCCGTGACACCAGAATCGACAGCGCTACTGCTGTACACCTCCGGATCGACCGGCACACCAAAAGGAGTACTCCTTTCCCACGCGGCGCTCGCACACCGACTGATGCTGGCCGCCAAAGACTTCGGAGCGGGACCCTCGTCGATCGGGGTCGCGAAGTCGGCGACCGGTTTCGTGGACGCGATCACCGAGATGTTCGGCATGCTGTGTGCTGGTGGGGCAGTGGTGCTCGCCGACGACGACACCGCGACGGATCCGGCAGCATTGACGAACCTCATTGCCGCCGAACGGGTCACCGACGTGGTCACCGTGCCATCGATCGCGCAATCCGTGGTGGCCGACCACGCCGGTGACCTGACGAGTCCCCGACGCTGGGTGTGCTCGGGTGAGCCGTTGACCGGGGCTGTCGCGCAGTTGATTTCGACCGCCGCGCCGCATGCGCAGCTGGTCAACCTGTACGGCTGCACCGAGGTCACCGGCGATGTGGCGGCGCACGACGTCGATGCCTCCGGTACCGACGGTCCGGTACCCATCGGTCGACCCCTGCGCGGCTGCGACACCTACGTCCTCGATCCGTGGCTGCGACCGGTACCACCGGGCGTCCTCGGCGAAGTGTATGTGGGCGGACGGCATCTCGCCGACGGGTACCACGGTCGTCCGGCGCAGAGCGCAGAACGGTTCGTCGCCAACCCATTCGCCGCGGCTCCCGGCGATCGCCTGTACCGGACCGGCGACCTCGCTCGCTGGGACCGCACCGGCATTCTCCAGCTGGTGGGCCGCAGTGACGACCAGATCACCGTCCGCGGCATCCGGATGGAACTCGGAGAGATCACCAGCCATCTCGAACGACTCGACGACGTCATCGAAGCCGTTGTGGTGCCCCGGCTCTCGCCGATCACCGGCGCGACAGCGCTGACCGCATATGTGACAACCCGACCGAGCAGGGAAACCGGGCCCGACGCCGATCTCCGGTCCAGGTTGATCGGCCGATTGCCCGACCCGATGATCCCCACCTCGGTGGTGGTGCTCGACAGCTTCCCGCGAACGCCGAACGGAAAGGTGGACCGTGCGGCCCTGCCGCACACCGAGGGGCCGAGAACACCGTGTCGCCCACCGTCGAATGATCGAGAGAGACTGTTACGCAGCATCTTTGCCGATGTCCTCGGGATCACCGGAACCGACATCGAGACCGTCGGCATCGACGACGACTTCTTCGAACTCGGCGGCGACAGCATCGCATCGCTGCGTGTGGTGGCCGCCGCCGTGCGCGCAGGTCTACCGCTGACGTCTCGATCGATGCTCGAGCGACGTACCGTGGCCGCACTCGCTGCTCTCACCGCCGAAAACCCCTGCGATGATGAAGAGCCGACGGCGGTACCACCGACAGTGGTGGGACACGTGCTGCGCGGCACACGCCGCGACATCGGCGACCACGTCCTCACCGAGGTACGCCGAATCCCGACGCCGGCCGCCGACATCGAGTCAGCAGTGGCAGCACTCAGCACCCAGCACGATGCGCTCCGGCTGCGGGTGGTGCCGAAGAATCGGCTCGTGTGGGTCACCGAGGTCCTGCCGATCGGCGACCCCGGAGCGGTTGTCACGCACCAACAGGCCGAGTCCCTGGAGGGTCCTGATGTGCTCGCGGTGGCGATCGACGACGCCGTCGGCAGGGTGCGGATCATCGATGGCCGGCCGCTGGCCGTCACGGTGGTCCACACCGACGACGAGATCACCGTCGTACTCGCCGGACACCAGGCGGCGCTGGATCGTCGTGCGCTGCATACGATCGCCGAGCAACTCACCGGACACCACGTCGGCGGGTCGTCGTCGGTCATCGATACCGCCACGGCGCTCGACGACCTCACCCGCAGCGCCACCGCAGACAACCGGCTCACCGAGTTGCTCGAGCGGCTCGGCCCGCCCGGCGACCTGCGTCGGCCCCGACACGCCACCGAAACGGCGACCGCGATGGCCCGTGCAACCGTCCCGGCCGCGCGACGAGACGACATCCGCCGCGGATTCGCGGCGGCCTGCGAGAAACTCCCGATCGACATCGATGGCGACCAGCGCGCCCTGCTGAACGACACGGACCCGGCAGCCGTCGGCTCGTTCATCGTGCCGTGTCCGTGGACCACGGCGACCGGAGACCGCATCGCGGGCGCCGACAATGATCTCGACCGCGCCTGGTTTACGGTGCTACGCCACGGTCACCGACGCGGACGCAAGACGCTCAAACCACTGGTGCCTGGCCAGGTCTATCTCACCGAGAGCTTCGGCGAAGTGGCCCGGCGAGGGCATCGGGAAGGGATCGAGGCCGACTACGCCGTCGTCGCCCGATTCCGCTACACCGCTGACGGCAGTGTGGAACTCACCGTCCTGGCGGACGATGCCGGCACCGCCGACGCGCTGTGCACGCGCTGGGCCGCGGCATCGGGAACCGCGTGAGAGGTCAGACGATCCCGCTCGGTGCCCGACGAGTGCCGGGTTGCTGCCGCGGCATCCGATTGGGCGGCACCGGGTAGGGACGACCATTGCCCAGGGTGCCGGCGGCGATATTGGGACCGCACGCCACCAGCGCGTTCTGGGCAGCCGGTACCGGATCCCCGAAACGCGGACGGGCGGCGTTGGGCCGGTGGGCGAAGTCGAAGGTCGACGTCATGTCGCCGACCACCCCGCGCCGCCACTTCGTCAGGTTCGGCACCTCGACGCCGAACCGCTTCTCGATCAGCCGCAATTGCGAAGTGTGATCGAAGGTTTCCGACGCGACGAGACCGCCGCGGCTGTAGGGCGAGATGACAAAACACGGCACGCGATAGCCGAGGCCGATCGGTCCGCGAATACCCTTCGACGACGACACCTTGTTGATGTCGGGGACACTCACGTACTCACCCTTGGTACCCGGCGGCGGGGTCGGGGGAGTGACGTGATCGAAGAAGCCGCCGTTTTCGTCGTAGCTGATGATCAGAGCCGTCTTCTCCCACACCGCGGGATTCGACGTGAGGATGTTGAGCAGATCGACGATGCCGACGGCCCCGAGTGCGGCGGGCAGGGCCGGATGCTCGCACTCCATCGCCGGCGGCACCACCCACGACACCTTGGGGAGGCGGTTGGCGGCCACATCGGCGCGGAAATCGTTGGGATAGGTGGGATTGATGCCGCGGCGGGCGAGCTCGGAGTTCGGGTTCTGTGCCTGCTTGAAGCAGCCCATCATGCCGTCGAGCACCACGCTGGAGACCGGACCGAGATCCTTGTTGTTGTAGATCTTCCAGCTCACGCCTGCGTCGCGCAGGTTCTCCGGCATGGTGCGCCAGCTGTAGGCGAATTTCGGTATCAGCGTGGGGGTTTCGAGGAGTGGTCCGCCGTGGCGGCCGTCCGGGTCGAGGGTGCCGCTCATCCAGTACAGACGATTGGGGTCGGTGGGGCCGAGCACCGAGCAATGGTAGTTGTCGCACAGCGTGAACGCCTCGGCCAGCGACCGGTGGACGGGGATGTCCTCCCGTTCGTAGTAACCCATCAGCGCAGGTGCGTTCGCCGGCCCGACCGATCCGACCGACATCGGCAGCCAGCCGTCGTTGCGGCCGCGGTTCCACGCCTGATGCATGCCGGCCCACGAATGGTCCGGATCGTTGATGCACTGGCCGTCGAGGTTCGCGTCGATCTTGGTGTCGAGGCGGAAGGGCATCGTGTATCCGCTGCGGGTCGGACCGACACCGGGCGCCCATCCGTGCTGCTTCCACAGCGGTGACTTCTCACCGAAACCCCGCACCCCGGAATAGGTTCCGAAGTAGTGGTCGAACGAGCGGTTCTCCTGCATGAAGAGCACGATGTGCTCGATGTCCTTGAGTGATCCGGTACCGGCGGGGTCGGCCGACGCGTACGCCCGATCGATGATCGGTCCGGCCCAGGACGCGAGGAGCGCACCGCCGCCCACCGCCCCGACCCTGGTCAGGAATTCGCGGCGGGACAGACCGGCAAAGGGCGTGTTCGACAAGGCAACTCCTCGCGCAAGTGGGCTTCAGGCGGGGTCAGTGTACTCGCTGAATCCGTACTGTTCGTGTGGTCCGATCGCCGCGAACTCGAACAGTCCGTCACCGTCGGCTGAACTGTCGTCGTCGGACAGGACAAATCGGGCACGGTGATCGGTTACGCAGAACATCTTCATCGTCGGATCGAGTTCGGGCACCTTCAGATGCAGGCCCTCCACCTTCAACTCGCCCTGCCACATGCCGTGCCGCCAATCGGCTTCCAGCCCGTACCCGGTGCCGAAGGCGAGGTAGTTGGCCAGCTCGGGATGGCAGGTGACGGTCATCGTTGCACCGGACGGCCGGGTGAACCGCAAGCCGGCCTCGGCGACCTCGCGGGTGCCGGGAATGAACGAAATGTCGTGTGTGACATGTCCGAGCCACTCCGGTTCCCGGTCGGGGTCATCCCACACCCGGCGCGCATCGTGCATGACACGTTCCCCGGTCTCGGTCTCCTGCACCACGACGACAATCGTGAAGTCGTCGAACCGCATCACCGAGTAGATCCAGAAGAAGGTCCCGGACACACCCGCGTCGGCCTTACGGCCCGCGGGTTCGGCCTCACCGACCGGCCGGACACCCCACGAGCGGTCCCGATTTCCGCGCCACCCGGGGCCGTTGACGTCGAACTTCTCGCCGTCGACGACCAGATCGCCCGACCAGTCGCCGGTTTGGACGAAGCGCATGGTGTCGAAGAAGACGCGTTCGATCTGCCGCTGAAAATGCCGGGGCTCCAACACCGCCGGGCTCGTCGCGGTGAACGTCAGGTCGAACGACAGGTCACCGTGCCCGTCATCGAGCGCGATCCGCAGCTGCTGCAACCCGTCCACGATCTCGAGGGTGAACGGCCCGACCCGCATATCGGTGCGATCGGCGCCGAGTGCCTTGGATGCCCGCACGACGATGTGTTCGTCGCGGTGGCGGACGACGGCGAAGACGTCGGTGACCCCGAGGTTCGGGTAGACGCCCAGGCCGACGATCAGCCACGGCGAATCCGCCTCGGGACCATGGCAATTGAAGTAGTAGCGGTCGTAGAAGTTGCGGTCGGAGGTCTGGGTGTGCCGGATGACCTCGGCGACCTGATGGATGGGGTAATCGTCCATGGGCGAGAGCATCAGCGCACCCGCTCCCAGTACGTGCCGGCCATCATCGCCTCGACGGTGCTGCGATGCATGATCATGTCGTCGGTGTCCTCGGGCTCCTCGGCCTGGCCGAAATGGATGGCGCGAGACTGTATCCGGTACATCACCACCGCGTGGATCAAGGACGCGTAGGTGAGGTAGAAGTCCAGATCGGTCAGTTCGTGACCGCTGGCGCGGGCATACAGTGCGACGACGTCCTCGCGGCGCAGCATGTCGGGTAGTCCCGGCATCTCCATCAGTTCGGCGAGATCCTGAAAGAACCGGTGCAGGAAGATCAGCCACGCGACGTCGAGCTCGCGAGGGCCGTAGGCGGCCATCTCCCAGTCGAGTACTGCCGCCGGACGGAAGTCCGTGTAGATGACGTTGCCGACCCGCGCGTCACCCCACGTCAGCACCGGATCGCCTTCCTCGGGGAAATTGTCTGCCACCCAATCGAATCCGCGCTCGATCAGCGGTGAACCGCGACGACCGGCGGAGGCCCAGGTGTAGAACTCGCGCAGTCGTCGCACATGCGCCCGCAACGGGGTCTCGCCCGGACCCGGCAGATCCAGCAACTCCTTCGGCACCGGTGCGCCGTGGATGGCAGCGATCGTCTGCACCGTCGATTCCACCAGGCGGGTGCGCTGCTCCTCGGTTGCCTCGCTCACCCAGGAACCGAAGGTGTACGGCATGACGTCCGGCGGTACGTCGCCGTCGACGCGACCCATGACGAAGAATGGGGCGCCGAGGGGGCCGTCGTCGGGTTCCGACCAATACAGTCTGGGCAGCGCAACGCCGGTCGAGCGCGCCACATGATCGATGATCCGGAACTGCCGGTCGAGGTCGTAGGTGGGGAACACCGGGTCGCTGTCGGCCGTCGGGGCCACCCGCACCACCAACGGATGGGTGGTGCCCTCCCATTCGGCATCCATCACGATCGTCTCGCTCGACATCCCATTCGCCGATGGGATCTCCAATCGGGTGATGGTGGGCGACGGGGCCACCGTCGGTAGCCACTCGGCGAGGCGGGCGCGCAACCACTCGGGATCGCGGCGCGACGAACTGGGACGAGCGACCTCATTCGGGTCCGACGAATTGCTCTCCGGCATAAAGACATCCAATGACGTTTCAGGCTGACAAGACCTACGAATTAGAACACGTTCCACCGCGCGTGATGCTCATATCCGTTGACCCCGCCGACATAACGCTGATAAGTTACCGGTGTTAAGTCACCGACCCGTGGAGCATCCATGCCGGCGAGAATGACCGGATTCATCATCGGGCGGCCCCGAGCCGTGCTGGCCGTCGCGGCACTGCTGCTCGTCGCCGCCGGGTTGTTCGGGGCGAGCGCCGCGCAGCACCTGTTGGCCGGCGGGTACAGCGACCCCAACTCGGACTCCGCGCGCGCCGAGGCGGTCCTGAACGACACCTTTGGTCGCGGGGGATTGCAGGTGGTGGTCAAACTCGATGGGCCCGCCGGCATGAACATGGCGACCGACCCCACCGCGCGGGCCGTCGGCACCTCGCTCGTCTCCGACCTCGAGGGCCTCGACTACGTGCAGCGTCCGATCCTGTCGATCTGGCAGCACCCGTCCCTGTCGTCAGCGCTGGTGAGTCGTGATGGCTCGTCGACGTTGATCATCGCGACGCTCTCCGGTGGGGAGGGTGCGGCGCCGGCTCACGCCGCCACCATCGAGGAGCGGTTTGTCGGTGAACGCCAGGGTATTTCGGTCCGGGTGGGCGGCCAGGGGCTGGTGTTCGGTCAGGTCAACGAACAGACCACGCGCGATCTCGCGGTCGCCGAGGGGATCGCGATCCCGATCAGTTTCCTGGTCCTCATCGTCGTCTTCGGCGGGCTGGTCGCCGCCGCGTTGCCCGTGGTCATCGGGATCGTGGCGATCATCGGAACCTTTGCGCTGCTTCGACTGATCGCGATGTTCACCGACGTCTCCATCTTCGCGTTGAACCTCACCACCGCCCTCGGGTTGGCGCTGGCCATCGACTACACCCTGCTCATCGTGACGCGCTACCGCGAGGAAGTCGCCCGCGGCGACGACCGCCGCACCGCGATCCTGACCACCATGGCGACAGCCGGTCGCACCGTGGCCTTCTCCGCGGTCACCGTCGCACTCTCGTTGGCGGCGTTGGTGATCTTCCCGATGTACTTCCTGCGGTCCTTCGCCTACGCCGGGATCGGTGTGGTGCTCGTCGCGGTGGTCGCCGCGCTGGTGCTGACGCCGGCCATCCTCATGGTGCTCGGCCCGCGCATCGATGCGCTCGACGTCCGCCGTCCGCTGCGACGACTCTTCCGGCGACCCGAACCGGTGGCGCGCCCGATCGAGGAGTCTGCCTGGTACCGCTTCGTCCAGTTCGTCCTGCGGCACGCTGCGCCGATCGCGATCGTCACCACCGTGGCGCTGCTCATCCTCGGTGCGCCGTTCCTCGGCATCCGCTTCGGATTTCCCGACGACCGGGTACTGCCTCCGACCGCGAGTTCGCATGCCATCCAACAGGAGATCCGCGACGACTTCGCGCAGAACCTCTCGTCGTCGGCGACCGCCGTCGTCTCCGGCCTACCCGCCGGCGACGACCTCACGCGCTACACCGCCGACCTGTCGCGGGTCGACGACGCCAACTCGGCGACGTCGTCGTCCGGCACATTTGTCGACGGTCGCGCAGTGTCGCCGGGTGACCCCGGCGACTCGAAGGGCACAACGTCGCTGATCACGGTGTCGACCAACCTGGAACCGATGAGCGACGCCGGACGCGACCAACTCGAGGCACTGCAGGCAGTGCCGAAACCCGACGGCGCGACCGCGGTATTCGGCGGGTTGGCGGCCACCAACGTCGACACCGTCGATGCGATCTACGGTCATCTGCCGTGGGCGCTCGGGATCGTCGCGCTGGCCACCTTCGTGCTGCTGTTCCTGTTCACCGGAAGTGTCGTGCTGCCGTTGAAGGCGTTGGTGCTCAATGTGTTATCGCTGTCGGCGACCTTCGGCGCGATGGTGTGGTTCTTCCAGGACGGTCACCTCGACGGGCTGGGCACCACGCCCACCGGCTTCCTTGTCGCGACCATCCCGGTTCTGATGTTCTGCATCGCCTTCGGCCTGTCGATGGACTACGAGGTCTTTCTCCTCGGCCGCATCCGCGAGGAGTGGCTCGCCTCCGGCGGCTCACGCGCCGACAGCGATCATGCGGTCGCCGTCGGACTCGCCCGGACAGGGCGGGTGGTGACCGCCGCCGCGTTGCTGATGAGCATCGTGTTCGCCGGGATCGCCGCCTCCGAGGTGTCGTTCATGCGTATGTTCGGGGTGGGGTTGACGCTGGCCGTGCTGATGGATGCCACGGTGATCCGGATGCTGCTGGTGCCGGCGTTCATGCGGTTGGCCGGGCGGGCCAACTGGTGGGCGCCCGCGCCGTTGCGCCGGCTCCACAATCGGATCGGGTTGTCGGAAGGAGGCGTTCATGACTCTGCGACGCCGGAAGTCCCCACGCGGGTCGGGTGAGCTGCTCGCTGACGAGATCATGGACGCGGCCACCGCGCTGCTCCTCGAACACGGCGACGTCACCGCCGTCTCCATCCGCGCCGTCGCCGACCGGGTGGGTGTCACGCCGCCATCGATCTACCTGCACTTCGCCGACAAGGACACCCTGCTCGACGCCGTCTGCGCCCGCTACTTCGAGCAACTCGACGGGGTCCTTGCCGACGCATCGGCCGGCATCGACGACCCGCTCGAGCGGGCGCTGCAGGAGGGACTGGCCTACGTCCGCTTCGCACTGTCCACGCCGGTGCTCTACCGCATGGCCTTCCGCCAGGTGCCGCCCGACCGGCAGATGAAGGTCGACGAGGTGCTCGCCGCCTCGGCATTCGCCCGGATCTCCGCGACGGTCACCGACCTCGTCGACGAAGGGTTCTTTCCCGCCGCCGACGTCTCGGCGGTGGTGCTGGAGTTCTGGGCGGCCGCGCACGGCGTCGCGTCGCTGATGCTCGCGAAATCCACGTTGCCCTGGGGCGATGACCTCGCCGTCGCGGAGAGTCTGTTGCGTTCGGTATGTCTGGGACGCGCCGCCGCCGGGACACTCGGCGAGGACAGTGGTCCCGAGGACGTCCGTGCCTGGCTGGGCCGCCAACAGGGTGCGCACGGCTGATTTCGGCTGCCGCTGCGACGCGGCACACGACACAATGTTCAAGAGAAGGTAAAGTCGGAACTCGACAGCACTCGTGTCCGTTATGTCGACAGGAATACCAACTACTAAGGAGCACATAGGTGCGAGAGAGCAGCAATCCGGTTATGCGCGGCGTGGTCCGCGATAACCAGGCGCCGACCGGCTACGCCGGGTTCGGTGCCGGTGCAGCCGCCGCCGGCCAGGGTGCCATGTGGAATCAGCAGGGACAGTACGTCGACCCGTACGCCCAGCAGGCACCGTCGGTCAGTCGTCAGCTGACCATCGACGACGTCGTCACCAAGACCGCGATCACGCTGGGTGTTCTCACCATCTCGGCGATCGCCACCTACTTCCTGGTCCATTCCAACGAAGCGCTGGCATCCCCGTTGATGCTGGTCGGCGCCATCGGTGGCCTGATCCTGGTGCTTGTCGCCTCGTTCGGCCGCAAGCAGGACAACCCCGCCATCGTGCTGGGCTACGCACTGCTGGAAGGACTGTTCGTCGGCTCGATCTCGTTCGTCTTCGCGAACTGGGTCGTCTCCGGCGACGTGTCGGCCGGCGCACTGATCGGTCAGGCCGTCCTCGGTACGTTCGGCGTCTTCTTCGGCATGCTGCTGGTGTACAAGGTCGGCGCGATCCGCGTCACCCCGCGTTTCACGCGCATGCTGTTCGCCGGCATGATCGGCGTGATCGTGCTGATGCTGGGCAACCTGGTGATCGGCCTGTTCAACGGTGGTGAAGGCTTCGGCCTCCGCAACGGTGGACCGCTGGCGATTATCTTCTCGCTGGTCTGCATCGCCCTGGCCGCCTTCAGCTTCCTGCTGGACTTCGACGCTGCCGACCGTCTCATCCGCGCCGGCGCTCCCGAGCGCGCCGCCTGGGGTGTCGCCCTCGGCCTGACCGTCACCCTGGTCTGGCTCTACGTCGAGATCCTGCGTCTGCTGAGTTACTTCAACTCGGACTAGTCCCAACGCGCCGACAGCAACCACTTTTTCAACGACAGCAACCCCGCCGTGAATCGGCGGGGTTGCTGTCGTCGTGAAAGTGGTTGCTGTCGGTGGAAAAGTGGTTGCTGTCGGCGAAGGCTCAGCTCAGGCGCTCGAGCACCATCGCCATGCCCTGGCCGCCGCCGACGCACATCGACTCGATGCCGAAGGTCTTGTCGTGGGTCTGCAGGTTGTTCAGCAGGGTGGTGGTGATGCGGGCGCCGGTCATGCCGAACGGGTGGCCGAGGGCGATGGCGCCGCCGGAGACGTTGAGCTTGTCGTGGTCGATGCCGAGCTCGTTGGCCGATCCGAGGACCTGCACGGCGAACGCCTCGTTGATCTCGACGAGGTCGATATCCGAGAGCGACATGCCCGCGATGCGCAGCACCTTCCGAATCGCCTCGATCGGGCCGAGCCCCATGATCTCCGGGGAGAGTCCGGTGGCGGCGGTCGCGACGACGCGGGCCAGCGGGGTCAGACCCAGTTCCTTGGCCTTGGTGTCGCTCATGATGACCAGGGCGGCCGCGCCGTCGTTGAGCGGGCAGGCGTTGCCCGCGGTGACGGTGCCGTCGGGGCGGAACACCGGCTTGAGCTGGCTGATCTTTTCGTAGGTGGTGCCGGCGCGCGGGCCGTCGTCGGTGGTGACGGTGGTGCCGTCAGGCAGCGTGACCGGATCGATCTCGCGTTCGAAGAAGCCCGCCTTGATGGCCTCTTCGGCGAGGTTCTGGCTCCGCACGCCCCAGCGATCCTGGTCCTCGCGGGAGATGCCGGTGTAGCTCGCGACGTTTTCGGCGGTCTCGCCCATCGCGATGTAGACATCGGGGATCACGCCGTCGGTGCGCGGGTCGTGCCACGCGCCCGCGCCGCCCTCAGCGGCCTTGGCGGTGCGCGCCATCGCGTCGTCGAAGAGCGCGTTCTTGGAGTTGGGGGCACCGTCGGCGCCGCCGGAGATCCCGAAGCTGGAGACGCTCTCCACGCCGCCGGAGATCAGCACGTCGGCCTCGCCGGCCTTGATGGCGTGCAGCGCCATGCGGGTGGTCTGCAACGACGACGAGCAGTACCGGTTCACGGTGACGCCGGGGATGTGGTCGTAGCCGAGTTCGACGGCGATGACGCGGGCGATGTTGTAGCCACCCTGTCCACCGGGCTGGCCGATGCCCCAGTGGATGTCCTCGATGTCTTTCGGGTCGAGTCCGGGCACCTTGGCGAGTGCGGCGGCGACCATCTGCCGCGACAGTTCGTCGGGGCGGACATCCTTGAGGGACCCCTTACCGGCGCGGCCGATCGGGGAGCGGGCATGGGCAACGATCACTGCTTCAGGCATGCCGATCACGTTACTGCACCAACCGAACCCTCGATCAGGTTGCGACCGGTCAGCGGGAGAGGCCTGGCACGGCTCGGCGGATCCGGTTCACCATGCGGTCGCGTTCGACGAACTCGGACACCTCGGGCGGTTCGGGTAGCGGCGCCGGCCCCCATTCGCCGATCGCGGCGAGCACCTCGGGGATGAGGATGTCGGCGGCGAGGGCGTAGCCGGCGGCCGACGGGTGGAAGCGGTCGGGCGAGAACATGTGGTCGGGTTTGGCGAGGAACTCCTGGGTCATCAGGTCGGCCATCGGCACGGCGCGTCCACCGGCCGATCGCACCGCGCTCCGCTGCGCCGATGCCAGTTGTAAGCCCCAGCGTCGCAACACTGTTCGCAACGGTTGTGGGATCGCGGTGATCACGCCGAAGTCCGGGCAGGTGCCGACGACCACCTTGGCGCCGTTGTCGACGAGCAAGGTCACCGCGTCCCCGAGTCGGCGCGCCGAGGTGCGGATGCCGTTGCGGGCGGTCACGTCGTTGGCGCCGATGAGGATGATCGCGACGTCGGGGCGTTCGCGGGCGACGAGCATCGCGTCGATCTGCGCCGCGAGTCCCTTCGACGTGGCCCCCACGATGGCCTTGTTGCCGTACCGGATCACCTTGCCGGTCTCGGCGGCCACCCGCCGGGCGAGTTGCACGCCCGGGGTCTCGTCGGCGGTGTCGGCGCCCAGGCCGGCAGCGGTGGAGTCACCGAACGCGACCAGATACAGGTCGATGGCGCTGTCACGGGTGAACCGATGGGGTCCGGTGCCGTCCGGGAGGTAGACGCCGTCGCCGTTGGGGGCGTTGTCGGTGCGATGCGGGATCACCGTGCGCGCCTCGGCGGCCTGCGAGTTCAGGTAGTTGTAGGCGGCCCACGACGCACCGGCACTCGCCGCTGTCGCCGCCACCGTCGCGCCGACATCCCGCAGGATCCGGTTGTCCAGCGCGACCTTGCGATTCGTTCCGGACACGGTGCCAGCTTAGTCCGAGTCGGTCCCGGTTCGGCCCGCTCGCGGCGCTCTGGGACGATGGACACATGCGCATCGCTGATCACGTCGTGGACCTGGTGGGCAACACCCCGCTGGTCAAGCTCAACTCGGTGACCAAACCCGGTTCGGGACTGGTTGCGGCCAAGGTCGAATACCTCAATCCGGGCGGCAGCAGCAAGGACCGCATCGCGGTCCGCATGATCGACGCCGCCGAGAAATCCGGCGAGCTCCAGCCCGGCGGCACCATCGTCGAGCCGACCTCCGGCAACACCGGTGTCGGGCTCGCCCTCGTGGCCCAGCAGCGCGGCTACAAGTGCATCTTCGTGTGCCCGGACAAGGTCGGCGAGGACAAGCGCAACGTGCTGCGCGCGTACGGCGCGGAGGTCGTGGTGTGCCCGACCGCGGTTCCGCCGGAGCATCCCGACAGCTACTACAGCGTCTCGGACCGCCTCGTCCGCGAGGTCGACGGCGCCTGGAAGCCCAACCAGTACGCCAACCCGGCCGGCCCACAGAGCCACTACGAGACCACCGGACCGGAGATCTGGAACGACACCGACGGCAAGATCACCCACTTCGTCGCGGGTGTCGGCACCGGCGGCACCATCACCGGCACCGGCCGCTACCTCAAGGAGGTGTCCGACGGCAAGGTCAAGGTCGTCGGCGTCGACCCGGAGGGGTCGGTGTACTCCGGCGGTACCGGCCGCCCCTATCTGGTCGAAGGTGTCGGCGAGGACTTCTGGCCCGATGCCTACGACCCGGCGATCCCCGACGAGATCATCGCCGTCTCCGACGCCGACTCCTTCGACATGACCCGTCGCCTCGCCCGTGAGGAAGGGCTGCTGGTCGGCGGCTCGTGCGGCATGGCCGTCGTCGCCGCCCTGCAGGTCGCCGAACGCGAGGGACCCGATGCGCTCGTCGTCGTACTGCTGCCCGACGGTGGCCGCGGCTACATGGCGAAGATCTTCAACGACGAATGGATGAGCAGCTACGGATTCCTGCGCACCCCGCTCGACGGCAAGGCCAAGGAGGCCCTCGTCGGCGACGTGCTGCGCGGCAAGACCGGCGCGCTGCCGGACCTGGTGCACACCCACCCGTCGGAGACCCTGCGCGACGCCATCGAGATCCTCCGCGAATACGGGGTCTCGCAGATGCCGGTCGTCGGCGCCGAGCCGCCGGTGATGGCCGGCGAGGTGGCCGGTGCGGTCACCGAGCGCGACCTGCTCTCAGCGGTGTTCGAGGGCCGCGCCAGCCTCGCCGACCCGGTCTCGGCCCATATGGGAGATCCGTTCCCGCTCATCGGTTCCGGAGAGCCGGTGTCAGCGGCCACCAAGGTCCTCTCGGAGTCCGATGCGCTCATGGTCGTCGAGGACGGCAAACCCATCGGCGTCATCACCCGTCACGACCTGCTGGCCTATGTCAGCAAGCACCCGATCGTCGGATAGGAGTATCAGTCTCGTGAGTGAACAGCGAAGCCAGGCGGATTCGGATCGCTGGCAAGGTTTCTCGACCCAGGCCATCCATGCCGGATACGAGCCCGACCCGCGCACCGGTGCGGTGAACGTACCCATCTACGCGAGCTCCACCTTCGCCCAGGACGGCGTCGGCGGGCTGCGCGACGGATTCGAGTACGCCCGTACCGGAAATCCGACGCGTCGGGTGCTCGAGGCGAATATTGCTGCGCTGGAGAAGGGTTCGCACGGCCGGGCGTTCTCCTCGGGCATGGCCGCAACCGATGCGCTGCTGCGGGCCACCCTGCGGCCCGGCGATCACCTCGTCATCCCCAACGACGCCTACGGCGGCACCTTCCGGCTGATCGACAAGGTGTTCTCGCAGTGGGGCATCAGCTACACCGCGGTGCCCGTCTCCGACGTCGACGCGGTACGCGGCGCCATCACCGACACCACCAAGCTGGTGTGGATCGAGAGCCCCACCAACCCGTTGCTCAACGTCGGCGACATCGAGGCGATCGCCGCCGTCGCCCACGAGGGGAACGCGAAGCTGGTGGTGGACAACACCTTTGCCTCGCCCTATCTGCAGCAGCCGTTGACGCTGGGCGCCGACGTCGTGCTGCATTCGACGACGAAGTACCTCGGCGGACACTCCGACGTCGTCGGCGGTGCGCTGGTGACCAACTCCGAGGAACTCGACGAGGCCGTCGCGTTCCTGCAGAACGGTGCCGGTGGGGTGCCCGGACCGTTCGACGCCTACCTCACCATGCGCGGCATCAAGACCCTCGCGGTGCGGATGGATCGCCACTGTGACAACGCCGAAAAGGTCGTCGAGTACCTGTCGGGTCACGCGAAGATCGACTCGGTGCTCTATCCCGGGCTCGACGAGCATCCCGGACACGCGGTCGCGGGCAAGCAGATGCGCCGTTACGGCGGCATGGTGTCGGTGCGGGTCAAGGGCGGACAGGCTGCGGCGCAGGAGTTTTGCGGCCGTACCGAGGTGTTCACCCTCGCCGAGTCGCTCGGCGGCATCGAGTCGCTGATCGAGCATCCGGGTGCCATGACCCACGCGTCGACGGCTGGTTCGCTGCTCGAGGTCCCCGCCGACCTCGTCCGACTGTCCGTGGGTATCGAGGACATCGCCGACATCCTGGGCGACCTCGAAAACGCGCTCGGCTGAGAGAGATTCGCCCGTGTTGCTGACGCAGGGAGACATCGACAAGGCGGCGCTGGCACTGGCCGGCGTCATGCGCCGGACCCCGATGCAGGCGTCGCGGGTGCTCTCCGAGCGCGCCGGCCACGACGTCTGGCTCAAGTGCGAGAACCTGCAGCGCACAGGGTCGTTCAAGCCGCGGGGTGCCTACCTGCGTATCTCCCGGCTGTCCGCGGAGGAACGTGCCCGCGGGGTGGTGGCGGCCAGCGCCGGCAACCATGCGCAGGGCGTTGCCTGGTCGGCCACCGAACTCGGGATCACCTCGCGCGTCTACATGCCGACAGGCGCCGCGCTGCCCAAGATCGCGGCCACGAAAGCCTATGGCGCCGAAGTGGTCCTGGAAGGGACCACGGTCGACGAGGCGCTGGTGGCCGCCGGTCGCTACGCCGACGAGACCGGCGCGGTACTCATCCATCCGTTCGATCATCCCGACATCGTCGCCGGACAGGCGACCGTCGGGGTGGAGATCCTCGAACAGTTGCCGGACGTCACCACGATCCTGGTGCCGCTCGGCGGTGGTGGACTGACCGCGGGTGTGGCGGTGGCCGTGAAGCTCGCGCGCCCGGAGGTCCGGGTGATCGGGGTGCAGGCGGCGCATGCGGCGGCCTGGCCGCAGTCCTTGGCCGACGGCCACCCGGTCCCGCTGACCTCGATGAACACCATGGCCGACGGCATCGCGGTGGCCCGACCGGGCGTCGTGCCGTTCGAGCACATCAGCGAACTCTGCGACGACATCGTGACGGTCAGCGAAGAAGACCTCAGCACGGCCCTGCTCCTCATGCTCGAACGCGCCAAGCTCGTCGTCGAACCGGCGGGGGCGGCCGCGGTCGCCGCGGTGATGAAAGGCGGACTGGACCTGTCCGGCACGGTATGTGCGGTGGTGTCCGGTGGCAACATCGATCCGCTGCTGCTCAGCCACGTCACCACCCACGGGCTCAGTGCGGCCGGCCGATTCCTCACCGTCACGGCGACGGTATCGGATGCGCCGGGCGGACTCGTCGCGCTGCTGGAACTCCTGCGTGATCTCGGCGCGAGCGTTGTCGACGTCGTGCATTCGCGCGTCGCCGACGATCTCTACCTCGGTGAGGTCCAGGTGACGGTCAGTGTGGAGACCCGCGGACAGGACCATCAGCGTGCGGTGCGGGAGGCGTTGGCGGAGGCGGGCTTCCTGCGGGACTGATCGTTCGGCTCAGCTCTGCGTCGGCAGCTTCGCGAAGTGCCGCAGGGTATCTGTCTCGACCGTCTTGAACGCCTGCGCCGCGGTCGGCTTGGAGAACGAGGTGACGGCCTTCGCCGACGTCTGTAGCTCGAGGGCGAACTTCCAGATGAGGCGGCAGCCGACGACGGCCGGCCGGATCTCGGTCATCTCGCCGAACCGCTTGAGGCCGGGCACGGACGCCGAGGTCGCGTAGAAAGCGTTGCGGTAGTTGCCGGTCGCCGTATCCTCGTCCCACACGAAGAAGTGTTCCGCCAGATTGACAACGCCCAGCGATGCCCCGCGGCTGGTGTTGACGCCATAGGGCGGCGGCGAGGTGAACTGGATGGATTTGATTGCGCGACACCAGTCCAAGGTGTTCTGCCGGGTGAACTCGGCCCACGCACGTGCCGGGGTGACCGGCAGTTTCACGTCAATGACGTGGGTGATCGGTGCCGAGTCGAAGAATGCGACATCGGCGATGGGGTCGAGTTGGTAGCTGCGCGCCATGGCTCTATTCATACACGCCACCGGCGCAGTGCGGACCACGATGGCGCTAACCTTGCGGGGTGTCCGCGACCGCCACCCGAACCGTGATCGGCCTGCTGGGACCGGTTGCCGTGGGGGCAGAGGACGCCGGGCCCGACGACTTGGTGCCGGTACCCGGGATTCGTGCACGACGGTTGTTGGTCTCGCTGGCATTGGCCGATGGGCGCACGCGTTCGGCGGAACGGCTGATCGAGGACATCTGGGCGGGCGAACCGCCCCGCTCACCGGTCTCCGCGTTGCACACGCAGATCTCGCGGCTGCGACCGCTGCTGGGTGGTGGGCGACTCGAGGGCGTGGGCAACGGCTACCGACTGGTGGACTGTCAGACCGACCTCGACATCGTCGCGGACCTTGTTCGATCACCGGAGCCGGCCGACGTCGACGCTGCGATGAGGTGGTGGCGTGGCACCCCGGGCGACGACCTCGGCGACGGTGCGGACCTCGTCACCGAGTTGCGTCGTCGTGCCGATCGACTTCAGGATGCCGTCGATGAGCGGCGCCTCGGTATCGCTTTGGCGACAGGGGATTTCGGTGCGGCGCGTCTCCTCGCCGACAAGCGTTGCGCGGCAGACCCGTTGGATGAATCGGCCCATGTCGATCTGATGCGCGCGCTCGCCGGAGAAGGGCGGACCGCCGACGCGCTCGCGGTCTTCGCCCGGCTGCGGCGGACACTGTCGCAGCAGCTCGGCGTCGATCCCGGGCCGCAAGCGGTCGCACTCAATGCCGAACTCGTTGCCGCAGAGGGGGAAGATCGACACCGCGCCGTGGCCCCGACCACCATTCCCGCGCGCGCCCGCACCGTCGGACTGATCGGTGAGACCTCCGAGCTGATCGGCCGAGGCGACGACATCGCCACCATTCTGGGTCTCTTCGACCGGCATCGGCTGGTCACCGTCCAGGGTCCCGGCGGGGTCGGCAAAACGCGTGTGGCGCAACGAGTCGGCAGCCTTATGGCGGACAAGGGACGACCCGTCTTCTACGTACCGCTCGCCCCGATCCGCAATGACGACGACGTGGTGGGCGCGATCGCCGCAACGCTCGGTGTCGGCGAGACCGACCTCGGCGGCGGTGGCCGGCCGAAGCTGGCGATCGGTGACCTTGCCGATCGTCTCGTCGACGCGGTCCGCGGTCAACGTGCGGTGCTCATCTTCGACAACTGTGAACAGGTCGTCGAACGCTGCGCCCGCGTTGCCGCGGATCTCCTTGCCGCCGAGCCGCAATTATCGATCCTGACCACCAGCCGATCGCCGCTGATGCTGGCCGCCGAACGCATCTACCTGCTGCCGGTGCTCGACGTGGGAGAGCGTGGGTCGGCGGTGGAACTGTTCGAGCGGCGCGCCCGGGCGATCCGGCCGGCTGCGCGACTGTCGGCGCCCGAGGTCGCCGAATTGTGCCGGCATCTCGACGGATTGCCGCTCGCCATCGAACTCGCGGCCGCCCGCATCCGCACCATGACCGTCGCGGAGATCTCCGCGCGCCTCGTCGAACGATTCGCCCTCCTGCGCGGCACCGACCGCACCGCACCCGACCGGCACCGCACGCTGTACGCGGTCATCGAGTGGAGTTGGGATCTGCTCGAACCCGATGCGCAGACCGCGATGCGCCGGCTGTGCCGGTTCCCGGCCGGATTCACCGTCGACGCTGCATCAACAGTCCTCGGGCAGAATGGCTTCGGACTGGTCGACACGCTCGAGGCGGTGGTCAATCAATCGCTGCTCACCGTCGTCGAATCCGACGGCCACATCCGCTACCGGATGCTGGAGATGGTGCGCGAGTTCGGTGAGGAGAAGCTTGCCGCCGAGACCGGCGAATCCGACACCGTCGACCGAGCGATGTGGCAATGGGCCCGACAGTTCGCGACCGACGCCGAAACCCTCTACGGCGAACGCGTCGACGAGCAATTGTTCGACCGGATTGCCGCCGATGTCGAGAACCTCGTGTGGGTCCTGCGCGGATGCACTGGGGTGACGCAGGATTCGGATGCGGGCCGGGTGGCGGAGGCGATCGACACCATGGTCACCGTGTTCCCGGTGCTCGGCGGATTCTGGATGGCCCGCGGGCTGCACGGTGAGGTGATGGCGTGGGGTGGGCGCATCATGAAGGTCTTGCCCACGCCGCCAACCGATCCCGACGACGAGGCGCGTCGCCGGTGGCAGGGCACCATCCTCGCTTCGATGGCGCATCTGTTGATGCAACGTGATCTGCGTGGAGTGGCCACCGGCCGGTATTATCTGCGCCGCCTGCATCGACCGGAGCATGTCTACGACGAGCCGACCGAACTCATGTCGGCAATTGTCCTGAGTCCCAATGTGTCGGCGGCAATGCGGTATGTGGTGCGGGGAACGTCGTCGCCGACCGAACGGGTGCGGATCGCGGCGCTGTCGGCGCGGATGAACGTACGAGAGAACTTCGGTGACCTCGATCGGGCCCTCGCCGACGGACTCGCGTTGCGCGAGGTGGCCAAGGGGCAGCGCAACACCTGGATGTTGGCGATGACGCAGACGTCGATCGGTGGTATCCACGCGCAGCGCGGGCAGTGGTCGGCCGGAATCCCGTTCTACCGTGAGGCAATCGAGTCGCTGGCGCGACTCGGGGCACGCGACGACGAGATGCAGGCGCGGTCGTTCCTCGCAGCCAGCCTGGTGGCCTTGGGGCGTTATGACGACGCGGCCGCCGAACTCGACGTGGTGTCCGGCGGCTGGACTCCGGACGATCCGGACCCGCAAGGGAACCCGGAGGTCATCGGCGGCATGATGGTCAGCACGGGCGAACTCGAGTATGCGCGGGGCAATCGGGACTCGGCCCAGCAGGTTTTCCTGAGGGCGGCAGGGTTGATCGATCGGGAACACCCTTTCGGCGCACAGGATCCGGGGATGGTCATCCTGGTCGGGGCGGCGATCATCGGCATGATGCGGACCGGCAACGGCACCCGGGCCGCGGAATATGTTGCGCTGCTGGCCGATGGGCTGCATTCGATGCTCGGCCCGGTCGGCTGGTTCGACATGCCGCAAGCTGGTTCGCTGGCGATGGCGTCGGGGTATGTGCTCTCCGGTGTGGAACCCGACTCCCCGGATGGCCCTCGGCTGCTGGCCTTGTCGTTGATTCTCGGTGCGCGACATGACTATCCGGGCCTGCAGTACGTGCACACCCACATCGAAGAGGTGTCCGGGCTGACTGCGGAGGATTGGGCCGAGGTACGCGACGACACACAGAAAATGTCGCGACGCCAGGCGTTGGACGAGGTCCGAACGATCCTGGCGCCGCGACAGAGTGCGAAAGGCCTGTCAGATCACGTGTTACGCATGTAGGCGCGCACCGCGAGCGGGGCGAAGATTGCGGTGATCACCGCGGCGCCGGTCAACGCCCAGACCACATGCATGCCGGCGTGTCCGGTGGAGGTGAGTTCACGGACGGCGGTCACGATGTGACTGATCGGGTTGACCTTGACGAAGGCCTGCATCCAACCCGGCAACGTCTCCACGGGCACGAATGCGTTGGACATGAAGGTCAGCGGGAACATGATCAGCATCGAGATACCCTGCACCGCAGATGCCTTGCTCAACAGGCAGCCCATGAGCGCGAAGATCCAGGAGATCGCGAAACTGCACACGATGACCAGCGCGGCCGCGGCGATGACGCCCAATACGTCGGGCCGCCAACCCATGATGATGCCCATCAGGATGGTGAGCGTGGATGCGATCAGATAGCGGATCATGTCAGCCAGCAGGGCGCCGGCCAGTGGGCTGATCCGAGCGATCGGCAGGGACCGGAATCGATCAAAGACGCCCTTGTCCATATCCTCCCGGAGTTGGGTGCCGGTGACGATCGACGTCATGATCACGGTCTGCACCATGATTCCCGGGATGATCACTGGCAGGTAGGACTGCACGTTGCCACTGATGGCACCACCGAAAATGTAGGTGAACATCAGCGTGAAGATGATCGGCTGCAGCGTGACGTCGAAGAGCTGTTCCGGGTTGTGCCGGATCTTCAGGACGCCGCGGTAGGCGAGCGAGAACGACTGGCGGACGGTCTCGGCCAGACTGATCGAGGTCTTTGCTTGGGTGCGTGCGTCTTTGGTGGTGATCGCGGACGATCGGGTGGGTTCAATGGATGTGGTGGTCATCAGGCCACCTCCTTTGCGGTGGCGTCGTCGTCGTTGTCAGTGGCGGGCTTGCCGGTGATGGTGAGGAACACCTCGTCCAGGCTCGGCTTCTGCACGTTGATCTCGTCGATGGCGATGTCGTTCTCGCGCAACGCGATCAGTACATCGGGAACCAGGTCGGGCTTGTGCAGACCGACGGAGATACGGGCCGCTTCCGGGCTCAGCGTGGCTGTCTCACCGAGGATGCGCTCGATGATCGCAGCGGCGGCCGCGGCGTCGGTGCGGTGCACCGGCACCAGCTGCAAGGTGCTCGATCCAACCGACTGCTTGAGTTCGTCGGCGGTGCCGTCGGCGATCACGACGCCGTGATCGATGACCGCGATGCGGTCGGCGAGTTGGTCGGCTTCATCGAGGTACTGAGTCGTGAGCAGCACCGTGGAACCCTGCCGCACCAGGTTGCGGATGGTCTCCCACATCTGGGCGCGGGTGCGCGGGTCGAGGCCGGTCGTAGGCTCGTCGAGGAATAGCAGCGGGGGAGTGTCGATGAGGCTCGCCGCCAGGTCGAGGCGTCGTCGCATGCCGCCGGAGAAGTTCTTCAGCGGCCGATTGGCGGCCTCGGTGAGGGAGAACTCCTCGAGCAGTTCCTCGGCGCGAGCGCGTGCCGCCGGGCGGCTGAAGCCGAGCAGCCGAGCGAACAGGATGAGGTTCTGCGTGGCGGTGAGGTCTTCGTCGACCGAGGCGTACTGGCCGGTGACGCCGACGAGTGAGCGCACGGCGACGGCGTCGGAAATGACGTCGTAGCCGAAGACGGTCGCCGACCCCGCGTCCGGGCGCAGCAGGGTGGCGAGCATGCTCACTGTGGTGGTCTTCCCGGCCCCGTTCGGGCCGAGCACGCCGTACACCGATCCGGTGGGGACGGCCAGATCCACGCCATTGACGGCGCGAGTCGATCCGAAGTGCTTGACCAGCCCGTGGGCGTCGATCGCCAGGCTGGTGGAGGTGGATGTTGTCATGCGTCAAGAATGCTTGACGACGCTGTCGTTCGCCTTACACGGGCTTACATGGCGATGACAGGAGTGGTCCCAGCGCTGTCACGAGGCTGGTGACCTGGTAAAACGCAGGCGACGTTCAGGCGGCCGAGGCGGTGGTGTGCGGTGTCGGGGCGCTGGCGTCGGGCAGGTCCGCCGAGTAGCGGATGACCCGGTCGACATGGCCGAGCCGACGTTCGGTGGCGACGATCGCGCCGGCGAGCTGATCGGTGTCGTCGACATCGGCGACCAACGCGACCGTGTGGCCGTTGTTGCCCAGCATGAACGGAACCACCATCGAGTAGGAACTGCTGACGACACTGACGGGCACGTCGTGGGCGACGAGGGTGCGCGCGTAATCGAGAACGGAGGGGTCGTCGTCGAGGACGACCAGTGCGACGTCTGGGGTGTGGGTGTGCTTTCTCATATCTCCACGATGAACCCGCAGGTTACCGACGGTCTGGGTTGAGCCTGTGGATTAACTGTGTGTCTGGGGTCACCGGCGGGTGGCCTGTGGATGGATTCTGCGGAGGTGGGCCGGATCGGGCTTAGGTTGTCGGGCATGGGGAGAAGAAACCACACACCGAAGTCCGTTTGGGGTCCGAGTGCTATCGCGCAGATTCGCGCTGAGCTCGATCACGCCTACCAAGAAATCGATGCCCAATGGACGCGGCGCATCACTCGTCAGCGTCGGGTGCTCGGCGATCTGTCCTCGGTGCTGGACTCGCAGATCTTGATGGACATACGCCCGGACATGCACGACGAGCTCGACGGGGAGCGTGAGGAGGCTGTCGAGGACATCATCGACCTGGTGGCCGAACAGGCATATCTCCGAATTGCCGCCAGGGTGCTGTCCCGAGTCACACCGACCTGGGTTCCGGCATCGGCGATTCCCGCTACCCGTGCCGCGACGGTGGAACCCTGCGACGCAACAGATCTGGTCGGATTCGCGAACACCGGATGGGTGTTGTTCGAAGAGCCGGTGACGCAGGTTGACGCGCTCTGGGACTCGCACCGGCTCGTCCTGCCGTCTGAGGTGACCGTCGACTCGATGCTGTGGTGGTCGATTGCCGGCGATCACGACGGCGACGATGATGAAGACCCGTCGGCCGGCGACGACGATGAGCGGCTCCTGCCGGATGCGGTCGTGGTGCACATCCTGACGAGAAGCGACGTGATGCCGTCGTTCATGAAGGGCAGCGCCCAGGCGAAGTCGATCTTGAAGGACGTGTCCACAATTGTCGTACCGCTGGATGTGGATGCCGAAATCCCGCGCGAATCACAGGATCTCGTGCCCGCGGCGGAGTTCCTGGCGCAATTCGGCACGGCGGTGAGCACCCACGCGGTGCATATCGGTCGACGGAGTCTGCCGCCGGGCAAGCAGCGCCGAGGAGGGGATGGGCTCGATTCGGTGGCGGTGATTCGTGCGGCGTAGTAGGGAAACTTGTTGGGTGGCTGGAACTCCGGGCCGTCGCACAGATGCCTGTGTAGGATCATGTGCGAGGTGGTGCACAATGGCGACCAATCTTGACATCGATCCGGAGTTGCTGAACGAGGTACTCGAGGTCAGCGGTGCTCGAACCAAGAAGGAAGCGGTGACTCTCGCTCTACGTGAGTTCATCGCCCGGCGAGCGCAGGCCCGGATCGCTGAGTCGTTCGGGACCCTCGAATGGGACGAATCATACGATCACAAGGACGATCGTCGAGCGAGAGATCGCAAGACCGGGGCGTTCTGACCCATGGCCATTCTGGTCGATACCAGTGTGTGGTCGCTGGCATATCGACGTGACTCGCCTCCCGATGTCCCAGAGGTCGCCGCGCTGCGCCATGCTCTGACCGGCGGTGATTTGGTGCTGACCACCGGAATGATCATGCTGGAGCTCTTGCGCGGGTTCGTTCCCGACCACTCGCAGGATACGATCCGCTCCGCGTTTGACGCGATCGAGTTCATCGAGCCGAGCCGTGCCGATTATGTCGATGCCGCCGCGATTGGAAACACTTGTCGACGTGCGGGCGTGCAGTTGGGGTCCGTCGACTGTCTGATTGCCCAGCTCGCGATCGTCGGCGGCCACACTCTTCTCACGACCGACCAGGACTTCCACGTCGCGGCGCGTCACGTGGCGTTGCGTGTGTGGCGACCTATTGGCGGCGCAGCGTCGCCGCCACCTGAGCCCTGAACCAGTCCTCCCACTGTTGCGGTGACCAACCGCGGCCTTCGACGAGCATGAGCCAGGTTCGGCGAGAGGCGAGGAGCCAGACCGAGTCCACGATCGAATCGTTCCGAGCCGGCGACACGGTGGTGTCGCCGAGGATCAGCGACAGCGCGTGGGCAACCTCGTCCCACCGCTGTTGCTCGCGGACGTGCAGGCGATCCGCGGCTTCCGCATCGGTGACCGCGGCCTGATCGAGCACATTCTGGATGCGAGCGGAACGTTCATGGGCGGCCCGCAGCCACGCGGCGCCCGCGGTGAGGCGTTCGTCGAAGGTGCCGACGCCCATCGCGCGGTAAGTCGGCATCCCGCGCACGGCACCCCCGTCGCCGTGGGTGAGTGCGTTGTCGATGCACGCGTCGAGCAGCGTCAATTTGGCGTCGAACTGCTGATATACGGTTTGCCGAGTAAGGCCGGCGGCCTTGGCGACACCCGCCATTGTCGTTGCCACCCAACCGATTTCGCAAAACATCTCGGTCGCCGTATCGATGACGGCTCGACGATTGGCCGCTGCGCGTTCGCTGCGCAGCGCTGAGGAGTACGCCCGGGTCACGAGAGTGAGTCTAGACATAATTGGAATTACCCTGTGTAATGTCAATTACTGATTCGAGCAAAGGAGATCTGATGGCGGAGTTCTATGTCCACACGGAGTTGGGGCGGCTGGCCGTTCGCGCAATTGGCGATGGACCACCGGTTGTGCTGTGGCACAGCATGTTCGTCGACTCGCATAGCTGGGATCGGTTGATCCCGGAACTCGCCGGGCGGTCACTGTTCCTGATCGACGGCCCGTCGGCGGGTCGCAGTGATCGTATGCGCACTCCGGCCGACATCAGTGCCTGTGCGCGGGCCGCGGTGACCGTCGTCGAGGAGATCTGCCGGCGCACCGGCGTCGACCGGGTGGACTGGGTCGGCAATGCCTGGGGCGGGCATGTCGGTCTGGAGTTGGCCGCCCGCAGAACGGATCTGCTCTCGACCCTGGTGGCGATCAGCGCGCCGACCTTCCCGATCGACGACGCGATACGACGACAGATCAACACCTTGCTGCCGATCTATCGACTCATCGGTCCACGTGGGCCCGTTCGGTCGGCAGTCGTGACCGCGCTGTTCACCGACGCCACGCGCGCCCACGATCCGTCGGCGGTGGCCATCGCCGAGAGTTCGCTGCGGCTTTCCGGCCGCGCGATGGTGCCGGCCATCGTCACGGCTATTCTCCGCCGCACGGATTTGGAGTGGGCCGCTCGCCAATTGACCTGCCCAGTTCTCTTCGTCACGACCGACGATCGCGGCGAGTGGACCGCCGAACAGGCTCGGCCGGTCGCCGAGTGCATGGCCGACGCCCGCGTCGTCGAGATCTCGGGTGCTCGGTTGATACCCGCACTCGAGCAGCCGACGGCGACCGGCGCGGCGATTCGCCGATTCTGGGCGGAGGTCGGCGTCGGGACTTGGGTACGGTTGCCCCATGGGTCGTCGCAACCGTAAACCGGAGCCGGTGTGGAGTCCGCAGAGCGCGGCCAGGATTCGAGCGGGACTCGTGTACGGGCACCACGAGGATTATCGGCATTGGACGACACTCGGTACCGAACTCGACAATGTCATTGATTCATTGTCGGCGGAACTCGATGACGTTGAGGCAGGCATTCTCTCGGTCAGTCCCGAAGAGGCGCAGGAACTCGAGGACGGGATCGACGAGACCACAGAGCTCGTCGGTGAACTCGAGATGAGCGAGTCCCTCTCGCTCATCGCGGCCAAGGTCGCGGCGACGAGCCCGGTGTACTGGGTCGCCGACTCCGCCCTGGCGACATTGCGCGAGGAGAGCGACGTCGCAAATGACGTGACAAGCGTTCTGGCGTTGCAGGAATCGGGCATCGTCGTGTTCGAGTCGCCGGTCGGGCGCCTTGAGATCGCGGGCGACGCCGACACCGACGAGGTCGACGGTAGTGATTCATTGATCGTCGACGTCGATGGGATCTTCTGGTTCCACACCGAGTTCGATGACGAAGATGACGACGATGATCCAGCCACCGCAGTGTGGTTCCACGTTCTGTCCCGCATGCCCGACAACAGGAACCACCTGATGGACGGCTGGCGGCTACCGGTCGTCGCCGATGTCGAGACCGTCGCATTCCGATCGGATGATGTGGAGGTGCCCGTGCTTCCGCCGGGTGTGGAACTGGTGCTCCGGCTGGGCATGTCGGTGTCGACGCCGGACTCGGACGTCACCATGCAGCACGAGGCGTTACCCAAGTCGAAGCAGATCTACGATAAACGGGGATGGCCGGACGTACCGCCGTTGGAATCGGTTGTCATGGTGGTCGCTGACCAGCGCTGACGTTCCGCGGAACGGCGCGCGCGCCGGTTTTGTCAGACCCATGGTGCACCATCTCGAACCATGACGAACACACATGAAACCGGGCCGGTCGATCCGGCCGCGCCGCAGTACCCCACCGCTCCCCAGGGGGCCGCTCCGTACGGTCAGCAGCCGTACCCTCCGGCGCCGTATCCGACTGGGCCCTACGCCCAGCAGCCGTACGGCCAGATGCCGCCGGCCCCTCCTGCTCCGCCGGCGAAGAAGAAGCGTAAGTGGCCATGGATTGTCGGAGGGATCGTGGTGCTGCTGATCATCATCAGTGCACTCTCGGGTGGTGGTTCAGACGACAAGAGCGACAACGCTTCTTCGAGTAGCGGTGGGGACACTGCGACCGCAGCGAATGCCCCGGCGGCACCCGCCGACGACGCCGCGCCGGCAGGTCTCAACACTCCGGTCCGCGACGGCAAGTTCGAGTTCGTGGTCACCGGAGTGCAGCCCGGCCTGGACACCGTCGGCGACAACCCGTACCTCACCGAAAAGGCACAGGGACAGTTCGTGATCGTCTCGATGACCGTCAAGAACATCGGCGACAAGCCGCAGGGTTTCAGCCCGACCAGCCAGAAACTCTTCGACGACCAGGGCCGCAGCTTCGAGACGGATACCTCCGCCCAGATTGCGTTGGACGAAACCGATATCGCCGTGTGGGACAACATCAATCCCGGCAACACGGTGCAGGTGAAGCTGGTCTACGACATGCCTGCGGATGCGCAGCCGACGAAGATCGAGCTGCACGACTCGATGTTCTCGGGTGGCGCGGACGTCGCGCTGAAGTAACGGGGACGACGTTCAGCGGAACGCGCTTGGGGTTGGTGCGTTCCGCTGAACGCGATATGTCTGTCTGGCTGCGGATCTTCGCGCCGAGCTCGGCCTCGCGGAGGGTGATCCCCTCCATGGGTCCCTTGTTGTCCGCAGTGAACTTGGCGGAGGGCGGGGTCCGTCGCTTGCGGCGATCAGTCGCATGCACGGTCGTGCATCAAAAGCGATAGCGCACGAACGTGCACATCCGCTATGGTGAATGAACGTGCACCACAAGGTCGAGGAGGGTCGATGTTTCGCTCACCGCGAGAGGCCGGCATTGTGCTACGCCACCTGCGAGAGAACGCGGGCCTGACGCAGGCCACGCTCGCCGAGCAAGCCGGTGTGTCGAAGCGGTGGCTGGTCAACTTCGAGAACGGTAAGCCATCGGTCGACATGTCGATGGTCATGGATGTCTTCGCCACCCTTGGCTTCGCCTTCGACATCGTCGACGACCGGTTGGACGAGGTCGAGTGAGATGGCCGACTCGCTACTCGTCACCTCGATGGCATCCGTTGCGGAACCATCCGCCAGAGCGACTCCGGCGACCTACGGTTCGTTTACGGCGAGGGTTATCGGGCGTCACAAGATGCGACGCCGTGGCCCGGCGATACGGGGTCAGTCCTAACAATGCGTTCGCCCTGCTGCGGACGCCCGACGGTGCCTGGGCTGAGCCGCTTGGGTGCGACGCCGACAACGCATATCCTCAAACCGGTCACAGGGGACTATCGTCGCATCGACATCGTCGAACACATGACGATGCGAGCGGCCTCATTTACCGGGCTGAATGTCGCCCTCAGTGAGCTCCAGTCTTACGGCGGAGTACGCACTTTCGTCGCGACACGGTACGACAGAGAACTGCGTCAAGGGCAATGGCGGCGTCTTCACCAGGAAGATCTCGGGCAGTCGTTATCAGTGAATCCCGCGAAGAAGTACCAGCGCCTCGAGGGCGGGCCGGGCGTTGGTGACGTCGCCCGACTCTTCCGCGGACTGAGCCGTCCGGTGGATCGGTCTGATGCGGCCTGGGCCTTCTTTCAAGGCCTGATGTTCAACGTCGTCACACAGGGGACCGACGCCCATATCAAGAACTACTCGGTGATGTTGGACGGCCCAAGAGTGCGCCTCGCGCCGCTGTACGACCTGGCCACCTACGCGCCGTACCGGACCGGTGGCGCCGCAATCTATTCGGCCATGCGGATCGGCAGAGAATATCGATACGACTCCATCGGAATCGAGCAATGCTTGGAAGCCGCAACGACACTGCGGGTGGATCGGGAACGAGCGGATGATTTCCTGACTGAGATACGCCGCGACGTCGTGGGTGCCGTTGATTGGGTGAAGGCATGGCGGCTTCTGGCGGGGCGAGCCTGCGTTGTGTTGCGTCAGGGGTGCTCAGGGGGCGAGGTCAGCGGGGGCGGTTGCTATCAGACGCAAGGGGATTCGCTCTTGCTCCAAGCGGACTCGGGGGCCGTGGGTGTCGTCGAGGAGGTGTCGGTAGATGGTCGCCTCGTCGGCAGTGAGGTGGTGCAATGGCCGGTCGACCTGGGATGGTTCGGTACCCCACAGTTCGCGGTGGGCGAGCAAGGTTGCCATGTCCATCAGCATCGAGCGGGTTTGGGGGATGGTGACCCGGACGCGGTCGAGGATGGCGAAGCCGTGAGTGTCGATGTCGCCCCAGTAGTAGACCTGGCGGTCGCGCAGCCACCGTAACGCGCCGATGACCGTGGCCGCGTAGCCGCCACCGAAGATCGCTGCGGCACGCAAGGTGGGCGGAAACGACAGGTACGTGGCCAGGTTCTCGATGATGAACACCCGGTCGACGGCCAGCGGTGTTGCGGCAAGGTCCATGGTGCGTACTTCGATGTCGTCGAATCCGGGTGCGGGGGAGGCGCAGTCGGGGTCGAGAAGGCGGAAGCGGACGCGGGTGGAGTCGGTGGCGAAGCCGAAGCGGACGGCGATCGATTTCTCCTGGGGCCGAACGAGATCCGGGTCGACGACCATCTCGGTGAGTTCGAGCAGGATGCGGTGGTGCTGCTCGACGAACTTGGTGTCGAGGCCGGGCGCGTCGATCTCCCGGAGGCGGCGACCGGAACCGGCGTTGTCCGAGATCCAGCCCACGGCGCGCATCAGCCCGGAGAACTCGTCCTGATGTGCCAGCGCCCGCATCGGTTTCGCGGTCACCCACTCCGCGATCGGCGGAAACTCTTGGGCAGCGTCGAGTACCGTGTCGAAAGCGCGGATCTGCTTGGTGGTGCCCAGGATTCGTGCCAGGTCGTCGATGCCGGTGACCTGGACGCGAGCCGGCAGCGTGTTGGCACCGAAACTGCGGCCACCGACGGTCTTTCGCGTCACCGTCCACGGCAGTGATTCGGCGGCGTTGTGCCACTTCGCAACCCACGCCCGCACCTCGTCGAACCGTTCGCCCAACTCGCCGGCCTTCGGCCCGCGGATCGGTACGTCGACGACGGCGAACTCTTCACCGCGTGCCCGCGCGGTCAGGTACACCCCGCGATCCCAACGTCGACGCAGTGTCGTGATCACGTCGGGCGGGGACGTCCACTCGCCGATCATCCGGTGCGCGAACCCTCGCCGACCATGGAGACCATCTCGCGCAGCCGACGCTGCTCGCGATACTCCTCGATGGTGAGGCACTGTAGTTGCGAGTTGCTGCCGGACCGGTTCTCCACATAGCCGACGGCGGAGACGAACGGCTCGATCGTGTAGATCTTGGTGAGCGGTGTGACGATCAGCAGCTGCAGTCCGAGACGCTCAAACAATGACAGGGCATAGCGCGCCGACTCGTCGGACCCACGCCCGAACGCCTCGTCGATGACGACGAACCGGAAGTCGCGCGAGGTGGTCACACCCCACTTCAGATCGAACTGATAGGCCAGCGACGCGGCGAGAATCGTGTAGGCCAGCTTCTCCTTCTGTCCACCGGACTTGCCGTCGGAGTCGGTGTAGTTCTCGAACTCGGCGTCAGTCTCGGAATAGCGTTCCGACGCGGCGAACGTCACCCAATTGCGCACGTCGGTCACGTATCTGGTCCATTTGAGGTCCACATCGGTGAACCCTTCGCGGCCGCGGAAGCGCTCGACGAGCGACTTCACCAGCAGGAACTTCTCCTCGGCGTAGTGATCGTCGGCGTCCGCGTCGAACGATCCGTCGCTGCAGCGCCGCAACTGATCCCGGAACTCGCGGACCTCGCCGTTGGGTGAGGGGTTGACCTCGAGTCGGATGTAGCGGCCGGTGTTGTACTCGATGCCGGACAGCGATTCGTTGATGGTGTCGATCTTGGTGCGGATCTGATCGACCTCCTTGTTCAGCTGCGCCGAGAAGATTGCGATGTCGCGAATTGCGTTGGTGTTCAGGTAGTTCTTGAACTCCGCTTCGAAGCGGGGCAGATCGTCCTCGGACAACCTGCGCTGCAGATCGATGAACTCGCCGGCGGCGGCGATGTCCGCGTCCATCTCGGTGGTCAGCACCGGATGATTGCGCTTGAACTCCGACATCTTGTTGACCACGCGCGTGGCCAATGCGCCTGCACGCGAAGTATGTCCTTCGGCGTCGGTGGTCAGCCGCGACGCCATCGAGCCCTCGGTCTCATCGCAGTTCGCCAGAGTGAGCGCGTTCTCACCGAGAGCCGTTGTGATGGCCGGGAAATGGTCGACAGCCGAAGTGAATCCGTCCTCGGCGAGGATCGTCTCGGCCGTGTCGCGCCCGGTGGTGGCTTGCTCGAGTGCGATCTCCAATCGGGATAGACTGTCGCGCAGGGTGTCTCGCTGAAGGTCGGTGTCGGCAATCTCCGCGCTGGTGGCGGTGATCGCGGCAGTGATGCGGGCCAGCTCGTGCGACGACTGCTCCAGCTCGGCCTTGCGTTCCTCCAGCGTCGCGATTCGCGCGGCCACCGACATCCAGTCGATCGTGTCGAACGAGGTGAACACCGTCAGCTTGCCCAGCGCGGTCCGACGATGGTCGATGGCGGCCAGACGCATTGTCTGCTCACCGATCTCGGCATCGATCCGATTCAGCTCGGCCTGGATACGCTGTCCCTCGTCGAGCAGCGCGGCGATCTTCTGCTCATTGCGCCAACCGAGTACATAGTTCCGTCGGTCGTCGACCCGATGCGAATCGTCCTTCTCGTGCCGGCCACCGCCGGAACGCACCTGACCGGCGACGGTCACCGCGTACTCCTCGGTGCGGAACTCGGCCATCGTCTCGGCGCACACGTGACGTGCCCGCTCGAACAGTTTGCGTTCCAGCCAGGTGTAGAACGGGCCGTCCTTGATGTCGAGCTTGTGCGCCAACGCATTCGACGGCGGGGTGGTGACACCCTGCAGCGACGTGCGTGGCGGCACCTTGAAGTAGACGACGCGCCCGCCGAGGTGATTGTCGTTGACCCAACTCGACACATCGTCGTAGTCGTCGGCCGCCACCAGCAGCGACAGACCGAAGCCGCGCAGGACACGTTCGGCGGCGCCCTCCCAGCGGGTTTCGTCGTCGCGCACCCCGATGAGCTCGCCGACGAACGGCAACTCTTCGGCGTCGAGTCCGGTGCCGTCGCAGATCAATTCGCGAATGCGGAGGTTGCGGTCGGGGATGTTGCTGGTGCGACCGCGGAGGCTGGCGATCTCGTCGCCGACGCGGCGACCATCGGCGTCGAGTTGCCGACGGTCCACGCCGAGTTCGGTGATGGTGTTGCGGCGTTCGGCGATCTCGTCGTCGAGCTGCTCGATGGTGGCGGTCACGTCGTGCAGGCGGCGATCGAATTGGGTACGGTCCTCGACCGCCGGCAGCTGTGCGTCGTCGAGGAGCTCGACGAACCGCCGGTGCTGCTCGCTGCGCTCGGCGTGCTGGCGTTGTGCCTCGGTGATGCGTTGCTCGAGCGTGGCGATCTCGGTACCGCCATGACCGGCCTGCTCGATCTCCAGCTCGCGCAACCGGATCCGCAGATCCGTCAACTGCTGGTCGACGGCATCCAACTGCGATCGGGTCGAGGTGAGATCGTCGGTGCGCGCATCGATCTCCACTGCGAAGAGCTCACTGCGACGCCTGGCGAAATAGAAACGGAGTGCGTCGCGCCGAGCACGGAGATCCTCGGCCTGCCGGGTGTGCTCGGCGTAGCGGCCGTAATCGTCGAGCATTGGTTCGAGTTCGGCGAGCTGGGTGCGGGCGAGGACCACAGCGTCGTGCGCAGCGGTCAGGTCGTGGAAGTGGCTGACCAGCGTGTCCACCCAAGTGCTCGAATCGAAGGGCTCGAGCATATGGTCGCGGACGAAGTCGTTGAGGTTGCCGACCGCCTTCATCGACACCGTCTGATGGAACAACTCCATCGCCTGTTCGGACTTGATCGCCAGGCTGCGACGGTAGTCGCGACCGTAGTCGGGGAAGTGGTCGTGGATGCGGGTGCCGCTCTGCCGTAACCGCTTCCGGAGGGTCTTGAGGTCGGTGCCGAACTCGGTGAAATCGGCGGCGATGTCGAGGGCGCGGTCGGTGACGGTGAAGAACCGCTCCGGCTGCCCGTTGTCGTGGCGCATCGAAAAGACCTGCGCCAGCGTCACTTCCTCGTCGAACCCGTCGTTGCGGAACACACCGAGGATCACCGAGTAGCTCGACGTGCCGCGCAGCGCGACCGGACGCGAGCTGCCGGTCACCTCGTTACGTTCGGACTTGTAGTGGCCCAACACATACGACCGCAGATCGCGTTCGCGGGTGTCGGCGCCGGCGGCCTTGTTGTAGGCGACGCGATTGGCCGGCAACAGCAGGGTGGTCAGTGCGTCGACCAACGTGGATTTACCCGAACCGATGTCGCCGGTGAGCAGACCGTTGCGGCCGTCGAGCGTGAGCGTCCACACCCGGCCGTCGAAGGTGCCCCAGTTGAGGACTTGGAAGGTCTGCAGGCGGAATCCCGACTGCGACGGTGCGCCTTGGAGCTCGGTGGGGGAGAAGAGTCCGGTCATCGCTCAGGCCTCCGCGAGGGTGTCGGCGTACTCGGCGAGGTGTTTGTCGAGTTCGGCGAGCCACTGCGCATCGACGAAGGCCTTGATCACCCTTCGCACCTCGAAATGGCCTTCCTGCTTCGGGATTCGGCGGACGAAGCCGAGGTCGATGGCGCGGCGCAACGCGGTCTCGACCTGGTCCGCCGCGCGGGCCTCGTTGGTGGTCTGCGGCAGGAATGGCGACATCATCTCGACGATCTGGGCGTCGGTCAGGATCAGTTTGGCGCCGGCATCGGTGCTGTCGAACTCGGCGAGGCGTTTACGCAGCAGCGCGATCAGCAGGCTGGTGTGCAGCGAGAGTTGATGGCGCGGAACAAGTCTGGGGATGCCGCGCTCGGCGAGGTCGTCGTCGGAGCGGGACCGCAGGAACGCATACCCCTCGGCCTCGTCGATCATCACTGTCAGTCCGAGGGTGGCGACGTAGTCGCTGACCTGGGCGGAGAGACCGATGATGTGCTGCCACACCGCCTCGTGGGTGTCGCGGTAGACCACGCCTTTCATCAGTGTGGTGACGGCGAGTGGGAGGTTGAGGTCGTCGCGGGCGATGGGTCGGCTCATCGGGATTGGGCTCCAATGCTGGCACGGGTGTAGATCACGCGGGGGATACGTGCGGTGCGTTCGGTGCCCTCGTCGTCGATCCAGGAGACGGTGTCGGTGGTGTTCTCGTCGAAGGTCTTGGCGAAGGTCTCGTCGGTGAGTGACAGGTAGGTGACGAGTTCGGCCAATCCCTGGCTCAGCGGGGCTTCGGCCACCACCTCGGACAGGGTGATCTGCGGCTTGCGGCGCAAGACCTTTCGGACACCATCGATCAGCGGCAGCGGATCGACGTGGATCTGCTCGTACAGCGCGTCCGCGGAGCCGTCCGCGTGGCCGGCCTCGACGCCGGAGGAGTCGACCGCCGCCGACGCCGGCTTGCGGTACAACGGCCGCTCCATCGGGAGACTGACCGCAGGGGTGGCGGCGTCCATCAGATGGCTGAACGCGTCGGTTCGCTGATCCCGCACCCGGATTGCGGTGGACTCGATACTGCGCAGCAGATCCATCACGCGTCGGTTCTCCAACCACACCTGGTCGTCGAGGAACCGGCGTAGCTGTTCGGAGAGTTGGCGCACGGTGGCCTGCGCGCGGCCGCCGGCGTCGAGCCAGTCGTGATGCACCCGGCCGAGGCGTGGGTCGACGCCCGACAGTTCGTCGAGCGACTGCACGCTCCGGATGAGTTCGGTCAGTTCGTCGAGGCGGTCGGCCGAGAGCAGCAGGTCGTAGAACGCGCGGAAACTGCGGCCCTGATCGGAGTCACTGATCAGGTTGCGGCTGCCGACGATCTCGTCGAGCAACTCGCCCTTGGTGCCGTTCCACGTCGCGATCCGTTCCCGCATCTCCCGGTCGAGTGCCCGGAAGTTGGCCTCGACCTCCCGGAAGTCCGAGAGCAATGCGCGAGCGGTATCGGCGAACTGTTGGTAGCGGTCGCTGCGGCCGGTCGCGTCGAGGACGTGGATGTCCCCGCGTTCGACCGCGGCGATCTCGGCGTCGATCTCTGCGCGACGTCGCCGCAGTTCGGCAAGTCGGATCTCCGGGTCGGTCTCGGTGCCATAGACGATCTGCCGCAGCAGGTCGAAGACGGTGTTCAGCCGGGATTCGGTGCCGACGAATCCGCGTTCCCGCAGCGCGGCCACCCAGGCGACGGCGCGTTCGACGGCGGGTGTCGCGTCATAGTGCGGGTCGTCGCTGTCGGCGACGTAGTACTTGCGCAGCCAGCCGGTGTCGGCGGCCGACCAGTCGTCGAGGTAGGCCTTTGCCGACTTGGGATACGTCCCCTCGCCGAGGCGCTGGTTGAGGGCGTAGAGCTCGTCGTCGAGCAGGTCGATGAGCGCGGGAGCGGCGATCTCGCGGACGTTCTCCTCGACAAAGACCCGCCCCAGAAACGCCAGCACGAGGGGAGCGTTGTCGGCGCGCAGCAACCGCCAGGCGGCGCTGGTGGCGCGCACGGAGACGATCTCGTCGTACTGCATGGCGCCACCATAGCGAGGGGGTCCGTCAACTTTCGGCAGGGCGCTCCGAGCGCTGCGGTTCGGCGAATGTCTGCAGCCCGGTGCTGATGTCACGCCAGTCATCAAGTTTCCCTTGCGACACATCAAGCACAAAGGTCTCGGTGTCTTACGTCGAAATCTGTCAGTGAGCTCGGCTACTTGAGACGCTTGTTCAGTTCGGCCGATTTCTTCGCTATCCGGTCCGCGAGGTCGGAGACTACACCGCGAGAGTCGCCAGCGGCAGTCAGCGCGGCCTCCAGTACAAACTGTTCCACCGGGATGTTCCGACGGAGTGCCGCTCCCAGGATCTGTCGGTATTCGTCGTCGCTGAAGGGAACAGTGAGCGATGGCATGAGTCAGGGATCCAGCGGTTCGGCGTGCTCCGGCGCCAGCATGTCAGGCGAACCGGACGTTGTCGAAGTACTCGGAGTGCCCGTTGACCTTGGCGCTGACATCGTGGTCCTTGATGTTCGGGAACTTCGAACCAAACCCACGCAGCCCGACGGCAACGCTGCCGGCCTGAGCTGCCGCGAACGCGTATTTCAGGACCGGATCATTGGCCGAGTGGTAGTTGTGCACGGCATCGATCACAGAGTCGTTGAGCGGTCGCCAATCTCCTTTGCGTCCCTCGGCTGCGCCGAGTAGGTGGACGGATTCAATGGACGGCGCCGATTTGCTGGTCGCCAGGGTTTCGGCGGCGGTGATCATCGCACGACCACCCAGGCTGTGGCCCACGAGGATGAACTTCTCGGCTTGCGTGTGGGCGATGATGCCGGCCAGGGCGACACCGGTTCTGTCGGCCCGGACCATTGCTGTGTGCCAAGGATTCTTGGCCAAGTCAGCTGCCAACATGGCCGGTGCAATGGGACCGAGTTTCTTCGCTGCGGACTTACTGGCCCGTGCTGCCGCGCCCGCAGCCATTCCCGCAGCTTGTTTGACGCCGACGTTCTTCACCAACAATGTTGAGAGTGCCGACAATTCTTTGCTTCCCCAATGGAGTTGGTAGATCGGCGAATCGGGGTACCGCTTGGCGACAGCTGCCATGGCGGAACCCCAGTTCATGTCTTTCTGGGTCATGAATCCGCGGGCGACCACGACGGGCGTGCCGGTACCGCTGCGAAATTTGTTGATGTGGAAGGACTTGTCCTCGCTGACGTATGCGTTTGTGACGCTGGCGCCGAGCGCGGATCCGAGTGCAGCGCCGACTGCGGCGACGACGTAGGTGCCGCCGACCATGCCGAAGCCGCCGGCAGCGACAGCGCCGCCGCCCAGAAACGCGAGTCCGTAACTCGCCGCGGCTGCGCCGCTGTAGCCGGCGAGGGAACCGATGGCGCCACCGATCGCCGGGGCGGCCATGAATCCACCCGTGGCAACAACACCCGCGGCCGCGGCGCCGACCATGGCGATCTTGGAAGCTCGCGCGAAGTTGGTTCGCTCGAAGATCTGCAGTTGCTGATAGTCCTCGAGGTCGTTGACCTTGTCGGATGCTCGCTTGAAGCTGGGTATGTCATGGCGGTGCTCGGCGCAGAATCGCGGTGCGCGTACCGCACCGAACTTGCGGGTCGCCATATGCGCGCATCGGGGCGCAGCGCAGGGTGTCGTCGGTGTCCCGCAGGTTTCGCACAGGTACGTCAGAGCCGTGGTGCGGCCGCGCACCCGTCGGTGCCGACATCGGGTGTAGCAGCCAGAGCACCAGCCGTTGCGCTCCTCGGTGGTGAGCGAATCGATCAGCTCGGCAATTGCTTTGGCGGTTTTCGCGTGCGCATCCGCCTGCTTGCGATGACTTTTCTTCTTCTCCGGCAGTTTGTACTTCCGGAATTGCTTCTCGTGCTTTGCGAAGGCCCAAGCGTTGTGGACAAGCGCCGGGTTGCTCATCATGGCGTCGTCGCCCTGAACTGTCGGCTCGATCGTCTCGAGTGTGCCGGTGAGATTGAGCTGCAAGCCCATCGGTGAGCGCAGATCACAGACCATTCCGTCTCGATCCGGCGTATAGGTGATTGTCGCTGGCATACTCACTCCACCTCGAAGCCCGACTCATCGAAGCCGAGCGTGTTCGCGTTCTCCCGCACCGTTCGTTGCGTCGACTCGTCGAACCCGTCCGGCGTCGTCGCGGTGATCTCGATCCGCACCTCGACAGTTGTACCGGCGGCCACCGACAAGTACTGCAGGATCTCCTGCTGGATGGTCGCGAAGTCGCGGGCGGGGAAGTCGGTGTCGAGAGTCGTGGATCCCCAGTAACGAGTTGCACGCCGGTCCGGGCTCGGCGTCGGTCCGGGAGTCAGAGTTGGGACGAGCGTCGGACCGGGAGTCGGTGGTTGGGGTTCCGGTGGATTGATGTCAGCGATCTCCGCCGCGCGCTGCTCCTGGGCCACATCGGATTTGACGATCAGGGCGGAGTCGGCCAGGCGCGGGTTCCCGTCGTCTCCGGGCAGGACCAACCCGACGTAGCGTTCCTTGTCCGCGTCCCATGCGTCGGCGAAGGCGAAGCCGTTGGTGGTCCACGTGGTGTCGTTGAACACCGACAGCAATCCGTCGATGAGCGCATCTCGATCGCGGAGCCGGGTCAGGTACGGATAGGTCGCGTACAGGCCGTACAAATCGCCGACACTGATCCGGCCCGACATCCATGCCGAAGCAAGCGGACCCGTCAGGTCCATGTTGATCAGTGCAGACGATCGCGTGGTCGCCAGCAGGCTGTTGTCCCGGAGCTTCTTGCCGGTACGTTCGATGATGTCATCGGTCGTGCCGCCGGTGTTCAGCGTGTCCAACGAGTATGTCGCGGCATCGGAGGCTTGGACCGGCATGATCGTCCAGATGAACGTGTCGACGAGACGGTCGGCGACCACATTGTCGGCCTTGACCATTCGCGACTCGGCCTGTTTGGTCTGCTGTCCACCGAGGCCGAGCGGGTCCGCATTCTGATGTACGTAACGCCATGCCAGGAACTCCCGCACCGCCTCGTCGAGTTCACGGGCGCGCTTCTCGTCGGCTGCCAGGAAGACCAGCGAGTTCTTGAACCCGCGATGACTCGTGCCGCGGTGCTCGAGAACATCTCTCGACCACGCCATGGCCGCCGAGTTCGCGGTTCGCGCGGCATGCGTGTGTTCCATCGGGACGACGACGAGTCGGGTTGCGGCCTCGTCGGGCACGTCGGCGGAACTGCCGGGGCACACATGCACGCCGACGAAGCTCGCGTCGTGTGATGCGCGGCGCACTTCGTCGAGCCGGTGTTCGACCTCTGCCCAGACATCGGCTTTGGGGAGCCCTGCGGCGTGATCGCGGGCGGCGCGAGTCGTATTCGCCTGACTGTCATACCAATAGCGGGCCGCGTCGGTGTACAGGTAGGTCGCGCGGTTGGCGAGGTGATCGAGTGCTGAGTGGAAATTGCCCGGGACATCACCCGGGACGGCGGTGCCCAGAAAGATCCGTGGTTTGTCGACGCCCTTGTGTGCGGTGTGCAAGGTGGGCGTTGCACCCATGAACACCGCGCGAGCGAGCCGCTGGGTGACCCGCCGTTTACCGAATAGATCGTGGTCCTTGTCGATGGCGTAGGGGACCGAATCGGCGCCCGCGACATCGGTGTTGAGGATAGGCCGCCAGTTGTCATCGAGGTACTGGCTGATCTCGGTGATGACCGAATCTTTGTCCAGGGGCACCGACGACGGCAGGATCAACGGGCCGGCGTCGTCACTGCGCCACAGGGTTCCGACGATCTGATTCATCATCCGCAGCACGCCACGGGTTCGCTGGAACCGGTCGAGCGTCGACCAGTCCTCATAGAGTCGATCGAAGAGCTCTGGATGAATCGGATAGGACTGTTTGATCCGGTCGATGTACGCGGGTTCGAGTGCTTCGCTGGGGAACTCGGCGCCATGCTTGCGGTAGTACTCGACGAGTGTCTTGGCGATCGAGCTGATCTTGGCCAGTGTTGTACCGTCGGGTGCGACGAAGATACGGCGACGAACGATCTCGAAGCTCTCCTGGGGGTTCGCCGGTAGCCAGTGATCGGCTGTCCGTCCGACAATCGACTTGAGGCGCGCCAATGCCGCGCGGCCGTTTTCGCCGCCGACCTCTTCGTCGTTGATCTCGTCCTGGTCGGGCCGGTTGTCATACGATGCCGGGATCGAGATGACCACCTGAATCCCCTTGGTGGCCTTGGCTGCCTCGGTCAGCGTCTGGGCGAAGGTGAACTGGGTGTCGAAATCGCCGGCCGGGAGTCCGGACACGTTGACGAGTTGTCGTGCGTACGCGACCCATTCGTCGATCAGAATGACTGCCGGCGCATAGAGTTCGAATAGTTCGCGTAGTGACGCACCAGGATTGGTGGAGGTGCGGTCGGCGTCGGCGACGATCTCGTAGGCCTCCTGGCCGCCGAGTTGCCACGCGAGCTCTCCCCATATCGTCCGGATCCCCGGACGTCCGCCGACCGTACTGACCTTTGACGGTTCCATCTGGTTGCCGACGAGCGCTACTCGCCGAACGCTGGCCGGCAGATCGTCGAGCGACCTGGCGATGGCGGCGACCTCATCGGTGTACGACGTGCTGGGACGGCCGGAAGCGAGGTGCCAGAGAGCCAGCATCGAGTGTGTTTTGCCGCCGCCGAAATTGGTCTGCAGGTTGACCACCGGTGATGCGTTCATGTCCCCGGTCATTCGCCGCACGTTGCGATCGACGAGATCTCGTAGACCTTGGGTGAGGTAGGTGCGTTCGAAGAACTGGACCGGATCGGAGTATTCGCCGGCGTCCTTGCCCTCGGCCACCGTGTACAGGTCGGCGGCGAACTCGGCGGCGTTGAAGTTGTCGCTCGCCACGTCGGGATGCGGGCTGAGGATCTCTCGCCACGGCGGCAGATTCTCGCCACCGACGGAGGCGAGGTCGAGTTTCCGAGCGGCTTGGGTATCTTCTCGGTCGGCGGCGACCCGGCGTAGGTCGACTCGCATGGCCCGCACCTGTTCGGCTTCGGTCGGCGCGTTGATCGCCTTGAGGAATCGCTCGCAGGTGTCGAGGGTGCGCTGTGCGTCGTCGTTGTCGAACGAATCCATGTGTGCGAGTCGGTTGCGGGCTTCGCGTAGCTCGGAGGCGTAGCTCTGGTGCACACGCGAGAGCTTGTCGCCGATTGGATACCAGCCCTTGCGGATTGATCCAGTGACATTCTCGGTGACCATCCGCAGACCATTGGCCGGGTCGTCGGGATTGTAGGTCTTGTTCGACGACGCACCTTTGCCTTGGTCTTTGGCACGGAGCAGGTCGAGCCAGGTGCCGTTGGGGAGATCGGCGTCGATGACCGAACTGATGAATCGATTGAGCGCCGGCCCGAGAAGCTCCATTGCCCTGTTGATCCGGTCCCGGTTGCTGAGCGCCATCGCCTGCCTCTCCGCGTCGTTGATGTACACAACTTGTTGTGTACGACTCTATTCGCTACCGAGTTTCGGGTTGTGGAAAGGGGGATTGACGATTCTGACATCGATGCCGCCGGCCATAACCACGACAATTGATCACTCCAGCAGCGTTGGCTGCCAGGACGCCTCGGGTGCCTGACGGGCGATGTCGTTCCAGGCGGCCCCGAGCCCGTTGAAGTCGACGGCGAGCTTGGTCTTCTTCTTGTCCTCGGACAACTTGAACAGCAGGTGTGCGAGTTCCTTGCAAAGATCCCAGTCGACGTTCCGCGGAACGCGCCCGAGCAGCGCGGCCGCCGCGGGAACACCGTCGTCGGCGAGCACACGAGTGAGGTGCATGACGACCTCCCACTGACTGATGTCGGTGTCGTCGGACGGGTCGTAATCGGCCGGCATGTCCGACGGAGCGATCAGTGCCGCCTTGCCACCTCCTTTGGTGAGGATGCCGGCACGGGCGAGGTGATCCAGCGATGCTCCGCGTGCGGTGGCAATGGATTCAGCGTCCCCGAACTTTCCGGTGTCGAATCCATTCTGACGGAACCATGCCAAGGCGAATCGTGTCTCGCTGTCGAAGTCGTTTTCCAACTCGGTGAGGACCTCATCGAGGATAGCGTTGATCCGCTGAAGTGCTGATCGGACAGTCATTTTCGATCCATCGTCCTCGAGCACCGCGCTGTAGCGCGAGAACACCGCCATGCCGGGGCCGATCGCGGCCTGCGGCAGATCGACCGGTGCGATCGAACCCTGTTGCAGTTCACGGAGTTTGGTTGGAAGCTCGGATTTGAGTGCGGCGAGGAAACCTCGACGGTCGGTGCGGGGAGCGTTTTCGGGGCGCGGACGACACGCCAGGACGATGGAGGATGCGAGCGCGTTGGTGCCCTTGGCCAGCATGCGATTGCCTAGTTCCGATCGCAACGGCCACGTTCCGGTGATGGACCAGCCGGAGCGAATCATACCCTCCAGCAATGTTTCCCAACCTGTCGACGATTCGCCTCCGAGCGCCGTCTCCTGCTGCTTGAAGGCGTAGTAGACGGTGATCGGAAAGTCGGGTAGCGCGGTCTCGCGGGCGCGGCGGAAGACCTCGCGGAAGCCGTCCTCGAAGAACCTCTGCGCGCCTTCCTTTCCGTTGTGCCGATACGGATTGGCCACGAGCTCTTCGTCTTTCGGTACGAGCATGGTGGAGAGGATGCTGGGGTGGACGTCGCGGAGTGATCGACGGAGCCAGACGTAGAAGAAGTCGGACAGGTCGGAGTAGCCGATGTTGTCGTAGTAGGGCGGGTCGGTGGAGATGAGACCCATCGGCTCCGTCTGACGTGCCGATTCCTGACGAACTGCGCCAATTGTTGTGGCGGACAGATTGTCAATAGCTTTCGGAACAAAGCGAAGAGTGGGCGTCCAACCGCCCGCCGATGCGCTTGATATATTGGCTTCAGCAAAGTCCCAAACCATCGGAATTGCTTGCCGCGCAAACAGATGACCGACTTGCTCCTTGCCGGCATCGGGGCGCCACTGGCACAGCGCATTGAGGTAGTTGCTGTAGCGACTGACAATCAAACCCAAGTATGTCGCCACCGCATCGGCATACGCTTCGGCGCCGACTCCGCCATCGTCGAGACGGGCATCGCGCGACAGTCCGGCCGCGAGCGCATCGCGCACAACCAGTTCTCGGGCTTCGCTGACAAGATCGCTGAACGTCGTCAGCGCCGTGAGCTGGCGTGGCGTGAAGAGCGATGCGAAGGTGGTCATTCCGTAGTTCGGGGTCTTGAAGTCTCTTGGATTCGCGGGCAAGACTCCGTGAGGAGCATTTATCGGACGCGTTACGTTGGCTGCACTCACGTGCTCGTCTGTCGCGGCGAGATATATTCTTCGCCGATCACCCTCGGCAACCGTCGCCATGAGCTGAGCTCCCATCCGCCCGGCGCGGCCTTCGGCGCGGATAAATTTGAGCTCAACCGCAGCTCCACACCGCACACACGTCGCCCCCGTACGCCCAACGGTCCCATCGGTTTCCGCAGTCGGCGCGTCCTTTACGTCGTGTCCGATCTCGAAATGCACGCTCTTCCCATCGATCACCGGAACGACGTAGGCCTCCTTACCCTTCTTCTTGCCCAGCCACCACGACCGCACGAGTGGCATCTGAATTCCGCAGGCGGGATTGGGGCAAGTCACGGTTCGTGCCCAGATCCAGGCGATCACGGTGGCTTTCGTGCCATTGGGCAACGTGGCCTTCGGATACAGGTGGCCGATCCGCTTCTCCGCTTCGTCGCGCATCCATTGCCCGTACCGTCGCACATCTTCGGCGAGGCCCGTCGCGCGTGGCCAATTCTGGATCGTCTCGTCCGCGGCGCCGGGAAACACCGGGGGCTGTCCGGCGAACTTGGGCGGTATCTCGATGAGTGCCTTGTTGATCAGCACCGCAACGGGATTCAAGTCCGATGCGTGCGCCTCGAGACCGAGCCGCTGCGCTTCGAGTGGGATGGTGCCGCCGCCGGCAAAGGGGTCGAGGATGGCTGGCGGATTGCCGTCGGTGGACTCGAGGATCTTCTGGTGCGCTTCGCGCAGCAGATCCTCGTCGTTGGAGTTCTCCCACACGACGAGTCGCTCGATCAACTCGTGGAGCTTCTTGCGCGCGAGCGTCTGATCCTCTTCGGTGGGATAGAGGTCTGGGCGTGCGGACGGATCATCGACCAACTGCGCGAACAGGACGGCACGGGCGGCCGCCAGCGGGCGGCGCGCCCACCACAGATGCAGCGTCGACGGATGCCCATGCCGAATCGACTTCTCGCGAGCCGACTCCTTGTTGATGACCTCGAGCGGCAGGCTGACCTCGATCAACTTTCGCTTACCAACGTGTTGTGTACCGCTGGACATGTTCATCCTCTCGAAACGCGCGTAGCAGTTCACCATATTGCACAACATGGTGTGTGACCGAGCGGAGCCGGGCTAATGCGCCGGAATTGTCGGACCTCTCGGGCATCATCTCGGTTCGTGGCCATCACGAAGGAAACGAGGCAGGTGCTCGGCGGAGCACACCGACGACCGGGGGGTTCCGTCGAAGCGTCAGAGGGGGATCGGTGTCAGACGTCGAACCTGGCGATCAATTCATCGATTGGTCTGCGGATTCACGGTTGCCGGCGACATGGAGGGATGAATCGACCAGACGTCATATTCTCGACGGAGAGGTCGACGGTTCGGGTGGACATCGCCCGGGCGCCGGTCGACCGGGCAAGTCGGAGTTCCCGGACGGCTGGAGCGACGATCGGATCATGAACGCGATCGCCCTGACGGTGCTCGACCCAGCATTCGATGTGACATACGGCGGACGTCGTTATCGAGTCCGCATTGTCGACGAAGTCGTGGTCGAGACCACCGCGTTCATCGACGGCGAAGTGGAGCAATTCTCCAAAGCGTTTCCGCTGTGTGGTGCGGGGGTCATCCGGAACGGCGACGCGGGGCCGACACCAGTGGGCCTGATCACGGACCGTCAGCGCCGCCGATTCACCAAAGGGTCGGAGTAGCATGAGGCGCGTGTCTTCCGACGTGATATCCCGGCAAGCGCGGATCGGTGCGCTCTACGATGCTGTGGCGTCGGCCGTGGACATCCCAGACGAGGACGTGTGGCCCGGTGTCATGCGGGCTGCCGATCCTGAAGAAGCGCTATGGGTGCTGATCTCCATCGCTGGTGACCTCGAACGGTACGTGCCAGACGGCCTGGCGAACCGCATCGTGATTGAACTGCCGCGGTTTGGCGCCCTCGTCGACCGCGTGCGCGCGGAGAACGATTCACGCGCGATCGGCTGACACGCGGCGCGCGTCAGTGCGGAGGCTTTCCTTTCGCCCACACCTTGTCCCACGCCATCTGTACGCCGGCCACATCGGTGCCACCCATCTCGAACCGGTGAAAATAGTCGGTGAGATAGCGGACCTCGTCATACTGGGGGCCACGGTCGCTGACCTTCACGAGCGCAAGGCGGTGGTGAGATCCGGTGTTCCGCGCGTGCAGCACCTCGTTGAAGGTGACGAAGAAGTGCTCGGCGCCCTCGATGCGGCCTTTGACTTCAATGAAGATCGTCGGACCGCGGACTCCCTTGGTGTCCGGGCACGGCACCGACCGAATGTCGTAGCCCTTGTTGTTGTGCGGCATCTCTTCCGGCTCGCGGCCGAGCCCGATTTCCGCGGCGAGTACGGCGTCGACTGCGCGTCGGTCGGTGACTGTCGTATCGCGGGCGAAATCCGCGACCGTCCCGCCCACCATGCCGGCCGGAATCACCAGCATTGCTGCGGTGAGTGTCGGCGGTCGTGCGGTCAGCATCGCATCGCGCGCAAGTTCATCGGACCGGATCGTCAACCGATGCTCGAGCTCCCGGGCCCGGCTCGCCAGGCGCTCTGGCGATTGTCGGTTCCGCCGCGCTCTTGTGTGTCCCGCCGCCTGGACCTCGCGCAGCCGCGCGGCCTCACCGTCGAGATAGTTGACCTGACTCACCAGCCGCGCCCGCACCGCCGTCTTGGTCTTCTCGATGGTGGGCAACAGTCGCTCTCGAACCTCTGCGAGGTGCTCCGGTTGGGCAACACCGGCGGCCCACGTCATCGCGCGATCGGTGAGAGCGCCGACAATCCACGGCTGCGCCATAGCGCGTTCTACGGCATCCACCGCCTGCGGAGGTGCGGTCGAGAGATCGAGATGCGGTGCCGGTCCGGCATCGATGACCGAACCGTCGGCACGCAGTTCCACGAAGCTGAAGCGCTTGCTCACCACCCGTCGGTGCCCGTCAACGACCTCACCGGTCATCGCAAGCAGCACATACGGTTGATCGCCTGGGTCCAGGTGATCAAACAGCACCGTGCCGGAGGCCAACGCAGCTTGGTTCTGCTCGATAGTCACGTCCAGCGTCGCGTCGAGCAGCGGATGTCCGGGCGCGAGGAGCTCAGCGCGTTTGCCGTCCTGACCGGTCACGGCATCTGGCTCAAAGGTCACCCGTTCGTAGGCTGACACCACAGGTCTGCTGCCGTGCCCATGGTGGGTCGGTCGAAGTCGTAGCGCTGCAGGAACATTCGTGATCTGGTATCGGTCCTTTTCGCGACGACTCAGACGTCCGCCGAACGCGTCGAAAGCGTCCGCAAAGAACTTCTCGATGTAGTGCGGCTGCAGACGTCTCGCAGTGGCTTCATCCATCTCGCGGCGCAGTCGATCGAGCTCCAACGGTCCCAGTGTCTCTTTGGCCAGTGCCCGGCCTTGCACCAGATCCGCACATCCGTCGGCAACCTGGGCATCGACGACCCGCTCGATCTCCTCGATCCGTGCCGGATCGTCGCCATAGCGGATGGCATCTATCAACAATGTGCGTAGCGGCTTTTCCGCGAACGCATCCCCGAGAACATCGAACAGCTTGCCGCCGTAAGCCTTTCGCTGCTGCTCCATCTTCTCCAGCAACCGGATGTAGACCTGACCCTCGCGGGTCTCGTCGGCGACGATGTTCCACAGCCGACACACGTTCTGCTGGCCGATCCGGTGTATCCGACCGAACCGTTGCTCGAGACGATTCGGATTCCACGGCAGGTCGTAGTTGATCATCAGATGTGCGGCCTGCAGGTTCAGGCCTTCGCCGGCGGCATCGGTGGCGACGAGAACCTGCCGGCGCGGCTCGTGGGTGAACATCTCGCGCACCGCAGTGCGGTCGGTTCGTCGAGTGCCGCCGTGAATGGTGAGCACCGCGTCGTCGTCGCCGAGGATGTTGCGGATCTGACGGACCAGATAGTCCAGGGTGTCGCGGTGCTCGGTGAAGATGATCAGCTTGCGGGGAGAGCCATTGTTGTCACGCAGCAGGTTTCGGTCAGTGAGAAGAGTGCGGAGTTCACCCCATTTGCGGTCGTCGCCGCTGTCGCGCACAGTCCGGGCGAGTGTGACGAGGTCGTCGAGCAGTGCGATTTCGACGTCGAGTTCGGCAACCGTGCGAGCCGCGGTTGCGGCGTCAACCACCTCTTCCTCGAGACGTTCGTATTCCTCCGCGCTGTATTCGTCTGGATCGTCGAAGTCATCGGAACTCGGTAGGCGGAGTCGTTCTTCGACGGGCGAAAAGCGTCCCGCGGCCATGTCCGTACGTTTTTTGGCGAGTCGTTGCCGGCGTCGCTCCAGACTGCGGAGGATGGCATGGGTGCTCGACGCGAGCCGGCGCTGCAGGACGGTGAGGGCGAACCCAACGGTTCGGCGTTGCGGTGAATCTGATTGCTGGTCAGCTCGATTCATCTCTTCGCGAACGTAGTGGGTGACGGCCTCGTAGAGTTTGTGCTCACCGTCGGACAAACGGTAGGGCACCGTTTCGGCGATCCGTTCCGGAAACAGTGGCTTGCCGTCGAAGGTGAGGAGTTCCTCCTTGACCATTCGCCGCATCAGACCCGTCGTATCGGTGCTGTGGGCGCCACCCCGGTATTGGCCCTCGAATCGGTCGGGGTCCAAGAGTGCGAGAAAGGCCTGGAAGTTCTCCTCGCTGCCCGAATGTGGGGTCGCCGTCATCAACAACAGATGTCGACTGATCGTGCCCAGCAGTTGCCCCAGGACAAATCGTTTGGTCTTGCGCAGTTCGCCACCCCACCAATTCGCCGACATCCGGTGGGCCTCATCGACCACCACCAGGTCCCATTCGCTGGCCGCCAATGCGCTGGTGAGTTCGTCGTCGCGGGCGAGTTGGTCCATGCGGGCAATCAAGAATGGATGTGCGGTGAACGGGTCGCCGTCGAGACTAGCGTTGATCAACTCGCGCGTGAGAATCGTTGCCGTGATACCGAACTTGGCATCGAGCTCCTCCTGCCATTGGTCGACGAGGCCGCCGGGCGCGACGATCAGCATCCGGGTCAGGTCGCCGCGCAGGATCAACTCCTTGGCGTACAGGCCGGCCATCACAGTTTTGCCTGCGCCCGGATCGTCGGCCAACAGGAACCGTAACGGACTGCGCGGCAACAACTCTCCGTACACCGCCCGGATCTGGTGGGGAAGTGGCGAGATGTCGCTGGTGGCCACCGCGACCATCGGGTCGTGGGCGCCGGCCATGCGAATGCGCAGTGCTTCGGTGGCCAGTTTGAGCGCGGCAGGATCCGCGTCGAACGTCCAACCGACTGCGGAATCGTCGACGACAGTCACGCTCGCCAAGTCGTCGGTGTAGAGCATTTCCTCGGAAAAGGTGCCGTCACCGTGGCGCAGGACGAGCGATGCCGCGGCGTTGCCGACCGGTGTGACCGAGACGACCGTGACCGGCGCCGGCCATCGTCCCCGCAGCCTCGTTCCTGCCGTGAGGTCGGTCATTTCCACAGGTCATCCACCGTCCACTCATACACATCTTGTTGTGCAGACAATACGTTGTGTGTCGGACAGATTGGGGACGTGCCAGCGCGTGAACGAGGATCCCTGGACTGGGGGACCTACGGAGACTCGTTTGGGCACAGGCTGGCCAAGATTCGGCGGTTGCGCCACTTGTCGCAGCAGGAGCTGGCGGTGCGGTGCGAGATGCACCACAACCAGATCTCCAATCTGGAACGCAATACCAGTAACCGGGATCCGTATATCGCCGATCCGAAGCTCTCGACGATCTACCGCCTCGCCCGCGCGCTCGATGTGCCGCCCTCGCTTCTCCTGCCGGATCTGAACAGGCGTGTGCAGCGCCAATCACCCGAACAGGCAACGAACAGATCGCTGTCTCAGGTCGAGGCCGAACTCGAGCGGTTGGTGCGCGACCTCGGCGCCGACTGACACGTCAGCGCGCCGCCAGTGTCCGCATAGTGACGTCGGCCATCTCCCGTTCGCCGAGCGCATTCGGGTGCACGGTCACCGTTTGCACGTCACTGATCAACGGCTCGACCCAGCGCACGCCCTTCGGGCGGCAACTGTCGTGCCCGACGGAGGCGGCCGCGACATCGACGTAGGTCACGCCGGTCTGGGCGGCGGCGCGACGGAGTGCGTCGTTGAGCGTGGCCTGGATGCCGTGGGTGTAGGGGAGGTCACCGGGCGCCACGGGGAAGCCCGGGCACGGTTGCGGGGTGGTCGGGGCGATCCACGGGTAGTTGACCACCGCCACGCGGGCGCGCGGAGCGTGCTGACGGACGGCGGCGAACGCGCGCATGAGTCTCGGGTAGGTCTGGGTCTGGACCTGGTGGCTGGTCGAGGTGCCGTACCGCTGCTGGCATGGCGCGTACGCTCCTGGTGAAGTAATCGCTGCCGCAACACATTTGGCGACAGTGGTGCCGAAGATGTCGCCGTCGTTGCCGCCGATCATGAAGGTCACCAGCCCGGTCCGCGGCGACAACGCGTCGAGTTGTGGTCGCAGCCCGGGGTATTGGGCGCGATAGAAGTCATCGGTCTTGGCGCCGCCGCAACTGACGTCGGTGAGTCGCATGCCGGATCGGCGGGCGATCAGGTGCGCGTAGTTGACGTTCGACTGCGCGCACTGCGAGTAACTACCGGGTGCGGCGGGCTGAACTCCCGATCCGGCGGAGTAGCTGTCACCGAGGTTGACGTACTCGACGGCGGTGGCGGGCGGTGCCGCGGATGCGACAGCGGCCGATGTGGCGGCGACGGCTCCCGCGGCCAGAACCGCGGTCACAAATCTGCGGACCGATGTGTTCAGTTTCACCATCGAGATATAACACAGATCACATTCCAGGCAAGGTGACAGACCAACCAGCGGGAATCTTGGCATTTCCGGGGAAGAACGTCGATGCAGTGGTAGGGAGATGTCATGGTCGAGTATCTGAAGCAGGCGAGTTTCGTCGGCGTGCGCAGTCTGGACGAGGCGGAGCGGTTCTACGGCGGCACGCTGGGTTTGGTGCTGCAGGACGTGCGACCGTTCGCGCTTGTCCACGAGACCCCGACCACGCAGTTGCGGATCACTGCCGTCGAGGAGGTCCGTGCCGCGCCGTACACCGTACTCGGTTGGGTGGTCGACGACCTCGACCGCGAGGTCGACCGGCTGACCGCGGCGGGCGTCTCGTTCAACCGGTATGACGGCATGGATCAGGACGACCGGGGCATCTGGACCGCACCCAGCGGTGCCCGGATCGCCTGGTTCCTGGACCCGGACGGTAACAACCTCTCGCTGCAGGGCTGAAGCGACGCGGCGTACGGATCTGACCGACGCAACCCGCCTCGGCACCATCGATTCGGTTCTTCCCCCTGAAATGTGAAGATCCCCCGGTCGCACGCCGTGCAACCGGGGGATCTTCACGAAAGCGGGGGAAGAAGCGTTTCAGCTCAGCTGTGGTACGGCTCCGCGCTGACCAGCGTCACCTTGACGAGGGCGCCCGACGGGACGCTGTACTCGCGGGTCTCGCCGACCTTGGCGTCGATCAGTGCGGCGCCGAGCGGGGAGCTGGGCGAATAGGTCTCGATGGACCCGTCCTTGGCGCTCTCCTCGCGGGTGGCGATGAGGAAGGTCTCGGTGTCGCTTTCGTCACCGTCGTAGTAGACCTTGACCACCGAACCCGGCAGCGCGACACCCGACTGGGTGGGGGCTTCGCCGACCTTCGCATTGTTCAGCAGCTCCTGCAGCTGACGGATGCGGGCTTCCTGCTGGCCCTGCTCTTCACGGGCCGCGTGGTAGCCGCCGTTCTCCTTGAGGTCGCCTTCTTCGCGACGCTCGTTGATCTCCGCAGCAATGACCGGCCGGTTGGCGATCAGCGCATCGAGTTCACCCTTGAGGCGCTCGTGCGACTCTGGGGTCAGCCAAGTCACCTGTGTGTCGGTCATTGGTCACTCCTTTGTGGTGTCCGCGCCCAGGCCTCTTTTTCACCTGGGCATATGGACTGCTCTAAATGCAGCAACACGACCCCTCGCGGAGCCGTGTATCAATACAGGATACCAGTCTGTGAGAGCTATGGCACATCCGCATTGTCGGCACCTGCTGCGGCGAGTGCTTCCTGGTAGCTGGGTTCACGTTTCTTCAGCCATCCGCACACCACATAGGTGATCGGCATGATGACGATTTCCACCAAGGTTTTCCAGAGGAAACCGACGATGGTGTAGTTGAGGAAATCGCCCCAGGTCGAAATGCCGAGGGCAGAGGCGGCGATCGCGCAGAACACCACGGTGTCGCCGAACTCGCCGACGACAGTGGACCCGATCAAACGCGCCCACAGACGCTTCTCACCGGCCCGTTCCTTCATCTTGACCAGCACAAACGAGTTCAGGAACTCGCCGACGACGTAGCCGGCGAGACCGGCGAGGAGGAACTGCGGAACCACCCCGGCGACGGCCTTGAACGCGTCCTGATTCTCGTAGAACGGGGCGGCCGGCAACTCGATTGTCAGCCAGAAACAGATCGACGCCAAGAGCAGGATTGCGAATCCGGCGAGGATGGCGCGGCGCATCGCCCGAAATCCGTACACCTCGCTGATCACGTCACCGAGCACATAGGCCAGTGGAAACAAATAAAAGGCACCGTCAGTGACCAGGCCATTCAGCTGAATGGGCCCGAGGGAAAGGTGTAGCCAGTCGTCGAACAACAGGACACCCTTGGTGCCGGTGATGTTGCTGATCAGCATCACCCCGACGAACAGCGCCATCAGGTACGCGTAATACGGACTGGTCACTCTCGCGAAGACCGCCCGGGGACGCGTGGGGAGTGTCACGTCGCGGGTTGGGTCAGATACGGCGGAACGTTCATGGTGCAGCCGAACACCTCACCGATCACCGGCGGTTTCGACGTGGTCACCTCGGTCCGCATGCCGATCTGGGTCTGGGTACCGCCCGGGATCAGGATCTCCCGGCGGCCCGTCTCGTCACCGTCCTTGGATCGCCCGCGGACCACGCATACCGCAGGCTCCGACGGATCCTTGCGGGTCACCGTGAGCTGCACCGATACCGTCGACGGATTGAGGATCTCGTACGCGGTCGCCTCACCTGCGACGTCGGGGGTGGCGAACTTGGTGTAGCCCAGCCAGGCGAGCGCCACTCCGACCACCACGACGAGGACCGACAGCCCGACGAACCAGCGCCGCCGGCTGCCCGCCGACTGTTCCGCGGGGTAGGACGCGCGCGGACCGCTGCGCGGGGCGCCCGAGGCGGCGGGTGTCGCGGTCCCCCCGTCTGAACTGTTCACGCGTCAATACCTACCATGGGAGGAGTACCGATCCGAAGGTGAGGAAGCGTGACCGAAACCCGTGCTGGAGGACCCCACGCCGGTCTGCGTCTGATGGCGGTCCATGCCCACCCCGACGACGAGTCGAGCAAGGGCGCCGGGACGATGGCCAAATACGCGGCCGAAGGCCACGACGTCCTCGTGGTCACTCTCACCGGCGGCGAACGCGGCGACATCCTCAACCCGGCGATGGATCGGCCCGGCGTCAAAGACCGGATGAGCGAGATCCGCAAGGAAGAGATGGCCAAGGCCGCCGAGGCGCTCGGCGTGCAGCAGATGTGGCTGGGTTTCGTCGACTCGGGGCTGCCCGAGGGTGACCCATTACCGCCGGTGCCCGAGGGCTCCTTCGCCGCGATCGACATCGAGGAACCCATCGAGGCCCTGGTCAAGGTGGTCCGCGAGTTCCGTCCGCACGTGATGATCACCTACGACGAGCACGGTGGCTATCCGCACCCCGACCACATCCGCGATCACGAGGTCTCGGTGGCCGCCTTCGAGCGGGCCGGCGATCCCGACGCGTACCCGGGCACCGGTGAACCGTGGACGGTCTCAAAGCTCTACTACACGCACGGGTTCATCAAGGACCGCATGGTGCTGTTCTCCGACGAATTCGAGAAGCACGGCCAGGAAAGTCCGTTCAAGGAGTGGCTCGAACGTTGGGAGCGCGATCCCAGCCGCGGAGACCTGATGGGCCGGGTCACCACCCAGATCGAGTGCGGAAAGTACTTCCCACAGCGTGACGAGGCGCTGCGCGCGCACGCCACCCAGATCGACCCCAACGGAGTATTTTTCGCGGTGCCGTCGGAATGGCAGCAACGTCTCTGGCCCACCGAAGAGTTCGAACTCGCCAAGACCCGGGTGAAGACGTCGATCCCGGAGACCGATCTGTTCGCCGGAATCGAGGAACCATGAATCCGATGACGATCGTCACCGTGCTCGCCGCGCAAGAACCGGAGGGCCCGGAGTTCGGCAAGGCCTCACCCTTCGGCCTGTTGATCATCCTCGTCCTGCTGGTGGCCACCGCGTTGCTGATCCGGTCGATGAACACGCAACTCAAGAAGCTGCCGAAGACCTTCGACACCGAGCACCCCGAAGCCGACCAGGCCTTCGACGAGGGCACCGATTCGTTTGGCGCCGAATCGGGTGCGGCGTCCGATGGCGATGCGGGGTCGAACCCGAACAGCGAGGTGCAGGCCGATGAGCGAAAGTCAGCCGGAACCTGACCGGTTGTCACGCAACGCTTTAGGGGACGCGACCAGTCCCTATCTGCGGCAGCACGCGGACAATCCGGTCCACTGGCAGGAGTGGACCGACGAGGCGCTGGCGCAGGCCCGTCGCCGGGACGTCCCGGTCCTGCTCTCGATCGGCTACGCCGCGTGCCACTGGTGTCACGTCATGGCACATGAGTCCTTCGAGGATGCCGCCACTGCCGCGATGATGAACCGAGACTTCGTGTGTATCAAGGTCGATCGCGAAGAACGTCCGGACATCGACGCCATCTACATGAACGCCACCGTCGCCATGACCGGCCAGGGCGGTTGGCCGATGACCTGCTTCCTCACCCCCGACGGCGATCCGTTCTACTGCGGCACCTACTTTCCGTCGACGCCGCGGGGTCAGATGCCGACGTTTGCGCAGTTGATGGCCGCGGTCACCGAGGCATGGACCCAGCGTCGCGATCAGATCGACGCCATGGGCGCCAAAGTGCGGGAACAGTTGCAGGCCAACGCCGCCGCGCTCCCGGTGACCGACCTCGCCCTCGACGACCGGCTGCTCTCCTTTGCGGTGACGGCCGTCTTGGAGGATGAGGACCGCACCGCGGGTGGTTTCGGCGGGGCACCGAAGTTCCCGCCGTCGGCGCTCGTCGAAGGACTCATCCGAGCGACCGAACGAACCGGCGATCCGGCCGGGATGGAGGCCGCGCAACGCACCTGTGAGGTCATGGCGCGCGGCGGTCTCTACGACCAACTTGCCGGCGGCTTCGCCCGCTACACCGTCGACAACGACTCGGTGGTACCGCATTTCGAGAAGATGCTGTACGACAACGTGCAACTACTGCGGGCCTACGCCCACCTCGCGCGCCGCACGGGGGACCCGCTGGCCCGACGCATCACCGAGGAGACCATCGCTTTTCTGGACCGGGATCTCCGCGTGGACGGCGGATTCGCCTCGTCGCTCGATGCCGATGCCGCGGGCGTCGAGGGCTCGACCTACGTGTGGACGCCGGCGTCGCTGGTCGAGGTTCTCGGCGAGGACGACGGGCACTGGGCTGCAACGCTGTTCACGGTCACCGATGCCGGCACCTTTGAGCACGGCAGTTCCACACTGCAACTCCGCGCCGACCCCGACGACACACGGCGATTCGAGTCGGTCCGGGAACGCCTGTTGACCGCACGCGCAACGCGTCCACAACCCGCCCGCGACGACAAGGTCGTGACCGGCTGGAACGCGATGACCGTGACCGCCTTGGCCGAAGCCGGTGCGGGACTTGGCCGGTCGGACTGGATCGAGCTGGCCGCCTGGTGTGCAACTCGTCTGCTGGATACCCACCTCGTCGACGGAGCGTTGCGGCGATCATCGCTGGGCGGAAAGGTCGGACAGCCGGCGGCCGCCCTCGACGACCACGCCGCTCTCGTCACCGCACTGCTCACGCTGCATCAGGTCACCGGTGAGCAATCCTGGTGTGCGCAGGGATTGGCATTGCTCGACACCACCATCGCCCACTTCGCCGACCAGGATGAGCCGGGCGCGTGGTTCGACGCGGTCGGCGACGGGCTGATCACCCGACCGCGCGATCCCGTCGACGGCGCGACCCCCGCGGGTGCATCCCTCGTCGCAGAAGCGCTCCTGATCGCCTCGGCGCTCGCGCCGCTCGGGCCGGCCACCCGCTACGCCGAGTTACTCGATCGGACGCTCGCGCGATCCGCCGTGCTGCTGGCGAAACTGCCACGCTCGGCGGGACATTGGCTCGCCGTCGCGCAGGCGCGGGTGTCCGGGCCGCTGCAGATTGCGGTGGCACAGACCCCGGACAGTGTAGGCGAGTTGGCCGCTCACGCCTGGGCTGTGGCGCCGGGCGGCACCATTCTCATTGCGGGGGAGCGGAATTCGGTCCCACTTCTGGACGGTCGAGGCACGGTGAACGGGGTCGATGCCGCGTATGTGTGCCGGGGAACCGTCTGCGGGTTGCCCGTCGTCGACACCGAAGCGCTTGACGCCTCGCTGGTCGGATGACCGGGCGGGGACAGTTCACGATTCGCGACGGCGTCGCCGACGATGCCCGCGCCGTGAGTGAAGTGCGCTCCGACGTCGCTGCCGAAGGTCGGTGGCTCGGGACCGAGCCGCCGGTCGACATCGATCGGTCGATGCAGGCATACTTGGAGGTGCTCGCCGATGAGTCGTCGCACACCGTTGTCGCGGTGGATGATTCGGGATCGGTGATCGGATCGATCTCGATGTTCACCGTGCTGCCGGGGGTGACGACGTTCGGCATGTGGGTCGTGCGGGAGCAGCGACGACGCGGTGTCGGGTCGGCGCTGGTGTCGGCCGTGTTGGCGTGGAGCCGGGATCGCGGTGCGCACAAGGTGATCCTCGAGGTGTGGCCGCACAACGAGGCGGCCATCGCGCTCTACACCGCCCACGGATTCGTCCGGGAAGGTCTGCGGCCCAAGCACTATCGCCGACGCAACGGCGACCTGTGGGACGTGGTGGAGATGGGGTTGGTGCTCAGCGATTAGTGTCGAGTGCCGATTGCAGCACGGCGTCGGCGTTGTCGCGGATGATGCTGCGGGCCACGCCGGTGGAGACGCCGGCGACGTCGAGCAGCCAGATCCACGCCTCGATACCCGCCGTTGCCCGCAACCGGATCGCGGTGCGCTGCACCCGATCGCGCGACCACGGTGGACTCAGCACCGTCAGTGCATCGGCAAACCAGCCGATGGCCCGACCGCCGCGCAGCGGAGTCCGGTCGTGATCGTCGAGTGCGTTCCGCAGCGCAGCGCGTAGCTGCGGCTCCCACTTCGCGATCAGATCGAGTTGCAGATCCACGACGACACGCACCCGCGCCGCCACATCCTCGGCGCGGTCGCCGATGAACTCGGGCTTCTCGGCGACCTCCGGATAGCCGGCGGCGATGAGCGAGTTCTGGTCCGGGAAATATCGATACGCGGTGGTGCGGGAGATTCCCGCCAGGTGGGCGACCTCGTCGACCGTCGGCGACGGCGTCGTTTCCATGAGTTCGTGCAACGCCGCGACCAACGCTTCCCGCGTGCGTTGTTTCTGCCGTGCCCGACCACCGGCCTCGTAGGGGACCGGCCTTCCGGCCGCCAGGCCTCTCGACGTGACCACGGCATTACGGTACCATTATCCCGTGATGGGACTCCGATCCCATAAAAGGAGGACTGCGATGTCCGGCCCTGACACGCTCGCGGACGATCCGATCGTCACCGATCCCGACTTGTACCGTGTGGTGCTCGAGAATGAGCACGTGCGCGTCCTCGAATACCGTGACAAACCCGGCGACGCCACCCACACTCATCACCATCCGGATAGCGTGATGATCCCGCTCGCGCACTTCACCAGACGCCTCACCGTCGACGACCGGCACGCTGAGGTGACTCTCGAACCGCTGGCGGTGCGATGGCTCGACGCGCAGCATCACCGCGGTGAGAACATCGGTGCCACACCGACGCACGCGCTGTTCGTCGAACTCAAGGATCACCGGTCGGACGCGGGGATGCGGGTGCCGCTCGGTCCGCGATAGCTCTCGCGCTCAGAGTGCGTAGCGCGTCGCCGCCGCGCCTTCGGGTCCGACGAGCCCGGACAATCGGCGGTCGTCGCCGACCTCGATGAGTAGTGCGGCGCCGGCCGGACGCAGGTCGATGTTGGCGCCCTGGGCTATCGGCCACCCGAGGAATCGGCACACGAACGAGCGGGAGAAGTGGCCGTGTGACACCACGATCACATCGGAGATCTCCAGGCGTTGTTCGACGACGGCGACCGCGCCGTCCACGCGTTGCGTCATCTGTTCCACCGATTCGCCGTTCGGTGCGCCCTTGGTCCAGATCGCCCAGTCCGGGTCGTGGTCGGCGTGGATCTGTGGGCGGGTCAGGCCCTCGTAGTCGCCGTAGTCCCACTCCGCGAACCGGTCGTCGATCTCGTCGACGGTCAGGCCGGCGAGCTCGGCGGTGCGCTGCGCCCGGTGCCGCGGGGAGGCGAACACATATGGGTCGCGGATCTGCAGTCGCTCGGCGATGCCGTGCAGATTCTGCGCATCACGTTCACCGCGGGCGGTGAGTCCGATGTCGGTCCGGCCGGTGTGCCGATCCGACAGCGACCACTCCGTCTGACCGTGGCGGATGAGCAGGACGCGGTGATGGGTGCGAGGTTCGGACACCTCTCGAGAATATGCCCAGAAGTCGGGTGTCGATCGGAGGCGGGCGCTGCGTCATAGCGGTGATGGCGGCACCGGCCCGAGCGAAGCGATCAGGAATGGTCACCCGGGCTGTCATCATCGGACCCATGAACCCCGTGGTTCCGCCGACCGAAAGGATCTGATCATGCAGTACCTGTTGGCAATCACCGTCGACGAGTCCGTTCCCGCACCGGCGCCGGGTGATCCCGGTTTCGACGAGGGACGCGAGGCGTGGGCGACCTATGGCCGCGCGCTGGCCGCGGCCGGCGTGCTCATCGACGGGGCAAGTCTGACCCCGAGTTCCTCGGCGACGACGATGCGGATCGCGCTCGGCACCTCGCCGACCATCACCGATGGACCCTATGTCGAAGCGAAGGAACAGCTGGCCGGCTACTACCGGATCGAGGTGGACGATCTCGATGCGGCGCTCGCGTGGGCGGGCAAGATCCCGCTGCCGTTCGGGGTCGTCGAGGTGCGTCCCGTGCGGCTGTTCGCGGCGTCCGACGGCACGCCGACCGTCGCGAATCCTGATCGGGCGAATCCCTGAACCCTGTGCCCATGGGTGACGACGTCGACGACGCCGTCGCGGCGTTGGCGCGCGAGGAGAGCGGGCGTGTGCTCGCTCTCCTCGCCGCCCGCTACGACGATCTCGACCTCGCCGACGACTGCGTCCAGGACGCCTTGCTGCAGGCCATGGAAACCTGGCGTGCCCAGGGGATTCCGGCGAACCGGGCGGGCTGGCTCTATACGGTGTCGCGCAACCGGATCGTCGATCAGCTACGACGACGCGACACCGCCCGCCGCCGATTGGCTTCTGCTGCGCGAGATCTGGCCGCCGACGAGGTGTCGGAGTCCGATGCGGGAGAGTCGATGATCCAGGGCGAGGGGGAGGTGGGCGATGAACGCCTGCGGTTGATGCTGCTGTGCTGTCATCCCGCACTCGACGTCACCGCGCAGACCGCGCTCACGCTGCGGTTGGTCGGTGGGCTGACGACGACGGAGATCGCCGCCGGCTTCCTGATACCCGAAAAGACTCTGGCGCAACGGATCGTGCGGGCCAAACGGAAGATCCGGGAGGCCCGAATCCCACTCGCGGTTCCCGACGACCTCGACTCACGTCTCGATGCCTTGCACTCAGTGCTGTACCTGATCTTCAACGAGGGGTATCTCGCCAGCGATCCCGACGCTGCCGACCTGATGCGCGTCGACCTGGCCGAGGAGGCGATCCGGCTCACCGACCTGCTCAGCTCGCTGGTGGACACCGGGGAAACCTTCGGGCTGCTCGCTCTGGAGTTGTTCCACCGCTCGCGCTTCGCCGCGCGCGTCGATCCGTCCGGCGAGCTGGTGACACTCGACCAGCAAGACCGTACCCGTTGGGACGCAGCTCTGGTCGCCCGCGCCCAGGACGCGCTGTCCTCGGCCGTAGCGCGACCTGGTGTGGGGCCGTACCGGATTCAGGCGTTGATCGCCGGAATTCATGCTCGCGCACCGAGTTCGGATGCCACCGACTGGCAGACCATTGTGGAGCTGTACGTCATTCTCGAACGCATGAGCTCGAGTCCGGTGGTGCAGCTCAATCGTGCGATCGCGGTCGGGATGGCGCACGGTCCGCAGCGAGGTCTCGACGATCTCGATGGCATCGAGGGATTGACCGGCCAGCATCTCTGGCACGCGGCCCGCGCCGAGATGCTCGTGCGCCTGGGCCGCGATGCCGACGCGCGTGCGGCGTTCGGTGAGGCACTTGCCCGCGTGCGTAATCCGGCTGAACGGCGCCATCTGCAACGCCGGGTCGCGGAGCTGCGGACGTAGCTCAGGTGGTGAGCGTCAGCGCGAGTTGCGCCACCGCCCAATCGATCTCATCCTCGGTGATCACCAGCGGCGGCGCCAGTCGCAGGGTGGAGCCGTGTGTGTCCTTCGCGAGGACGCCGCGCTCGGCCAGTCGGAGGCAGACCTCCTTCCCGGTACCCAGCGCGGGATCGACGTCGATGCCCGCCCACAACCCCAACCCACGCACGGTCATCACGCCGTGCCCGATGAGTTCGCGCAGGCGCGCGTGCATGCGGTCGCCGAGCGCGGCGGCACGAGCCTGCCAGGTGCCTTCGGCGAGCATGTCGACCACGGTGTGGCCCACCGCGGCGGCCAACGGGTTACCGCCGAACGTGGAGCCGTGTTCACCCGGATGCAGGACGCCGAGGATGTCGCTGTTGGCGACCACCGCCGACACCGGCAGGATGCCGCCGCCGAGCGCCTTGCCGAGTGTGTACACATCGGGCTGCACGTCCCAATGTTGTACGGCGAAGGTCTTTCCGGTCCGCCCGAGTCCGGACTGGATCTCGTCGGCGATCATCAACACGTTGTGATCGGTACACAGTGCCCGCACCCGCGGGAGGTAGTCGTCGGGCGGCACGATGATCCCGGCCTCGCCCTGGATGGGTTCGACGAGCACAGCCACCGTGTTCGCGTCAATCACGTCGGCGATGGCGTCGGCATCCCCGTACGGTACGGTGACGAATCCCGGCGTGAACGGCCCGAATCCGTTGCGGGCGTCGGGATCGTCGCTGAAGCTGACGATGCTGATGGTGCGGCCGTGGAAGTTGCCGCCCGCGACGATCACCCTCGCTTGCCCGTCGGGCACGCCCTTGACGTCGTACCCCCATTTGCGGGCCACCTTGATGGCGGACTCGACCGCTTCGGCCCCGGTGTTCATCGGGAGCACCATGTCCTTGCCGCACAGTGCGGCCAGTGCGGCACAAAAGGGTTCGAGGCGATCGGAGCGAAATGCGCGGCTGGTCAAGGTGACCCGGGTGAGCTGGTCGAGCGCGGCCGCGACGATCCGCGGATTGCGGTGCCCGAAGTTCACCGCCGAATAGGCGCCCAGGCAGTCGAGGTAGCGGCGCCCGTCCACATCGGTGATCCACGCGCCCTCGGCGCTCGCGGCCGTGACCGGCAGGGGTGAATAGTTGTGTGTCACATGTGGTTCTGCGGTCGTCGGCATGGTGGACTCCGTTCCGACGGCCACATCGTCGGGGTCGTCGTGCACTGTCCTCAATTCTAGGGTGCAGCACTTGACTCCACCGCCACCCTTGAGGAGCTCGGACAAGTTGATCCCGATCGGCTCGTAACCGGCGTCGCGCAGCGCCGAGGCCAGACGGGGTGCGGCGTCGGTCATCACGATGTGCCTGCCGTCGGAGACGAGGTTGAGTCCGAGAACGGCCGCGTCGTCGTCGGTGGCGATGATCGCATGCGGAAACAGTTCGGCGAGAACGGCTTGCGACGCAGGGGAAAACGCAGGCGGGTAGTAGGCGATGTTCTCGTCGTCGAGGACGCCGAGCGCGGTGTCGAGGTGATAGTAGCGTGGGTCGACCAGTTCCAGGGTGATCACCGGAAGTCCGGTGAGGGTGGCGATTTCGGCATGGGCGGCGCGGTCGGTGCGGAATCCGGTGCCGGCGAGGATGCGTCCGCCGACGATGAGGAAATCGCCCTCGCCCTCTTGGATTCCGCGGGTGCGGTGAACGGGTCCGTGGCCGTGGCCGGCGAACCAGTCCGCGTAGTGGTCGCCCTCGGCGGCGCGTTCGGGGAAGGCGAAGCGTGCAGCGATGGTGGCCCCGGCCGCACTCAGTCCTCCGTTTGCGGCGTACACCATGTCCGGCAGACCCGGTTGCGGGTCGACGACGTGCACCGCATGCCCGAGGGACTCATAGAGGTCGCGCAGCGTGCGCCACTGGTCGACCGCCCGCGTCGTGTCGACCGGAGTCGACGGATCCATCCACGGATTGATCGCGTACTCGACGGTGAAGTGGGTGGGTGGCGTCATCGCATAAGTCCGGGTGCGGGCGACACGAGGCGCAGGGCGTGCGGACACGGAAGGACTCGTGATCGTCATAGATCGAGGCTATTCTCGGATTGGGACGCAAACAATCGTCGTTCATTGCTCATATGCGCAATGAATCGGGTGCAGTTGAAGGATTGGTGGGGATCGGTTGCGCGGCTTCGACGATCTGGACGAAAAGGTGCTCGCGTGCCTGACACGTGATGCCCGTGCGACCTACGCGCAGATCGGCGACGAGGTCGGGTTGTCCGCGCCCGCGGTCAAGCGACGGGTCGACAGACTGCTCGACGACGGGGTGATCACCGGTTTCACCGCCGTCGTCGATCCGCGTGCGATGGAGTGGAATACCGAGGCCTATGTGCAGGTGTCGTGCCGCGGCAACATCTCGCCGGAGGCACTCAAGGCAGCCTGGGAGCCGATTCCCGAGGTGGTCAGTGCGGCAACCATCACCGGTCAGGCCGACGCCATCCTGCGGGTGCGCGCCCGCGACGTCCGGCACCTCGAGCAGGCGCTCGAACGGATTCGCCGCGCCGGTCCCGTCGACCACTCGGAGTCGATCATCGTGCTCAGCCAGCTCATCGATCGTGGGCACCCGTGAGGCCTGTGCTAGCCTGTCGGACGTGATCAAGACCGCACGCGCCTATTGGCGCTTTATCGAGGCTCCGGGCGAGCCTGCGATGAAGCGTTAACAGACGCGCGCGTACACCACCCGGAGCCCCGAGCAGCGACCAAGAAGGTCGCTGCTCTTGTCATTTCAAGGGCGCCGGTTTCCGCGTAGCAACCAGGGGCGCCCCCGGATACGACAGGGCCAGACCCCGAAAGGCACTCCCAGTGACCACCACGCCAGACCTGATCGCCGCCGCATCCACCTCGGATCGCCGGATCAAGTCCTTCCGCTCGATTCCGTCGCCGGACACCATCCGCGCCGAACTCCCGCTCACCGCACGTCGCGCCCTGGCCGTCCAGGCCGATCGTGACGAGATCGCCGAGATCCTCGCCGGCCGCGACGACCGGCTGCTCGTCGTCGTCGGACCGTGCTCGGTGCACGACCCGATCGCGGCCATCGACTACGCACGCCGTCTCGCGCCGCTGGCGACGCAGCACGCCGACCGTCTCAAGATCGTCATGCGGGTCTACTTCGAGAAGCCGCGCACCACGGTCGGGTGGAAGGGACTCATCAACGATCCCGGCATGGACGGCACCTTCGACGTCGAGCGCGGACTCCGCACGGCACGCTCCCTGCTGCTCGACATCATCGATCTCGGCCTGCCGGTCGGGTGTGAGTTCCTCGAGCCGACCAGCCCGCAGTACATTGCCGACGCGGTCGCGTGGGGTGCCATCGGTGCCCGCACCACCGAGTCCCAGGTGCATCGTCAGCTGGCGTCGGGGCTGTCGATGCCGATCGGGTTCAAGAACGGCACCGACGGCAACATCCAGGTCGCCATCGACGGTGTGAATGCGGCTGCGGCGCAACATGTGTTCTTCGGGGTCGATGACTTCGGGCACGGTGCTGTGGTGGAGACCGCCGGCAATGCGGATTGCCACGTGATCCTGCGGGGCGGCACCGCCGGCCCCAACTACGACGCCGACTCGATCGCCACGGCGGTCACTGCTCTGGCGAAGGCAACGCTGCCGCAGCGGGTCATGATCGATTGCAGTCACGCCAACTCGGGCAAGGACCACGTGCGGCAGGCCGCGGTCGCCGAGGAGATCGCCGCGACCATCCGCGCGACCCGGAAAGCCGGTGGTGCAGCAACGATCTCCGGCGTGATGCTGGAGAGCTTCCTCGAGCCCGGTGCGCAGTCGACCGATGCCCGGCCGCTGGTCTACGGACAGTCGGTCACCGACAAGTGCATGGGCTGGGACACCAGTGCTGCGGTACTGGAGGCGCTGGCACGGAGTTGACTGCTCAGCCGACGGTCACACTGACTGCTCAGCCGACGGTCACACTGACGGCTCAGCCGACAACGACCAGCCACACCGCGATGTAGTGCAGGAGCGCGGCGATCACCGTGCACGCGTGGAAGATCTCGTGGTGGCCGAAGGTCGTCGGCCAGGGGTTGGGCCAGCGCAGCGCGTAGGCGATCGCGCCGATGCTGTAGAAAAGTCCGCCGAGCGCCAGCAGGATCGCCACGTCGAGGCCGGAGTGGGCGACCAGGGTCGGCGCGACGACGACGATCACCCATCCGAGCGTGACGTAGAGCGCCACGCTGAGCCAGCGCGGTCCGGCCGGCCACATGAGTTTCAGTGCCACACCGGCCGCCGCGCCCGCCCACACGATGCCGAGGACCCACCACCGTTCCGGCACCGGCAGGGCGAGCACGCAGAACGGCGTGTAGGAGCCCGCGATGAACACGAAGATCATCGAGTGATCGGCCCGTTTCATCCGCACGTAGGCGCGGGGTGTCTTCCAGGCGATGCGATGATAGGTGGCGCTCACCGTGAACAGGCCGACGACGGTCACCGCGTAGATGGCGCACGCCAGTGCCGCGCCGGTTCCGTCGAGGATCGCGGCGCCGACGACGACCGCGACCCCGGCGAGGGTCGCCACCATGGCGGAGTAGTGGTGGATGACACCGCGTAGGCGCGGGCGCAAAGGAACCGGCAGGGCGTCGGTCAGGATGCTCACGGAACCTACGGTAGCGTAAGTTACGCGCGAGTCGAACTCGGCGGTCCGAACTTGGCCGAGCCCGCCGGAAAGCGGGGCCGCGCGGCGATAGGATCGAGCACCGATGAAACTTCTTCCCGATCGGCTCCGGCGTCCGATGCTCAGCGTGTACGAGCGTCGCATCGTCGCAACCCTCGAACCTGCGCAACTGCCGCGCCACGTTGCCATCATCTGCGACGGCAATCGTCGATGGGCGCGGGAGGCCGGATTCGAGGACATCAGCCACGGGCATCGGGTGGGGGCCCAGCGCGTTGCCGACATGCTCACGTGGTGCGCGGAGCTGGGGATCTCGACGGTCACCATCTATCTGCTGTCGACCGAGAACCTCCAGCGGGCATCCGACGAGCTTGATGCCCTGATGGAAATCGTGCCCGACATCGTCGACGAGATCTCGAGCATCGGCGACTGGCGGGTCCGCATCGTGGGCAACCTCGACCCCCTGCCCGACGTGGCCGCCAAGCGGCTGCGGCTGGCCTCGGAGCGCACTGCCGGGCGGTCGGGCATGAACGTCAACGTGGCGGTCGGCTACGGCGGCCGCCAGGAAATAGTCGAGGCGGTGCAGTCGCTGTTGGTCGAACGTCTGGCTGCCGGTGATACGCCGGAGCAGATGATCGACGCGGTGACCGTCGAGGCGATCGACCGCAACCTCTACACCCAGGGGCAACCCGACCCCGATCTGGTCATCCGGACCTCCGGTGAACAACGGCTGTCCGGCTTCCTGCTGTGGCAGAGCGCCTACTCGGAGATCTGGTTCACCGACGCCTACTGGCCGGAGTTCCGGCGCGTCGACTTCTTGCGCGCGCTGCGCGACTACGGTGCCCGCAGCCGGCGTTTCGGCAAGTAGTCCGCGAACAGTTCCACCAGCGCGTCGACGTCCGCGGAGAAGGCCGACGCCCGGGGCGTGCCGAATCCGACGACGATCCCGCCGCGCGGCGCATCGCGAGCATCCGGGTGCCGAAACCAGGACAACCCGGCAATCGAGAATCCGCGCCGCCCCGCTTCGATCAGGATCTGCGTCTCCACCTCCGGGTCCACCGGAATGAGCGCATGCAGGCCGGCCGCCACCCCGGGCACCTCGATGCCCACCTCGGCCAGCCGCCCGGCCAGCAGATCACGGCGTCGTCGGTAGTACTGCCGGCTCCGGCGGATGTGCCGGTCGTAGGCGCCCGAGTCGATCATGTCGGCAAGCACCAGCTGGTCCAGCACGCTGGCGTTGGGTTCTCGAATCCCCTTGGCCGCCACCACGGTACCGACCAACTGGGGAGGCAGCACCAGCCAGGCGATCCGCACCGCCGGAGACAGTGTCTTACTCACCGACCCGGCATAGATCACCGCATCGGGGCCGAGCGACTGCAGGGCGCCGACCGGTTCGCGGTCGTAGCGGAGTTCGCCGTCGTAGTCGTCCTCGACGATCAGGCTGCCGGTCGTCCGCGCCCACTCGACGACCGCCCATCGTCGCGCGGGCAACAGTGGCACGCCCGTCGGGTACTGATGGCTCGGTGTCAGCAGGACGCCGTCGACGTGGTCGGGGAGCGTATCGATATCGGCACCGCCGCCGTCGATCGGGATCGGCGTCGTGGCGGTGCCGCCTCGCTCGATCACGTCCCGGTGGAAGCCCAACCCATGGCTCTCGACGGCGAGGGTGCCGCCGAACACGGTGCGCGACAACAGTTCCAGCGCGAACATGACCGAGGTCGTCAGCACGATCCGCTCGGGATCGACACGGACCCCGCGTACCCGGGCGAGATAACCCGACAAGGATTGTCGCAGTTGCATACTGCCCTGCGGGTCGCCCGGTCCGAACACGTCGTCGGGTGCGTGGGTGAGCGCCCGGCGGGTCGCGGTGATCCAGTCGCGGCGGGGAAACAGTGACGAATTGGGTTGGCCCAGTGAGAAGTCGTGCGTCGGACGGAGTGTTGGAGGACTGGTCTCGGTCCGGGGGCCGGCAGGTGCGGGATCCGGTGTGTGCCCGATGTCGGCGACGGTCGTCCCCGATCCCTGCCTCGCGACGAGCCAGCCCTCGGCGATCAGTTCCTGGTAGACCGCGGCGACCGTGCCGCGAGCGAGCCCCACGTCAGCGGCGAGGGACCGGTACGGCGGCAAGGTGGTGCCGGGTGTCAGCCGTCCGTCGGCGATGGCGGTGCGCAGCGCCTCGGCGAGGGTGTGGCGTCGGCGGGCGCCGCGGCCCCGGGCGCTCTCGGTGGGGTCCGGCTGCAGGTCGAGGAACAGGTCGGTGCCGAGTCGTCGGGCGACCTGCGCCCACGGATCGGAATTGGCCTGCTTGATCACGTCTCGATTGAACCAGTTTCTTGATGCAATTTGTCTCTACGGTGGAACCTGAACCTGCTGAATCGAAGGGGGAACGAGATGAGAGTGGCGATTGTCGGCGCCAGTGGCCAGATCGGCGGCGACGTGGCGGCCCGACTGAGAGAGCGTGCGGTCGACGTGGTCGCGGCGCACCGGGCCGCGGGCGTCGACGCCTACACCGGCGACGGCCTGGCCGATGCGCTCAGTGGTGCGGACGTCGTGGTGGATTGCGTCAACGTGACGACGCAGCGGGCCAAGACGGCCATCGACTTCTTCGGAACAGTCGCGGGCAATATCGCCGGGGCAGCGGCCGACGCGAAGGTCGACCGGGTGATCTGCTTGTCCATCATCAACGCCGCGAATCCCGCGGTGAATGCCAAATTCGGGTACTACCAAGGCAAAGCGGCAGCCGAACGCGTCTATCAGGACGCGATCGGGGACCGGCTCACCCTCGTGCGGTCCGCACAATGGTACGAACTCGCACAGCAGATGATGGGCATGATGCGCCTCGGTCCGGTCGCGGTGGTGCCGCACATGCGGTGTCAACCGCTGTCGGTGGCGGACGCGGCGACCGCGCTGGCCGACGCGGTCACCTCGCCCCCGGCCGGCGATATCGCCGTGGCGGGACCCGAGGTCTGCGACCTGACCGAGGTGGCGCGGGCCATCGCCGCGCGCACCGGTTCTCCGCGAAAGGTTTTCGGCGTCAACTTCGGCGGTGCTGCCATCCGCAACGGCGGACTGGTGCCGGAACGTCCGGACGTGATCGCACCCACCACCCTGGCCGAATGGATCGAGAAGGTGTACCCGGCATGAGCACAACGACGACAGATCGCCCCGAATTGCCCGACGGACTGCCCGACACGCGGCGAATGTGGCTGCCGCGTACCAATCCTGGCGTCTACAAGGCCCTCGTCGCGCTGCAGCGCGCGTCGTCGGAGGACGTGGAGCCCGAACTCGGTGAGCTCATCAAGATCCGTGCCTCGCAACTCAATCACTGCGCGTACTGCCTGCACATGCACGTCTCCGACGCGGTAGCGCTGGGCGTGGACCCGCTGCTGCTCTCGATGGTCGCGGTGTGGCGCGAGGCGACGCACCTGTTCACCGAGCGACAATGCGCGGCCCTCGAACTCACCGACCACGTCACCCGGCTCGGCGAGCGGGGCGTCCCCGACGACGTGTTCGCCCGAGCGCGAACGCAGTTCGACGAGGCGGAGCTCGGTCGGGTGCTGGCGTCGATCGTGATGATCAACGCGTGGAACCGGATCGCGATCGCCGGTAGCTATCCGGCCGGCCTCGACGAACGGCAGCTGCGTTCGTGAGACGACCGGAGATCACAGCTTGCGCAAGCGAACCCGGTTGATGGAGTGATCCGGGTCCTTGCGCAACACCAGGGTGGCGCGCGGCCGGGTCGGCAGGATGTTCTCGTTCAGGTTGGGCAGGTTGATCGACGTCCACAGATCGCGAGCGGCGATCGTGGCCTGCTCGTCGGTGAGCGTCGAGTAGTAGTGGAAGTGGGAATCCGGGTTGGCGAACGACGTGGTCCGCATCTTCAGGAACCGGGAGATGTACCACTGCTCGATATCGGCGGTCTTACCGTCGACGTAGATCGAGAAGTCGAACAGGTCCGACACCATCAGGGTGCGCCCGGTCTGCAGCACGTTGAGTCCCTCGAGGATCAAGATGTCGGGCTGGCGCACATAGTGTTTGACGTCGGGCACGATGTCGTAGGCGATGTGCGAATAGACCGGTGCGGTGACCTCCCGCGCCCCCGACTTCACCTCGGTGACGAACCGGAGCAGGGCCCGACGATCATACGACTCCGGAAACCCCTTGCGGTGCATGATGCCTCGACGTTCCAGTTCACGTGTCGGCAGCAGGAAGCCGTCGGTGGTGACCAGGTCGACCTTGGGGTGGGAATCCCAGCGCGCGAGCAGCGCGGCGAGCACGCGGGCCGTCGTGGATTTGCCGACGGCGACGCTGCCGGCGATACCGATGACGAACGGCACCTGCCGATTCGTCTGTCGCTCACCGAGGAAGGTCGAGGTCGCCGCGAACAGCCGTTGCCGCGCAGCGACTTGCAGATGAATCAGACGCGACAGGGGGAGATAGACGTCGGCGACCTCGTCGAGGTCGACCTGCTCGCCGAGACCCACGAGCTGATCGAGTTCGCTCTCGTTGAGCACCATTGGCATGGATTCACGCAGATCACGCCACTGTCGCCGGTCGAGTTCCAGGTACAGACTGGGGTCGCGCCCGGTCGTGTCGCGTGCCATGGCCTACAGCTTAAGCATCGCCCCACGCACGATCGGTCACCGGTGGGTAGCGTGCACAGGCATGAGCGCGCCTCGAACGTCTCCCGTCGTCACCGAGTACCTCCGCCTGGGGCTGGCGTTTGATCGCCTCGAGGAGGGTTTTGTCGACGCCTTCACCGGCGATCCGCAGTTGCACGCCGAAGTGGTCAACGGCCCGACGCCGGAACCGGCGGCGCTCGCCGACCGGGCCCGCGGTCTGCGCGGTGAACTGCCCGCCGACCTTCCGTCCCCGCGGGCGGCGTTCATCGACTCGCATCTGGCCGCGCTCGAATGCTCGGCGCGGAAGTTCGCCGGGGAGCAGATCGGTTTCGTCGACGAAGTGCAGGCCTACTTCGACGTCGACATCGCCATGAGCGACGAGCAGTCGTATCGGGAAGCGCATGCGGCGATGGCCGTCGAACTCGGGGTCCCCGGTGCCACCGGTGACGCATTGGCCGACGCGTATGCCGCGCACAAACGGGCCGACGAGATCCCCGCCGACCGCGTCGACGACTGCGTCCGCGCGTTCAGCAGCGCGTTGCGCGACCGGGTGCGTGACACGTATCCGTTGCCGGACAACGAGATCGTCGAGTTCGAGGTCGTCGGCGACAAACCGTGGTCGGGCTTCAACTACTACCTCGGCGGGTACCGCTCGAAGGTGGCGATCAATACCGATCTGACGCAGTACATGTCGTCACTGCCGCATCTGATCGCCCACGAGGCCTACCCCGGGCACCACACCGAGCACTGCCGCAAGGAGCAGATCCTGGTCGGTGGTGGTCAGGCCGAGCAGACCATCTTCCTGGTCAACACCCCGCAGTGCCTGATGGCCGAGGGCCTCGCCGATCATGCGCTGGTCGCGGCGATGGGGGACGACTGGGGGCGGTGGGCGCAGGAGATCTACGCCGACCTCGGCCTGCGGTTCGACGGGGAGCGGGCGCAGCGGATGTCGCGGGCGTCGGCCGGGCTGCTCGGCGTGCGGCAGGACGCGGCGCTGTTGCTGCACGACCGTGGGGCAGACCAGGATTCGGTGGCGCAGTTCTTGCAGCGCTGGCTGCTGGCACCACCGGAGCGGGCACGGCAGATGCTGCGCTTCCTCACCTCGCCGCTGTGGCGGGCCTACATCTCCACCTACGTCGAGGGGTACCGGTTGCTGGGGGAATGGCTCGACCTGACTCCGGGCCATGAGCGGCTCGCCCGGTTCGGCCGATTGCTCGACGAGCCACTCACTCCGGCCCAGTTGAGAGCCGAGATCGCCGCTGTCTGACGCTCCTCTTAGACTGTGCACCCATGAGCCAGAATTCGGAGTCCGTCAACTCGATGTCCCTTGCTGACCTCGACCCGGATGTCGCCGCGGCGATGAACGGTGAGCTGAGTCGGCAGCGCGACACCCTCGAGATGATCGCGTCGGAGAACTTCGTGCCGCGCGCCGTGCTGCAGGCCCAGGGCAGCGTCCTGACCAACAAGTACGCCGAGGGCTATCCCGGGCGCCGGTACTACGGCGGCTGCGAATACGTCGACGTCGTCGAGGACATCGCCCGTGACCGGGCCAAGGCGCTCTTCGGTGCCGACTTCGCCAACGTGCAGCCGCACTCGGGTGCGCAGGCCAACGCCGCGGTGCTGATGGCGCTGATGAACCCGGGCGAGAAGTTGCTCGGCCTGGACCTCGCGCACGGTGGTCACCTCACCCACGGCATGCGGCTCAACTTCTCCGGCAAGCTCTACGAGATCGAGTCCTACGGGGTCAGCAAAGAGGACTTCCGCGTCGACATGGACGAGGTGCGCAAGATCGCGCTTGCGGCCAAGCCGAAGGTGATCTGCGCCGGCTGGTCGGCCTACCCCCGCACCCTTGACTTCGAGGCGTTCCGCTCCATCGCCGACGAGGTCGGCGCCTACCTGTGGACCGACATGGCGCACTTCGCCGGCCTGGTCGCCGCCGACCTGCACCCGTCGCCGGTGCCGCACTCCGACGTCGTCTCCACCACCGTGCACAAGACGCTGGGCGGACCGCGTTCGGGCCTCATCCTGGCCAAGCAGGAATGGGCCAAGAAGCTCAACTCGGCTGTCTTCCCCGGCCAGCAGGGCGGACCGCTCATGCACGCCATCGCCGGCAAGGCCGTCGCCCTCAAGATCGCCGGCACCGACGAATTCGCCGACCGACAGCGCCGCACCCTCTCGGGCGCCAAGCTCCTCGCGGACCGCCTCACCGGCGCCGACGTGGAGAAGGCCGGTGTCTCGGTGCTCACCGGCGGCACCGACGTACACCTGGTGCTCGTCGACCTGCGCAACAGCAAGCTCGACGGGCAGCAGGCCGAAGACCTGCTGCATCAGATCGGCATCACCGTCAACCGCAACGCCGTGCCGTTCGACCCGCGCCCGCCGATGGTCACCTCCGGTCTGCGGATCGGCACCCCGGCGCTGGCCACCCGCGGTTTCGGCGACGAGCAGTTCACCGAGGTCGCCGACATCATCGGTACCGCGCTGGCGGCCGGCGCCGACGCCGACGTATCCGCACTGCGCGGACGGGTGTCGGCACTGGCCCTGGACTTCCCGCTGTACGAGGGTCTCGAGCAGTGGGGACTGATGAGCCGGGCCTGACGACCCGGATTTCCCACACCCTTGCCTCGTTCTCTATCCTCTTTCCGATGAACGCATTGACCGAGGACGAGCTGATCATCGCGCTGGAGAAGGCGCTGCCGGAGATCGCCGAGGACCACCAGGCCGCGGCGCTCGCCTGGAATCCACATGACTGGGTGCCGTGGGATCTGGGTCGCAACTTCGCCTTCCTCGGTGGCCAGGACTGGGATTCCTCGCAGCAGACGCTCTCCGACGAGGTGCGCGCCGGGCTGCTGGTGCTGCTGCTCACCAAGGACAATCTGCCGTCGTATCACCGGGTGCTGGCCAAACACTTCCCGGCGTTCTCCGACTGGCGGCAGCTGGTCGGCGTGTGGACGGCCGAGGACAACCGACATGCCATCGTGCTGCGTGACTACCTCGTGGTCACCCGTGCCATCGACCCGGTGGACGCCGAAGAGCGTCGTCGCATCCACGTGACCGCCGGATACCGGCAGCACGAGGCCGCGGTCGCCGAACTCGGGCCGCTCGACGTACTGGCGCTGATGGCCGTCCACGAGAACCAGTGCGTGGGATTCATCGAGAAATTGCGTGGCGCGGTCACCGACGACGTGTTCAGTCAGATCCTGGCCAAGATCTCCGCCGACGACGCGCTGCAGGCCACCACGTTCGCGGCATTCCTCAACGCCGGCCTCGTCGCAGATCCCGAGGGAACCGTGCTCGCGGTCGATCGCGCGCTTGTGCGACTGGCCACAGAAGAATTCGGTTTCGATGTCGCCGACTTCGACCCCGAACGGGCGCTGATCGCGGGGTACGAGAACGACGAGACCCGCGCCGGTATCGCCGCGACGCTCGCCGACCAGCTGAAACTCGACACCGTGCAGGGGCTCGGTGACGACGCCGAGGCAGCGCGCCTGCGGATACTGGCCGCCGCCGGTCGCTGAGCCGCATACCTCCCGGCAACCTGCGTTAACGCATAATTCACGCCGACACACCCCTTTCCGACGCGCCGGGAGGGGTGTGTCGGCGTACTTTGACCAGTGACGGGCCGCGGGGAAGCGGTTCGTCCGGGAGGTTCAAATCGTGGTGTGTACCAGCAACGCGAGGGGACCGGCCCCGGTCCTCGTTCATCTCGGCTGATCGCCGAGACGAGCAAGAACCCGCCGGTCGTCCAACTGGTTTGTGCGGGCGCCGCACAAACGTAGGAGCCCTACGTGACCACACGCACCTACGTCCTCGACACCTCCGTGCTGCTGTCTGATCCTTGGGCGGCCACACGTTTCGCTGAGCATCATGTGGTCTTACCGCTGGTGGTCATCAGTGAACTCGAGGGCAAACGCCATCACCATGAACTCGGTTGGTTCGCGCGTGAGGCGTTGCGGATGCTCGACGATCTGCGCCTCGAGCACGGCCGACTCGATGTACCGCTGCCCATCGGTGACGAGGGCGGTACCCTGCAGGTCGAGTTGAACCACACGGACCCGGCGGTACTGCCCGCAGGCTTCCGTACCGACACCAACGATTCACGAATCCTCGCCTGCGCGTTGAATCTTCGCGCCGAGGGCCTCGACGTGACACTCGTGTCCAAGGACACGCCGTTGCGAGTGAAGGCGGGCGCGGTCGGATTAGCCGCCGACGAGTACCACGCCCAGGATGTCGTCGTCTCCGGTTGGTCGGGCATGACCGAACTCGACGTCGAATCCGCGGCCATCGACAAGCTGTTCGCCGAAGGTGTCGTCGATCTCGATTCAGCGCGAGAACTGCCGTGCCACACCGGTATTCGGTTGCTCGGTCACGGGTCCAGTGCGCTGGGCCGGGTCAACGAGGACAAACGCGTCCAGTTGGTCCGTGGCGACCGCGAGGCCTTCGGTCTACATGGCCGCTCCGCGGAACAGCGTGTGGCACTTGATCTTCTGCTCGACGACACAGTCGGCATCGTTTCCCTCGGCGGCAAGGCAGGCACCGGTAAGTCGGCGCTGGCCCTGTGCGCGGGTCTCGAGGCGGTACTCGAACGACGCACGCAGCGTAAGGTTGTCGTGTTTCGCCCGCTGTATGCCGTTGGCGGACAACAACTCGGCTACCTCCCGGGCAGTGAGGCCGACAAGATGGGCCCGTGGGCCCAGGCCGTCTTCGACACCCTCGAAGGACTCGCGTCACCTGAGGTGATCGAAGAGGTGCTCAGTCGCGGAATGCTGGAAGTGTTGCCGCTCACGCACATTCGCGGTCGCTCGCTGCACGACTCCTTCGTGATCGTCGACGAGGCGCAGTCGCTGGAACGCAACGTGCTGCTGACGGTGCTGTCCCGCCTCGGCTCCGGATCGCGGGTGGTCCTCACCCACGACGTCGCGCAGCGCGACAACCTGCGGGTCGGACGGCACGACGGCGTGGCCGCTGTCATCGAGAAGCTCAAGGGGCATCCGCTCTTCGCGCACGTGACCCTCACCCGCAGCGAGCGAAGCCCGATCGCGGCGCTGGTGACCGACATGCTCGAGGAGTTCGCGCCGAGCGCCTACTGACGCGAGTTTCGGGCGTTGGTGACTCGATCCTGACCGGTCCGTGATCACCCTGTGATTCATGCGCTCTTGCCCTTTGGCACACTGGTGTGGTGCTGAAGTTACTGATGAGGCGAATGAGGTTATTGGGACTACTGGTGATTGCGGTGTTGGCCGCGTTCGCCGGTGGTGCCGGGACGGCGCTTGCCGCTCCCGGAACAACGACCCCGACCACCCCATCGTCGCCGACCACAAAACCGGGTGCGACCTCGACGGGAACCGGTATTCCGCTGGTCGACAACCTGCTGAACACGTTGGCGGGAAACTCGCCCGGCGGGTCGTCGGGTTCGACCGGCGGTGACACCAGCCAGATGATCGTGGTGACCGCGCCCAAGGCGAGCGACACAACGGCGACGCTGACCGCGTTCGAGCGTGGTGCCGATGGGACGTGGAAGCCGGTCATCGGTCCGACCAAGGCGTTCCTGGGGTCGCAGGGGATGGGGGAGCCGAAGGACAATGTCCCGCGCACGCCGCAGGGCACCTTCGCGCTCGACAAGGCGTTCGGGCGCCTGGCCAATCCGGGTACCAAGATGCCGTACACCAAGGTGGACCGGCAGGACTGGTGGGACTCGAACATGAAGTCGCCCACCTACAACACGATGGTGCGGCAGCCCAAGAGTCCCGGTGGCGACAGCGAGAACCTGTACGACTCGGGTCCGGTCTACGACTACGCGGTCAACATCGCGCACAACCCGCAGCGGACGCCGGGCAAGGCATCGGCGATGTTCCTGCACGTGACCAACAACCAGCCGACCCTGGGCTGCGTGGCGATCGACAAGGAGTCGATGCGCAAGGTGCTCGTCTGGCTCGATCCGGCCAAGCACCCCAAGATCACGATCGGCGTCAACCAGGCTGCGCCCGCGTCTACGCCACAGTCCGGCACGACGCCATCGAGCCCGACGCCGTCCAAGCCGGGCACAACGACCCCGGGAACCTCGACGCCGCCATCGGGCACCCCGCCGACCTCGACCACACCGGGCGGGTCTGGCCTCTCGAGCCTTCCGGGCGCGGACTCACTGACGCAGCTGCTGTCGCAGCTGGTGGGCCTGGTGCCGGCGCTGTTCGGGGCCGGCAACGGTAGCTGACCTTCACCGAAAGGAACGGGGATCGTGCGATTGCGCCGGTCCCCGTTTCTGCTGTTCGGCGCAGCACGCTGAGACTAAGTGGTTCGTTTGAGTTCGAAGCACGCCGCACGCACACCACCGAAGTCGTCGCGTGGCGCAGTCATCCGATCCACCTGCGCACGGGCCTGGTCGACGACCGGGGTCTGGGGATCGAGTACGGCGAGGTAGCGCTCGTGCGCGGCCAATGAGCGCACCGCCGACTCGATCTCGTCGGTGACGTCCACGGCGTGCGTCGCGGCCGGCCCGTTCTCGAACAACCATCGGGGGCGGGCCGCGGGCTCGAGGGTGTCGTACGCCTCGAGCACGGCGGCCGCGAACTCCATGTGGTCGCGCTGATTGGGGAATCCCGGCGCCCACTCCGGACCACCGTAGAGCGATAGGATCACCTGCGGCGCAACGCGGTTGATCGCTTCGACGATCCGCTCCCGCAACTGCGGGGTGTTGCGGATGTCGCTGTCCGGGAAGCCCCAGAACTCGACGTCGTCGACCCCGACGATCTTCGCCGACGCCCGCTGCTCGGCCTCGCGCAGCGGCCCGGCCTCCGCGGGTTCCATGCCCTCGATACCCGCCTCGCCACTGGATGCGAGGGCATACACGACGCGTTTACCCTCGCCGGTCCAGCGGGCGACGGCGGCGGCCATGCCGTACTCCGGATCGTCGGGATGGGCGACGAGCGCGAGTGCGGTCTGCCAGTCGGTGGGAAAGGGTGTGAGGTCGCTCATAGGGTGACCCTACGTGCGCACGGGTCTCTACCGCTGATGATCCAGGTTGGCCATCTTCAGCACGTCGAGGCGTTTGTCGAGTTCGGCCTCGGACAGCTTGTCGCCGATGAGTCCGCGGTCGATGACCGTCTGCCGAATCGTCTTGCCCTCCTTGAGTGCCTGCTTGGCGACCGCCGCGGCCTCCTCGTAGCCGATCGCGCTGTTGAGCGGCGTGACGATCGACGGGGAACTCTCGGCCAGGGTGCGCAGCCGGTCCTCGTTCGCGATGAGTCCCGAAATGCAGCGGTCGGCGAACAGTCGGGACACGTTGGCCAGCAGCTTGAGGGACTCGAGGACGTTGCGCGCCATCATCGGGATGTACACGTTGAGCTCGAACGCGCCGTTGCCGCCACCCCAGGTGACCGCGGCGTCGTTGCCGATGACCTGCGCCGCGACCTGCGTGACCGCCTCGGGCAGAACAGGATTCACTTTGCCCGGCATGATGGAGCTACCCGGCTGCAGATCGGGCAGGTGCAGTTCGCCGAGTCCGGTGAGCGGGCCCGATCCCATCCAGCGCACGTCGTTGGCGATCTTGGTCAGCGAGACCGCGATGGTCTTCAACTGCCCGGACAGTTCGACGAGTCCGTCGCGTGCGGCCTGCGCCTCGAAGTTGTTCTCCGCCAACGTCAACGCGTCGACGTCGGTCAGCTTCACGAGTTCGGCGACGACCTTGGTGCCGAAATGATCGGGTGCGTTGAGTCCGGTGCCGACGGCGGTGCCACCGATCGGCAGTTCGCCGACGCGAGGCAGCGTGGCGGTGACCCGCTCGATGCCGGCCTGGACCTGTCGGGCGTAACCGCCGAACTCCTGGCCCAGTGTCACCGGCACCGCGTCCATCAAGTGGGTGCGGCCGCTCTTGACCACCTCGCGCCACTGTGTTGCCTTGTCCAGCAGGGCAAGTCGCAGGTGGTCGAGGGCCGGCACCAGGTCGGTCACGACGGCCTCGGTGGCCGCGACGTGCGTCGCGGTGGGGAAGGTGTCGTTCGACGACTGCGACATGTTGACGTGATCGTTGGGGTGGACGTCGACGCCGTTGGCCTTGGCGATCGACGCGATGACCTCGTTGGCGTTCATGTTGGAGCTGGTGCCCGACCCGGTCTGGAACACGTCGATCGGGAACTGATCGTCATGCTTGCCGTCGGCGATCTCCTTGGCGGCGACGATGATCGCGTCGGCCTTGTCGGCGTCGAGGAGCCCGAGATCGGAGTTCACCTGCGCGCAGGCGGCTTTCAACAGCCCCATCGCGCGGATCTGGGTGCGTTCGAGCGGGCGGTGGGAGATCGGGAAGTTCTCCACCGCGCGCTGGGTCTGGGCCCGCCAGAGTGCGTCGACGGGGACTTTGACCTCGCCCATGGTGTCGTGCTCGATGCGGTACTGCTGTTCGGTCATGTGCGCTGCGCCTCCGGCTCCGTCGATGGAGATAGGTAATCCTTACTTCACCGTACCGGCGTCCGCATGCATGCCGATTGTCAGGGCATTGCATACACACATAGCAGTGAATATGCTTCACCATATGCGTACTACGGTGATCCTGCCCGACGAGCTCTATGAGCAGGTCAAGCGCTCGGCGAGGGAAGCCGATCAGACTGTGACATCGCTCTTGGAGGATGCGTTGCGCAGAGAACTCGATCGGCGAGCCGATGTTCGTCGTGACCAGCCGGCAGCGACGCTGCCGCCGCCGTACACCGGCCGGAGCGGGATCCGCGCCGACCTCGATATCGCCCACGGTCAAGCCATCTTGGCGGCGATGGAGGACGGTTTGCCGATCGAGAAGCGTCGCTGACGTGTTGATGCCGGATGTGAACATCCTGGTGGGGGCGTTCCGGGGTGAGGATCCGCGCCATCCGCAGCTGTATTCGTGGCTCGAGTCGGTGCTCGGTGCCGACGAACCGCTCGCGCTGACCCCGGCGGTGGTGTCCGGATACGTTCGCGTGGTGACGAATCCGCGTATCTTCGCCGACCCGACCCCCGTACCCACGGCGTTGGGGCACATCGATGTCCTGCGGGAGAATGCGTCGGTGCTCGATGTCGCGCCCGGCCGCCGGCACTGGGCGATCTTCTCCGCGCTGTGCCGGGAGTCCGATGCGCGCGGCGATCTCGTCGCCGACGCGCACCACGCGGCGACCGCGATCGAGCATGGGGCGACCTGGGTGACGCTCGACCGCGACTTTGCGCGGTTCGAGCGCCTCACCTGGCGGTTACCCGAGTAGGGACGTGGCGGTCAGCGTTCCTTCGACCGGATCCGGACGCCACCCAGCGGAACCGTGACGGCGCCTCCGGGATCGGTGAAGAAGTCGTTGCCCTTGTCGTCGACGACGATGAACGCGGGGAAGTTCTCCACCTCGATCTTCCAGACCGCTTCCATCCCGAGCTCGGGGTATTCGATGACCTCTTGGCTCTTGATGCAGTCGAGCGCCAGGCGCGCGGCCGGACCACCGATGGAGCCGAGGTAGAAGCCGCCGTGCGCGTCGCAGGCGGTGGTGACCTGCTTGGACCGGTTGCCTTTGGCGAGCATGACCATCGATCCGCCGGCCGCCTGGAACTGTTCGACGTAGCTGTCCATCCGGCCCGCGGTGGTCGGCCCGAAGGAGCCGGACGCCATGCCCTCGGGGGTTTTGGCGGGTCCGGCGTAGTAGACCGGGTGATCGCGCAGGTAGTCGGGCATCGGTTCGCCGGCGTCGAGACGTTCCTGGATCTTGGCGTGCGCGATGTCCCGCGCCACGACCAGCGGACCGGTGAGCGACAGCCTGGTCTTGACCGGGTGCTTGGACAGTTCGGCGAGGATCTCCGACATGGGCCGGTTGAGGTCGATGTCGACGACCGCACCGCCCTCGATGTCCTCGGCGACACCGGCATCCGGCATGTACTGCGCCGGATCGGTTTCCAGTTGCTCGAGAAAGACGCCGTCGGCGGTGATCTTGCCGAGCGCCTGCCGGTCGGCCGAACACGAGACCGCAATGGCGACCGGGCACGATGCACCGTGGCGGGGGAGGCGGACGACGCGGACGTCGTGGCAGAAGTACTTGCCGCCGAACTGTGCCCCGATGCCGAAGGACTGGGTCAGCTTGAAGACCTCGTCCTCGAGCTCGGTGTCCCGGAAGCCGTGCGCGGCCATCGACCCCTCGGTGGGCAGCGTGTCGAGATAGTGCGCCGACGCGTATTTGGCTGTCTTCAAAGCGAATTCGGCCGACGTGCCACCGATGACCACCGCCAGGTGATATGGCGGGCAGGCGGCGGTGCCCAGTGAACGGATCTTCTCATCGAGAAACTCCAAGAGCCGCTTGGGATTCAGGATCGCCTTGGTCTCCTGGAAGAGGAACGACTTGTTGGCCGAACCGCCGCCCTTGGCCATGAACAGGAACTTGTACTCCGGCCCCTTCGGTCCCTGCTCGGTTGCGTAGATCTCCACCTGCGCAGGCAGATTGGTGCCCGTGTTCTTCTCGTCGTAGGTCGTCAGCGGAGCCAGCTGCGAGTACCGCAGGTTCAGCTTGGTGTACGCGTCGTAGACACCGCGGGAGATCCACTCGCCGTCGTCGGTGCCGGTGAGGACGCCTTCGGACTTCTTGCCCATGATGATCGCTGTGCCGGTGTCCTGGCACATCGGCAGTACGCCACCGGCGGAGATGTTGACGTTCTTGAGCAGGTCGAGCGCGACGAAGCGGTCGTTGCCCGACGACTCGGGGTCGTCGATGATCTTGCGCAGCTGCCGCAGGTGCGCGGGCCGCAGATAGTGGCTGATGTCGTGCATCGCCTCCGCGGTCAGTTTCTGCAGCGCCTCGGGTGCGACCTTCAGGAAGGTCTGGCCGTCGACCTCAAAGGTCGACACACCCTCGGTGGTGATCAGTCGGTACGGGGTCTCATCGGCGCCGGAGGGCAGCAAATCGGCATAGCGGAACTCCGGAGCGGGGGCTGTTTCGCTCACCGATGGATCGTATCGTGGCCGGTCAGTGTGTTGTATCGCCCACCTGCCGCCGCGTGATATGGGCCACGGTAGTCAGCAACGAGTTCTGCGCCGTGGATCCGAGTCAGATAGCGACTCGGATCTACGGCGCAGACGGTTCGACTGCCAGCGACTCGCTCAGAGGTCGAGGCGCGCGTACTCGCGGAGCTTGGTGGTCTGGTGTACCGCCTCGATACGGCGGATGGTGCCCGACTTGGAGCGCATGACCAGCGACCGGGTGGTGGCGCCGTTCGGTCGGTAGGTGACACCGCGGAGCATGTCGCCGTTGGTGACGCCGGTCGCGCAGAAGAAAGAGTTCTCACCGGCGACGAGGTCCTCGGTGCTCAGCACGCGGTTGAGGTCGTGGCCGGCGTCGAGGGCCTTCTTCCGCTCTTCGTCGTTGCGGGGCCACAACTTGCCCTGGATCTCGCCGCCCATGCATTTCATCGCGACCGCGGTGATGATGCCCTCGGGGGTGCCGCCGACGCCCATCAGCATGTCGACGGAGCTGTATTCGCCGGCCGCGGCGATCGACCCGGCGACGTCGCCGTCGGAGATGAGGCGGATCTTGGCGCCTGCCTCGCGGATCTCGCCGATCAGGTCGGCGTGCCGGGGACGGTCGAGGACCACGACGGTCAGGTCGGCGATGTCGATGCCCTTGGCCTTGGCGACCGAGTTGACGTTCCACGCCACCGACTCGTCGATGTTGATCGCGCCCTTGGCCTCTGGGCCCACGGCGATCTTGTCCATGTAGAACACGGCGGATGGGTCGTACATGGTGCCGCGTTCGGAGACGGCGATGACCGCGATCGAGTTGGGTCGGCCCTCGGCCATCAGGGTGGTGCCGTCGATCGGGTCGACCGCGACGTCGCACTCCGGTCCGGTGCCGTCGCCGACTTCTTCGCCGTTGAACAGCATGGGGGCTTCGTCCTTCTCGCCCTCGCCGATCACCACCACGCCGCGCATGGACACGGTGGAGAGCAGTTCGCGCATCGCGTCCACCGCGGCGCCGTCACCGCCCTTCTTGTCGCCGCGTCCGACCCAGCGCCCGGCCGCGAGTGCTGCGGCCTCGGTGACTCGCACGAGTTCCATCGCGAGGTTGCGATCGGGGGCCTGCTGGGTTGGGGACATATGCGACTCCTCGGCGTGGCAGCGGTGACAAAGGTGGCCGTGTGGCCTGCGTCGCTGTCCATCCTTGCATGTCACACCGATCGATCCGGCGGCAACCCGGACTGGAATACTGTCGGCCATGGCGGGTAAACCACGGATTCTGCACAGCAGCAAGGACATGATCTGGTCCCTGGTGCCGTTGCTGATCATTTGCGCGGTGGTGGCCATCGCTTCGGGTAACTGTTCGGTCGGCCTCACCGGCCAGGCCTCCGACGACCGGACGCCGCCCTTCAACGTGCAGGCCGCGCTCGCCGCGGACGCCCGCGACCTCCCGTTCCCGATCCGCCGACCCGTCGTCCCGGAGAGCTGGAAACCCAACTCGGGATCAACCGAACCCGTCGGCGGCACGCGGGTCAGCAACGTCGGGTGGATCACCGACGTCGGGGCATACATTCAGCTCAGCCAGACCGACGCCAAGGAAGACGACCTGGTCGTCGCGCTCGGTGGCACGGATGCGCTCGGTGCGGGAACTCGTCAGGTCGGCGGGCGTGAGTGGGTCATGTACACCACACCCGAGGACAAGAAGTTCTGGATCACCGACCTCGGCGACGTGCGGATCGCGGTTCTCTCCCGGGGTCCCGACGACGACATGGAAGAACTTGCCAACGCGGTGTTGGCCCAGCAACCGTTACCCAGTCGCACCTGATCACTCCGCGTCGGAGTCGTCCTCGTCGTCGAGTTCGTCGGCGTCCGGATCGTGCTCGGAGATGACCGCCTCGATGCGTGCGCGGGCACCGTCGAGGTGTTCTTCGCACCGAGCGGCCAGTGCTTCGCCGCGCTCCCACAGGGCCAACGAGTGGTCGAGGTCCAGTCCGCCTCGCTCGAGGGTGGACACCACGTTCACCAGTTCATCGCGGGCCTGTTCGTAACCCAGATCGGCCACCGGTGTCAGGTCGTCGGTGTTCACGTGTTCTCTCCTTCGGTCACCGTGGCGCGTACCGCGCCGTCGGACACCCTGATCCGTACCTGCGTCCCTGTGGGCATGTCGTCGGTGGCCGACACCACGTGCCGATCACCGTCCAGACGCTGCACGACTGCGTATCCGCGGGCGAGTGTCTGGGCGGGGCCGAGGGTGTCGAGGCGGGCCGCCAGGTGGTCGTGTCGTCGTTGTTCCCCATCGATCAGACGGGTGACATCGCGGCGGATGTCGGCGCGCATGCGGGCGACGCCGTCCGCGCGCGCGTCGATCATCGACATCGGGTTGGCCAGCACCGGGCGATGCCGGATGCCGTCGAGGCGGTGCTCTTCGCGCTGAACCCAGTTGCGCAGCGCTTGCGCGTTGCGGTGACGGAGCGCGGCGATGCCGGCCCGTTCGGCGTCGACGTCGGGCACCGTCTGCTTGGCGGCATCGGTCGGGGTCGCCGCACGCAGGTCGGCGACCAGGTCGAGTAGCGGAGTGTCGGGCTCGTGGCCGATGGCGCTCACGACCGGCGTGCGGCACGCGGACACCGCACGCAGCAGCGCCTCGTCAGAAAATGGCAGCAGATCCTCGACGCTGCCGCCGCCGCGGGCGATGATGATGACCTCCACCTCGGGGTGTGCGTCGAGTTCGCCCAGGTGTGCCAGGATGCGCGGGACCGCAGTGGGACCCTGGACGGGTGCGTCGCGGATCTCGAACCGCACCGCCGACCATCGGTTCTGCGCCACGGCAACGACATCGCGGGCGGCGGCGCTCGCCCGTCCGCTGATGAGGCCGATCGACCTGGGTAGGAACGGAATTTGTGCCTTGCGTCGCGCATCGAAGAGACCCTCGGCAGCGAGCAGTTGGCGTAGCCGCTCGATGCGTAGCAACAGCTCGCCGATACCGACGGGTCGAATCTCGGTGACGCGCAACGAGATCGTGCCGCGACCCGGATAGAACTCGGGCCGCCCGAGGACGACGACACGACTGCCCTCGGTGAGTGGGACCTCGCTGCGTTGCAGTAGATCCGGGTTGCAGGTCACCGAGATCGACATGTCAGCGGCGGGATCGCGCAGCGTCAAGAACGCGACGCGGGTGCCGTACCGCGGATTGATCTGGGTGAGCTGCCCTTCGACCCAGATCTGGCCCAGCCGGCTGATCCAATTCTGGATCTTCTGGTTGACCGAGCGCACCGGCCACGGTTGCTCGGCGGAGTTCGCCTGGGGTTGCGGGGTGGAGGGAGCCGCGGGCGTCACGTGGACGACGGGCGCTTGGTGTGTGAGGCGATGCGGTTGTCGATCATCGTGACGAACGGGGCTCGCGCCTTGGTGGCCTTCTCGTAGCCGGCGAGGTCTTCCAGCTCGGGCAGACTCACGGTGCGCAGCTTGGCACGCAGCTGAGCCAGGGTGAGGTTGTCGTATTCGAGGTACTCGACGATCTCCGGCACCGACCCGTTGACCGGGGCGGCCGGCTTGTCGGTCGATCCCTCGCTGCCCACCAGCGCCTCGGGCGGTGTGCTGTAGAGCGCGAATCGCCCGGCCGATGCGTCGGGCGCCGCAGCGGAGTCTGTGTGTTTGGTCACCGAGTGCTCGGCCGGCGAAGACTTCTTCGGCGCAGCCTTCTTGGCCGGCGCCTTCTTCGCGGGTGCGGGCGCCTTCGCGGCAGGCGGCCGCACCGGCGTGGGGCGGCTCTCGATCGGGGTGCGGTCGGCCTCGGCGTCGAGGGTGTCGTCGTCCTCGTCGAATCGTGCCCATTCGGGTTGCTCGGTGGGCTTGTCGAACAGGGCCCCGAGCGCGGCATCACCCTTGATGGCCAGTTCCGCGATGCTCTGCTGCATCCGCATGCCGGCCTGCAGCGTCTGACTGACCGCCGTCATCGGGAAGGTGATCACCAGCGCAGGGATCTTCTTGGTCTCCTCGATCGCGGTGACGACGAGGCCGGCCGCGATGCGGGCGGGATAAGGTGCGCGAACCATGCCAACACTTTGCCATTCCCTACCGACAGTGTGGTAGCGAGGCGTCGAGAAGTGTCGACGGTGTGAGCTGACTCCGACGATTCCAGACATTCGCCGGTTTTCCGTACCCTGGACACCATGGTTGAACGCAAGCGAGTCCTGCTGGCCGAACCCCGCGGCTACTGCGCCGGGGTGGATCGTGCCGTCGAGACCGTCGAGCGGGCTCTGGACAAGCATGGTGCGCCTGTTTACGTGCGCAAGGAGATCGTGCACAACCGGCACGTGGTCGACACGTTGACCGAGCGCGGCGCGATCTTTGTCGGCGAGACCGACGAGGTGCCGGAAGGTGCGCTGGTGGTGTTCTCCGCGCATGGGGTGTCGCCGGAGGTGCATCGGACCGCCGCGCAACGCAGCCTGAAGACCATCGACGCCACCTGCCCCCTGGTCACCAAGGTGCACCAGGAGGCCAAGCGGTTCGCCCGGGACGACTACGACATCCTGCTCATCGGTCATGAGGGCCACGAAGAGGTGGAGGGCACCGCCGGTGAGGCGCCCGAACACATTCAGCTGGTCGACGGCCCCGACCACGTGGGCGACGTCGAAGTGCGCGACGAATCCAAGGTGATCTGGCTCTCGCAGACCACGCTGTCGGTGGACGAGACGATGGAGACGGTCCGACGGTTGCGGGAACGCTTCCCACAGCTGTCCGATCCGCCGAGCGATGACATCTGCTACGCCACCCAGAACCGACAGGTGGCGGTGAAGGCGATGGCTCCGCAGTGCGACCTGGTCATCGTCGTGGGATCACAGAATTCGTCGAACTCGGTACGGCTGGTCGAGGTGGCGTTGCAGAACGGTGCCGCGGCGTCCTACCTCGTCGACTACGCGCGCGAGATCGATCCCGCTTGGCTCGAGGGCGTCACCACGGTGGGCGTGACCTCCGGTGCGTCGGTGCCCGAGGTGCTGGTGCGCGGGGTGATCGATTTCCTCGCCGACTACGACTTCGACACCGTGGAAACGGTTACCACCGCCGAGGAGACGCTGACCTTCGCGCTCCCGCGCGAGCTCCGTCCGGCACGCACCGCCAAGTAGTCCCGGCTCGGGGCTGATCAGTACTCGTCGGGATCGAGCCGCCGCATCCGACGGTGGGGCAGTGCGACGCCGACCGTCGCGGCCAGCACCGCGATGCACACCACGACCCCGACAATCGCCACGTTGCGGGCAGCGTGATCGGGTGACGCAGGTGGTGCCGGAGCGGCGATGCGTTGTGTCGCATAGGGTTCCGTGGGCTCGACCGGGATCTCGTGGGTGAGTGCGGCGACCGGATCAATGACGCCGTACCCGATCTCGGTGTCGCGTCCGGTACCCGGTGCATGGGCCGTCCTGGTGACGCGTTCCATCACCTCGCCGGCGCTCAGTGTGGGGAAGCGGGCGCGCACCAGGGCGACGGTCCCGGACACATACGGTGTCGCGAAACTGGTGCCCGCGATCGGTACCGGACCATGGGGACCTGGTTGTGCGTCACTGAGTTTCGACGATCCCGGCGTGGCATCGAGGCTCACGATGGCGGTGCCGGGTGCGGCCACCGACACCCACGGCCCGTGCAGACTGAACGAACTCGGTGTTCCCGCATCGGCATTCACCGATCCGACGGTCAGTACATACGGCACGAACCAGGCCGGACTCGCGACGGTGGTCACCGCGTTCCAGCCATCGACGTCGTCCGGTGGTGGCGTGGGATTCTGGTTGCGGCACCCCGAGTTCTGCGTCAGGTTGCCTGCCGCGACCACCACGACGACGTCTCGCTCATAGGCGTAGCGGACCGCAGCGCCGAGCGCTCTGTCGTCGGGCCGCGAACCGGCTGGGGCGCAGGCGACTTCGGAGATGTTGATCACCGTCGCACCGAGTTCCACCGCGCGCACCACCGCCGACGCGAGAGTGCGCACGGAACCGTATCCGGAGCCGACCGCCGTCGCGGTATCCGCCGAATCGGCGTGGTTCTTGGCCGAATACGCGCTACTGGATTGTCGGATGGAGATGAGTCCGGCGTCCGGTGCGATACCCGCGAACGCATCCCGTGGACCCGGTTGGGCGGCGATGATGCCCGCGACCAGGGTGCCGTGGGCGTCGCAGTCGCGCAGTCCGTCACCGGTGGACACATAGTCGCCGCCGGCACGGAGCCGCAGTAGTCGGGGATGCGGCGTGACGCCGGTGTCGATCACCGCGACGGTTTGCCCCGCCCCGCGACTGAAGCGCCACGCCTCGGGAAGGTTCATCATCGATTGTGCTGCCGAGGGTTTCGTCCGATCGCGGTGTTCCGCCGCGGACGGGGTGGCGCAATAGGTGCGTTGTTCGGTCGGTTCGGGAGGACCCACGGGCGACGAGCGGACCGGGACAGCGGACTCGACGCGCGGTGGGCTCACCGCGGATGCCGGTGTGACCCCGGAGAAAACGCCGAGGCAGATCGTGGCGGCCACAGCACCCAGCGCTCTGATCCGGCGACCTGCCGGACCCGAACGCATGTCAGATCTCCCGGACCATGCGATAGAGATCGAGCAGCCACACCAGCAGCGGTACGATCACCGCGATCAGCAGATACTCGCCGATCTCCGCCGCCCGGCGCATCACCGGCGAGAACTCGACAGTCGGCGCGAGTACGCCGAAAACCAGTGCGGCAGCGACCATGACGATCCCCAGGCCGAAGGTCGCCAGCGGCCAGCCCGCGGAACCGACCGCGAGTCCGGTGATCAACGCGAGGATGCCCAGCGATCCGGAGCCGATCAGTACGATGGCCTGCGCCCGGTCGCTGTGCGATCGGCCGCGCAGGCAGAGCACTGCGCAGACCACCGCACCGTAGGCGAGGGCGATCGGCGACGACTCGGTGAGTGGCGCGGCACCGACCGCGCAGGCGGCGGTGAGAACCGCGGCGCCCCCGACGATGCCGGTCAGATACGAGTTCGAGAGAAATGAACGACGCTGCAGTGCTTCGGCTTTGGGGAGCGCGATGGCGCTGATCGCACCGATACCGTCGATCGCGGGGAGCGGATCGGTGTCCTCGGGTCCGAAGGTCGTACCGGCGGTGGGTACCGGGGGCAGAGGCAGTTTCGCGAGCACGATGGTGGCTCGCGGGGCGAGCGTGATCACCAGGACGCCGACCGCCGCCAGTACCGCGGCCACCGACGGCGCCGCCGCACCGAACAGGGTTGCGGCTCCGGCCCCGAGTCCGCCGAGTAACGCGGCGGTGCTCGCCGCGCTGTGGGTCACCGGGCCGGCCGCGGTCAACCGATAGGAGATGGTCACCGTGACCAGGGTCAGGGCGCACCCGAGCGTCAGGTGAGCCGCGCCGAACCCCTTCGGCACCAACAGCATCCCGGTGACCAACGCCAAGGGCAGCGTCGCCCCACAGAGCACGGTCGCGGTGGCGTCGTCGCGGACGTGCCGGGCGGTGATGGTCGCCGCGGTGAGCAGGCCGATCACCGCGAGCGCGCCGAGCCCGGCCACCCAGGCGCCGGCCCCGGCGGTGCGTGTGGCGCCGAGGCCGACGGCAGCGGCACCTGCGGCCACGACTGCGACGACCTGACCCACGGTCCGCGCGGCACGCGGCGACCAATTCGGGAAGCGAGATTCATTCAAACGCGCGACGGCATCGACCACGTCGTCGAACAGTGGCGGGGCCTCATCGGTGCACACCGCACGCAGAATCAGCAGATCGCCGTCGCGGATACCAGCCTCGGCCAACGACCTGTTGGGCGAGATCTGTTCCTGGCCAACAAGGCCCAGCGTCCAGCGCTGGGCACGCGGGTACCTCGTGGGTTCTGCGGGGTCGGCGTCGTCCGGGTCGCGCCGCGGTGGAGTGCGCGATTGGATCTGTGCGACCAGGTCAGGCATCACTGCCGCAATCGGTGATGCCGCAGGTAAACCCACGTCCAGTTGGGTGTTCCCGCCGAGCACCGACACCCGCACGAGATGCGGTTCGAGCGAGGTGTCGCTACGCGGTCGCGGCGGCGCGGACAACCCCGTTTCCGCCGGTGTCATTCGTGTATCCACAATGCTCATCTGCATGGACCTCCCCGCCCCGTTTGGCGGTTAACATAGCGAATCGGACACATCGGTACCAGTGCCTTCGGGGAGTTCGGCTCACCGTCGGCACCGACGTTTCGGGGGACATCACGTGGTCACGACCACCGAGGGCTTCGTTCGGCGTCCGCGGATCACGCCGCCGCGGGCGCCGGGCGGTGAGCTGACCATCCAGCCGCCGCCGGACGTGCCGCGGGTGGTACCGGGCAACATCCTGCTCAAACTGCTGCCGGTGGTCATGGTCGTTGCCGTCGTCGGCATGATCGCGATGATGGTGGTCACCGGCGGGCGCAACATGCTCTCCAACCCGCTGTTCATGATGTTTCCGGTGATGATGCTGATGTCGATGGTCGGCATGTTCGCGGCCGGTGGTCGCAACGGCGGCGGCAAACGCGCGGCCGAACTCAACGAGGAACGCAAGGACTATTTCCGCTATCTCGGCCAGACGCGGCTGCAGGTGCTCGACACGGTGGCCGCCCAGCGGACCGCGTTGACGTGGAGTCATCCCGACCCGGCGGCGCTGCTCGACATCATCGGGACCCGCCGGATGTGGGAAAGGCGGCCCGCCGACGCCGATTTTGCGCACGTGCGGGTCGGGGTGGGATCGCAGCGACTCGCGACCCGACTGATGCCGCCGGAAACCGCACCGCTCGAGGACATCGAGCCGGTGTCCATGGTCGCGTTGCGTCGCTTCGTGCGAACGCATTCGGTGGTGCACCGACTGCCGACCGCGATCTCGCTGCGCGGGTTCCCGGCGATCACCGTCGAAGGAGCGCGGCAGGAGACGCGGGAACTGCTGCGGGCCATGCTCGTCGGGCTGTGCGCCTGCCACGGGCCGGATCACCTGCGGGTTGCCGTCGTCACCGGTGATCCGGCCGGCGAGGCCTGGGACTGGGTGAAATGGTTGCCGCACGTGGGTCATCCGACGCACGGCGACGGTCTTGGTCCGACCCGGATGGTGTACCCGACGCTGGCCGACTGTGAGGGATCGTTGACCGCCGAACTCGCCGAGCGTGCCCGGTTCAGCCGTTCGGCGCCAACGGCTCCCGGCCGCACGCACCTCGTGGTGATCGTCGACGACGGATACGTCCGTGGCGATGAGCGACTGCTCGACGACGCCGGTACCGAAGGTGTGACGCTGATCGACCTCAACGCGCCCGCCGACGGTCTCGCCGCCCGGCGTGGCCTGCATCTGGTGGTTCGGGATCGAAAAGTGGCTGCCCGCAGCGCGGTTGGCGTCGAGGAGTTCGCCGATATGGACTCGCTGAGTATCCCGGAGTGCGAGAGTTTGGCGCGGCGGCTGGCCCGCTACCGGTTGGCCACCGCGGCGACCCTGGTGGACGTGGAGTCCGAGGATCAGCCGGTCGACCGGGGGCTGCCGGCGCTGCTCGGTATCGGTGATGCGACCCGATTCGATCCGGTCGTGGGCTGGCGTGGTCGGGTGGGACGTGAGCGCTTGCGGGTGCCGATCGGGCAGACCCCGACCGGTGCCCCGGTCGATCTCGACATCAAGGAGGCCGCCCACGGCGGCATGGGACCGCATGGTCTCTGCATCGGTGCCACCGGATCCGGCAAATCGGAATTCCTTCGGACACTGGTACTGGCGCTGCTGGCCACGCACTCGCCGACCGAGCTCAACGTCGTCCTCGTCGATTTCAAGGGTGGCGCAACCTTTCTCGGTCTGGAGTCGGCACCGCATGTGGCCGCGGTGATCACCAACCTCGAACAAGAGCTCGCGATGGTAGACCGCATGCGCGACGCGCTGGCCGGCGAGATGAATCGCCGGCAGGAATTGCTCCGGGCCGCAGGCAACTTCGCGAACGTCACCGACTACGAACGGGCGCGGACCTCGGGCGCACGTCTGCAGCCGTTACCCGCGCTGTTCATCGTCGTCGACGAATTCTCTGAATTGCTGGCGCAGAAGCCCGATTTCGCCGAGCTGTTCGTGGCGATCGGACGACTCGGCCGCTCACTGCACATTCACTTGTTGCTCGCCTCGCAGCGTCTCGAGGAAGGGAAACTGCGTGGACTGGACAGCCACCTGTCCTACCGAATCGGCTTGAAGACATTCTCGGCCAACGAATCCCGATCGGTACTCGGGGTGCCCGACGCGTACCACCTGCCCAGCTCGCCCGGCTCGGCGTTCCTCAAGCATGCGTCGTCGGACCCCGTTCGCTTCCACACCTCGTATGTGTCCGGTCCGTACCGGCCGGTGGCATCGCCGCAGAGTGTGGCGGGTGAGCCGATCCCGGTCGGGCCGCACGGGCGGATGGTGATGTTCACCGCCCTGCCGACCCCCGTCGACGAGCAGGCAACCGCGCCATATCCGCTGCCCGACGTGCCGCCCACCGACGATGACCCGATCGCGGCCTCGGCACCGAGCCTGCTCGACGTGCTGGTCGGCAGAATGACCGGTTACGGCCCGCCCGCACACGAAGTGTGGCTTGCGCCGCTGGATGATTCACCGACCGTCGACGGATTGGTTGGCGGCCCTGACGCCGTCGTGACCGCCGCTCCAGGTGACCTGCGCCCGGCGATCGGTCTCATCGACCGTCCCTACGACCAACGCCGCGACCTCTACCGGATCGATCTGGGCGGAGCGGCCGGCAACGTCGCGGTCGTCGGTGGGCCGCAGTCGGGCAAGTCGACCGCGCTGCGCACCATCATCCTGTCGGCGGCGGCGACCCACACACCCGAGCAACTGCAGTTCTACTGCCTGGATTTCGGCGGCGGCTCGCTGAGTGCGGTCGCCGGACTGCCGCATGTCGGTTCGGTCGCCGCGCGCGGCGACCTGGATACCGTGCGGCGGACCATCGCCGAACTCACCGCGCTGATCCGCGACCGGGAACGACTCTTCGCGCGCCTCGGAATCGAGTCGATGCGGGACTTCCGCGCACGGCGGACTCGGTGGTTCGCCACCGGTGTTGTGACCCAAGATGATCCGCTGGAGCAGGACCGGCACGGTGATGTCTGCCTGGTCCTCGATGGTATCGCCGCGCTGGGCCAGGAACTGGAGTTCCTCGAAGAACAGATCCACACGATCGTCGCGCAGGGCCTGTCCTACGGTGTACATGTCATCGTGTCGGCGTCGCGGTGGGCCGAGATCCGGCCGGCGATCAAGGATCTGCTGGGCAGCCGGATCGAACTCAAGCTCGGCGACGCCATGGACTCCGAATCGGGGCGCCGCACCGCGGCCTTGGTACCGCACAACCGCCCCGGACGCGGACTCTCCCCGGACGGTCTGCACATGCTCACCGCCCTGCCGCGCCTCGACGGGGTGTCGTCGGTGGAGTCGCTACCGGCCGGAGCGGCCCACGCGATCGATGTGCTCACGCGGGCCTACCCCGACCGTCACGCCATGGCCGTCCGCACGTTGGCTCCGCTGATTCCGCAGTCGCAGATCGACGAACTGATCGTCGACACCGGAATCGCACTGGCGCGCAACCAGGTCGCGATCGGCATCGGTGAACTCGCATTGGAGCCGGTGGTACTGGACTTCGGCGCGCAACCGCACCTGATGGCCTTCGCCGACCCGGAACACGGCAAGACCACCTTGCTGCGCACCATCATTCGCGGTCTGACCGTCCGGACTCCGGACGAGATCAAGATCGTGCTGGTGGACTATCGGCGCACACTGCTCGGCGTGATCGAGGGTGAGCATCTTGCCGGATACGCGAGCTCGGCGGTGACCGCTGCGCCGATGATGATCGAACTCGCTCAGTACTTCGCCGGCCGACTCCCGACGGAAAGTGTCACTGCGCAACAACTTCGGGATCGGTCGTGGTGGACCGGTCCGGATGTCTACGTGATCGTCGACGACTATGACATGGTGGCCGCGGCGTCGGGCAACCCGCTGCTGCCGTTGGTCGAGCTGGCCGCCCACGCCCGTGACATCGGTCTGCACCTGATCCTCGCCCGCCGGTCGGGTGGTGTCGGGCGCGCCATGTTCGACCCGCTCATCGGTCACCTCAAAGACCTGTCGTGCGACCTGCTGCTGATGAGCGGCGACCGCGACGAGGGCTACATCACCGGACGGACCCGGATGTCGCAACGCGTCCCCGGTCGCGGCGAACTGGTCTCGCGGAACCGTCCACAGGAGTTGATCCAGGTGGGTTACTCCGAAGCGGAGATGTAAGGATGGCGCCATGATCACCCGCCCGACGGTGATCGACCTCGCCTACGGACGGATGGATCGCGACGGCGCAGCGGTCGACGTCACCGATCTGCTCAACGCCGCCGATGCGACGACGGTCCAGCTCGACGGCGTCGTTCGACACACCGATCATGCGTGGCGGGACGTGTGGCGCGACCTCGGGCTGCCCGAGACCGACGAACACGGTCCGCATCCGGTGATCATCGGTCACCCCAGCACGTGGGGACGGCCCCGGACCGCGGTGCTGGCCCGCTCCACTGCTGATCTGGGGGTACCGACCACAGTGGTGCCGCGCGCACTGCTGATCGCGCGCAGCCACACCGACCTCGCGGTGCAGCGCTGCGCCGTCGTCGAGACCACTCACCGGCCCGAACCCCCGAGCGATCCGGCCCGTCCGCCGCAGACCTGGTGGGATGTGACCCGCCTGCGCCGCACGTCGGCCGGATGGGAGGTCGAGGACTCCGACATCCTCGAACCCGATGCGACCGACCTCGGTGACCGCGTCGAAGAGGTCATCGCGGACTCGGTGGAGATGGTGCTCGTCGATGGAACCGATCCCGCGCAGAACACGCACGCAGTCGACGTGCTGACGACCCACGCACTGGCCGGGCGGGTCCTGCCGGTCGACCGGGCCATCGTGCGGCGCTACGGATGGCGGACCGGACGTCCCGAGGGCTCCGACGACCACGGTGCGCCGCCTCCGGTGGCCGCACCACCGGCGCCGCCACGCCGCTTCGCCCGCTACTGGATTCCGGCCGCCGGTGCGATCGCGGTGCTCATCGCGGTCGTCGCGGGGGTGGTGGGATTCCTGCAACGCGACGACGACCCGGCCGAGCACACGCAGCGCGTTGCGGTCGGCCGGACAAGCCTGGAGGTGCCGGCCGACTGGCGGCGCAGTGAACTCGGCTCCGGGCAAGCGTCGTCGGCGTCGTCGCGCACCGTGTTCGCCGACCCGGCCACCGGTCGGCGCATCCTGGTGGTGCAGAGCCAGGTGCGCGCCGACTCGTCGCTGGCCAGCGTCGCCACCAGCTTGAACAATCGGATCAGGCAGCGTGGCGACGACGTCGTCACCGAGTTCTCGCCATCAACGAGATTCATGGGTCGAGACGTGATCAGCTATCGGGAAGCGCCGGCCTCCGGCAGCGCGATCCGCTGGTACGTGCTCGTCGAGGACGGTCTGCAGGTCTCCATCGGCTGTCAGAACGGCGACGAGGGGGAGTCCGTCGACGCCGAGTGCGCGACGGCCGTCGAATCGGTCCGGATCGTACCCGGCAAGTGAGGTCGGCGATGGACTTCCGTCCGCGTTTTGACCCTGACCTGGGCTGTCGCGTAACCTGGATCGCTGGTGCGTGTCACCTCGTCGTACTGTCGTGCGTCGAGGTCACCGAGGCCCGGGTCCCTGCTGGTCGCCGGATTCGCCTCTGTCACGCCGCCTGACCAGTGCCCGAAACGAACAGAGCTGAGGACAACTGTGCCCACTTACACCCCGAAGGCCGGTGACATCACGCACGCGTGGTACGTCATCGACGCCCAAGACGTGGTGCTCGGCCGCCTCGCCGTGCAGAGCGCGAACCTGCTCCGCGGCAAGCACAAGCCGACCTATGCACCCCACATGGACGGTGGTGACTACGTCATCATCATCAACGCCGAAAAGGTTGTGCTGACCAGCAACAAGGCCGAGCGCAAGCTGAACTACCGCCACTCCGGGCATCCGGGTGGGCTCAAGGTCCAGACCACCGCCGAGCTCCTCGAGAGCCACCCCGAGCGCGTCGTCGAGAAGGCCATCAAGGGCATGCTGCCCCACACCAAGCTGGGTCGCGCGATGGCGTCCAAGCTGAAGGTCTACGCAGGCCCGAACCATCCCCACGGCGCCCAGAGCCCCGTGTCCTTCGAGATCAAGCAGGTGGCCCAGTGAGCAACGAGAACATCAGCGACGCGGCTGTCGAGGCAGCCGTGGAAGACGCCGCTACCGCCCAGGCCGCAGCCGGTGACGACACCGAAGCCGCCGAGACCGCGGTTGAGCAGGCCGTCGAGGCTGTGGAAGCCGTCGAAGGTGCCGACGACTACGACACCGAGGCCGTCGCGGCCGATGTCGCCGTCGATCGTGGACCGGTCGTCATCGACCGCCCGATCCAGACCGTCGGTCGCCGCAAGGAGGCCGTCGTCCGCGTGCGTCTCGTCCCGGGCACCGGCCAGTTCACCCTGAACGGTCGCACCATCGAGGACTACTTCCCGAACAAGGTGCACCAGCAGCTCATCAAGGCACCGCTGGTCACCGTCGAGCGCACCGAGTCGTTCGACATCCACGCCAAGCTCGTCGGCGGCGGCCCCTCGGGCCAGGCCGGTGCGCTGCGCCTGGGCATCGCCCGCGCGCTCATCGAGGTCACCCCGGAGGATCGCCCCGCCCTCAAGAAGGCCGGATTCCTCACCCGTGACCCGCGTGCGGTCGAGCGCAAGAAGTACGGCCTGAAGAAGGCCCGCAAGGCGTCGCAGTACTCCAAGCGCTGACCTTGGCACGCCTTTTCGGTACCGACGGCGTCCGGGGCCTGGCCAACGACGAGCTCACACCCGAGCTCGCGTTGCGCCTGGCCTCGGCCGCCGCGGTCGTATTCGAACAAAATTCACAGAACCACACCCGGCCCCGTGCCGTGGTCGGTCGGGATCCCCGCGCGTCCGGCGAGATGCTGGAAGCTGCGGTGTGCGCCGGACTGGCCGCGACCGGCGTCGACGCGATCCGTGTCGGTGTGGTCCCCACGCCCGCGGTCGCCTTCCTGACCGCAGACTATGGCGCCGACTTCGGCGTGATGATCTCGGCGTCGCATAATCCCATGCCGGACAACGGCATCAAATTCTTCTCCGGTGGTGGGCACAAGCTCGAGGACGCGGTCGAGGATCGGATCGAGGCCGCGATGGCCGACGATCTCCTGCGCCCGATCGGTGCTGCCGTCGGTCGTGTGCTCGACGCCCCGGATGCCGGTGAGCGTTACCGCGCGCATCTGGCCACCGCGCTCGAGCATCGTCTCGACGGGCTGACCGTGGTGGTCGACTGCGCCCATGGTGCCGCGTCGACCCTTGCGCCGCAGGCATATTCGGATGCGGGTGCCACGGTCATCGCGATCCACGCGGAGCCCGACGGCCTGAACATCAACGACGACTGCGGCTCCACTCACATGGGCAAGCTGCAGGCCGCGGTGCTTGAACACGGCGCCGATCTCGGACTCGCCCACGACGGTGACGCCGACCGGTGCCTCGCCGTGGATTCCACCGGCCAGATCGTCGACGGCGACGCCATCATGGCGATCCTCGCGACCGCGATGTCGCGGCGAAAGGCACTGCACGACAACGTTCTCGTCGCCACCGTCATGAGCAACCTCGGGTTGCACATCGCGATGCGCGACGCGGGCATCAACCTGGTCACCGCAGCCGTCGGTGACCGGTATGTCCTCGAAGAACTCCGACGCGGAGGCTATTCGCTCGGCGGCGAACAGTCCGGTCACATCGTCGTTCCCGACTACGGCACCACCGGCGACGGCATTCTCACCGGTCTGCTGCTGATGGAGCAGATCGCAGCGACCGGAACCCGCCTCGCCGAGCTCGCCGGCATCATGACGGTACTGCCGCAGGAACTCATCAATGTTCGTGTCGCGGACAAGCATGCTGTGGCGCAATCGGATTCGGTCAAGCAGTCGGTCACCGCGGCAGAGGCCGAACTCGGCGACACCGGCCGGGTGCTGCTGCGCCCGTCGGGCACCGAGCAGTTGGTGCGAGTGATGGTCGAGGCGCCCACCGCCGACGCCGCGCAATCGGTGGCCCGAAGGATCGCCGACGTCGTGGCAGGAGTCGGATCGTGAACGCGGTCAAGGCAGTACTGTTCGACTTCTCGGGGACGCTGTTCCGGTTCGAGGCACGCGACGACTGGTTCGCCGGGCTGCACGACGACGCGGGTAACGCGCTGCACCTCGACCACCAGGCCGAACTGATCCGCCGCATGACCCAACCCGTCGGCATCCCCGCCCAGGTCGAGGGCTATGACCGAACCGCATGGGAGGACCGGGATCTCGACCCCGCGTTACACCGCCGCGCGTATCTGGCGATGTTGCGGGCATCCGGTCTGACCGCGCCCGGCCAAGCCGAGAGCCTCTACGGCCGCGTGCTCGACCCGCTGTCCTGGCAGATCTTCGCCGATACCGAGTCGGTACTGCGCGGTCTGCGGGCCGCCGGTATACCGGTGGGGGTTGTCAGCAACATCGCCTTCGACGTGCGTGCGGTACTCGCGCGGTTCGGCGTACAGGATCTCGTCGACACCTACGCCCTGTCCTACGAGATCGGGGCGGTCAAACCCAGCCCGGAGATCTTCCGTACCGCCCTCGACGCGCTCGGCGTCGCCCCCGCGGATGCGTTGATGGTGGGGGACAGCGAGACCGCCGACGGCGGTGCGCGACAACTCGGTTGCGCGTTCGAACTCGTGCACGACGTGGCGGTCGATCAACGGCCGACCGCGCTGCTCGACGCCGTGCGGGCGCACGGAGTCGAGATCGCGGGCTGACGGCTCGCCCGCCGATCCGAAAACCTGCGGAACCGCCCGGCCTCCGTGCGCGTCTAAACTTCGAGGGGACGTGTGCGGAAGGGGGAGCGATGTCCGAATCGCGGCTGTTCATCGACGTCGACGAGGTCACCGAGGTGGTCTCCTTCTACCGCTGCGCGGCCGAAGTCGTCGGGGCTGCGGCGTCCGACCTGGGTGCGGGCGACCTCGGGGACTGGGCACTCGATGACCAATACCGTGAGCTCGGTGACCGCTACCGGGAGATGGGCCGGGTGATCGCGGCGCGGCTCGCGGAGCAGTCCGTGGCCGCCGACCGCCTGTCCATGGCGCTCGAACAAGGACTGACCGCGCTCACCGAGAGCGATGCGGACCTGCGCGACGACCTGCTACGTATCCGGTCAGAGCGCGCAGCGGACGGACCGGCGCAGTGACGGCGCGATCGAATTCGCTTGCGGCGCTGCGTGATCAGGCCACATCGGGGATCGATGAGCTGATCGCGATCCTGCATCTGGGAGCGCGACTGGGGGTTGCCACCGCCGATCCGGCCGCCATCGAGCCACCGTTCCGCAAGGTGGGTGCCTTCGACGCCACCGGCTTCGCGGCCGACAGTCGCCGACTCACCGCGGCCTATCGTGCGGTCGCCGAGCACCTGCATCGCCTCCCCGAACAGCAGATCCGTCTGGACCGCGGTTGGACGGGCGCGACCGGGGAACAGGCGGTCAGCGCCGTCGTCGAACATCAGCGGCGCGCCGAATCCGACCTGCACACGCTGCGTACGTTGTCCGAGGCGACCGGGGCGGCGTCGTCGGGCATCGATCAGCTCCTGCGTACCTGGTACGTCACCGTCGTCCGGCTGACCGCACCGCTGGTCGCCGGTGTGCCGATCGAGGCCGTCCCGGAAGCGATCGCCACCGGCCAGATACCGCTGCGCATCGTCGGGGAGGACATCACCGCCCGGACGCGGCTCTACTTCACCTCGGCCAAAACCACCATCGACGGTATCGACGAGATCCTCGAACAGCTCACCCGAGCCACCGACGGTATGGACGTCGAACCCTATCCGACCGATCTGCGCCCCCGGCCCGGCGCGACCGCGGCGCCGGACGATCCGCAGCCCCCGAACCCGCAGCCCCCGAACCCGCAGCCCCCGAATCCCCAGCCCCCCGACCCGCCGCACAGCGACCTGATGGCCGCGACCGGTCGGGTGACCCCGACGGAACGGCCCCTCGATGCCGATGCCGCGCCGACGACGCCGAACATCGCTCCGGCCGGAGCGATCACGGAGCCGACCCCCGATGCCGGCGCGGCCACCGCAACCCCGACACCCGACGCCGTCGACAATGCACCCACCGATGTCGGCCGTGACCTCGATGTCCCACTGCGGCTGGGGAACTCGGCGCCGTCGGCGCCCGATGCGCCCGCGACGTCGGCCGGTGACCTGGCCCTGGCCGGCGAGGAATGAGGCCCCGATGAACCTGGCCGACCAGATCGAGGCGATCGCCCGAGCCGCGACCACCCAGGTCGTCGACGCCTCCAACGAGTTCTCGACCACCCAGCGTCGGCTGGCCCAGGAATTGGCCGAACATCAGGCGGGCGAGCGCCCCGCCGACCAGCCCGACGACCTCGACGATCTCCGCTCCCGACTCGACGATGAGGCCGACCGGGCGGATTCGGTGACCCCGCGGATCCTGCTGCCCGCCGACATGGCCGAGGGCAGTCCGCACGAAACGCGCATCGGCGAATAGGCTGTCCAGGTGCCGGGAACCAAACGAGGACGTGCGAAGTCTGCGCAATCCGACATTCCGCCGCTGCCGTCCGGATCGCCCGACAAACTGATGGGCGAGTTGGCCCGCCGCGGGCCATACCCGGTGATGCGCGGCGATCTCGGGGTGGTCGGCATGCCGGGACAGATCTTCACCCCCGCGACGGGACGCAAGTTACCCGCGGTCGCCGTCGCCCACACCTGGCTGGCCGATAGCTCCCGCTACCGCGATCTGCTCTATCACCTGGCGTCCTGGGGCTTCGTGACGGTCGCACCCGATTCCAACAGCGGACTGATGGCGTCGGACACCGGGCTCGCCATCGATCTGCGCGCCGCACTCGACGTGGTGACCAACATCCCGCTGGGCTTCGGTGCGGTGACCGTCGACGCCGACCGCCTCGGTCTGGTCGGCCACGGCTTCGGTGCATCGGCGGCCGTGATCGCGGCCTCTGATCAGTCACTGGGCGGCCACCTGGCACCCGACGTCGCCGGAGTGGCGGCACTGCTACCCGCGCCGACGACGTCGGTGTTGCTGCCGGCCGCCGCACTCGTGGAGGCGCCCGGGCTGATCGTGTGTGGTGCGGGGGAGTTCGAGACCGTCGATTCCAACGCGTTGGCGCTGGCCCAGGCCTACGGCGGCGATGTGGCGTTGCGCACGATCCCGCTGGGAAATGCCCGCGATCTGCTGGAACGGCGTACGGCCAAGGTCTTCCTGGGGCGCAATGGCTCGGATCGCGCGCTGCACGGACTGATCCGCGCAGTCTGCACCGGATTTCTGCTGCACACTGTGGCCGGAGAAGCCGACTTCGCGGGCTTCGCCGATCCGGCCGAGGAGATCGGGAAACTGCACCTCGTCGATCTCGACGACCCGCCGGCCATCGAGATCGACCCGATCTCCCGCCTGCTTGGGGCGAAACCAAAGAAGCGTCGCACCAAGACCGGGTGAGTTCACCGGTATCCTGACTACCTATGTGTGGAATCGTCGGATATGTGGGCCAGCGCGATGCTCTGGACATCGTGGTCGAGGCACTTCGGCGGATGGAGTACCGGGGGTATGACTCGGCGGGCGTCGCCATCCTGGACGGGCACGGCACCACCGCTGTCCAGAAGAAGGCCGGACGCCTGGAGAACCTGGACAAGCAGATCGCCACGGTCGGTCGCGAGCGACTGACCGGCACCACCGGTATGGGACACACCCGGTGGGCGACGCACGGTAAACCGACCGATCGCAACGCACACCCGCACGTGAGCACCGACAGCAAGATCGCCGTCGTCCACAACGGCATCATCGAGAACTACGCGGCGCTGCGAACCGAACTCGAAGAGACCGGCATCGAGTTCACCTCCGACACCGACACCGAAACCGCGGTGCACCTCGTCGAGCGGGAGTACACCGTCGGACCGACCGCCGGTGACTTCGTGGCCAGCGCGTACGCGGCCCTGCGTCGCCTCGAGGGCGCCTTCACCCTGGTGTTCACCCACTCCGATCACCCGGACACGATCGTCGCCGCACGCCGCTCGACGCCGCTGGTCGTCGGAGTCGGCGACGGCGAGATGTTCGTCAGCTCGGACGTCACCGCGTTCATCGAACACACCCGCGACGCCGTCGAACTCGGTCAGGACGAGGTGGTGGTGATCACCGCCGACAGCTACACGATCACCGACTTCGACGGGGAAGCCCGCGCCGGCAAGCCCTTCCACATCGACTGGGATCTCGCGGCTGCCGAAAAGGGCGGCTACGACTTCTTCATGCTCAAGGAGATCGCCGAGCAGCCCGCGGCGATCGCCGACACCCTGCTCGGCCACCTGCAGGACGGCCGCATCGTCCTCGACGAGCAGCGCCTCACCGATCAGGACCTCCGCGACGTCGACAAGGTGTTCGTCGTCGCCTGCGGCACCGCCTATCACGCCGGACTCCTCGCGAAGTACGCCATCGAGCACTGGACCCGGCTGCCCGTCGAGGTCGAATTGGCCAGCGAGTTCCGCTACCGCGACCCGGTGCTGGACCGGTCGACGCTGGTGGTGGCGATCTCGCAGTCCGGCGAGACCGCCGACACGCTGGAGGCCGTGCGCCACGCCAAGGATCAGAAGGCCCGTGTCCTGGCGATCTGCAACACCAACGGGGCACAGATCCCGCGCGAATCCGACGCGGTCCTCTACACCCACGCCGGACCCGAGATCGGGGTCGCGTCCACGAAGTGTTTCCTGGCCCAGATCGCGGCCGCCTACCTGGTCGGTCTCGCCCTGGCGCAGGCGCGTGGCACGAAGTACGCCGACGAGGTGTCCCGCGAGTTCGCGGCGATGGAACTGATGTCGCAGGCCGTCACCGAGGTGCTGGGCACCGTGGAACCGGTTCGTGAACTCGCGCGGTCCCTCGCCCACCACAACACCGTCCTGTTCATCGGCCGCCACGTGGGGTACCCGGTCGCGCTCGAGGGTGCCCTCAAGCTCAAGGAACTCGCGTACATGCACGCCGAGGGCTTCGCCGCCGGCGAGCTCAAGCACGGGCCGATCGCCCTGATCGAAGACGGCCTGCCGGTCATCATCGTCATGCCGTCGGCCGACGGCCGTGCCGTGTTGCACTCCAAGATGGTCAGCAACATCCGCGAGATCCAGGCCCGCGGCGCACGCACCATCGTGATCTGCGAAGAGGACGACCTCTCCGCGCGATCGGTTGCCGACCACTTCATCCCGATCCCGAAGGTGCCGACGCTCTTGCAGCCGATGGTGTCGACCGTGCCGCTGCAGGTGTTCGCGGCCACCGTCGCCCAGACCCGCGGCTACGACGTCGACAAGCCCCGCAACCTGGCCAAGTCCGTCACCGTCGAGTAGTCACCCTTCACCCATGCCGGTCCACTACGTCAGCGCCGACGCCGTCCGGGACGCCGAACACGCCGCCGGTGACCTGCTGGTCAACGGCACCCTGATGGCCCGGGCATCCGCGGGCGCCGCCCACGCGGTGTCGGTGCACTTGTCCCGCACGGGCGGCTGCTACGGCCGACGTGTCGGACTGGTCATCGGCGCCGGCGACAACGGCGGCGACGCCCTCTACGCCGGTGCGATCCTCGCGCGGCGCGGTGTCTCCTGCAGCGCGGTGCTGCTCGCGCCGGACAAGGCCCATGCGGGCGGCCTCGCGGCCTTCCGCCGGTCCGGGGGACGTGTGGTCGCCGAACTGCCGTCCGACCTCGATGTGGTGATCGATGGGGTCGTCGGCATCGGCGGTCACGGACCGCTGCGGCCGAATGCGGCGGCGGTGTTCGGGGCACTGGTCCCGTCGGACGCGGGCGGGCCGACGGTCGTGGCCGTCGATCTGCCGTCCGGCGTCGACGCCGACACCGGCGAGGTGCACGAGCCGTCGGTGCATGCCGACATCACCGTCACCTTCGGGGTGCGCAGGCACGCGCACCTGCTGGCCGCGCCCCGCTGCGGCCGCGTCGAACTCATCGACATCGGCATCGCCACCCCCGAGGTCGACCCGTCGCTGCTCGCGCTGACCGACACCGAGGTCGCATCGCTGTGGCCGCTGCCGGGCCCGGACGACGACAAATACACCCAGGGCGTGGTCGGGGTCATCGCCGGTTCGGCGAAGTATCCCGGCGCGGCCATCCTGGCCAGCGGTGCCGCGGTCGCCGCGACGTCGGGCATGACCCGCTACGTCGGCACCGCCGCCGCCGATGTGGTCGGCCAGTGGCCCGAGGTGGTCGCCGCCCCGTCAATCGAGGACGCGGGACGCGTGCAGGCCTGGGTGGTCGGCCCCGGGATGGGCGTCGACGACGACGCGCTCCACCGACTGCGGCAGATCCTGGCCACCGACCTCCCGGTGCTCGTCGACGCCGACGGACTCACCCTGCTCGCCCGACATCCGGACCTGGCGACCGATCGCGGTGCGCCGACGCTACTGACACCGCACGCCGGGGAGTTCGCGCGCCTGGCCGGTGCCGAGGTCGGCGCGGACCGGCTCGCCGCGGTCCGCGAACTGGCGACCCAGTGGGGGGTGACCGTGCTGCTCAAGGGGCGGATCACGCTGATCGCCGACCCGGACGGCGGCGTCCTGGGCAACGATGCCGGCTCGTCGTGGGCGGCCACGGCCGGCGCCGGCGACGTGCTGTCCGGGATCGCCGGCGCACTGCTGGCCGCCGGACTCACCCCGCAACTCGCCGGCGCCGCCGCTGCCCGGGTGCATGCGCAGGCTGCCGAACTCGCCAGTCGCGGTGCCCCGATCGGTGCGTCGAACCTGCTCGCCGCGGTGCGGCCGACGATCCGCGAACTCCTGTCTTGACCGACACGGACCCACTGTTCCGCGACTCTGTCCCGCAGGCTTCTCGCGCCGCAGCGTCGGGAATGGTGTTCGCGCTCGTGTCGGCGATCAGCTTCGGACTCTCCGGCCCGTTGGCGCGTCCGCTCATGGACACCGGCTGGTCGCCGGGTGCGGTGGTGATCATCCGCATCGGCGTCGGTGCCGTGGTACTCCTGCCGTTCGCGATCCGGGACATGGCCGCACTTCGCGGCACCGGCGCCTGGCGGATGATCCTGCGGAATCCCACCACCATCGTCGTCTACGGCGTGATGGGAGTGGCGGTCGCGCAGTTCTGCTACTTCTCGGCCGTGCGGACCATCCCGGTCGGCCCGGCCCTGCTCATCGAATACGGCGGGGTCATCGTCGTGGTGCTGTGGATGTGGGCGGTGCACGGCCAGCGTCCCAACCGCTGGATCTACGGCGGCATCGCGCTCTGCGTGGTCGGTCTGATCCTGGTGCTCGATGTGTTCGGTGCGCCGGTCAACCTGGGCGGAGTGTTGTGGGCCGTGGGCGCGATGCTGGGCCTGGCCACGTATTTCGTCGTCTCCGCGTCCCATCACGACGGGTTACCGGCATCGGTGCTCGCCGCGGGTGGCATGATCGTCGCCACCGTGCTGCTGTCGCTGCTGGCCGCGGTGGGCCTGGTCCCGGTGCAGATCGGTGCGGCCACCGCGCGGTTCGCCGGATTCGATGCCCCGGCCTGGCTGACGTTGCTGGCGCTGGCGTTCATCACCGGCGGCCTGGCCTACCTCACCGGAATTGCCGCGGCGCGGCGGCTCGGGGCGCGGCTCGCCTCGCTGGTGGCACTCCTCGAGGTGCTCGCCGCGATCATCTGGGCGGCCGCGCTACTCGGACAAATCCCTACCTGGACGCAGATCGTCGGTGGGGTGCTGGTCATCGGCGGCGTGCTGTGTGCGCGACGCAGCGAACCGACCCAGGTCGTGATGTGAGCCGCTCGGCGCACACGGATGCCGGGTCGGCGGCGGGAATCTGGGACAATCGTCGGTGATGAGCACTTCAGCCCTGACCGCAACCGTCGACCTCGACGCGATCGCGCACAACCTGGGCGTGGTGCGGGAGACGTCCGGTGGCGAGGTCCTCGCCGTGGTCAAGGCCGACGCCTATGGTCACGGCGCCGTACCGGTGGCCCGCGCGCTGCTCGCCGCAGGTGCCGCCGAACTCGGCGTGGCCCACATCGGTGAGGCGTCGGCGTTGCGCGCGGCCGGCATCGACGCACACATCACCGCGTGGCTGCACCATCCGAGCGCGGACTTCGGTGTCGCGATCGACGACGACATCGACATCGCACTGTCGTCGAGGCGGCAACTCGAGTCGGTGGTCGCGGCCGCAACCGCCCGCGGGACGGCGGCCACGATCACCGTCAAGGTGGACACCGGACTGAATCGCAGCGGCGTCGCCGTCGACGAATGGGCCGACTTCGCCGACGATCTCGCCAAAGCCCGAGCCTCGGGTGCGGTGGTGGTGCGCGGCATCATGTGTCATCTCGCCCGCGGCGACGAACCCGAGCATCCGCTGAACTCGGCGCAGGCGCAGCGGCTCGACTCCGCCGCGGCCGATCTGCGTCGTCTCGGTGCTCCGGCGGAGGTGATGCACATTGCGAATTCGCCTGCCGCGCTGACCCGTCCCGATCTCACTCGGGATCTGGTGCGTCCCGGGATCGCGCTGTACGGCCGCACACCCATCCCCGAGCGTGGCGAGTTCGGGCTGATCCCGGCGATGACTCTGACCGCCGAGGTGTCCCTGGTGAAGAAACTCGCTGCCGGACAAGGTGTTTCCTACAGTCACACGTGGGTGTCGTCGTCGGACACCACAATCGCGGTGATCCCGGCCGGCTATGCCGACGGGGTACCAAGGCTGCTGTCCGGGGCGATCGTCGCCCGCATCGGCGAGGAGACCTTCCCGGGCGTCGGCCGAATCTGTATGGACCAGTTCGTCATCGATCTCGGTCCCGACGGGGGTGGGGTGCGTGAAGGCGACATCGCGGAACTGTTCGGCACCGGCCGTGACGGCGGTCCGACGGCCAGGGACTGGGCCGACCAGATCGGCACCATCGACTACGAGATCGTCTCCGGCATCGGGTCCCGTGCGACCCGCCGGTACACCGGTGGTGGCAATGGAGACCTCTGAACGCGCCGGCTGGCTCGCCGGTATCACCGGGGTGGCCGCGCTCGGCGCGGTCGCGGCCGGCGGCGTCGCCCGCAACGTGACCCGCCGCCGAACCAACGGACACGCCGATCCCTTTGCCGGCGAAGACTTCACGACAATCTACGACGACTCCGGCACCACCGCGCGGACCGACGACGGGTTGTCGCTGGCGGTGCGCACGGTCGACACCTGGACCTCCGATGGCGACGACGAAGTCAACGAACCCGAACTGACCATTCTCTTCATCCACGGTTTCAGTCTTCGCATGGCGGCGTGGCATTTCCAGCGGTATGCCCTCGCCGACGCGTGGGCCGATCGACGCATCCGGATGGTCTTCTTCGATCACCGCGGACATGGTCGCAGCGATCACGCACCCGACGACACCTGCACCATCACCCAACTCGCGGACGACATCGCCGCCGTCATCCGGACCGCGGCGCCGACGGGTCCGCTTGTGCTGGTGGGGCATTCGATGGGTGGCATGGCGCTGATGGGTCTGGCTCGACGCCGTCCAGCGCTCTTCGGCGCCGACGGCCGGGTCACCGGTGTGGCATTGGTGGCGACGGCCAGTCGCGGACTGACCGAGGCCGGCCTGGGTGAAGGCCTCTCCAACCCGGTGCTCGACGCCTTCCGGTTGTCGGTCCGACACGTGCCGTCGTTGGTGCAGGCCGGTCGCGGGATCACTCGGCAGATCCTCGAACCCGTGCTCGTCGCAGCGAGTTTCGGCCCGGACTTCCACAGCCCGACCGCCGGCCGGGCGGTGGAGAAGATGATCCAGAACACGCCCATCCAGACCATCGTCAACTTCCTGCACGCCCTCGAGGACCACGACGAGTCCACGGCGCTGCCGGTGCTCGCGCAGGTGCCGTCGGTGGTGGTGTGCGGTAACCGCGACCGGCTGACCCCGCTGCCGAAATCCGTTCGCATATATGCCGAACTGGGTGACGATTCGCGGCTCGTCGTGGTCGACGGAGCCGGACACATGGTGCAGATGGAGCAGCCCGAGATGGTGACCGACGCGATCGTCGATCTCGTCGAACGGGCTCGCGCGGCGGCGCCCCAACCGCGTCGTCGGTGGTGGCAGAAGATGCGGGTGCGCGCATGACCGAACCACGCAACAACGGGTCGCGCACGCTGCCCGAGGTGGCCGACACCGAAGCCCTCGGTCGGGAACTCGCCGGCACCCTGACTGCCGGTGACCTGGTGATCCTCGACGGTCCGCTGGGCGCAGGCAAGACGGCGATGGCGCGCGGCATCGCCGCGGGTCTGGGCGTCGTCGGACGAGTGTCGTCGCCGACGTTCATCATCGCGCGCGAACACCGCCCCGGCAGCGCCGACCGTCCGGGCATGGTGCACGTCGACGCGTACCGACTCGGGGGACTCGACGAACTCGATGCACTGGACCTCGACAGCGATCTCGACGGCTCGGTGGTCGTGGTGGAGTGGGGCGAAGGCGTGGCCGAACATCTCGTCGACCGGCATCTGCGCGTGCGGCTGCGGCGTGCCGAGGACTCGGAAGTGCGTCGCGCCGAATGGGAATGGGTGGAATTGTGAAGCGGATACTGGCCATCGACACGGCGACCGACGCGGTGGTCGCCGGGGTGGCGACCCTCGGTGCGGAGGGCGCAGGGATCGACACCCGTGCCGAGCGCAGGGTCGCCGACGGCCGTCGGCACGCCGAGATCCTGACGACGCTGATCGGCGAGGTGCTGACCGAATCCGGCACGGCGCGTGCCGATCTCGATGCGGTGGTCGTCGGCTGCGGACCGGGTCCGTTCACCGGTCTGCGCGTCGGCATGGCCACGGGTGCGGCATTCGGGGACGCGCTCGGACTGCCGGTGTACGGGGTGTGCTCGCTCGATGCCGTTGCGTGGCAGGTATTTTCCGAGCGTCCGACGGTGCGTTCGGTGCTGGTGGTCACCGATGCGCGACGACGCGAGATCTATTGGGCCCGTTACGTCGACGGCCGCCGCCTCGGGGAACCCCAGGTGACCGCGCCGGCCCAGGTGGTCGACGAGATGTCCGCGGAGTCGATCGATCTCGTCGTCGGTTCCCCGGTCCACGCCGCGATGTTCGATCGTGCCGTCGGCGACGCGAGTACGCCGTCGGTGGCCGGGTTGGTGGCCAGTGCTGCCGACGACCTACGTTCCGGCGCAACGCCACGGCCCCTCGTTCCGCTCTATCTGCGGCGCCCGGATGCGGTCGAATCGGCCAAGCGCAAGCGTCTCGGGGTGGTTCGATGACCACCTCGGGGTTGCTGATCGATGCGCTCGAACTCTCCGACGTCGGCCGGTGCGCGGCGCTGGAGAAGGAGATGTTCGCCGAGGATTCCCCGTGGCCCGCATCGGCTTTCCGCGCCGAACTCAACGCACCTTACAACCGCTACTTCGCCGCCAGGGAACACCCGGGCGGCGAGGTGATGGGCTATGCGGGGATCTCCATCCTGGGCTCACCGGACTCCTACGAGTGTGAGATCCACACCATCGCGGTCGCCCGATCACACCGCGGCCGGGGTTACGGCCGAGCGTTACTCAGCGCGTTGATCGAGGTCGCCGACACCTGCGGCGCCGCCGTGTTCCTCGAGGTGCGTACCGACAACGACACCGCCATCGCCCTCTATGAGCGAAACGGCTTCGTACAGGCCGGGATTCGGCACAACTATTATCAGCCGTCAGGGGCCGACGCGTACACGATGATCCGTCCCGCGGCGAAATCGGTCGCCGACCAGTCGGGAGAGCAGGGAGCGGGGGAATCGCAATGATCGTCATGGGTATCGAGAGTTCCTGCGACGAAACCGGAGTCGGGATCGTCCGCTGGGAACCCGAGGGCATCGGCGACGGCGGTCGCGGCACCGCCACCCTGCTCGCCGACGAGGTCGCCTCCAGCGTCGACGAGCACGCCCGCTTCGGCGGTGTCGTCCCGGAGATCGCCTCGCGCGCCCACCTCGAGGCGATCGTGCCGACGATGCAACGCGCGCGGGAGACCGCGGGCATCGACCGGCCCGACGCGATCGCCGTGACCATCGGACCCGGCCTCGCCGGAGCGCTGCTGGTCGGCGTGTCGGCGGCGAAAGCCTATGCGCTGGCCTGGGATGTGCCGCTGTACGCGATGAATCACCTCGGCGGCCACGTCGCGGTCGACACCCTCGAACATGGCCCGATGCCCGAATGCGTCGCTTTGCTGGTCTCCGGCGGGCACACCCATCTGCTGCACGTCACCGACCTCGCCGACCCGATCGTCGAACTCGGCACCACCGTCGACGACGCGGCGGGGGAAGCCTTCGACAAGGTCGCGCGCCTGCTCGACCTGGGATTTCCCGGTGGGCCGGCACTCGATCGCGCGGCCGCGCAGGGCGATCCGACGGCGATCGCGTTCCCGCGCGGCATGACCGGCCCCCGCGACGCCCGCTACGACTTCTCCTTCAGTGGACTCAAGACCGCCGTCGCCCGCTACGTCGAGAAGTGCACCCGCGACGGCGTCGAGGTCTCCATCCCGGACGTGGCCGCCTCCTTCCAGGAGGCGGCGGCCGACGTGCTGACCATGAAGGCGATCCGCGCCTGCACCGACCTCGACGTGGACACCCTCGTCCTCGGCGGCGGCGCGACCGCCAACTCCCGCATCCGGTCGCTGGCGCAGGAACGCTGCGCGGCCGCCGGGATCACCCTGCGCGTGCCCAAACCACGACTGTGCACCGACAACGGGGTGATGATCGCGACGCTCGGCGCGCACGTCATCGGTGGGGGAGCGGAACCGTCGCCGCTGACGGTCGCCACCGATCCCGGGATGAGCGTGCAGGTCTCGCAGTTGTGAGCGGTGTTCGCCAGCAGCGATCAGCGAACCGCAACTTTTGCAGCCTCCGCCCTTGAGTGCTGGCACTCTCATGTATAGAGTGCTAGTGACACTGTCTGAGGGCTTGTTCACCCGCGACGACAAGACCTTGGCCCAGCGTCACGAACGTGCAAATAGACACACCGTTCAACTACTCAGTACGAAAGTTGAGGACCCACATCGTGGCGAGCGTGAACATCAAGCCGCTTGAGGACAAGATCCTGGTGCAGGCTGTCGAAGCAGAGACCACCACCGCTTCTGGTCTGGTCATCCCGGACACCGCCAAGGAAAAGCCGCAGGAAGGCACCGTCATCGCCGTTGGCGAGGGCCGCGTGACCGAGCAGGGCAACCGCGTCCCGGTCGACGTCAAGGAAGGTGACACCGTCATCTACAGCAAGTACGGCGGCACCGAGATCAAGTACGCCGGCGAGGAGTACCTCATCCTCTCGGCCCGCGACGTGCTCGCCGTTATCGGCAAGTAAGCGCGAAACTCTACGCAGTTGCCGCCCCGGAGCCCAGTGGGCGCCGGGGCGGTTGCTTTTTCCCACCAGCGTGAAAGAGACCCATGCCCAAGAACATTGAATACGACGACGTCGCGCGGCGCGCGCTCGAGCGTGGCATCAACAAACTCGCCGACACCGTCAAGGTCACCCTCGGCCCCCGCGGCCGGCACGTGGTGCTGGCGAAGTCCTTCGGCGGACCCAACGTCACCAACGACGGCGTGACCATCGCCCGTGACATCGACCTCGAGGACCCGTCCGAGAACCTCGGCGCCCAGCTGGTCAAGTCGGTCGCCACCAAGACCAACGATGTGGCCGGCGACGGCACCACCACCGCCACCGTGCTGGCCCAGGCCATGGTCACCACCGGTCTGCGCAACGTGACCGCCGGCGCCAACCCGATCGCGCTGGGTATCGGCATCGGCAAGGCCGCCGACGCGATCAGCGAGGAACTGCTGCGCGTGGCGACCCCGGTCGATGGTGAGAAGGCCATTGCGCAGGTCGCGACCGTCTCCTCGCGCGACGAAGAGGTCGGCACCATGGTCGGCAAGGCGATGATCACCGTCGGCACCGACGGCGTCGTCACCATCGAAGAAGGCTCCGGCCTGAGCACCGACCTCGAGATCACCGAGGGCGTGCAGTTCGACAAGGGCTACCTGTCGCCGTACTTCATCACCGACGCCGACAGCCAGGAAGCCGTCCTCGACGACGCGCTCGTGCTGCTCTACCGGGACAAGATCAGCTCGCTGCCCGATTTCCTGCCGCTGCTGGAGAAGGTTGCCGGTGCCGGCAAGTCGCTGCTCATCATCGCCGAAGACGTCGAGGGTGAGCCGCTCTCGACCATCGTGGTGAACTCGATCCGCAAGACACTCAAGGCCGTCGCGGTCAAGGCGCCGTTCTTCGGTGACCGCCGCAAGGCGTTCCTCGAGGACCTCGCCGTGGTCACCGGCGGCACCGTCATCACCTCCGACATCGGTCTGTCGCTGGCCACCGTCGAGCTCGATCAGCTCGGCACCGTACGCCGCGCCGTCGTCAGCAAGGACGCCACCACCCTCGTCGAGGGCGGCGGCACCAAGGAAGCGACGGCCGACCGCGCCGAGCAGTTGCGTCGAGAGATCGAGCAGAGCGATTCCGATTGGGACCGCGAAAAGCTCGCCGAGCGGCTGGCCAAGCTGGCCGGTGGCGTCGCTGTCATCCGCGTCGGCGCCGCCACCGAGACCGCGCTCAAGGAGCGCAAGCATCGCGTCGAGGACGCGGTTGCCGCAGCCAAGGCCGCGGTCGAGGAAGGCATCATCCCCGGCGGAGGATCAGCGATCGTGCAGGCCGCGAAGGTGCTCGACAAGCTCGCCGCCGAGCTGACCGACGACGAGGCACTCGGTGTCCGCGTGGTGCGGGACGCGATGAACGCGCCGCTCTACTGGATCGCCACCAACGCCGGCGTCGACGGTGCGGTCGTGGTGAACAAGGTCGCCGAGGCGAAGTCGGGACACGGCTACAACGCCGCCACGCTGACCTACGGCGATCTGCTCGCCGACGGCATCATCGACCCGGTCAAGGTGACCCGGTCGGCCGTGGTGAACGCGGCATCGGTGGCCCGCATGGTGCTCACCACCGAAACCGCCGTGACCGACAAGCCGGAAGAGGCTCCGGCCGCCGGTGGACACGGGCCACGGGCACGCGCACTGACGTAGCGTCACAGCTCCGCGACAGCACATCGGGGGGATCGATCCGCAACGGATCGATGCCCCCGATGGCGTATGTGGACTGCGAAGAGAAGCAGCGCAAAGGTTGCGGGCGACGGCCCGTCAGCCGGCCATGCGTCGTCCGACGCCGCGCTTCATCAGCATGCTTCGCTCGGACTCCGAGAGGCCACCCCAGATGCCGTAGGGTTCGGCGACCGCGAGAGCGTGCTCACGGCACTGCGCGATCACCGGGCACTGATGGCACATTTCCTTGGCCCGTCGCTCACGCTGTGCGCGGGCGCGGCCACGTTCACCGTCCGGGTGGAAGAACATCGACGAGTCGACTCCGCGGCACAGGCCATCCATTTGCCAATCCCAGATATCGGCGTTCGGGCCAGGAAGGTGATTGGGCTGAGGCATGACAGCAACTCCTTGTCTGCAGGACCACTCGTTTTCTTCGGTGCAAGCACACAGTAGGCAAGCGCGAGAAAGGGCGTCAATACCGTCAAATAGCCGTTCAAGCATGGTGAAAATTCCACTGTTGTTAACTTTGGGTTGTGTGGCGGGGGTGGCATACCATGTCCTTTCGGACAGGTTGATCCAGCCCCTGATTATGTTCGGACAATCGCGTTGACCTCGTAATTCTCTTGGTGGACAGTGGCTTTGGGAAGTCAGTCGACGCAGAATCCGATTCGCGAGCGAGCGATCGGTATGTAACCTGCTGGAAATGTTTTGATTATTTATTGGTGATCATCCGGGCTGATTAACCTTTGTGGCGGCACGTTAAATTCATGCTAACGCGAACCCGTCACCGTGCTTCGAGCTCGCAAGAATGGTCGCAGAAATAGGGTCTGAAATGGGAATATGCGTTGCTGGGCGGGTGCTCTGGGAACGGGCCGTGGAACAGGGAGGCGTCGGTCACACCGCCGCCGCCATCGCCCGATTGGAGGTTGTGCTTCGGCTGGCACGCTCCGCCGACGATGCCGCACTGCACTCTTTGGCGCTCTCCACGCATGCCTCCCTGGTGCGGCAGGCCGGCCGGCATCGGGCCGCGGCCACCCTCGACGGGCGGGCTCTGTTGCTCGCCGGGATCGGTCGGACCGGGCAGTGGCACCGGGCGGCCACCCTCGACGCGGTGGTCGGGCTGGCCGCCGACAATCTCGGCCGATACCGGTTCGATGCCGCCCGCCGACTGCTCGACCGTGCCCGCACCCTGGCCGACCTCGAGCTCGCCGACGACGCCGACTGGTTCGGCGGCCGCCGTCCCCGGTTGCGTACCGAGTGGGTGTCGGCGGAACTGGCGATGTACTCCGGTGACGCGCCGGGCGCGAGGAAGCACAGTGACGCCGCGCTGCACCTGAGTCGTGGCGAGGGCACGCCCGAACGTCATCGCGTCAAGACGCTGCTGATCGCGGCGGCCGCCGACGCGACCGCCGGTGATCCCCGCTCAGCCCGCGCGCGGGCCGGCGAAGTGACGGCGCGCGCCAGAGCGGCGGGCCTGTTGCCGCTGGAATGGGCGTCGTACGCCCTACGTCAGGGCTTGGATCCGGACGATCCGGACCTGGGTCGGCAGTTGTTGCGGACGCGCACCGAACTCATCCGCCGCGGCGTTCCGTTCACCGATCTGTGACCTCGCGGGTCGGTTCGTCAGGGTGGGGTAACCCATCAGTAAGGTGGCCAAGGGGGTAAGCACGATCGAAACGGTACGCACACATGTAACACAGGGATCTCAACTGACGATGAAACTGACGGGTGCTGAGCTCGATGAGGCCGTCCAAGCCGCAAGGCGGGGCGATCGCGATGCTCTCACGTCGGTTCTCGAAAGTGTGCAGGATCCCATTCTGCGCTACTGCCGAGGGCGGATCGGCATCGGAGAACGACATCTGTTCTCCGCGGATGACATTGCGCAGGAGGTGTTGATGGCGGTGATGACCGCTGTGCCCCGGTACGAAGACCAGGGCAAGCCGTTCATGGCATTCGTGTACGGCATCGCAGCTCACAAGGTCGCCGACGCCATGCGCGTGGCAGGGCGGGTGAAAGCCGACCCGGTCGAGGTCCTCCCCGAGACCACCGTGGTCACCGGCGGACCCGAACAGATGGCGCTCGACGCCGACGCGAGTCGTCGGATGAAGCAGCTGCTGACGATCCTCCCCGAGAAACAACGTGAAGTACTGGTCTTGCGACTGGTCGTCGGACTGTCCGCCGAGGAGACCGCCGATGCCATCGGCAGTACGGCGGGTGCGGTTCGGGTGGCACAGCACCGGGCATTGGCGAAACTGAAAGACCAACTGCGAAAGGCAGGTGAGGTCGATGAACGACGAGCGTGATCCCGCCGCCACGAACTGGGACACCACCCAGCCGATCGACATGACCCAGGTCCATGCCGACGACCAGTTCCTCGACGCACTCGCGGCCGATCGTCCGGTCCCCACCCTTGACGACACCGAGTACCAACTGGCGGAACTGTTGTCCGGCTGGCGTCACGACGTGGTCGGTACACCGGCACCGGAACTGCCCAGCATCGACGAGATCGAAGCGGCGATCGCCGCCACCGAGCGGGCGCAGCGTGGCAAGAGTGTCGTGCGGCATCTGCGGATCATCTCCGGCGCCGCAGCGGTCGTGATCGTCGCCGGAGCCGGCCTCACCGTGCTCGCGCAGGGTTCCTCCCCGGGTGACCCGCTGTGGGGCGTCAAGAAGGTCGTGTTCGCCGAGGCGGCCACGCAGACGCAGGCATCGGTCGACGTGCAGTCGAACCTGGAGAAGGCCGAAGCGGCCGTCGCCGCGGGCAATACCACCGAGGCGGCAGAGCTGATCGCACGGGCGCAGAAAGACCTGTCACCGGTGCGCGACGCCGACACCAAGAACCGGATGAAGGACTGGATCACCCGACTGCAGGCCGACGCCGGCACCACGCCGCCGAAGACGTCGGCGAGCGGGTCGACGACCCCCGACGAGAACACGACCACGACGTCGGACAAGACGACCGCCGACCAGCGGACGAACCCGGCCATCCCCGGACCCACCACCCCGCCGCGGGATCTGCGGCGTTCGCGCGGTGAGGACCGGTCGACGACGGTGACGGTGCCGAGTGGACCCGGGCGTGGCGGGGACGATCGCCGAAACGATCGTCGTTCCGACCGGCCGGCGCCTCCACCGCCGGTGGATCGGCAGAGCCCCGAGCCGCCGCCGCAGACCCAGCAACCCCAACCGCCGGTGACGACCACGCCGCAGCCGGCGACCACCATGGTGCCGACGCAGGATGCGCCGTCGGTCGTTCAGCCGACGCCGACGTACCAGGCGCCGCCGACGACTTATGAGTATCCGTACCTTCCGACGACCACGACGCCGATTCCGTGGCCGCGCTTCCAACCTTGAGGCGCGACTACGGCAAGGCGTTTCGAAGGCGCTGACGCGGCCGGATTACCCCCGCGTCAGCGCTCGTCGTCGAGATGGGCGTGGGCGTCGGCGTACCCGCGGCAGTAATCCCACGTGACATAGGCTTCCGGCCGCGGATCCACCGCGGGCTCGTGCGGCCGCACCGATCCGTCGATCAGTAGCTGAAGCAGGTTGGCGCGCAACATATCCCAGTCGTGGTAATGGTCTTCGTGACAGTCGTCGCAGACGACGACGAGGCCACGGACACCGCGGTGGGCCAGCAGTGCCTCGTAGACCGCGAGGTCGGCAAGGTCCTCTTCGACGGCCACCCGCTCGTTCTCGTCGAGCGGGATGCCGGGTTCCACCGAGTCGAGCGCCGCCGCCGGGTCGCCGCCGGGATCGTCGGCGAACGGGTCGGGCGGCAGGCCGGGTGGGAGGTGGTCACGCACACGTCCACGGTAACCGATGTTCCGACCGCGATGCGCCGACCTCTCCACAGGTGTCGTGGTCGATGTCACAGTCAACTCGGCGCCGCGCGAAGCGTCCCTCGCGTCGGCACGGAGGGTGAGGCTCGCCACTGACGTGGTCCCGATACCATGGACTGATGACGCACGTTCGCACCGGTGGAGACGACCCCGGCAAGGTCGCAATGCTCGGCCTCACTTTCGACGACGTCCTGTTGCTTCCGTCGGCCTCCGACGTCATTCCGAGCGACGCGGATACGTCTTCGCGGGTCACCAAGAACATCAGCCTGCGGGTCCCGCTCGTCAGTTCCGCGATGGACACCGTCACCGAGGCACGCATGGCCATCGCCATGGCGCGGGCCGGTGGCATGGGTGTCCTGCATCGCAATCTGTCGATCGAGGATCAGGCCGGGCAGGTGGAGACGGTCAAGCGGTCCGAGGCGGGGATGGTCACCGATCCCGTCACCTGCTCGCCGACCGCCACCCTCGCCGAGGTCGACGCCATGTGCGCCCGCTACCGGATCTCGGGTCTGCCCGTCGTCGACGACCGCGGGGAACTCGTCGGCATCATCACCAACCGCGACATGCGCTTCGAGGTCGACCAGTCCCGCCCGGTGTCGGAGGTCATGACCAAGGCCCCGCTGATCACCGCCCAGGAAGGGGTGTCGGCAGAGGCCGCACTCGGACTGCTGCGGCGCAACAAGATCGAGAAGCTGCCGATCGTCGACGGCAACGGCAAGCTGACCGGCCTGATCACGGTCAAGGACTTCGTCAAGACCGAACAGCATCCGTTCGCCACCAAGGACGCCGACGGCCGCTTGTTGGTCGGTGCGGCTGTGGGTACCGGTGACCCGCAATGGGATCGGGCCATGGCGCTGGCCGACGCGGGCGCCGACGTGATCATCGTCGACACCGCGCACGCGCACAATCGCCTCGTGCTCGACATGGTCGCCAAGGTGAAAGCCGAAGTGGGCGAACGAGTTCAGGTTGTCGGCGGCAACGTCGCCACCCGTGAGGCGGCACTGGCGCTGGTGGAGGCGGGTGCCGACGCGGTCAAGGTCGGTGTCGGGCCGGGTTCCATCTGTACGACGCGGGTCGTCGCCGGTGTCGGCGCACCGCAGATCACCGCGATCATGGAGGCCGTGGCCGTGTGCAAGGCGCACGACGTACCGGTCATCGCCGACGGCGGACTCCAGTACTCCGGCGACATCGCCAAGGCACTGGCCGCGGGCGCGTCGACCGCGATGCTCGGCTCCCTGCTCGCCGGCACCGCCGAGGCTCCCGGTGAGCTGATCCTGGTGAACGGCAAGCAGTTCAAGAGCTACCGCGGTATGGGGTCGCTGGGTGCGATGCAGGGTCGCGGGCAGGCCAAGTCCTACTCCAAGGACCGCTACTTCCAGGACGACGTCCTCAAGGAAGAGAAGCTGGTGCCCGAGGGCATCGAGGGGCGCGTGCCGTTCCGCGGTCCGCTCAACCAGGTGATCCATCAACTCGTCGGCGGACTGCGCGCGGCGATGGGCTACACCGGGTCGTCGACGATCGCGGACCTGCAGGACGCGCGCTTCGTGCAGATCACCGCGGCCGGTCTCAAGGAATCGCATCCGCACGACATCACCCTCACCGCCGAAGCGCCCAACTACTATTCCCGCTGAACACTCAACGGTGCCGGACGTATCCGTCCGGCACCGGCTCGCGTAGCAGAAAGGCGCAACGGTGCGTGACGACGTGGAAATCGGGATGGGCAGAATCGCCCGCCGGACCTACGAACTCCAAGACATCAGTATCGTCCCCTCTCGGCGGACCCGGTCGTCCAAGGACGTCTCGACGGACTGGCAGATCGACGCGTATCGGTTCACCTCACCGATCCTGAGCCACCCGACCGATGCGCTGGTGTCGCCGGCGATGGCCATCGAACTGGGCAAGCTCGGGGCGCTCGGCGTCATCAACGGTGAGGGCCTGTGGGCGCGGCACCGCGACGTCGACGACAAGATTGCCGAACTCGTCGCCATCGCGACCGAGAGCCTCGACCCGATGGCACCGATTCGTCATCTGCAGCAACTGCATTCGGCGCCGCTGGACACCGGGCTGCTGCGCGAGGCGGTGGCGAGTGTGCGCGACGCCGGCGTGACCACCGCGGTCCGGGTCAGCCCGCAGCACGCGCTCGAACTCACACCCGCGCTGCTCGAGGCAGGAGTGGAGATCCTGGTGGTGCACGGCACCATCATCTCCGCCGAGCACGTGGAACGAGCCGATCCCGCCGGCGGGGGCACGCGGGAACCGTTGAACCTCAAGACCTTCATCGCCGACCTGGACATCCCGGTGATCGCCGGCGGTGTGCACGACCACCGCACCGCACTGCACCTCATGCGCACCGGGGCGGCCGGGGTCATCGTCGGTTACGGCTCGGCCAGCGGCGCCACCACCACCGGCGAGGTGCTCGGCATCGGTGTCCCGATGGCCACCGCCATCGCCGACGCCGCAGCCGCGCGACGCGATTACCTCGACGAGACCGGCGGCCGCTACGTGCACGTGATCGCCGACGGCGACATCCACGGCTCCGGCGATCTCGCCAAGGCGATCGCGTGCGGTGCCGATGCCGCGGTCCTCGGCACGCCGCTGGCCGCGTCGGCGGAGGCACCCGGACGCGGCTGGTACTGGCCGTCGGCGGCCGCCCATCCCGACACACCGCGCGGCGCGCTGCTGCAGGTGGCCATGGAAGAAGACCGGCCGAGCCTCGAGTGTGTGCTGAACGGCCCGTCTCAGGACCCGTTCGGCGAACTCAATCTCGTTGGTGCGCTGCGTCGGTCGATGGCCAAGGCCGGATACAGCGACCTCAAGGAGTTCCAGCGGGTCGGCCTGTCACTGCGGGTGTGAGTCCCGCGGGTTCAGTCGAGCCCGCGCGCGATCATCGTGTCGGCGAATCCGTCGGCCATCCGCAGTGCCTCGATGACCACCGGGGCCACCAGAATGCGTGCGCCTGGCCGTAATCCGCGCGCCTTGCGGGCCTCGTCGACCTGGCCGACGACCTCCACCATCAGCGGGATCGACCGGATCGCCAGCGCCAGTGTCAGGGCGATGCGGTCGACCCGAATACCCCGGCGCTGCAACGGTTTCATCGCGCCGACCAGAGCATCGAGCATGTCGGTGGTGCGGGTGGTCAGGGAGACGACGGCCGCGAGCGCGACCGACGCGGCGAGCACCCCGCACACCACCAGCGCCCGGCGCCAGTCGGTGAAGATCACCTGGAACGTGGCTATGAACGCCAGCACCCACAGCATCGGCCGCAGCTGCTGCCACGCCTCTCGCGGCCGGATCCGGGCGATCGCGTACACCGCGACAACGCCGACGATCGTAGCGGCCAGCGTCAGCGGAGTCCGCACGAACAGACCGATCACCAGAATCGCCACCGCCAGCGCGCCGAGCTTGAGACCGGCCGGAAGACGGTGCAGCGGCGAGGAACCCGGCCGGTAAACACCCAGCGTCGTCACGACATCAGCTTCCGATAGGCGGCGACGGCGGGGCCGGGGGAGTCGTCGGCGACCACCCGTCCCTCGTCGAGCACCAGCACGCGGTCGTAGTCGGCCACCATGTCGAGGTCGTGGGTGAGGACCACGAGTTGCTCGTGGAGGGTGGCGAACACGTCGCGCAGCATCGAGGCGTTGCGCAGGTCCAGTAGCGTCGTCGGCTCGTCGGCCACCAGCACCCGCGGGCCGGTCACCAGTACCGACGCCAACGCCAGCAACTGCTTTTGCCCGCCGGAGAGTCGATGCGCGGGATGGTCGGCGTGACCTGCCAGGCCGAACTGTTCGAGCACCGCGGTCACCTGTCGGGCGCGATCGGCCTTGTCGGACACCGTGCGCCGCAACGAGAGATCGATGTCCTCGGCCACCGTCGGCATGATGATCTGCCGGTCCGGATCGCTGAAGATGAATCCGACGTCGCGGCGGACCTTGCGTTTCTCGCGGCGCGCGTCGATCCCGTTCACGCGCACCGAGCCGCGGTCGGGGACGACCAGCGCATTGATCATCCGCGCCAGCGTCGATTTGCCGCTGCCGTTGGCGCCGATGATGCCGATCCGCTGTTCGGGCAGGTCCAGGGTGACGTCGTGCAGCACGACGCGCTCACCGTAGGCATGTCCGACTGACTGGAATTCGATCATCGGCGGGAGTCGAGTCGGGTCAGGCGGCCCGGCCCAGGCGCATCGGGGTGATCAGGCCGGGATAGGCACGGTGCACCTGCGATGCGACCAGCGCCGCGATGACCGCCTTCGCGATATCGCCGGGGATGTAGGTGCCGTTGGTGGAGATCGCCGCCCACAGCGACAGGTCGGTGCGCAGCAGCAGCCCGATGATGCCGCAGGCGTAGATCACCACCATGCCGCCGAGAATGTTGATGCCGATACCTGGCAGAATCCGGTACTTCGGCATCATCAGCGCGGTCAGCGCCCCGATGACGATGACCGCGGGCAGGAAGCCGACGAAGAATCCGGCGGTCGGCGAGGCCAGAGCGACCAGACCGCTGCGTCCACCCGCCAGGATCGGCAGTCCGGCGATCGCCAGGACCGCGAAGATGATCACCGCCAGGGTGCCCTTCCGCGGACCCAGGATGCAGCCGGCCAACATCACCCCGAGGGTCTGCAACGTGATGGGGACACCCGAGCTGCCGATGGTGATGGTGCCGGGCAGACCGAGCGCCGCGATGAGCGCCGCGAACACCGCGGCCTGGGTCAGGTCGGTCACCGACAGCGAGAATCGCCGCGACGACGAGGGAGTGTCGGTGTTCGAGGTCATGAAAGGCATTATGTCTGGCCTGGGCATGTGTGCCGATCGGCGGGGCGGGTTGACCTGACGGTATGGCCTAGACTCGCTCAAGTGACAGATTCTGCTGCAGGTGCGCCGCGTCCGGTTCTGGTGATCGACTTCGGTGCGCAGTACGCCCAGCTCATCGCCCGACGAGTGCGTGAGGCCCGCATCTACTCCGAGGTCATCGCCCACGACGCACCGCTCGCGGAGTTCCGCGCGAAGAACCCGGTGGCGCTGATCCTGTCCGGCGGTCCGGCGTCGGTCTACGCCGACGACGCCCCGGCCCTCGACGCCGGCATCTTCGACCTCGATGTCCCGGTCTTCGGCATCTGCTATGGCTTCCAGGCGATGGCTCGAGCGCTCGGCGGAGAGGTGGCCAACACCGGTGGGCGCGAGTTCGGCCGCACCACCCTGTCGGTCACCGGCGACGGCCTCTTGCACTCGGGACTCACCGACACCCAGCCGGTGTGGATGAGCCACAACGACGCCGTGCAGCGCGCCCCTGAGGGATTCACCGTGACCGGCTCCACGCCCGGCGCACCGGTGGCCGCCTTCGAGTGCGTCGATCGGCAGATGGCCGGCGTGCAGTATCACCCCGAGGTGCTGCACACCCCGCACGGCCAGCAGGTGCTCACCCGCTTCCTCTACGAAATCGCCGGGCTCGAGGCCGACTGGACCCCGGCGAACATCGCCGACCAACTCATCGACGCCGTCGCCGACCAGATCGGGGACGGACTGGCGATCTGCGGCCTGTCCGGGGGTGTGGACTCCGCGGTGGCCGGCGCGCTGGTCCAGCGGGCCATCGGCGACCGGCTGACGTGCGTGTTCGTCGACCACGGTCTGCTGCGGGCCGGTGAACGCGAACAGGTGCAGCACGACTTCGTCGCCGCCACCGGCGCGAAACTCGTCACCGTCGACGCCGCCGACACCTTCCTCTCCGAGCTGGCCGGGGTCAGCGACCCGGAGACCAAACGCAAGATCATCGGCCGCGAGTTCATCCGCTCCTTCGAGGGAGCGGTGACCGATGTCCTCGGCGACCACGCCACCGACGGAGAAAAGGTCGAGTTCCTGGTGCAGGGCACGCTGTACCCGGACGTCGTGGAATCCGGCGGCGGCAGCGGCACCGCCAACATCAAGAGCCACCACAACGTCGGCGGGCTGCCCGACGACCTCGAGTTCTCCCTCGTCGAACCACTGCGGCTGCTGTTCAAGGACGAGGTCCGCGCGGTCGGGCGTGAGCTCGGTCTGCCCGAGGAAATCGTTGGACGCCAACCGTTCCCGGGTCCGGGCCTGGCCATCCGGATCGTCGGCGAGGTCACCGCGGACCGCCTCGAACTGCTGCGCAAGGCCGACCTGATCGCCCGCGAGGAACTGACCGCCGCCGGACTCGACAACCAGATCTGGCAGTGCCCGGTGGTACTGCTCGCCGACGTCCGCAGCGTCGGGGTGCAGGGCGACGGCCGCACCTACGGACATCCCATCGTGCTGCGACCGGTGTCCAGCGAGGACGCGATGACCGCCGACTGGACACGCGTGCCCTACGAGGTGCTCGAAGTGATCTCCACCCGCATCACCAACGAGGTACCCGAGGTGAACCGCGTGGTGCTCGACGTGACGAGCAAGCCGCCGGGCACCATCGAGTGGGAGTGACCCCCACCCCCCCCCGGGTCAGCGGCGGGACGAGCGTGCGCCAGTCAGGATGAGGATCAGTCCGACGACCAATCCGGCCGCAACGGCGATCCAGCCGAGGTTGGCGGCGTCGGGTAGATCCGGTCCGCCGGCCAGACCCCAGCCGGCGACCAGTAGTCCGGCAACCCCGAGGAGTACCAACCCGGGCGCCCGGTGACGCGGTTCGGTGGTCGACTTCGAGCTCATCGCGTCACCTCTACATTGCCGACACTGCTGTGGGCGTTGATCGTCAGGACCGGCCCCTCGGTGCCGTCGTTGCCGCCCGACAGACCCTCCGGGCAGGTGTAGTCGCCGACGTTGGTCTCGCAGTGGGCGCGGACATTCATGTTCTCCGGAACCAGTACGTGGATCTCGCCGAGTCCGTTGCGCACCTCGACGGTGCGATCGGCGGTCAGGTCGACCTCGCGCAGATCAAGCGTGATCTTGCCCATCGTCAGCGTGTACTCGGGTTTGATGTCGTTCTCGCTCACCGGTGCCCACACCCGCTCACCCGCACCGCCGGCGGGTGGGCCGTCGAAGCGTCCGGCCAGGGTCGTCGCGACCACCGCCGCGGCCAGGATCAGTGCCACCGGCACCAGACCCGCGCTGTGTCGGCCGGTGGCCCGGCGTCGTAGTCCCGCGTGGACCAGACCGACCGCGACCACGCCGAGCGCCAGGGACAGGATGCGCGCCGGGGTGAACCAGTCGACGCCGGCCTGATGCGCCGCAGCCCCGGCGGCGGCCACCACCACGGCCACCCCCAGCACGATCAGCGTCAGCGGTGAGCGTCGTTCCCGCTCGGCCGGTGGGACCGTCGGCGTCGGTTCGGGGAGATCCCACGCGAATTGCGCTGCCCCCAGCGGATCCCAGGCGGGGGGAGTGCGGTGCAGCTCGTCGGTCGCGGACTCGGCAGCCTGCGGCGCGGCGCTCGCGGCAGGCGCCGGATTCGCGGAAAAGTACTGTGGTGCAGCCTGTTCGGTAGTCGTGGCAGCTGCCCGGTGGGGCGTCACCGGGGGTGCTGGCCACGTCATGTTGCGCGGGGTCCACCGCTGCAGGTCGGTGTCGCGGGGAGTCACGGCCGGCGACGTGCGCCGGACCTGGTCGGCACTCGTCCCGATCGGTGGTTCCGGGGTGCGCTGATAGAGCAACCACCAGCCGAGCAGCATCAGGGCGGCGCCGACGAGACCCCCGGAGCTCCAAGTGGTGTTCGGTCCGAACGAGGTCACCAGGATGATCGCCAGGACGACCAGGAGCACGAACTTTCCGTTGCGGTGCGGCATGTGATCGCGATGTCCGCGCGGCCGCCCGGCCGGACCCCCGTTGAACATCTGCCCGAGTTCATCGGTGTGGTCGGCGGCCGGCAGGGTGAGCCACGCCGCGATGTACAGCAGCACACCGCTGCCACCGAACAGCGTGGCGACCACGAACGCCACCCGAACCAGCGTCGGGTCCACCCGATACCGCGCGCCGATCCCGGCGCAGACGCCGGCGGCCATCCGCCCATCCGTCGGCCGGATCGGCCGCGTCGCCCACATCGATTCGAGCTGTTTGGTGTCCATGTTTCACATCCTGGCTCCGCAGGGGCGCCGAGCGCATCGGGGGATCACCCTGAGACTGTCCCTGATGTGCGGCAGCCCGAGACCGTGCCACTATCGAAGGGTGAGCAGTGGTGTGCCGGTATCCCGATCGCGTGCCGCCGTATCCGGCACTGCCGCCGGACGGCCGGAGGTCGCCGGACCCGCGGTGGCGACCGCCCCGCGGTTGGTCCGCCGGGATGGCGGCCGGGTCATCGCGGGGGTCGCCGGTGGCCTCGCCGATCATCTCGGTGTCGACGCCTTCCGGGTGCGGGTGGTGTTCATGGTGCTCGCCGCGCTGGCCGGGGCAGGTGTCCTGGCCTACGGGTTGCTCTGGTTCTTCTGCCCGCCCGGCACCGATACCGAGCCGCCCCGTCCGGGTGAACGACGGCAGGCGTACGGGCTGGCGTTGGTCGGGCTGGTGGCGATGTCGGTGGTCGGGTTCGCCGCGTCCGGCACCCCGGCGGCGTACCTGGTGCCGTTCGTGTTCATCGTCGTCGGCGCCAGCCTGGTGTGGCGCGAGTTCGACACGTCGCGTGCCTCACCACGCACCCCGCTGCTGACCTGGACCCGGCTGATCGGCGGCGCGCTGCTGGTGATCGGCGGGCTGGTGGTCATCGTGCTCGCCGGGAACCAGAAGTTCGGCGGCCTGCCCACGACACTGCTGGCGGTGGCGGCGACGCTGATCGGCGTGGTCCTGCTCACCGTGCCGCTGTGGATGCGGATGTGGCGCTCGCTCAACGAAGAACGTGCCGCACGCATCCGTAACGCCGAGCGCGAGGAGATCGCCTCGCATCTGCACGACTCGGTGCTGCAGACCCTCGCCCTGATCCAGAAACAGGCCGGTAAGCCGGACGTGGTTGCGCGCCTTGCCCGTAGCCAGGAGCGGGAACTGCGCGGCTGGTTGTTCGGCGACCCCGCGCAGCGCGCCGGATCGTTGTCGGCCGGTCTCACCGGGGTGGGTGCCGAGGTGGAGGACGATTACGGCATCGAGGTCGAGGTGGTCACCGTCGGCGATCTGCGACCCGACGACGAACCGGCCGCGCAGCGTCGCCGCTGGAGTGCGCTGGTCGGCGCGACCCGGGAGGCATTGGTCAACGCCGCCAAGCATTCCGGCGAACGGAAGGTCGACGTGTACGGGGAGGTCACCGACGAGCAGGTGGAGGTCTTCGTCCGCGACCGCGGCGTCGGATTCGATCCCGGTGACGTCGAGGACGACCGGCAGGGTATCGCCCGGTCGATCCGGGCGCGGATGCAGCGCGCCGGCGGCGAGGCAACCGTCGACTCGGTGCCCGGACGGGGTACCAACGTGCGGCTCATCATGCCGCGAGCCGCCGGCACCCGCACCGAATCCGACGTCGAACACGCTGCAGCAGAAGAGCTTCCGAGCGACAACAACCAGCAAAAGGAAGGTCATCGATGACCGAACCCGCCATCTGCCGACTGTTCCTCGTCGACGATCACGCGGTGTTCCGTTCCGGCGTCCGCGCCGAACTCTCCGGGGAATCCGGGCTCACCGTCGTAGGTGAGGCGGGCACGGTCGCCCAGGCTGTCGAGGGCATCGTGGCACTGCGCCCCGACGTGGTGCTCCTCGACGTCCACATGCCCGCCGGCGGCGGGGTGGCCGTACTGCGCGGCGTGTCCGACGCGATGGGGGAGAGCGCACCGGTGTTCCTGGCCCTGTCGGTCTCGGATGCGGCCGAAGACGTCATCGCCACCATCCGGGCGGGTGCCCGCGGGTATGTCACCAAGACCATCGACGGCAAGGATCTCGCCGACGCGGTCCGGCGCGTCGCCGACGGGGATGCGGTCTTCAGCCCACGACTCGCCGGATTCGTCCTCGACTCGTTCACCGGCAAATCGACGGCCCCGGAACCGCCGCTGGATCCCGAACTCGACTCACTGACCAAACGGGAACTCGAGGTGCTGCGGCTGCTGGCCCGCGGCTACACCTACCGGGAGATCGCCGACGAACTGTTCATCTCGATCAAGACGGTGGAAACCCACGCATCCAATGTGCTGCGCAAGACCCAGCAGTCAAACCGCAACGCGCTGACCCGCTGGGCGGCCACCCGGCACATCGGCTGAGCCTACAGCGCCAGCACGATCACGATGATCAGCGCGATCAGCAGAACCGCAACGGCCACCGCGACTTTGCCGGTCACCGGTGGTTTCGGGGAGTGCGCTGCCGATCGGCGGTCGATGTGCGCGGCCACCGGTGCCGACGCCCGGCCCGCCACGACGGTGGTCGACAATGGCTCGGCACCAACGGGTTCCGATGATGTAGCGGATGTCGACGCCGAGTCGGACGGAACGCCGACGGCGAGATGTGTTCCGGTCGGGTGGGATCGGGGTGGTCGCGGCGAACGCTGCGCCCAGATCGGCACCCCGCCGTCGGGGCGGGTCAGTGGTGTGGCGAGTACCTGCTGCGGTGAGCGTCGCGGGCCGGCCGCGACCTCGGCGAGCAGATCACGGGCCTGCGCCATGGTGGGGCGGCGCGCCGGATGGGGTTCGAGCATGCGCAGCAGCACCGGCTTGAGATCGCCCGCCTTGGTCATCGGATTGATCTGTGCGCGTGCGACTTTGTGCAGCAGGGCCAGGGAGTCGTCGTCGACGCCGAAGGGCGGTTGTCCCTCCACGATGGTGTAGACGGTGGCGCCGAGGGAATAGACGTCGGAGAGCTCGGTGGGTTCGGCACCCCGCGCCACCTCGGGTGCGAAGTAGGCCGGGGTGCCGGTGATCACACCGGTCTGGGTCGCCACGACGTCGTCTTTGGCGCGGGAGATACCGAAGTCGGTGATCTTGACCAGACCGGCGCTCTCGCGCGTGGTGGCGACGAGGATGTTGCCGGGCTTGATGTCGCGGTGGATGATCCCCGCGGCATGTGCCGCCGCCATCGCGTCGGCCACCTGGGCGCCGATCTGCGCGGCCTGTGCAACGTCGAGAGTTCTTGTGGTGTGCAGGATCTGGGCGACACTGCGGGACGGCATGTACTCCATCACCAGCCACGGCTCACTGCCGTCGAGGGCGACGTCGTGCATCGCGATCGCGTGGCGGTGGGCCAGCTTGGCGGCGATCCGTCCCTCCCGCATCGCCCGCGTGCGCACACTGTCCGCGGAGTCGTCGGACAGCCCTTCGGTGGACACCACCTGTTTGACGGCGACATCACGACTGAGAAGTTGATCGCGGGCCAGCCAGACGGTACCCATGCCGCCGCCACCGATCCGCGAGCGCAGACGATAGCGGCCGGCGACCAGGTACTGCGGTCCTGGTGTCCGGTAACTCTCGCGGCGCGGAGTTCCCTCGGGAACGGTGGGCGACATAGGCAGCATGATAGTCGGGACCGGACTGACACCCACGGTTGACAAGTTATCGCACACGTGTTCGAATCGTGGTATGCGGTGGTCCGACCAGAGTATCGAGGCCGACGACGGCGCACTGCCCGGGTTGGGGAAGGCCGGGCTGGTGCGGTCGGTTCAGACTCCCGAGTTCGAGGGCATCACCTTCCACGAGGTACTCGCCAAGAGTGCCCTCAACGAGGTGCCCGAGGCGTCCCAGCTGCCATTCCGCTTCACTGTCAACACCTTTCGTGGGTGCACGCACGCGTGCCGATACTGTTTTGCGCGACCGACGCACGAGTATCTGGACCTGGATGCGGGCAAGGACTTCGACACTCAGGTGGTGGTGAAACTCAACGTGGCGGCGGTGCTGCGCAAGGAGTTGCGCCGACGATCGTGGGCGCGGGAGACGGTTGCGCTGGGCACCAACACCGACCCGTATCAGCGGGCCGAGGGGCGGTATCGGCTGATGCCCGGGGTGATCTCGGCGCTGACGGAATCGGCCACCCCGTTCTCCATCCTCACCAAGGGCACGTTGCTACGTCGGGACCTGCCGTTGCTACGGCAGGCGGCGCGGCAGGTGCCGGTGAGCATCTCCATCTCGTTGGCCATCGGCGATGCGGAACTGCAGAAGGCGATCGAACCGGGTACGCCGTCGCCGCGGGCCCGGTTGGACCTGATCCGCGCGGTCGCCGATGCGGGCTTCGCGCCGCATGTGATGGTCGCGCCGGTGATCCCGTATCTGACCGATGCCACCGCTCATCTCGACGAGTTGTTGGCCGACCTCGCCGCGGCGGGCGCGTCCGGGGTGACCGCGTTCCCGATGCACCTGCGCGGCGCGACGAAGCCGTGGTTCCTGGAATGGGTGGCACAGACCCATCCGGCGCTGGTGCGTCGCTATCGCGGGCTCTACGGACGCGGCGCGTATGTCTCACCGGAGTACTCGTCGTGGCTGCGCGATCGGCTGCGCCCACTGGTCGAGCGGCACGGGCTGGCCGGGTCGTCGGCACGAGTGGCGGAGTCGACGGCGACGGTGGACTCGGCGGCCGTCGACACCGTGGCACGGCCTGAGTTGCAGCAGGCGCTGACCCTGTTCTGAGCGTGTCGCGGCGCGTGTCGCCACTGCCGATTGACGGTTGTCGGTGGGTGGTCCTACTATCGAAAAGAGTCGAATAAGCGTTCGAACAGCTTGCATCTTCCCGGCGTGCTGATTGCGGATACACGCAGGTCAGGAGGATGTTGTGGGTGCAGTGGAGCAAGATGAGCTGGACCGGCTTCGGCGGCAGATCGCGGTCCTGTCGGGCCGGCCCGATCACCGGTCGGTCGATGTGCGGGATCGATCCGAGGACGTGCTGGCGGTGCCGTCGGCGTTGGCCGATGTGTTGCCGCGACGCGGGATCACCCGCGGTGGGGTGACCACGGTGTCCGGCGCCCGGTCGGTGCTGCTGGCGATGATCGCGACGGTCAGTTCCGCCGGCGCGCATGTCGGCATCGTGGGGATGGGCAACCTCAATCTCGAGGCGATCGTGGAGTGGGGCGGGGATCTGTCGCGGATCGCCACCGTGCCCGAACCGGGTGTCGACCCGATCGAGGTGGCGACGGTTCTGCTCGACGGGATGGATCTGGTGGTACTCGGCATGGCCGGGATCACCGTGCCGCCTTCCCGCGCGCGGGTGGTGATGGGGCGGGTGCGCAAGCAGTGCTCGACCCTGCTCACCGACGCGCGCTGGCCGGGCGCGCAACTGCGGGTCGACGCCGAGGTGCTGTCCTACCGGCATGTGCCCGGTGCACCCGACGACGCCGATCTGGCGGTTGCGCGGCCCGGGTACGGGCGGATCGGCGGAATGTCGTTGCAGGTGACCGCCATTGACCGGGGGCAGCGCCGACGCACCGGTGACATAGATGTGGTGGCAGGCGATTTCGGTGGCCGGACGCGGCTGCAACTGGTTGCCGCGCCGCCTCGGCCGGAACTGGGATGGGCGGTGGCGAACTGATGGGTGCCGGACGTGTGCTGGCCCTGTGGTGCCCGGACTGGCCGGCCACCGCAGCCGCGATCGACGCCGATCTCCCGCCGCAGCACCCGATCGCAGTGCTCCACGCCAACCGGGTCGTCGCGTGTTCGGCGGCGGCCCGGCGGACGGGAGTGCGTCGGGGGATGCGGAAGCGGCAGGCGCAGGCCACCTGCCCGGAGATGACGGTGCTCACCGCCGACGACAACCGGGACGGCCGGATCTTCGAACCGGTGGTGACGGTGGTGACCGATCTGGTGCCCGTCGTCGAGGTGCTGCGCCCGGGAGTACTGGTGGTGCCTTCGGGCAACGCCACCCGCTATTTCGGTGGGGAGGAGACGGTCGCCGAGAAACTGATCGACGCGGTTGCCGCCATCGGGGTGGAATGCCAGGTGGGGGTGGCCGACGAAGTATTCACCGCGGTACTCGCGGCTCGACACGGGACGCATGTCGAGCCCGGCGGGGACGCCGCCTACCTGTCGAGACGGCCGGTCGCCGACCTCGCCGTCGAACCCAGCCTGAGTGATCCGAGCCGTGATGAGCTGGTGGAACTGCTACGGCGGCTGGGCATTTCCACCATCGGCGCGTTCGCGGCGCTCTCGATCACCGATGTCGCCACCCGGTTCTCCACCGATGCCGTCGTCGCACATCGGCTGGCCAACGCCCACCCGGCCCGACCGCCGGCCGGTGCGCCGCTGCCGGTGGATCTGGTCATCGAGCATGTCTGTGATCCGCCGATCGACCGTGTCGACGCCGCGGCCTTCCTCGGCCGCCGCCTCGCCGACGAGCTGGCGCACCGATTGGCCGCCGCATCGGTGGCGTGCACCCGGCTCACCGTGGAGGCGATCACCGAACGCGGCCAACGACACTCCCGTACCTGGCGCTGCGCAACCCCACTGACCCCGGAGGCCACCGCCGACCGGATCCGCTGGCAACTCGAGGGCTGGCTGACCGGCGGACGGCCCGGCGCCGAGGCTCGGCCGGACTCGCCGATCGGTCGGCTGCGCCTCGAGCCGGTCGAGGTGGTCCGGGCAGGATCGCTGCAGTACTCGTTGAGTGGCAATGGTTTACCCGAGAATCCGGAGGTAGGGGAGCGTGCCCGGCGCTCGCTGGTGCGGGTGCAGGGGTTGCTCGGCGGCGACGCGGTACAACTACCCGTCCCCAGCGGTGGTCGCGGGCCGGGGGAGCGGATCACGATGATCGCCTTCGGCGACGAACGCATCGCGGAGCGCTCCCCGGATGCCCCGTGGCCGGGCCGACTGCCGCGTCCGGCGCCGACGGTGCTGCTGCGTGCACCGGTGCGGATGCTGGATCTCGCCGGCACGCCGGTGTCGGTCACCGGTCGCGGCGCCTTCTCCGCCGAACCGACCACCATCCGGATGGAACAGTCCGGCAGACAACGAGACTCGTGGGAACTGCGGTGGTGGGCCGGTCCCTGGCCGACCGGCTTCGACAAACGTGGCGACGGCATCACCGCGCGAGCCCAGGTCCTGCTCGACGATTCCCGCGCCCTGCTGCTGAGTTATCAGGAGCAGGGGTGGTTGGTGGAGGGGGTGTACGAGTGAGCCGTTCAGCTGTTGGCGCCGCGCGCGATCACCGGCCAGCGTTGCGTCGAGCCGTCCGGATACTCGGCGATCAGGTCATCGACCAGGTTGACCGCGGTGCACACATGATTGGGCACCACCCGCAGCACCGATCCGGGATCGGGAATCGATTGGGCGGGTGCATCATCGCCGAACTCGATGACCGCGTGATGCTCCGACAGCCCGACTATCCGCGCCCGCGGATGGTCGAGCAGTCGTCCGAAACCCGTCACCCAGGCCGGACGGTCGGCGCCGATGACCTTGCTGCCCGCGTCGACGACCACCCGGGAACCGGTGCGGTGCACCACCGTGCTCACGGCGGTCAGCGCGACATCGGCGAAGTCGCCCGAGCCGAGTTCCACCTGCTGGGCGTCGTTGAACGGATACACTCCCGGCCGCACCTCGGTGAGCACCCCGGCCTCGGCGAACGCGATGGTCGGTGTCGACCCGCCGCTGCGCACTCGTGGCTCGATCCCGTTGTCCCGCAACGATTCGGCTGCCTCCGTCAGTGCGGTGACCTCCTGCTCGGCGGCGGTGCGCCGCGCGTCGCCGAGGCCGTAGCCGTGGCCCGGGAAGGTGAAAACGCCGATCACCTCGAGGCCCAGTTCGGCAGCGGCAGCGGCGATCTCACCGGCCGCCGCCGGCGCCACACCGGTCCGGTGCTGCCCGGAATCGACCTCCACGAGCACTGTCACGCCGGTGTCGTGCAGTTCGGCGGCGAGCTGTCGCGCACCGGCCGCCGAGTCCACCGCCACCCGGAGCGCTGCCCGCTCGGCCAGCGCACGCAACCGGGCACCCTTGCCGGGTGTCACCCACAGCGGATACGCGATGAACAGGTCGGCGCGCCCGGGACTCGCGGCCGCGAAGGCCTCGGCCTCGCCGATCGTCGCGACCGTCAAACCCGTGGCACCGGAGTCGATTTGACGTGCGGCGATCTCGGCGCACTTGTGCGTCTTGGCATGCGGCCGCAGGTCGAGCCCCGCTGCGCGCACCCGCTCGGCGACGGTGGCCAGGTTGCGGTCGAGACGCGCAGTGTCGACGGCCAGGAACGGGGTGTCGGGCAGCTTCACTCGGAATCGTCCGGCGTCGATGATTTGCCCAGCGCCGCCGCGGATTCCCCGAAGACCAGATAGTCCTGGTGCAGGATGCGCGTGGTGATCCGCGGGGCGATGCGGTGCCCGAGCTCGGTGAGATCACCGAGCAGTGACCCGACCCGTTCCGGCCGGTCGATGATGCCGTGCAGTACGCGCGCTGCGGCCTTGTCCACGTCCCAGACACCGGTCTGGTGGTCGTATGCCTCGGTCGGTGCGATCATCCGGGTCCGCACCAGCGGCAGCCGCACGTTGGTGAATGTCACGTGATCGCTCAGACTTTCGGTGCGCACGACATCGCTGAACGCCTCGATCGCCGCCTTCGACGCGGTGTAGGCACCGAACCGCGGCACCCGGGACTGCACCGCCATGGACGTCACGTTGACGATATGCCCGGACTGCCGGCGCACCATGTGCGGCAGCAACCCCAGCACGAGATTGACCGCCCCGAAGTAGTTCACCGCCATCACCCGCTGGTAGTCGTGCGCGCGATCGGTCGCGTTGATCGTCGCCCGCCGGATCGACCGGCCGGCATTGTTGACCAGTACATCGACGTGATCATGTTCGGCCAGAATGGTTTTGACCAACGTGGCGACCTCGCTCTCGTCGGCGATGTCGCACGGGTAGGCATAGGCCCGGCCGGGCGGGATGCCCGCTTTGCTCGGGGTGGCGGACAACTCGGCGACCGCGGCATCGAGACGCTCGGCGTCGCGCGCGACGATGAACACCGTCGCACCCCGGGCCACACACATCCGTGCGGTGGCCTTCCCGATGCCGCTCGACCCGCCAGTGATCAGGATGTTCTTGCCGACCAGCGGTCCCCGCGGGTCGAGCCGCCGGTGCCGATCCGGATCGAGGTGATCGGCCCAGTAGGTGAACAGACGAGGTCCGTACTCCTCGAGTTCGGGCAACGCGATCCCGTGCTCGTGGAGTTCGGCGATGGTGTCGTCGGATCGGAAGTCGACCGGCAGGGACAGTGTGTCGAGCAACGTCGGCGGGATACCCTGTTGGGCGGCAACGAGATCGCGGCCCACCCGCAACGGTCCGGTACCCGCGAGCCGCAGGAACGGTTCGACGATGCCGTTGGGCACCACGTCATGTCCGCGTGGTCCGCGGAATCCGGGGGCGATCGCGTTGTACATCGCGGTGACAGTGCGTCGGCGCGGGTCGCTCAGGTGATACACCCGTCCGCCCCGATCCGGGTCGACCGCCAGCAACGCGACGAGCGAGGTCGCCACGAAGTCGACCGGCACGATGTTGACCGTGCCGAGATCGGGCATCAGCAGCGGGAGGGCGGACGGCACATGGCCGAGCAGTCGCAGATGGCCGAAGAAGTAGTAGGGTCCGTCGATCTTGTCCATCTCACCGGTCCGCGAATCGCCGACGACCACCGACGGACGGTAGATACGCCAGCGCAGACCGATGCGCGCTCGGATCACCTTCTCCGCTTCGAACTTGGTCCGGTGATACGGCGTCGGAAAGCCCTGTCCGGTGTCGAAATCGTGCTCGGTGTAGGTCCCCCGGTGATCGCCGGCGACCGCGATCGACGACACATGATGCAGCATCGCACCGCGGGTGAGCGCGAAGTCGGCGACGTGCGACGTGCCCTCCACATTCGCTGCCTGCTGGGCTTCGGCGTCGGCGGTCAGGTCGTAGATCGCGCCGAGATGGATGACGTGGTCGATGCGGGGCAGTTCGTCGGGGCGGATGCCGAGTCCCGGTGTGGTGAGATCGCCGCTGACCGGAACGATCATCCCGAGACGTTCGGTGTCCGGATAGAGGGCGTCGAATCGCTCCGACGATGTCGGTCGGACCAGCACGAAGATCTGCGCATCGGGCTCGACGATGCGCAGACGTTCGACGACCCGACTACCGATGAAGCCGGTGCCGCCGGTGATGAAGTATGTGGTCATGGTGGTGGGTCGATTCTCCCTCGGCGCGCCGCCGTGTGCTGCCGTCCGCGCTTCTTACCGATCGGTAAGAAGCTGTTGGTCACAGCGTGTCATTTCCGTCGGGTGACTGCAACAACTACAGGGGGATCTCTCACTCGTTTCTCGAACATTAGTTCGATAGACTGTCGGGGTGGGATGGGATCAGGGACCACCGACGTGGTCGGAGATGGAGCGCGTGCTCTCCGGTCGTCCGTCGGACGGTGGCCGACCGGGGGAGGCATTCGGACCGGGTGACGGCGGTGACAGCCCCGCCTGGTCGCGCAAGCGCGGCGCCTACCAGGCCGACGATGTCGAGCGCCGAGCCTCGGCGGTGCCGTTCGCCGAGCTGCATGCCCACAGCTCCTACAGCTTTCTCGACGGCGCGTCGATGCCCGAGGAGATGGTCACCGAGGCGCATCGCCTCGATCTGCGGGCGCTCGCGCTGACCGACCACGACGGGTTCTACGGCATCGTTCGATTTGCCGAGGCGGCGAAGGAGTTCGGCCTGCCCACCGTCTTCGGGGCGGAGTTGTCGCTCGAACCCGACGTCACCCGCACCGGGGTGCCGGATCCGCCGGGCGAACATCTGCTGGTGCTCGCCCGCGACAGTGAGGGCTATCGGCGCCTTTCGCGGACCATCGCCGACGCGCACATTGCCGCCGGGGAGAAAGGCCTGCTGCGCTATGACCGGGATCGGTTGCCCGACGACGCCTGCGGACACTGGCTGATCCTGACCGGCTGTCGCAAAGGTGCGGTGCGGCGAGCCCTCGATCGGGGCGGGCCGGGCGCTGCGCGTGGTGCCCTGACCGGACTGGTCGAGCGGTATGGCCCGAATGACGTCGCCGTCGAACTCACCGCCGGGGGCTTACCCGACGACGACGAACGCAACGCGATCCTGTCCGGCCTGGCCGGCGAGTTCGGGCTGACGACGGTGGCCACCACCGGTGCGCACTTCGCCGCGCCCCGGCGCCGGAGGTTGGCTCAGGCGGTCGCCGCGGTCCGTGCCCGCACCGACATCGAGACCATCGACGGCTGGCTCCCCGGTGTGGGCGGCGCGCACCTGCGCAGCGGCGACGAGATGCTCCGGCTGCTGCCGGGTCATCCCGAGGCCATCGACAATGCCGTCGGGCTGGCCGCCGACTGCGCGTTCGCCCTCGGACTGATAGCCCCGAAACTGCCGCCGTTCGACGTGCCCGACGGCCACACCGAGAACACGTGGCTGCGCGAACAGACGATGGCCGGTGCCCTGCGGCGTTACGGAACGCCGGGGGCGCACCCGCAGGCCTACCGACAGATCGAGCACGAACTCGCCATCATCGAGACGCTGACCTTTCCCGGCTACTTCCTCGTGGTCGCCGACATCGTGAACTTCTGCAAAGCCAACGACATCCTGTGCCAGGGCCGGGGGAGTGCGGCCAACTCCGCGGTCTGTTACGCGCTGGGCATCACCAACGTCGACCCGGTCGCCAACAAGCTGCTGTTCGAACGGTTTCTGGCGCCCGAACGGGACGGCCCACCCGACATCGACGTGGACATCGAATCCGATCGCCGGGAGGAGGCGATCCAGTACGTCTACCAGCGCTATGGTCGTGACTACAGCGCCCAGGTCGCCAACGTCATCACCTACCGCGGCAAATCCGCCATCCGGGACATGGCGCGCGCGTTGGGATATGCCACCGGACAACAGGATGCCTGGAGCAAGACGCCCGACGAGGCGCCCGTCGACGTCACCGACCTGGCGAGCGAAATCCTGGGTATGCCAAGACATCTCGGTATCCATTCGGGCGGCATGGTCATCTGTGACCGGCCCATCGCCGACGTCTGCCCGACGGAATGGGCGCGGATGGCGAACCGTAGTGTGCTGCAGTGGGACAAAGATGACTGTGCGGCAATAGGTCTCGTCAAGTTCGATCTGCTCGGGCTGGGTATGCTCTCGGCGCTGCACTACGCCATCGATCTGGTCGCCGAGCACAAGGGGATCGAGGTGGATCTGGCCATGCTGGATCTCACCGAACCCGCGGTCTACGACATGCTGTGCCGCGCCGACTCGGTCGGGGTCTTCCAGGTGGAGTCCCGCGCCCAGATGGCGACCCTGCCCCGGCTCAAACCGCGGACGTTCTACGACCTGGTGGTGGAGGTGGCACTCATCCGGCCCGGACCCATCCAGGGTGGCTCGGTGCACCCCTACATCCGGCGCCGTAACGGGGTGGAAGAACCCACCGTCGAACACCCGTCGATGCGCAAGGCCCTCGACCGCACCCTCGGCATCCCGCTGTTCCAGGAGCAACTCATGCAACTCGCGGTCGACGTGGCCGGCTTCGACGCGTCCGAGGCCGACCAATTGCGTCGCGCCATGGGTTCCAAACGGTCGACGGAGAAGATGGAACGGTTGCGTCGTCGCTTCTACGACGGCATGCAACGACTGCACGGCATCACCGGCGACGCCGCCGACCGGATCTTCGAGAAGATGGCCGCGTTCGCCAATTTCGGTTTCCCGGAAAGCCATTCGCAGAGTTTCGCGTCCCTGGTGTTCTATTCGTCGTGGTTCAAGCTGCATCACCCGGCCGCGTTCTGTGCGGCGCTGCTGCGGGCGCAGCCGATGGGCTTCTACTCGCCGCAGTCGTTGGTGGCCGATGCGCGCCGGCACGGTGTCGTCGTGCATCGGCCGGACATCAACCGTTCCCTGCCGCACGCCACGCTGGAGAACGCGGGTACCGAGGTGCGGTTGGGGCTCGGTGGGGTGCGCGGCGTCGGGGACGACGTCGCCGAGCGGATCGTCGACTGCCGCGAACGCGACGGCGACTTCGTCGATGTGACCGATCTGTCGCGCCGGGCCGAGCTGACCGCCCGGCAACTCGAGGGACTCGCCGGTGCCGGCGCCTTCGACGGGTTCGGGGTGAGCCGACGGCAGGCACTCTGGGAGGCCGGTGCGGCCGCGACCGTCCGCGCCGACCAGTTGCCGCTGGGATCGTCGGCGCCGACCCCGACGCTGCCCGGACTGTCCGACATCGAGTTGGCGGCCACCGACGCCTGGGCGACCGGGATCACCCCGACGTCGTATCCGACGGAATTCCTGCGACCCCGACTGACCGCGATGGGGGTGGTACCGGCCGACGGACTGCTCTCGGTGGCCGACGGTTCGCGGGTCACGGTGGCCGGGGCGGTGACCCATCGGCAGCGTCCGGCGACCGCGTCTGGTGTGACGTTCGTCAACTTGGAGGATGAAACCGGCATGGTCAATGTGGTGTGTTCGGTCGGGTTGTGGAACCGTTACCGAAATCTGGCACACTCGGCATCGGCATTGCTGATCCGGGGCACCGTGCAGAACGCCGAGGGGGCGGTGACCGTGGTGGCAGAGCGTTTGCAGCGCTTGGATCTTCGGGTCGGGACACGTTCGCGGGATTGGCACTAGGGAGGCGGAGCGGCGCATGCCGAAACAAGTCGTGGTGACGGTGAAACCCAGCAGCCGCAAGGGGCCGCTCGTGGAGACCGGTCCGGACGGATCGGTGACGATCTACGTGCGCGAGCCGGCGGCCGAGGGCCGGGCCAACAAGGCGGTCGCCGAGATCCTGGCCAAGCATCTCGGGGTACCGAAGTCGAAGGTCGCCCTCGTCGGTGGGGCGACCGCGCGCACCAAGCGTTTCCGGGTGGATTCCTGAGCTACACCGCCCCGTCGAAGCCGTTCTGTCGCCACGCCTCGTAGACGACGATGCTCGCCGCGTTCGCGAGGTTGTGCGAGCGCCGTCCGGCCAGCATGGGAATCCGGATGCGGTCGGTGACCTGCGGATCGGCGAGCACGTCCGCCGGCAATCCCGTCGGCTCCGGCCCGAACAGCAGCACGTCGCCAGGCTGATAGTCGACGTCGGTGTGATAGCGCGAGGTGTGCGCGGTGAATGCGAACACCCGCTGGGGCTGCACGGTCGACCACGCGGTCGCCAAATTGGGATGCACTGTGACCGTGGCCATTTCGTGGTAGTCCAGACCTGCGCGCTTGACCTGGGCGTCGGACATGGAGAATCCGAGCGGCTCGATGAGGTGCAACTCGCATCCGGTGTTGGCGGCCAGGCGAATGGCGTTGCCGGTGTTGGGCGGGATACACGGTTGGTAGAACATGATGCGGAACATGGAACAATGGTGCACCGTGAGCGCAATTCGACTTGACGGCAAGGTGACCCGCGACGAGATCTTCGCCGATCTGTCCACGCGCGTGGACAAGCTTCGCGCCGAAGGCATCCTCCCCGGCCTCGGGACGATTCTCGTGGGCGACGACCCCGGTTCGCACAGCTACGTCAAGGGCAAGCACGCCGATTGCGCGCGGATCGGTGTTGCGTCGATCCGCAAGGATCTGCCGGCGGACGCGACCACCGAGGAACTCAACGCCGCCATCGACGAACTCAACGCCGACCCGGAGTGCACCGGATACATCGTGCAGCTTCCGCTGCCCAAGCATCTCGACGAGAACGCGGCTCTGGAGCGGATCGACCCCGAGAAGGACGCCGACGGTCTGCATCCCATCAATCTCGGGCGTCTCGTGCTGGGCAAGGAGTCGACGTTGCCGTGCACCCCGCGCGGCGTCATCCATCTGCTCCGCCGCTACGACATCCCGATCGCCGGCGCCCGAGTGACGGTCGTCGGCCGTGGCGTCACGATCGGTCGTCCCATCGGCCTGCTGCTGACGCGGCGCAGCGAGAACGCGACCGTGACGCTCTGCCACACCGGCACCGCCGACCTCGCGGCCGAGGTGTCGCGGGCCGACATCGTCATCGGGGCCGCCGGCGTGCCGCACCTCATCACCGCCGACATGGTCAAGCCGGGCGCGGCGGTCATCGACGTCGGCGTCAGCCGCACCGAAGCCGGACTCGTCGGCGATGTCGCCCCCGACGTCTGGGACGTCGCCGGGCATGTGTCACCGAATCCCGGCGGGGTCGGCCCACTCACCCGGGCCTTCCTGCTCGTCAATGTGGTGGAACGGGCCGAAGCCCAGCTCGTGGCACGCTCCGGGACAGGAACCGCGGGGTGACTCCACCCTCGGGAGACGCGCGGGGCCGTGCGACGACCTCCGGTCGGGCCGCGCAACTGCATCGCGTTCGGCGCTTCCGAACCGTCGCTGTGCAGATCCCGTACTTCCTGGTGCTGCTCGGCCTGCTGATCGCGGCCGTCCTCGTGTTGTTCGATCGCTGGCGGCGCGGCGCATTCGTGTTTGGCACCGCGCTGATTCTGGGTGCGCTCCTGCGTGCCCTGATCCCCACGTCGAGAGCGGGGTTATTGCAGGTCAGAGGCAAGTTCTTCGACGTCGCGGCGATGGCGTCGGTAGGTGCTCTGATCCTGTGGTTGGCAACCTCGATCGATCCTTTGGGCACAGATTGATTACAATAGAGACCAACGCGTGACCTTTCGGGCTCGAATCGTCGCGTAACCGACCGCTACGACACCCTGGGGGACTGCGCATCACTTCGACGTTCGGCACCGACGATTCGGCAATTCCTGACGACTTCACGTCGTTGGGTGTGTCGGCAGGCGAGGGGATGATCCACTACGTACTGCTGACGCGCGACGACGTGGGGCGCAGTGTGATCGATTCCCGAGTCATCGACGTCGACCCGCAGGACGGCCTCGAGGCCGCCGGCCGGGTCAATGCCGGAATCGATCTGATGCTGACCGCCGCCCGCGACGCGGATGTTCGCGTCGGGCCGATCGGAGTGGCTGCGCGCACCGACAAGCAACGCCGCGAGTTGGGTTCGCGCGGCGCCGGACCGCGCCGTCAGATCCAACTCGTCGCCGAGGATGAGGCGGTCGTCGAGTACCTGTCGGCGACCGGTGAGATCAGCAGATTCGGATCGGTGGTCGTCGTCGATTGTGGCGATACCGGGATGTCGCTCTACACCGTCGATCCATCCACCCGGGAGATCACCGCGTCGCAACGGTCGCGTGCACTGTCCGGACGGGCGCTGGATCGGGCGATCGTGGACGCGCTCGTCGACGGCGCGGGCACCGTCGCCCGCCGGCCCGGCCGTCGTGCCCTGCTCAGTGCCTGCCGAACCGCCAAAGAGGAAGTCACCGCCGCGATTACGGGTGCGGGGGAGTCTCCCGTCGGTTTGTCGGGTGGTGGTGGCACCGTCGTGCTGACCGCGGAGGTGATCGCCTCGGCGGCCGCCCCGATGGTTGACGAAGCGCGAAAGGTATTGGCGCGCTACATTTCCGAGAATGCTGCGCGGGACAAGCCCGCCGATGCGGTGGCCTTCGTCGGGGGGCTGGCGAATCTGTCTGCGGTACAACATATCGTCGATGACGAATCGGTGGAGACCGTGGTTCCGCCGAACCCGGAACTGGCCGCGTCGGTGGGTGCCGCCCTGATCGCGCGGGCCAAGACCACCTCGGAGACGACGACCCGGCTGGCCTTCATCGGCGGTCGACGACAACGAGAGTGGTTGTCGGCCATGCCGTTGGCGGTCATCGCCGCCATTCTCGCGGCCACGCTGATGGCCGTCTATGCGGTCAGTTCGGCGCTGACCGGGCATTCGTCTCCGGCGTCACCATCGCAGGTGCGGCCGGTGTCCTCGCCGGTGGCGGACTCTACGACGACGTCGTCGTCGACACCGCAGACCGACCGGGCCACCACCACGTACTCGCCGACCGCGGTCGTGCCGCTCCCGCCCGTGGCGCCCGAACCGGTCGCGCCGACCGAGCCGGCCCAACCCACCCTGCAGCCTCGGTGGGATGACGGACCCGGTTGGGCGACAACGGAACTACCGCCGACGCCGCAGCAGCCGACCACCTCGACGCGAACGCTGTCGCCGTATCCGCTGCCGTCGGTGCCGTGGCCGCAAGGCACCACTCCGACCATTCCGCCGGAGCTCCTGCCGCCGGGTTTCACGCCGCCCACGACGTTGCCGGTGCCGCCGCAGCAGCGGGGAGTGCCGAATCAGCCGCCGCGGCCCACGGCGCCCACCACCACGACGCCGACCCCCGACGCGGCCGGCTGAGCTATCCGGGTCGTGGAGGGAAAGGCTTTCAGCCGCGGGCGATCTCGACGGTGCGCTTGAGTAGATCACCGATCGCATCGAACTCGGTGAGGAAGCCGTCGTGGCCGTTGTCGGAGTGGATGACCTGCAGACCACCCACACAATTGCCGAGCTGTTCGGCGAGTTCGATCTGTAACCGCAACGGATACAACCGGTCCGACACGATACCGCCGACGACTGTCGGCACCTGGCAGGCATTCAACGCGGCCCGCACCCCGCCGCGGCCACGACCGACGTCGTGATGATTGAGCACCTCACTGAGCACGACGTAGCTCGCCGGGTCGAAGCGGGTGATCAGCTTGTCGGCCTGGTGCTGTAGGTAGCTGTCGATGGCGTAGCGGCCGTCACGCAGCGGTTGCTCCTCGCCCTGTGGCTCGTTGGCGAAGCGCTGATCGAGTTCGACCTCACCGCGGTAGGTCAGATGAGCAATGCGTCGGGCGACACCCATGCCGGTCGACGGCACCCGTCCGGTGCCGAAATAGTCGCCGCCCTGCCAGTCCGGGTCGGCCTTGATCGCGGCGATCTGCGTGGTCTGCGTGCCGATCTGATCCGCGGTTGCGCGTGCACCGACCGCGAGAACCAGTGAGCTGCGCACCATTTCGGGATACTCGATGGCCCATTCCAGGGCGCGGGCACCACCCATCGAACCGCCGAGGACGGCCGCCACTTCGGCGATGCCGAGCCGCTCGATCAGTGCGCGCTCGGCACGCACCTGATCGAGCACGGTGATCTGCGGGAATCGTGAACCCCAGGATCGGCCGTCGGGGTGGGGCGAACCGGGCCCGGTGGAGCCGCGGCAGCCGCCGAGCACGTTGGCCGAGATGACACACCACTCATCGGTGTCGATGGCGCAGCCGGGACCGATCAGCCCGTCCCACCACCCGGCCGACGGATAGCCGTCGCCGGCCGGGCCGGTCACGTGGGAATCGCCGGTGAGCGCATGCAGAGTCAGCATGACGTTGTCCCGCGTCGGCGACAAGGCGCCCCAGCGTTGGAACGCCAGCGTCACGTCGTCGATCACCTCGCCGTTGTCGAGTGAGACCGAGCCGATGTCGACGCGCATCATCTCCCCATCCGGGAGTTGCTCCCAGTCGGGACGATCAGCGGTCTGGATCCTCGTTTCGATACTCACTGACACAATTCACTCACTCTGCGATGCACCTCATTCACCGTGCTTGGGGGTTACCGGACTGTCGTGGACTCTGCGTCGTTGGTCATCGGGCCGCGGCGAAGCCCTGGTCGAGGTCGGCCAGAATGTCGTCGATGCCCTCGATTCCGACGGCCAGGCGGACCAGACCCGGGCTGACCCCGGCGGCGACCTGCTCCTCGGGGGTCAGCTGGCTGTGTGTGGTCGACGCCGGGTGGATCACCAGCGACCGCACGTCACCGATGTTGGCAACGTGGCTGTGCAAGGTGAGCCCCTCGACGAAGCGCTTGCCGGCGTCGACGCCGCCCGCGATCTCGAAGCCGATGATCGCGCCCTGCCCCTTGGGCAGCAGTTGCTGTCCGCGGTCATACCACGGCGAGCTGGTCAGTCCCGCGTAGGCGACCGACTCCACCTGGGCGTGATCGTTCAGGTACGCCGCGACGCGCTGTGCGTTCGCGACGTGTCGTTCGACCCGCAGGCTCAGCGTCTCGAGACCCTGTGCCAGCAGGAAGGCGTTGAACGGAGAGATCGCGGCACCGGTGTCGCGCAGCCACTGCACCCGGGCCTTGAGTGCGTATGCCGGCGCGCCGAGATCTGCGAACACAGCTCCGTGATAGCTCGGGTCCGGGGTGGTGAAACCGGGGAAGAGATCCTTGCCGTCGCGCTGTCCACGCCAGTCGAAGGTGCCGCCGTCGACGATCGCACCACCGATCGCAGTGCCGTGGCCGCCGATGTACTTGGTCGCCGAGTGCACGACGATGTCGGCGCCGTGGGCCAGCGGGTTCAGCAGGTACGGCGTGGCGACGGTGTTGTCGACGATCAGCGGCAGTCCGTTGCGGTGGGCGACCTCGGCGATGCCGGGGATGTCGAGGATCTCGTTGTTGGGGTTGGAGATCGACTCGCCGTAGAGCGCGCGGGTGTTGTCGCGGATGGCGGCCTGCCACGACGCCGGATCCTCCGGATCGTCGACGAAGCTGACCTCGACGCCGAGCTTGGGCAGCGTGTAGTGGAACAGGTTGAACGTGCCGCCATAGAGGCGCGGGCTGGACACCACATGCCCGCCGGCCTCGACGATGTTGAGGATCGCGTACGTCTCGGCCGCCTGCCCGGACGCGACCAGCAGCGCGGCGACGCCGCCCTCGAGAGCCGCGAGGCGTTGCTCGACCGCGTCCTGGGTCGGGTTCATGATGCGGGTGTAGATGTTGCCCGGCTCGGCGAGGCCGAACAGGTTGGCCGCGTGCTGGGTGTCGTTGAAGGTGTACGACGTGGTCTGGTAGATCGGCAGGGCCCGCGCATTGGTGGAGGCGTCGGCGGTCTGGCCCGCATGGATCTGCTTGGTTTCGAAGCTCCAGCTGTCGGCGGGATTGGTGACGTCGGTGGCGTCGGACATGACTATGTTGATCACTTTCTACGGTCGGCAGGATGCATTGACCCTGGTGGGGTCCGACCTTCGGACCCGCGCTTGCCGGGAAACACGACAGTGTTTCTCAACCCGGTCATCACCCGGAGCACCCCACCGCGGTTGGAGGGTTGCCGATCAGCAAGCCGGGGCTTCACGCTGATGCTCATGACCTGGCGTCAAGGATATAACACGCTCGAAACGGACTGGGAATGGTCTCGCGCGCACTGATTCGAACCCGTGACGCTGCCGGTCAGCGCAACTGAGAGCGGTTGCGGTCCATCACCTTTTGCCGATTCGCTTCGAGCTTGTCCCACTCCGGCCGGCGGGCCGCGGACAGCCGGGCCTCGACATCGAGGATTCGGCCCGGGCCGGTATCCCACCCCGCGGTGTACATGTGTTTGAGCGAGGCCGTCACGTCTCCCGGTGCATCGGACACCCGTGCGGCGAGGTCGAGTGCGTGCGGGATCAACCGGTCGTGCTCGACGACCTCGGTCACCAGCCCGATCCGCAGGGCCAGCTCGGCGTCGACGATCTCACTGGCGAAGGACATCCGGCGCGCCCACGCGGTACCCACCCGATCGGGGAGCCGCGCGGTCAGGCCGCCGCCGGGGAGCACGCCGACGCGGGCGTGGGTGTCGCCGAACAGCGCGCGGTCCCCGGCGATCAGGAAGTCGCAGCCGAGTGCGATCTCGAGGCCGCCCGTGATGGCCGGACCATTGATCGCACCGATCACCGGCGTCGCGAGTTCACCGACCAGCCGAATGCAGTCGTCGTCGGCGAACAGTTGCAGATAGTCGGGACCGTCGGCGGCCAGCGCACGCAGGTCCAGGCCGGCGCAGAACGCCGGGTCGGTACCGGTCAGCACGATCGCGCGCACCTGCGGGTCGGCGTCCAGGGATCGCAGCGTGGTGCTCAACGCGGTGATCAACTCGGGGCTCAACGAGTTGCGCGCGTCGGGACGGTTGAGCGTCACCAGCGCCACGGTGTCGTGGTTGGTGACCAGTAGGACCTCACTCATCGGACTGTCTCCTCCAATTGTGTTGCGCGATAAGGGATAGCTTAGCGATCCTAAGCACATCGCAAGTGCCCAAGTTCGCATTGCCTTTCCTGAATTCGGGCTAGTATTCGATGCGTTCCACGGGTGCGAGACGCGGCTCACACCCGACCCCTGAGTGGGAGGCACGGACGATGGCGCACCGGTTTCGCGGACGAACCCAGGCAGTGATGCTGCTACTGAGCGGCGCGGTGCTGACCGTCGCGCTCGCCGTGGGCCAGACCTTCGGATCGGGCGTGGCCCGTGCCGATGATTCATTGCCAACCGGATGCGAAGGGCCTGGCCGGGTGTTTTTGGTCGGCGGGACCTGGGACACCTCCGGCGCGTCGGTCGTCGGGATCGGTCAGCGGTACCAGGGGACGTTTCCGCCCGGTGCCAGTCCACCCCCGGAAGGCGCCTACACCACCGAGGTCATCGACTACCCGGCGTCGATCTGGCCGCTCGGCGCCTTCGGCTTCGATGACAGCCAATCGCAGGGGGACGAGGCCATCCTCGCGGCGGTCTCCTCGTACCAGTCGACGTGCGGCACCGATAAGGAGGTCGTCATCGCCGGGTACTCGCAGGGTGCAGGTGTCGTCGGCGACGCCCTGACCGACATCGGTAACGGCACCACCGGCGAATACCGGATCGACCCGACCAACGTCTCCGGCGAGCTGTACTCCGATCCGCGCCAGGCCGGAACCCTGTGGGGGCGCGGCGTCGAACTCGTTCTCGTCGGCGTCATCCCGGGCCTGACGATGGCCGGCGCACGGACCGACGCCGATTTCGGCGGTATCCCGGTCACGACCTACTGCATTGCCGGTGATCCGATCTGCGATCTGCCGGACCTGCTGCACGATCCGGTCGGCGCGGTCGACGGACTGCTCGGCTACTGGGTCAAGCACGGGCTCTACCCCTTCTACATGTACCTGTCGTCATCGGTGGAGAGCTGGAACATGTACGGCGCCGACCGCACGTTGACCTGCACTCCGGCGGGCAACGTCACCACCTGTGTCGTGGATTCCCCGTCGTCGACGGCGATCCTCACCCAGCGGTTCGTCGACGCAATCGGTCTGAATTGGACGGTCCCCGATCTGATGCAGTACCGGTTCACCGTGCCCGACATCCTCGGCATCACCCTGGCCGATTTCCAGCCGCCGATCAGTTGGGCGATGGGATGGTTCCCCCAGCTACCGAACCTCGGGTATGGCGGCGTGCTGCCTGATTTCCGTGCCTTTGAGGACGTTGCGCGTGGCGTGCTGACCTTGGATCCGGAACTCTTCCGCAACGGCGTCACCGTGCTCGCAGCCAGTGCCAAGAGCGTTGTGCTGATGCCGGTCAACTTTGGTGGGTACTGGCTCTATCGCGTGGTCGGCGTCGACCCGAACCCCTTCGCCGGACCCGCGTACCGCCCGTCCTGGGAAGCCCTCAAGGACTGGTTCTCCTCGCTCGACCCGCAGGCGTCGACCGGAACGCTCGCGGCCGCCCCGGCCGCCCCGGCCTCCCGGGCGGCGGTCGCGGCCGAATCGTCCATCGCTGACGAACCTGCGGAAAGCGTTGTCGCCGAATCGGATTCGGGGTCGGTCGGCGATGGTTCCGGCGTCGAACCGTCGACCGCCGCCGCCGTCACGCCCGAGTCCACCGACAACTATGCCGGCGCGACGACCGAGGGGTCGGGGACCGGCGACACCGCGACCGCCACGCCGGGCAGCACGACAGGCACTGCCACGGGCCCGGAGACTGCTTCGCCGGGGTCAACCGGCGACACCAGCGGAACAACCGGGGACACTGGGACGACCGACGACTCGGGGACCGATGGCACGGGGACGGCCGAGGGCACGGGGACCGGCGACCCCACAGGGACGACGGAGGACGCCGCAGGAACGACGGGAGACTCCGGGGGAGCGTCCAGCGGGTCCACGGGAACCGCCGGTGACGGCAGCGGGGCGACGACGGGCAACACCACCAAGTCGTCGAGCAGCTCCGGCACCTCCTCCTCGGGAACCGACTCCGAAGAGTCCTAAGCCACCAAGAACGGCCGGCCAAACACACCAGCGGGCGCCGCCGAGATGGGGGTCGCAGCCCCCGGGGTCATGCCGCCGCAGGGCTGGG
>NZ_JBCLVJ010000012.1:0-128922 GCF_048537925.1 Gordonia sp. CPCC 205515 | reverse complement strand
CCGGAGGCGCCCACACCCACCAAGGCGGGCGGCCCACACCCACCAGGGGCTGGGACGCGGATGAGCGTCGCACCCGCTGGTGTCATGCTGCAGCAGAGCTGTGTGAGAGGTCAGCTCACATCGGGAGGCGTGGCCACCGTCTTGGCCAGGTACAGCTGCTCGCCGAGGCGATCCATCAGCTCGAGTTGGGTCTCGAGGTAATCGATGTGATGCTCTTCGTCGGCGAGGATGTCCTCGAGGAGCTTGGCCGAGGTGTGGTCGGCCTTCTCGCGGCACATGACGATGCCGGGCTTGAGGCGGTCGACCACCTCGACCTCGATGGCGAGATCGGACTCGAACTGCTCACGAAGGGTCTGTCCGATCCGCAGCGGCAGGATCTTCTGGTAGTTCGGGAGTGCCTCGAGGAAGAGGATGCGGTCTGTCAGCGTCTCCGCATGGTGCATCTCTTCGATGGACTCTTCGCGGGTCTTCTTCGCGATCTCGGTGAGTCCCCAGTTGCCCTGCATCTTGGCGTGCAGAAAGTACTGATTGATAGCCGTCAGCTCGCTGGTGAGCTGTTCGTTGAGGAGGGCGATTACCTCGTCGTCGCCGCGCATGATGAAGCCTCCGTTCGCAGTGGTAGAAGAAACCTAGCACGACGAACGCCCCCGCGTCTCCATCGAGATGCGAGGTCGTGACTCTATAGGGTCTGGTGTCCCCTTTACGCGGCGCTGTTGGCGGTTGCCACCCTTTCGTTGACGATTTGCTGGAGACGCTCGAGGCAGGTGCCACAGCCTTCGCCGGCACCGCACCGCTCGCCGATTGCATCTACGGACATGGCGCCCGAGGAGCAGTGCTCGTGGACTTCGTCCTCTGTCACCGCTCGGCAAATGCAAACGAACATCGTGGTCACCTCTTCGTACTCCAGTTAGGTAAGGGTTACATAAAGGTCGCCTCCGCGCAAGGGTTGCCTAACCTTTGGTACGGACGCACCAAACTGGGAAAGGAGGTCCCAGTAGGCTGTTGCGCTGTGTCACTCACCGTCAGCACCGTCAACGTCAACGGCATCCGTGCCGCCGTCAAGCACCGTTCCGCGGCCAATCGAGGCTTCCATTCCTGGCTCGACGGGGCGGGCGTCGACATCGTGCTGCTGCAGGAGATCCGCGCCTCCGAAGACCTCGCCCGCGAGGCGCTCGCACCGGCGCTCGACGACGGGTGGCAACTCGCCATGTCGCCGTCGGTGGTGAAGGGGCATGCCGGCGTCGGTGTCCTGAGCCGGCTACCGCTGGGCGCCGCACGGACCGGTTTTGGCAGCGCCGAGTTCGATGCCACCGGCCGCTACCTGGAGGTCGACCTCGACACACCCCTCGGGCCGACCACCGCGGCGAGTCTGTACCTGCCCAAGGGCGCAGCCGCGCCGGTGGCCGACACCGAACCCAAACTGCGCGAGAAGTACGCGGAGAAGGTGCGGTTCCTCGACGAATTCGGCGCGTACCTCACGCGACTCGCGCGGCGGCGGCGCCACGTCGTCGTCGGGGGCGACTGGAACATCGCCCACGCCGAGGCCGATATCAAGAACTGGAAGGGCAACCTCAAGAACCCCGGTTTCCTCCCGCACGAGCGGTCCTGGGTCGGCGAACGGCTGGCCGGCGGATGGTCCGACGTCATGCGGGACCTCGCGCCCGACGAGGCGGGTCCGTACTCGTGGTGGTCGTGGCGTGGCAAGGCCTTCGACAACGACTCCGGCTGGCGCATCGACTACCAGTTGGCCAACCGGTCGTTGGCCGCCCGCGCGGTGAAGGCGACAGTCGACCGCGCCGCGGCCTACGACCTGCGGTGGTCGGATCACGCTCCGGTGACCGTCATCTACGACTGAAACCCGACCCGGCGTGGGAAGAAAATCGTTCGGACCCGTTTGAGAGACTGAGACCCATGAGCAGCAGCGACACCACGGCCACCGGCACACGCCCGCGCGTGCTGTCCGGGATCCAGCCCACCAGCGACTCGTTCCACCTCGGCAACTATCTCGGGGCGGTCCGGCAGTGGGTCGAGCTGCAGGACGACTTCGAGGCGTTCTACTTCATCCCGGACATGCACGCCCTCACCGTGGCGTTCGACCCGAAGACCTTGGCCGACCGGACCCGGGGGAGTGTCGCGCAGTTGCTGGCCCTCGGTGTCGACCCCGAGCGGTCGGCCGTCTACGTCCAGTCGCACGTACCGGAGATCGCGCAGCTCACCTGGGTGCTCTCGTGCATCACCGGATTCGGCGAGGCCGGCCGGATGACCCAGTTCAAGGACAAGACGGCCAAGCAGGGGACCGAAGCGGCCGGGGTCGGACTGTTCACCTACCCGATCCTGATGGCCGCCGACATCCTCGCCTTCCAGGTGGATCGGGTCCCGGTCGGCGAGGACCAGCGTCAGCACCTCGAGCTCACCCGTGACCTCGCGCAGCGGTTCAACTCGCGCTTCGGGCAGGTGTTCAAGGTGCCCCAGGCCTATGTGGTCCAGGAGTTCGCCAAGATCTACGACCTGCAGAACCCGACCGCGAAGATGAGCAAGTCAGCCGAGACCGACAAGGGCCTCATCAGCCTGCTCGACGACCCCAAGAAGTCGGCGAAGAAGATCCGCTCGGCGGTCACCGACACCGATACCGAGATCCGGTTCGACCGCGAGACCAAGCCCGGCGTGAGCAATCTGCTCACCATCCAGTCGGCCCTGTCCGGGGTGCCGGTCGACGACCTCGTCGACAAGTATCAGGGCAAGGGATACGGCGACCTGAAAGTCGACACCGCCGACGTGCTCAGCGAGTTCGTCACCCCGTTGCGCGCCCGGGTGGACGAATATCTGGCCGATCCCACCGAGCTCGATGCGATCCTCGCCCGCGGCGCCGCCCGCGCCCGGGAGGTCGCGTCGGACACTCTGAGCCGTGTTTATGACAGAGTGGGGTTCTTGGCACCTGCAGGCTGATCTGACAGGAGGCGGTACCGAATGAGCTCGGTGGTGGATACGACGAAGTCGACGGTGAGCGACGCGAAGAGCACCTTCGAGCGATTACGGGAGCGATGGCCGTGGATCGAACACCTCATTGCGACGTTCCAGCGGTACAACATCCGACGCGGCAACGTCTACGCCGCCGCCATCACCTTCAACGGCATTCTGGCGATGGTGCCCATCGTCATGGTGTTGTTCGCGATCGCGGGCTTCGTGCTGGCCGGGCATCCGGAATGGATCGAGAGCATCAAGGATGCAGTCGTCAAGGCCATGCCCGGGGAGCTCGGTGACCAGATCGAGCAGCTGATCGACTCGGCGATCAACTCGCGGGCCGCGGTCGGCATCATCGGCCTCGTCGGTGCCGCGTTCACCGGTATCGGCTGGATCTCGGGTGTCCGGGTCGGGATGACCGAGATGTGGGGCGGCCGGGTCGAGCGCAATGCCGTCATGTCCAAGGTGTGGGATCTGCTGACCTTCGCACTGCTCGGGCTGGCTTTCGCCGCCACCATGGCACTGACCGCACTGGGCAACGGCGGGGTGATCCGGTCGATCCTCGGCTGGGTCGGCCTCGACCACGCGGGGTGGGCGCCGGTCGCGATCCGGATCGTCACCACGATCATCTCGATCTTCGCGAGCTGGTTGCTCTTCTCCTTCGTGCTGTCGCGACTTCCGCTGATGCAGATACCGTTTCGCAATGCGCTCAAGGCGGGGCTGATCACCGCGGTCATCTTCGAGATCATCAAGCAGCTCGGCGGGATCTACCTGAAATCGGTACTCAGCGGTCCGGCCGGCGTCGCGTTCGGTCCGATCCTGGGTCTGCTGGTCTTCGGCTACCTCGCCTCACGGATCATCCTGTACGCGTCGGCATGGTGTGCCACCGATCCGATGAACGAGGAGTACCAACTCCCGAATCCCGATGACGTCGGTGAAGGCGCGAGCGAGGACGAGGATGGTGCACCCGCCGCCGGTGTCTCGAGTGGCGGTGGTGGCGGGGCGCGAGCGGGTGTCGGGGCAACCGCAGGTGCCCGCGCGGGTGCGGGGGCTGCGAAGTCGGCCGGTGCCGCAGCCGCCCGACGGTCGGGCGCACCGTCGACGTCCGCTCCGGTCGTGGTGTCGCCGACGTATCAGGTGAGTCCGGTGGCCCCGACCGGATCGCTCGCGACCGCTGCGGGTGCGGGAGCGGTGGCCGGCCTGCTCCTGGGCCGCCTGAGTCGTCGGCCGTCTCAGTCATCCGACGACGACAGCGAGTGATCAGCGTTTCTTGAACAGCCGCAACGCGATCAACAGCAGGACCACCGCAACGAGCGCGGCAACCAGACCGAGCAGCACCCGCATCGACCACTGCGTCGGCTGATCGGTACCGGCGGCACTGGTCTGCTGCGGGGCATCGGCTGCGGTCGTCGTCGTGGGCGATGCGGAGACCGATGCCGCCGTGGCGTCGAGTGATCCCACCGCCACACCCTGCGGCGCGCGGAAACCGTAGTCGAACAACGACTTCGCCTGATCCCAGTAATTGTCGTCGACGACGGTCAGCCCGTACATCTGCACGATGAGGATGCGCCGGCCGTTGCGTTCGGTGACCCCGACAAAGGTCTTCTTGGCGTCGTCGGTGTAGCCGGTCTTCCCGCCGAGCATGCCCGGATACCCTTCCAGCAGAAGCTGATTGGAGGTCTGCATCAGATACGCCGGATGGTCGGTGTCGCCTGGGACATCGGGTCGCTTGGGGTAGCCGGGGAACTGATGGGTGGGCATCGCGATCAGCTCGCGAAAAGTCGGATCGCGCATGGCTTCACGGAAGAGCACCGCGAGGTCGTACGGCGAGGTGGACATGCCGGCCGCATCGAGTCCGGACGGGCTCGCCGCGCGAGTGTCCAACGCGCCCAGCTCTTTTGCCTTGTCGTTCATCTTGGCCAGGGTCGCCTCGACGCCACCGAGTTCGCGGGCCAGGGCGTGCGCACAGTCGTTGCCGGAGACGATCAGCAGACCGGTGAGCAGGTCGCGGTTGGTGTAGTGGCCGCCCGGTCCCATCCCGCACAGATCGCCCTCGGAACTCCAGTCCTCGGGCATCGGCGGGACGACGGTGTCGAGGTCGAGTTCCTCGAGTGCCACCAGTGCGAGGAGCACCTTGATGGTCGACGCCGGACGATACCGGCCGTGCGGATCCTTGGCGGCGATGATCTCGCCGGTGTCGAGGTCGGCGACCAGCCAGGCGGCCGACGTCAGCCGCACCGGTACCGGTCCGAGCGACGGATCGGCGACCACCCCACACTCACCGAGCCGCTCCCCGCCGAGTGGCGGATCCGGTACCGGGAGCGGCGTCGGCGTCGGTGAGCCGGGTGCCACCACCTCGGATTCGTCGACCGGGAGCGGTGTGCCGATCCGGTGCGGGCAGTGGTCGGTGACCGGTGTCGTCGTCGGCGGGGTGGGAGCATTGGTCAGGCCGGGCGGCGGCTCGGCGGCCGCCGGTGCACAGATGAGGAGGAGGGCGGCGAGCACCGTCGCCAGTATCGCCGCCGCCTTCACGGCAGGCAGGTTACCAGTCCGCAGCACCGTGCACCGGACGCGCCGGGCGCGTCACAGCAGCGTGTAGGCCTCGGTGAGCACCGACCGCAAGATCTGCTCGATCTCATCGAACTCGGCCTGCCCGGCGATCAGCGGCGGAGCGAGCTGCACCACCGGGTCACCCCGGTCGTCGGCGCGGCAGTACAGCCCGTTCTCGAAGAGCGCGCTGGACAGGAAACCACGCAGGATGCGCTCGGATTCGGCCTCGCTGAACGTCTCCTTGGTGGCCTTGTCCTTGACCAGTTCGATGCCGTAGAAGAAGCCCTCGCCACGCACGTCGCCGACGATCGGCAGATCGTGCAGTTTCTCCAGCGTCGAGCGGAACGCCGGCGCCGTCGACTTCACGTGATCGTTGAGACCTTCGCGCTCGAACAGGTCGAGGTTGGCCAGCGCCACCGCGGCCGACACCGGATGTCCGCCGAAGGTGTAGCCGTGCGCGAAGGTGGTGGTGCCGTCGCGGAACGGTTCGAAGAGGCGATCGCTGGCGATCATGGCGCCGATCGGGGAGTAGCCCGACGTCATGCCCTTGGCACAGGTGATGATGTCCGGGACATAGCCGAAGTCGTCGCAGGCGAACATCGAGCCGATGCGGCCGAACGCGCAGATCACCTCGTCGGAGACCAGCAGTACGTCGTACTCGTCGCAGATCTCGCGGACCCGCTCGAAGTAACCGGGCGGGGGTGGGAAGCAGCCGCCGGCGTTCTGCACCGGCTCGAGGAACACCGCCGCCACGGTGTCGGGGCCCTCGAACTCGATGGCCTCGGCGATCCGGTCGGCGGCCCAGCGGCCGAACTTCTTCGGGTCGTCGCCGAGGTCTCCGGTGCCGTACGGATCGGGGGCGCGATAGATGTTGGTGTTCGGTGCGCGGAAGGCGCCCGGGGTGAGCGGCTCGAACATCTGCTTGAGCGCGGGGATGCCGGTGATCGCGAGTGCGCCCTGCGGGGTGCCGTGATAGGCGATCGAGCGAGAGATCACCTTGTGCTTCAACGGTTTTCCGACCAGTTTGAAATACTGCTTGGCCAGTTTCCAGGCGCTCTCCACGGCCTCGCCGCCACCGGTGGTGAAGAAGACCCGGTTCAGATCGCCCGGAGCGTAGGCGGCCAGGCGTTCGGCGAGTTCGATGGCGGGCGGCGTCGCATACGACCACAGGGGAAAGAAGGCAAGCTCTTTCGCCTGTTTTGCGGCGGCCTCGGCGAGTTCGGTGCGACCGTGGCCGGCCTGCACGACGAACAGGCCGGCGAGACCGTCGAGATAGCTGCGGCCCTGGTCGTCGAAGATCCGAACACCCTCACCGCGGGTGATGACCGGTGGTGTGATCTCCTCGCCATGCCGGGCGAAGTGGCCCCAGAGGTGGGCGGCGCTGCGCTGTCCCCAGGTGGGTTGTTGCAGAGTTGATTCGGTGGTCATCGGGTACCCCAATTGTATTGTTGCTTGACCAGTTTCAGATAGACGAGGGTCTCCGTGGCGGTGACCTCGCGATGGATCCGAACCTGCTGGTTCAGGATCTTCAACAGGTGATCGTCGTCTTCGCAGACCACCTCGATGAGGATGTCGAACGAGCCGGCGGTCAGTACCACGTAGTCGATCTCCGGGCAGGTGGCGAGTTGCTCGGCGAGTTCCTGGGTGTCACCGGTGCATCGGATGCCGATCAGCGCCTGGCGGGAGAAGCCGAGCTTCAGCGGATCGGTGACCGCGACGACCTGCAACAGTCCGCTCTCGCCGAGTTTCTGGACTCGGTTGCGGACTGCCGCCTCCGACAAGCCCACGGACTTGCCGATGGATGCATACGACGCTCGACCGTCCGCCTGAAGGTGTTCGATGATCTTCTTCGCGGTTGCGTCGAGTGGGGCTCCGGATGATTCGACCACACACCGATCGTGGCGGATTAGGCACAAAACTGCAAGCCAAAACTGCGTAATCCGCAGAAACTATCAAGAAAATCTAGTGATTTCGTTGTAGATCGCTGTTAGACTTCGGTGCCATGCCAACCCCCGCATCACTTCCCACCGGCTGGATCGATGGCGCCGCCCATAAAGGCGCCGGACCCCAGCACACCGTTCTCAACCCGGCCACCGACGATCCCGTCGCGACGCTGGCGCTCGCCGATGCCGGCGACGTCGACATCGCGGTCGCCTCCGCGCGCGCCGCCCAGCACGACTGGGGCACCGCAACTCCGGCGGAGCGCTCGGAGGTCCTGCACCGCTATGCGGCCGTGCTGCGCGATCACGTCGATGAGCTTGCCGCCGAAGAGGTTTCGCACACCGGACGCAGCATCCGCCTCGCGACCGAGTTCGATCTGCCCGGCAGCATCGACAACGTCGACTTCTTCGCCGGCGTCGCGCGCAACCTCGAGGGCAAGGCCAGTGGCGAATACTCCGGCGACCACACCTCGTCGATCCGACACGAACCGGCCGGCGTGGTCGGATCGATCTCGCCGTGGAACTATCCGCTGCAGATGGCCATCTGGAAGGTCATTCCCGCGCTGGCCGCCGGCTGCTCGATCGTGCTCAAACCGGCCGAACAGACACCGCTGACCACCCTGAGCCTGGCGCGCCTGGCCACCGAGGCCGGCCTGCCCGACGGCGTGTTCAACGTGCTCGTCGGTACCGGCGCCGACGTCGGATCGGCCATCTCCGGACATCCCGGCGTGGACCTGGTGACCTTCACCGGTTCCACCGCGGTGGGGCGCAAGGTGGCCGAGCAGGCCGCCAAGAACGGTACGCGCGTACAGCTCGAGCTGGGCGGCAAGGCGCCGTTCGTGGTGTTCGACGATGCCGACCTCGACGCTGCCATCCACGGCGCCGTGGCCGGCTCCCTGATCAACGCCGGGCAGGACTGCACCGCGGCCACCCGCGCGATCGTCGCCCCGAATCTCTACGACGACTTCGTCGCCGGGGTGGCCGAGGTGATGGCGTCGGTCAAGGTAGGCGATCCCACCGACCTGGCGACCGACATGGGTTCGCTGTCGTCGCATGCCCACCGCGACAAGGTGGCCGGCATGGTCGACCGCGCGGTTGCTGCCGGTGCGCGGCTGGTCACCGGCGGGGTGCGCCCGGACGGTCCGGGCTGCTTCTATCCGCCCACGCTGCTCGCCGACGTGGCCGAGGACGCCGAGATCTACCGCGACGAGGTGTTCGGTCCGGTGCTGGCCGTCAGTAAGTTCACCGACGACGACGATGCGATCCGACGGGCCAACGACACAGTTTACGGGCTGGCCGCCTCCGCGTGGACCCGGGATCTGTACCGGGCGCAGCGCGCGGGCCGCGAGATCAAGGCCGGCTGCGTGTGGATCAACGACCACATCCCGATCATCAGCGAGATGCCGCACGGCGGTGTGAAGGCCTCGGGCTTCGGCAACGACATGTCGACCTACTCCCTCGACGAGTACCTGACCATCAAGCACGTGATGAGTGACATCACCGCGGTTGCGCAGAAACCGTGGCACCGCACGGTATTCAGCGGATAGCGGTGTACCACTGACGGATCGCCGTCGTCGCCAGTGCCCGGGTGAGATCCTCGGTGCGGGCGACGTCGGCGATCACGCGTTTCAGCCCGTCCTCGCCGAGGACGTCGACGAGTTCGGCGCGATACTCCGCGACGGCGAGCCACTCATCGAGCAGCGCTGCGTCGACCTCGAGGTGGAACTGGACACCCACATGCGGGCCGTGTCGGAACGCCTGGTGCGCACAGTCCGCCGACGACGCGAGCAGCGTGGCTCCGGCGGGGATCTCGAACGTGTCGAAATGCCATTGCAGCGCAGGGAAATCCGGCCCGTCCACCGCGGACCACACGGGGTCACGACGGCCGTCGTCGGTGAGCGTGACATCGACGACACCTAGTTCGGGGATCGGCGCGGCCGACACCGTCGCGCCGAGCGCGGTGGCCAGCAGTTGTGACCCGAGGCAGGCTCCCCAGATCGGAACATCCTGTGCAACAGCCCTTTTCAAGAAGGTGATCTCGTCGTCGAGCCACGGGTGGGTGGCGCCGTCGGAGACACCCATCGGGCCGCCCATGACCAGGATCGCCGAGAAGGCCCTCGGGTCGTCGGGGATCTGCTCGCGCCACGCCCGCACCGTGTGGATCGATGCGAGGCCGGCCAGGCCGGAGCCGTAGCTGCCGGGGCCCTCACATTCGGCGTGGCGGAGTTCGAGGATGGGCCGGCTCACCGGTCCGTTGCCCTCGGGACGACGATGACCGGCGCGGTCGTCGAGCGCAGGATGCGGGCTGCGGTGGAACCGAGGAAGACGCGGTCGGCGATGCCGAGATGTCCCGACCCGACAGCGACGATGTCACCGTCATCCCACCGCAGATTGTCGAGTGCATCGTCGAGGGTGTCCCCGTCGGCGACGACCACATCCACATCGAGTTCGGCCTCGACGGCGTTGCGCGTGGCGGTGAGGAGCTCTTCGGCGACGGTGACCTCGTGCTGCCGCGCTGACCGGCTGGTCTCGTCGTCGAACGGTGAATCCAGTGAGACCAGGGACAGGAGTCGTAGGTCGAGTCCGCCGCGTTCGGCGAACTGCACCGCGAAGGGCAGCGGATTGCTCCGACCCGGTTTCGTCGAGACTGCAACGGTGACCGAATCCAGATGTAGCCCAGCGCGTTCGGCGTATCCCCGGGGTGCCAGTGCCACCGGGAGTGGTGCCGAGTGCAGCAGTTGGGTGCTGACCGTGCCGAGGCTGTGCCGGCGGAACAGGCCGTCGGTGCTGCCGCCGACGACGATCATCGCCGCTCCGGATCGCTGCGCCTCGGCGATCAGTCCGTCGGCGAACGAATCGTGGAGCGTGACGATGGTGCGTTTCTCGATGCCGTCGGGGATGCGGGCGGCTCCGTCGGCAAGCCACTGCAGCGCTTGGTTTTCCAGGCGCTGCTGATACTCGGCGAGGCCGGGGTGGCCGTCGTAGGTGACGGGGTGGATCACGCAGATCAGGTCGATGGACGCCCCGGTCACCTGCGCGATGGCGACCGCGAGGGCAACGCCGTCGTCGCCGGAACCGGTGGCGAGGTAACCGACTGCGAGGCGTGGGGCAGGGGTTCCGGTGGCGTCAGTAGACATCGGGCACCTTGACCTCGGTGTTGGCGTCGAGTGTCTTGCCCTGGAAGAAGTCGCTGCGGTGCGCGTAGCACGCGAGCATCAGCGGAATCCCGAGCACGAGCATGCCGACGCCGAGGATGAACACGCCGCCGATGCCACCGACCGACGTCGAGCCGTAGTCGGGGTTGATCATGTCGACGGCGCTCTTGATGAACGCCCAGGCCATCGCGATACCCCCGAGGAGCGGGAACAGTCCGCGCATGAAGAAGTTACGGGGAGTCGTGAACAGGCTGCGACGGAAGTACCAGACACAGGAGAACGCGGTGATGCCGTAGTAGAACGCGACCGCCAGTCCGAGCGAGGCGATGGAGTCGCCCAGGGTGTTCTGACTCAGGAATGACAGCACCAGGTAGAACACCAGCGCGGACGCGCCCATCACCGCGGTGCCGAACGCCGGGGTCATGTAGCGGGGATGGATCGCGGCGAAACGGTCGGGCAGCGCCTTGTAGACCGCCATCGACAGGCTGCCGCGGGCCGTCGGCAGGATCGTCGACTGGGTGGAGGAGAGCGCCGAGATGCTCACCGTCAGGAGCAGCGCCGACGACATCACCGCGCCCGCGACGGGTTCACCCAGGATGGTGAGCACGTCGTCGGTGTTCTCCGGGTTGTTCAGTCCGATGCCGGTGTCGCCGAAGCCGGCGAACGACTCGACCGCGTAGGCGACGAGTACGTAGGTGGCGACCAGGATCAGGCAGGTGATGACCGCGGCCCGGCCCGGAGTCTTCGCGGGATCCTTGGTCTCCTCGCCGATCGCCAGACATGCGTCCCAGCCCCAGTAGATGAAGATGCACAGGATGACCGCCGCCGCGATCTCCGACTGGGTCAGCCCGCCCGGCCACAGCCAACTCCACTGCGGGGTGATCGCCTGTGGGCCCGCGGTACCCAGACCGACCTTGGTCAACGCGATGACGCTGGCGATGATGAGGATGGCGAACTGCACGAACATCAGCACGGCCTGGATGCGCTCGCTGATCACGATGCCGCGGATGCTGATCCAGGTCATGACGGCGATGAACAGGCAGCCCAGCGTCACCTTGATCCACAGGGTGTCGGCCAATTCGTCCTGGCCGAGGAATTTCAGCAAGTAGACGGCGGCGATCTCGGAGACGTTGGCCAGCACGATGATCGCCGACACCGCGAGTCCCCACCCGCCGATCCACCCGATCCAGGGACCGAATGCCTTGGTGCCCCAGGTGAATGTGGTGCCGCAGTCGGGGGTGTCCTCGGACAGTTCCCGGTAGGCGAAGGCCACCAGCAGCATCGGGATGAAGGCGAGGACGAACATCGCCGGCGCCTTGAAATGGACTGCGGCGACGACGTAGCCGAGGGTTGCGGCGAGACTGTACGCGGGTGCGACCGCCGACAGGCCGATGACCACGTTGCCGACCAGGCCGATCGATCCGACCCGGAGGCCCTTGCCGTCCGCGTGGATCTCGGCGGGCACGGTTTCTGACATCTGTTCTCTCCCATTAGCGATCTTTAGTGGAAACAGACTACGGTTTCCGTCGCTGATCCGCGTACGGAGTGCGAATATTGGTGCTGGAGTTAGCTGTGCGTAACGAATTCGGTCACGCTGCCGCCGGCGCAAGCCTGTGGATAGATTTTCGGAGCCGGTCTCGCCGCGGATAATAATCACTGCTGTGACCAAGGGGGAGAACTATCATGACATCCATGACGACCGACGCGCTCCGGCTGCCGAGCGGCCCGCTGACCGTGGCGGATCTGGAATCGACGCCCGATGACGGACGTCGGTACGAGCTGCTCGACGGCGTACTCATCGTGAGTCCCGCGCCGCGCTTCCGGCATCAGGAGATGGCCGCGAATCTGTTCAGTGTGTTGCGCGCTCAGGCGCTTGCCGATGCGAGTTGTTCGGAGCTCGTGGTGCTTTTCGCTCCGTTTGACGTGACCCTCGCCGACGACACGGTGATGCAACCGGACCTTCTCGTGGCTCCAAGGAGCGCATTCACCGAGAAGGCACTCCCGACGGCGCCGCTGCTCGCGGTCGAAGTCCTGTCGCCGTCGACGCGCGGTGTGGATCTGCTGCTCAAGCGGGAGCGGCTCGAGCGTGCGGGCTGTGCCCACTACTGGGTGGTCGATCCGGACGAGCCGTCGATCATCGCCTGGTCACTCGTCGACGGCACCTACACGGAGGTGGCCCGCGCAACGGGCGCGGAGCGGTTCTCGGTCACCGAACCACTCGCCGTCGAGTTCGTCCCGGACACACTGCGCGGCAGAACGGCGAAGCCCCGCCCCATCATCGGTGCGGGCCTTCGAGGGGGCTGCAGAGAGGGTCTGTTCGATCCGGCGGCCCTTCGAGACGCTCGCTCGCCTAGCGGCTCGCGGGCTCCTCAGGGACCGGAGGCGGTGCTAACGGGAGAACATCAGGGCGCGCTTGACTTCCTGGATCGCCTGCGTCACCTGGATACCACGCGGGCAGGCGTCGGTGCAGTTGAACGTGGTGCGGCAGCGCCACACACCGTCGACGTCGTTGAGGATGTCGAGACGCTCGACGGCGGCCTCGTCGCGACTGTCGAAGATGAAGCGATGCGCGTTGACGATCGCGGCCGGGCCGAAGTAGCTGCCCTCGTTCCAGAACACCGGGCAGCTCGTCGTGCAGCAGGCACACAGGATGCACTTGGTGGTGTCGTCGAAGCGGGCGCGGTCGTGCTGGCTCTGGATGCGCTCACGCGTCGGCTCGTTGCCCGAGGTGATCAGGAACGGCTTGATCGCACGGTAGGCGTCGAAGAACGGCTCCATGTTGACCACGAGATCCTTCTCCACCGGCAGACCCTTGATGGGCTCGATGGTGATGGTGATCTCTTTGCTCTTGTCCTTCGGCAGCAAGTCCTTCATCAGGAGCTTGCAGGCCAGCCGGTTGACGCCGTTGATCCGCATCGCATCCGACCCGCACACGCCGTGGGCGCAGCTGCGACGGAAGGTGAGGGTGCCATCGAGGTAGCCCTTCACGTACAGCAGCAGGTTGAGCAAGCGGTCGGTCGGCAGTGCCGGCACGCGGAAGCTCTCGAAGCCCTGTGCGTCCGGGTTCTCCGGATTGAACCGGAAGATCTTCAAGGTCACCATGGTGGCCTCGTCTGGTACCGCGGGGAGTGGCGGCTCGTCTGCCGATGCGGCCGGATTTTCCATGACTGCAGTCATCAGTACTTACGCTCCATCGGCTCGTAGCGGGTCTGAACGACCGGCTTGTAATCCAACTCGATGTCGGAGAGCAGCCCGTCGCCCTTCTTGTAGGCCATGGTGTGGCGCATGAAGTTGACGTCGTCGCGGTTCGGGTAGTCCTCGCGGGCGTGTCCGCCGCGCGATTCCTTCCGGTTCAGCGCGCCGACGACGGTCACCTCGGCGAGTTCGAGCAGGAAGCCCAGCTCGATGGCCTCGAGGAGGTCGGAGTTGAAGCGCTTGCCCTTGTCGTGCACGCGCACCCCGGCGTAACGCTCCTTCAGGGCGTGGACGTCGGTCAGCGCCTGCTTGAGGGTCTCCTCGGTGCGGAACACCGACGCGTTGTCGTCCATCGTCTGCTGCAGCTTCGTGCGGATGTCGGCGACCCGCTCGTGGCCGTGCTCGGAGAGCATGGACTCGACCCACTCGTCGACCATCTTCGTGGGCTCTTCCGGCAGATCGACGAACGTGGACTCGTTCGCGTACTCGGCGGCAGCGATGCCGGCGCGACGGCCGAAGACATTGATGTCGAGCAGCGAGTTGGTGCCGAGGCGGTTGGCGCCGTGCACCGAGACGCACGCGCATTCGCCGGCCGCGTAGAGGCCGTGCACCACGTCGGTGTTGTTGCGCAGTACCTGGCCGTTGATGTTGGTCGGGATACCGCCCATCACGTAGTGGCAGGTCGGATACACCGGCACGTACTCGGTGACCGGGTCGACGCCGAGGTAGGTGCGGGCGAACTCGGTGATGTCGGGGAGCTTCTCGTTGAGCACGTCCTCGCCGAGGTGGGTCACGTCGATATAGACGTAGTCCTTGTTCGGTCCGGCGCCGCGTCCCTCGAGAACCTCGAGCACCATCGACCGGGCGACGATGTCACGCGGCGCGAGGTCCTTGATGGTGGGGGCGTAGCGCTCCATGAAGCGCTCGCCGTCGGCGTTGCGCAGGATGCCGCCCTCACCGCGAACCGCCTCGGAGATGAGGATGCCCAGGCCGGCCAGGCCGGTCGGATGGAACTGGTGAAACTCCATGTCCTCCAAGGGAAGTCCCTTGCGGAAGACGACGCCCATGCCGTCGCCGGTCAGCGTGTGGGCATTCGACGTGGTCTTGTACATGCGTCCCGAACCGCCGGTCGCGAAGACGATCGACTTGGCGTGGAACACGTGGATCTCGCCGGTGGCGAGTTCGTAGGCGACGACGCCGGTGGCGACGGGCTCGCCGTCCTCGTTCTCCGACAGGCAGATGTCGAGGGCGTAGAACTCGTTGAAGAACTCGACGTCGTGCTTGACGCAGTTCTGATAGAGCGTCTGCAGGATCATGTGGCCGGTGCGGTCGGCGGCGTAGCAGGCGCGCCGGACCGGGGACTTGCCGTGATCGCGGGTGTGTCCGCCGAAGCGGCGCTGATCGATCTTGCCCTCGGGCGTCCGGTTGAACGGCAGCCCCATCTTCTCCAGGTCGAGGACGGCGTCGATGGCCTCCTTGGCCATGATCTCCACGGCGTCCTGGTCGGCGATGTAGTCACCACCCTTGACGGTGTCGAAGGTGTGCCACTCCCAGTTGTCCTCTTCGACGTTGGCCAGGGCGGCGCACATGCCGCCCTGCGCCGCGCCGGTGTGGCTGCGGGTGGGGTAGAGCTTGGTCAGCACGGCGGTGCGGGCGCGCGGCGCGGATTCGATGGCTGCGCGCATCCCGGCGCCGCCGGCGCCCACGATGACAACGTCGTAACGATGTTCCTGCATCTTCTTCGTCTATCTCCTCTAGCCGACGCTGTTGGTGTCGAATGTCAGAAGCGCATAGGTACCCAGGACGAGGACCAGGATCATCGAGATCCCGAGCAGCACGTTGAGCCAGAAGCGGGTGGAGTCCTTGCGCGAGTAGTCGGCGATCACCGTGCGGACGCCGTTGCCGCCGTGCAGCTGGGCCAGCCACAGCATGGTGAGATCCCAGACCTGCCAGAAGGGTTCACGCCAGCGCGCGGCGACGAACGAGGCGTCGATACGGTGCACGCCGTCGTCCCAGGCGAGCATGATGAACATGTGCCCGATGGTCAGGATGATCAGGGCAAGGCCGGAGAAGCGCATGAACAGCCAGGCGTACTTCTCGAAGTTGCCGCCCTTGCGCATCCGCGGCGCCCGCGGGTTGTCCAGGCTGGCCGGCCGGTCGTGCTGAGTGCCCAGGGTCTTGGCGACACCCGGTGTGGCTTGCGATGCAGTCATCAGGTGCCTCCTACAACGAGTGGGTGATCAGGATCTGCAGCAGGCGGATGGCCGCCGCGCCGAAGACGATGACGAACAGCGTCAGGATCGTCCACAGCATCTGACGCTGGTACTTCGGACCCTTCGACCAGAAGTCCACCAGGATGATGCGGACACCGTTGAGTGCGTGATAGAGCACGCAGGCGACGAGGCCGATCTCCATCAGGCCGATGATCGGGGTCTTATAGGTCTCGATGACCTCGGAGTACTTGTTCGGGTCGATGCGGATCACCGCGGTGTCCAGCACGTGCACGAACAGGAAGAAGAAGATACTGACACCGGTGATGCGGTGCAGCACCCACGACCACATGCCGGGGTCGCCGCGGTATAGGGAGCGCTTGCGCACCGGCTCTGGTGCTACCTCAGTAGGGGAGCTCATAGGAAAATTGGCCTCCAACAACGTCGATGGAACTGCCGAGTCGGCATTATGAGGCTCGGCCGTGGACCCATGGAAGAGACTTTAAACCTATGCTGAGTCCGGTAGTAAATTGCCCGAACCGATTTGGGCCGCAATTGATCTCGACTTAGGTTTGCCTTACCAACATTTCGAATGGTAAGGGAGGTCACAAGTTGCACGCCCGTAGGAGAATGCGAGGACCCCGGTTGACCGTCGATTTGGACTGGAATCTGTTGCGGGACAAGGCGAAATCGATGATTGATCGGGCGTATGCACCGTATTCCCGGTTTCCGGTCGGCGCCGCGGGCCTCACCGACGATGACCGGATTGTCCTCGGGTGCAATGTGGAAAATGTCTCATACGGCCTGGGTATCTGCGCGGAAGTCGCATTGATCGCGCATTTCGCCGGAACTGGCGGAAATTCCCTTCGTGCGATATCGGTCTGTGACTCTCGCGGCGAGATCCTGATGCCCTGCGGCCGTTGCCGTCAGGTGTTGCTCGAGCACGGCGGCGGGGATCTGTTGGTCGACCACCGGGACGGCCCGATGCGGCTGGCCGAGTTGCTGCCCGAGGCCTTCGGTCCCGACGATCTGGCGAGCGGGTCGGTCCGGTGAGCGATCCCGGGTCCGGGAGCGATCTCGATGCCGTCATCGACACCATCTCGGTGATCGCCACCAAACGCGATGGCGGGGAATTGTCCGACGCGCAGATCGACTGGGTCATCGAGCGGTATACCGCCGAATCCGGGGATGTGGTCGCCGACGAGCAGATGTCGGCGTTGCTGATGGCCATCTTCCTGCGCGGGATGACGCGGCGCGAGACCACGCGCTGGACGCAGGCGATGATCGACAGCGGCCGCCGGATGGACTTCTCCGGGCTGCGTCGCGCCGGTCGGCCGCTGGTCACCGTCGACAAGCACTCCACGGGCGGGGTGGGCGACAAGATCACGCTGCCGCTCGCGCCGCTCGTGGCGTCCTTCGGGGTCGCGGTGCCGCAGTTGTCGGGTCGTGGTCTCGGTCACACCGGCGGCACGCTGGACAAGCTCGAGTCGATTCCGGGGTGGCGGGCCGACGTGTCGTCCGAGGAGATGGTCGACCAACTCGAGCGCGTCGGCGCGGTGGTCTGCGCCGCGGGCGGCGATCTGGCGCCGGCCGATCGTCGGCTCTATGCCCTGCGGGATGTCACCGCGACCGTGGAATCCATTCCGCTGGTGGCGAGTTCGATCATGAGCAAGAAGATCGCGGAGGGTACCGGCGCGTTGGTGCTCGACGTGAAGGTGGGCGCGGGCGCGTTCCTCAAGACCCTGCCCGAGGCGCGTGAGCTGGCCGAGACGATGGTGGCGCTGGGTACCGCGGCCGGGGTGCGGACGCGGGCGGTGCTCACCGCGATGGACACGCCGCTGGGCCACACGGCGGGCAACGCACTCGAGGTCACCGAGTCGCTGGAGGTCCTCGCCGGTGGTGGTCCGGCCGATGTCGTCGAACTGACCGTGGTGCTGGCACGCGAGATGCTCGACGCCGCGGGCCTGCCCGACGCCGATCCGGCGCGGCACCTGGCCGACGGCACCGCCATGGACACCTGGCGGGCGATGATCGCCGCGCAGGGCGGCGACCCGGATGCGCCGCTGCCGCAGGCGCGGCACACCGACACCGTCGCCGCCGAGGAGTCCGGGGTCCTCACCGGGCTCGATGCCATGGCAGTCGGGGTTGCGGCGTGGCGGCTGGGCGCCGGTCGGGCGATGCCCGGGCAGTCGGTGCAGGCCGAGGCCGGGGTGCGGATGCACGCCAAACCCGGAGATCGGGTGCGGACTGGTGATCCCCTGTTCACGCTGTACACCCAGACCCCGGAACGGTTCGCGGCGGCGCGTGCCGCGTTGGCGTCGGCGGTGTCGGTGGGCCAGACGCCGCGCGCTGCCGCGCCGTTGATCATCGATCGGGTTACCGTCGAGCCATGACGGATGGATCCCTCACAGCCGCGGGCCCGGCCGGGCGGCCGCTCGATCTCCCCAACATCTCCCTGGCACCCAAGGTGCTGCTGCACGATCATCTCGACGGCGGGCTGCGGCCGGCCACCGTCCTCGACCTCGCTCGGGAGGTCGGCTACACCGATCTGCCTGCCGACGACGCGGAGTCGCTGGCCCGGTGGTTCCGGGAGGCCGCCGACAGCGGGTCCCTCGAGCGCTACCTGGAGACCTTCGCGCACACCGTCGCGGTGATGCAGACGCCGTCCGCGCTGGCGCGGGTCGCGCGGGAATGCGTGGAGGACCTCGCCGCCGACGGTGTGATCTACGCCGAGGTGCGGTATGCGCCCGAGCAGCATCTGGAAGCGGGCCTGACCCTCGACGAGGTCGTCGAAGCGGTGCTGGCCGGGTTCGCCGAGGGGGAGAAGGCAGCCGCCGCCGAAGGTCGGCCGATCATCGTGCGATGCCTGGTCACCGCGATGCGGCATGCGGCGCGCGCCCGGGAGATCGCCGAACTGGCGGTGCGTTACCGCGACGAGGGGGTCGCCGGTTTCGACATCGCCGGAGCTGAGGCGGGCAACCCGCCGACGCGGCATCTCGACGCGTTCGAGTTCATGCGGGCCAACAACGCGCACTTCACGATTCACGCCGGCGAGGCGTTCGGGCTGCCGTCGATCCACGAGGCGATCGCGTTCTGCGGCACCGACCGGCTCGGCCACGGTGTTCGGGTCATCGACGACATCAGGTTGCCCGACGGTGTAGACCTGGCGGCTGAGTCGTTCGACGACGCCGAGCTGGGTCCGATCGCGAACATCGTGCGCGACAAGCGAATTCCACTGGAACTGTGCCCCAGTTCCAACGTGCAGACCGGTGCGGTGGCCTCGATCGCCGAGCATCCGTTCAATGTGCTTGCCCGACTGCGGTTCCGCGTCACGGTCAACACCGACAACCGGTTGATGAGCGACACCACGATGAGCAAGGAGTTCCTCCGCCTCGCCGAACAATTCGGCTACGGCTGGGCACACTTCGAACGCTTCTCCATCAACGCGATGAAGTCGTCGTTCATCCACTTCGACGAGCGGCTCCGGCTGATCGACGATGTGATCAAGCCGGGGTACGCGGTGCTGTTGGGCTGAGGTGATCGCGGGCGGGCTCAGCCCTTCTTGACCAGGCGGCCCTCGAAGTCGTGTACGAGCGCGCGCCACGCCTCGGACTCGTTGTCGAACGGTGCGCTCGGCGCCATCCGCTTGGGATCCGGGTTGATCGTGTAGTCCACGAACCAGCCGAGCGGAGTGCTCGAACCGAGTGCCTCGTTCACCGAGTCGTCGTCGGCATAATCGGCTGCGTCGGTGAGCAGTTCGACAGCGAGGTCGAGTTGATCGCGATCCATGCGTCGGGGGCCGTCGGCGATGTCCTCGGTGAGGCCGGGCAGCACGTAGACGTTCTCGTCGAGGACGTCGAACTCCAGCGAGCCGTCGTTGGCGCCGGCGCGGACGTCGTCGAAGGTCGACAGATGCGCGAGGTCGTGGTTGTTGTCGTCGGCGAGGAACCGGCCGAGCGACCGCCCGGAGGTGAACACGTAGATCTTGCCCTTGGACCCGAGGAAGACCGGGTCGTCGCCGAGATAGCAACGCAGGGAGAGGTATTCGCCGTCGGCGGTGACGATCCGGATCGGGTCGATGCCGACGTTGCCCCAGAAGTCGTCCTCGTCGATCTCGTCGTCGAGGTCCTCGTCGTCGGAGTCGTCGTCGGTGCCGTCCTCATCGGTGTCGTCGTCGATGGCCGCGGCGGCGCCTCCGGCGGCAGCGGCACCCTCGACGATTTCGAGGTCGTCGTCGGCCGGTTCGTCCTCGTCCTCGGCCGAGGCGGCGGCCTCGAGCTCGGCTTCGGCGGTGGCGACCGCAGCGCCGTCGACGTCGGGGGTGGTGATGACGTCGTCGATGGCGTCGAGGACGTCATCCCAGTGCTTGGCGATGAGCCGGCCGATGCGCACCCACAGGTCCACTCCGTCGCGGCCGGTGAAGTTGCGCGTGCCGGTGGTCACCGCGCCGAGGATCGGGTTGCCGTTGAAGAACTTGGTGATGACCGTGAGTTCACAGACCTCACCGAGAATCCGCACGATCTCCAGGGCGTCCTCTAGTTCGGCGATGACCTCGGGGGTCGGGTCCTCGGCGGCGAGTTCCGGGACACCGACGAGGTCGTAGGTGTGGCGGTCGTCGGGGACCAATTCGTCGGCCTGCACACCGACGACGGTCGGCCACGCCGGGTGCTCGTCGAGATCGTTGGCGGCGTTCTGCCGGATGAACGCGGTGAGTTCGGCGACACCGGGGAATCCGTAGAGGTCCTCGTCGAGCCCGAGGAACGCCTCCCACTCGTCGTCACCCTCACGCCACCGGGGTGCCCAGAGGGTGAAGGTGTTTCCGTCGGTGAGTCCGAGTTCGATGGGGACGATGTCTCCGGCCATGAGGACACAGCGTAGCGATGCGGCCTGTGAAAGTGGGTAGCGCCCCCGTGAACTCGAGGTGGTGATCGCGGTGCTCATCGTGGGCGGAAGAATCCCTGGAAACCCTGACCGGCGTTCGCGGTGCGCAGCGGGGACACCTGCACCGGATCGCCGGCCTCTACGAGCTGGTTGTTCCCGACGTACATCGCGACGTGACCGTCCCAAACAGCCAGATCGCCCGGCCGCAACTGCGCCTGGCTCACCGGCACGCCCGCGGTGTCCTGATCCTGGGCGAGGCGGGGAAGCTCGACACCGGCCTGGTGGTAGGCCCACTGGGTGAGGCCGCTGCAGTCGAAGCCGTTCGGCGTGGTGCCGCCCCACACATAGGGCACCCCGCGCTGACTCAGCGCCGCGCGCACGGCTGTCGCGGCTCGTTTGTCCGGGGCGTACGCGGTGGAGCCGTCGGGCAGGGTGATGGCGACGCCGCCGCCCGCCGCGACCGACGACGGATGGACCTGCGCGGGCGCCTCGGTCCGGGCCAGACTCATCATCCGGGTCGTGTCGGATTTCAACTCCGCCTGGGTACGGGCCACGATCTGCACCCCACGACCGACGTGGTCGGCGGCGATCGGCAGGATCCGGATCAACCCCTCGGGAGTGAACAATGCGGGTCCCATCGCGGTGGCCGCGGAGCTGAACGAGTCGATGAGACCGTTGAGCTGATCGGCGGCGACCTTCACCTTCGCGCCGGCCGATTCGATCAGTCCGGCGATCGCGGTGGTGTCGTCGGTGGCGTGCGCGGCGTGGGCGTCGGTGCGCTGCGCTGCGGTGACGGCGTTCTCGGCGCCGGAGCCGCGCCACTGAGTCGCGACCTGCCGGGTTGCGGCGGCCGAGGACGCCCGGGTCTGTTCGAGTTGCGGTGCCGACGTCCGCAACCGGTCGGCGGGGTTGTCCGGCGGCAGCACTCCGGTCCCGAGTGCGCTGATCAGGATGCGCAGCGGGGCGATCAGGATTTCGATGGTCAGCATCAGAGTCGCAACTCCTGGTCGCCGCGGGTCGACCCGATCACCGCACCCGCGCCGGCGTCACCGGTGCGGTAGGTGGTTGCGGCGTCCCGGGTATGGGTGGCCTGGTCATTGTGCCGGGCGGCGAGCGCGTCGAGGGTGCGTGCGTGGGCGTCGAGCACGTAGGTGGTGGCGGCGAGGAATTCGGCGCCGATCACACCGAAGGTGCCGGCGAGTGCACCGACCTCACCGCGGTGCGTGCGGGCGTGATCGCCGACCACGGCGGCCGCGGTGCGCTCGGCGCGGACATAGCTGTCCAGGGCGTGGGGTGCGACGGTTACCTGACTCATGGAAATAGGACGCGCCACACTCGCGTCCGGTTCCCTTTACAGTTCCAGCCATGCAGGTAACGATCGTCGATCATCCGTTGGCGGCGGCGCGCTTGACCACGCTGCGCGACAAGACCACCGACAACGCCCGATTTCGGGCGGCGCTGTCGGGCCTCACCCAGATGCTGGTCTACGAGGCACTGGCGACCGCGCCCGTCAAGACGGTGCCGATTGAGACGCCGTTGACGTCCTGCACGGGATCGAAGCTCGCGGCGCCCCCGCTGCTGGTGCCGGTCCTGCGGGCCGGACTCGGCATGGTCGAGCAGGCGCATGCGATGGTGCCGGAGGCGCTCGTCGGGTTCGTCGGCATCGCCCGCGACGAGGCGACCGCCAAGCCTGTGCCGTATCTCGCGTCGCTGCCCGACGACCTCGCCGATCAGCCGGTGTTCGTGCTCGATCCGATGCTCGCGACCGGCGGATCGATGCTGCACACCATCGACCTGCTGGTCGAACGGCACGCCACCGACATCACCGCCGTCTGCGTCGTCGCGGCTCCGGACGGGGTGGCCGCACTCGAGGCCTCCGGGCACCCGGTGCGGTTGGTGGTCGCCGCGGTCGACGAGGGCCTCAACGACGTCGCCTACATCGTGCCCGGGCTCGGCGACGCCGGGGATCGTCAGTTCGGTCCGCGGTGAGTTTCGTCGCCCCGTTTCACACCGTGTCGGGGGCTGCGACCGCCGACCAGCGTCCACCGGCGCGACGCACGACGACGTCGTGGTCGAAACACGTGCTGATCGTCGCCGAGGTGAGCGCGTCGTCGACCAGTCCGGCCGACACGATGACACCGTCGCGCAACAGCATCGCGTGACTGGTGCTCATCGGTAGATCCTCCAGATGGTGGGTGACCAGCACACTCGCGAGTTCGGGTACCTCCGAACGTAATTGGTCGATGCCGGTGAGCAGTTTCTCGCGGGCGGCGAGGTCGAGGCCGGTCGCCGGTTCGTCGAGCAGCAGCAGCGCGGGCTGCGGCATGAGTGCGCGGGCGATCAGTGTGCGGCCACGTTCGCCCTGACTCATCACCGGCCACACCGAATCGCGGCGCGCCGACATGCCGAGCAGTTCGAGCAGGTCGTCGGCATGCCGGTGTTCGGCGTCGGTGTAGGTGTGGCGCCGGTCGAGTTCGGGGGTGTTCGTCAGACCGGTCAGCACCACCTCGTGTGCGGTGAGCGGGACGTCGATGCGCCAGCGCGGATCGACATGGCCGATGTGCGTGCGCAATTCGCGCATGTCCACGCGGCCGAGACGTTTGCCGAGGACGTCGACGGTGCCGGTGGTCGGGTGGCCGCGCGCACCGAGGATGGTCATCAGGGTCGACTTGCCCGCCCCGTTGGGACCGAGCAGCGCCCAGTGTTCGCCGGGCACCACGCGCAGGTGCACATCGCGCAGCAGGTGCCGGCCGCTGCGGACGACGTCGATGGACGCGGCGTCGAGCACCGTGTCCCCGTGTGAAGCGGGGCTCACAGCTGCGCCACGATGGTCGCGAGCAGTTCGCCCATGCGGGCCGCCGAGGAACGGCCCACCTCCAGCACCTCGGTGTGGCTGAGCGGTTCGCCGGTGATTCCGGCCGCGAGATTGGTGACCAGCGACATGCCGAGCACGTTGAGCCCGGCGGCGCGCGCCGCGATCGTCTCGTGCACAGTCGACATGCCGACCAGATCCGCACCGAGAGCGCGCAGCATCCGGATCTCCGCCGGCGTCTCGTAGTGGGGTCCCGGCAGGCCGGCGTAAACCCCTTCGGCCAGAGATGGATCCGCGCTGCGAGCGATCTCCCGCAATCGGGGTGAATAGGCGTCGACGAGGTCGACGAACTGCGCGCCGACCATCGGGGAGCGGGCGGTGAGGTTCAGATGGTCGGAGATCAGCACGGGCTGACCGACCGACATGTCCGCGCGCAGACCCCCGGCCGCGTTGGTGAGCACAATCGTGTGCGCGCCGGCCGCCGCGGCGGTGCGCACGGGGTGCACGACACGGGCGAGTGGATGACCCTCATAGGCGTGAATCCGGCCGAGGAGGATCAGCACGCGGCGATCCCCGATGTGCACCGACAGCACGGTGCCGCCATGGCCGGCCGCCTTCGGCGCGGTGAAGCCGGGGACGTCGGCCATCGGCAGGCTCGCGATCGGCGTGCCGAACGCGGCCGCCGCCGGAGCCCAGCCCGATCCCAGGATCACCGCCACATCGTGCGCGGAGCAGTCGGTTTCGGTGGCGATCGTCGCAGCGGCCGCGACCGCCGCGGCATCCGGGTCGATGGTGGGATCCATGCGGTCACTCTAATGACGGTCGGCGCAGGCGATAAGGTCGCACCATGCCATTTCTGAGTTCCGCGGGCGATGTCAACGAGCTGTACCTCGGCTCCGAGGGTGTCGAACTCGACGAGGCCAACCCGGACAACCGATTCCGGCTGGAGTGGCTCGCAGCCGTCGGGAACCTGCTCGACGATGTCGCGGCCGAACCGTCGAAGCCGCTGGTCATCACCGCGACCGGTAAGTTCTTCTCCAACGGTCTGGACACCGATTACATCGCCGCCAATGCGAGCGGTCTGCCCCGCTACCTCGACCGGGTACACGAACTGTATGTGAAGGTGCTGACACTGCCGGTGCCCACCGCGGTTGCCATCAACGGGCATGCGTTCGGTGCCGGCGCGATGCTGGCACTGTGCACCGACGTCCGGGTGATGCGCAGCGATCGCGGATTCTGGTCGCTGCCGGAGGCCGCGCTGGGCATGCCGTTCACGCGAGGTATGGCATCGCTGCTGCGCACCCGTCTCTCCGACCCGACGGCGACCACGGCGATGCTCACCAGCCACCGTTACGGCGGTGCGGAGGCAGCGGCCGCCGGCATCGTCTCCGAGGCCGTCGATGCCGACCAATTGCGTTCGCGTGCAGCCGAATTGCTCGCCGAACGGGCACCGCTGGCGGGGCCGAATCTGGGTGCCATCAAACGCGGTCTGCGACAGCCGCTGATCGCCGACCTGGAAACCGAGACCCCCGCGAGTCTGCTGTGAGCGACACGATCGGTTCCTGGTGGGCCGCCCACGGCCAGGACGTGGTGCGGTGGCGGCGACACATCCACGCGAATCCGGAACTGTCGCGGCAAGAGGTCAACACCACCGAGCTGGTGATGGCCGAACTCACCGCATTCGGGCTGGCCCCTCGTCGGCTGCCGCTGGGCACCGGCGTGGTGTGTGATCTCGGCCCCGACGACGGACCGCGGATTGCGTTGCGCGCCGATATGGATGCGTTGCCGATCACCGAGTACACCGGGCTGTCGTTCAGCTCCACCGTCGAAGGTGTGTCGCATTCGTGTGGGCACGACGCGCACACTGCCATCCTGATGGGCACCGCCGGGTTGCTCGCATCGCTGGACACGCTGCCGGTCGGGGTACGGCTGGTCTTCCAGCCGGCCGAGGAGGTCATGCCCGGCGGGGCGCTCGACGCCGTCGCCGCCGGCGTCACCACCGGTGTCAGCCGCATCTTTGCGCTGCACTGCGATCCGCGGCTGCCCGTCGGCTCGGTGGGGTTGCGTGCCGGCGCGCTGACCTCGGCCGCTGATCACATCGACCTGCAGTTGCACTCAGCGGGCGGGCACACGTCGCGTCCGCACCTGACCTCGGATCTGGTGTACGCGATGGGCATGGTGATCACCGGGTTGCCGGGGATCCTGTCCCGGCGGGTCGATCCGCGTTCCGGCACGATCATGGTGTGGGGTGCGGCGCATGCGGGCAACGCACCCAACGCGATTCCGCAGGAGGGACGCCTGCGGGGCACCGTCCGCACGGGCGATCACGCGATGTGGTCGGAACTCGAACCCATGGTGCGCAGCGTCGTCGGTGAACTGCTGGCGCCGCTCGGGGTGCGCTACGACCTGTCGTACTTCCGGGGTGTACCGCCGGTGGTCAACGAGGAGACCGCGGTCGAGATGATGCGGGCATCTGTTGCGGCGATCGGGCCGAACGCCGAAGCCGATACCCCGCAGTCACCCGGTGGCGAGGATTTCTCGTGGTATCTCGAGCATGTGCCGGGCGCGATGGGCCGCCTCGGCGTGTGGGACGGCATGGGTCCACAACTGGATCTGCATCAACCGAACTTCGACCTCGACGAACGTGCCCTCGAGGTGGGTGTGCGCACCCTGGCCGGCATCGTGCTGGGCGCCGGCGCCTAGGAGACACTCGGCCCTGGGTTCAGGCCTCGCCGCCGTCGGGTCCCGGCCCGACGTTGCGCGACTCCCGCAACCGCAGGTCCTGGACGTATTCGGCGGGCGCTCCGGCGATCTCGGCGGCCTCGGCCATCACGCCGAGGTAGCGGGCCGACGGCAGACCGCCCTCGTAGGCGTCGAGCACATAGAGCCACGCGAGGACCGGACCGTCGGCGGTCTCGACCCGCGCCCGGATCTTGACATGGATGCCGAGCTCGGACCCCTCCCACCGGTCGAGGTTGGCCTCGTCCTCGGAGGTGACGTCGTAGAGCACGATGAAGACCCGCGCCGACGGGTCGTCGCGGTCCTCGGTGACCGTCGCCAGTGATCCTTCCCACCCGATGTCGCCGCCGCCGAAGGTGAGACGCCAGCCGTGTAACCACCCGGTCCCGGCCATCGGCGAGTGCGGTGCACGCTCGGCCATCTGCTCGGGATGCATGTTCGAACCGTAGGCGGCGTAGATGGGCATTAAGCCTCGGACCTGCACTTTCTCGACTGCGGGGCGGTCGGATTCGTGGTGAGGCCGACCGGGGTGGTTTCAGTTCCCGATTGATCGTATTACGCGTGGGTCCCGAATACGTCAGGGAGATCCGGTGCACCGCGATGGAGAGGACTAGGTTTGTAGGCGGTCCTCCGCTGCCCCGGAGGCGCATGCTCAGCCACCTGACGCCCATTGTTCTGACAGGAGTGCACAGTGACGAAGATCGTGATCATCGGCGGCGGACCGGCAGGTTATGAGGCGGCGCTGGCCGCAGCCGCCTACGGCGCCGACATCACGGTGATCGACTCCGACGGCGTCGGCGGCGCCTGCGTGCTGTGGGACTGTGTGCCGTCGAAGACCTTCATTGCGTCCACCGGGATCCGCACGGAGGTTCGGCGGGCCAAGGATCTCGGTATCGAGCTCAACACGACCGACACGCGGGTGACCCTGACCCAGATCCATCAGCGGGTGCGCGATCTGGCGTTCGCCCAGTCGGCCGACATCCGGTCCCGACTGATCAGCGAGGGCGTGACCGTGGTGGCCGGGCGCGCCGAACTCGGTGCCCGGCAACTCGGGGTGTCCACGCACGAGGTCACCGCCACCCTGGCCGACGGCACCACCCAGCGCTTCGACGGAGACGTGGTGCTCATCGCGACCGGTGCGTCGCCGCGGGTGCTGCCCGATGCGCAACCCGACGGTGAACGCATCCTGACCTGGCGTCAGCTCTACGACCTCGAGAAGCTGCCCGAGCATCTGATCGTGGTGGGTTCGGGTGTCACCGGTGCCGAATTCGTGCACGCCTACACCGAACTCGGCGTCAAGGTGACCCTGGTGTCGAGCCGCGACCGAGTGCTGCCGCACGAGGACGAGGACGCGGCACTCGTCCTCGAGGACGCCCTCGCCGAGCGTGGCGTCGAACTGATCAAACACGCGCGCGCGGACAAGGTTGAACGACACGGTGATTCGGTGACCGCCCATCTGGCCGACGGCACCACGGTGACCGGATCGCATGTACTGATGACGGTGGGGTCGGTGCCCAACACCAACGGCCTCGGCCTCGACCGGGCCGGCGTGGATCTGGGCAAGGGCGGCTACATCACCGTCGACCGGGTCTCGCGGACATCGGTGCCCGGCATCTATGCCGCCGGCGACTGCACCGGTCTGCTTCCGCTGGCATCGGTCGCCGCGATGCAGGGACGGATCGCGATGTACCACGCGCTGGGTGAGGGCGTGAGCCCGATCAAGCTGAAAACTGTTGCGTCGGCGATCTTTACCCGCCCGGAGATCGCCACCGTCGGAGTCTCGCAGAAGGCGATCGACGCGGGGGAGTATCCGGCGCGCACGGTGATGCTGCCGCTGGCCACCAATCCGCGCGCCAAGATGAGCGGTCTGCGGCGCGGCTTCGTGAAGATCTTCTGCCGCCCGGCGACCGGTGTGGTGATAGGCGGTGTGGTGGTCGCGCCGAACGCGTCGGAACTGATCCTGCCGATTGCCCTCGCCGTGCAGAACAAGTTGATGGTTTCCGATCTCGCACAGACCTTTTCGGTGTACCCGTCGCTGTCGGGGTCGATCACCGAGGCCGCTCGGCAACTCGTGCGGCACGACGACCTCGACTGACTCACTCACTCGCGCCGCCCGCAAGCTGGTGGTCGGTGTCGACGAAGGTGGTGTGTGCCGCTGCGCAGGACCGGGCGAGGTCGGTCAGGTGGGCGGCCTGCGCTGCGAGTTGTGTCTGCCACTCGTGTAGTGCCGGGATGAGAGCGGACTGCATGCCGCTGCCCTCGGTGCACTCGCCGAAGTGATTGGCCGCGGCGACAGCAGTGACCGCACGGTCGGCCGCCCGCAACGCGTCGGCGCACTCTGCCGCGGCGCGCGCCCGTCTGGCCCAGTCGGTGGCCGCCGACTGCACGATCTGCCCGTCGGGACCGGGACTCGACGGTGGGGTGGGGGCGTCGTCGCTCATGTCCATTAGACGTTTTATCCACAGCCTCGGTTCCACCCCCGATTTCGGGGGGTGGACGCGGTAACGTCCGTGCGAGGCGATGGTCGGTGAGGGGAGGGGAGGCCGTGCCGGCGGACGACAGTGTCGACGCGGGTGAACTCGGTGCGCACCCGACGAGCGGTGGCGCATGTGCGGATTCGGGGTTCGAACGGGCGGGTGGGTGCTCGCCGTGGGCGAGCATGTCGATCGGTGAGATCCTCGGCATCGTCGACACCATGAACGACACCGGAGCGGCGGGCGACGCCGCCGCCGTGCAAGCGGCCATCACCGCGGTGCATGCCGCGGCCGACTCGCTCGACGCCGCGTTCGGAACCACCACCGGTGGCATCGTCGGTGCGGCCGTCGATGCGAGTGCCGCGTCGGCGGCAGCGCTGGCCGCCCGCATGCGCAGCACCGCGGGCAACGCCGCGCAGACCCAGGCTGCGATGACCGGTGCCGCGACGACACTGTCGGCGACACGCACCAATCGGGAGATGCTCGAGTCGGTGCGGCGGGCGATGGCCGACAATCCGGAGAACGCCCCCGCACTGCGCGCCGGGGTGGAGGTGGTGATGTCGGCGACGTACACCATTCCGATGAACACCGCGCAGGCCGGCGTGCCGGGACCGGCGGTGACCGGCGACGGCAGGGCGATGGCCGATGTGCGGACCGGGAGCACCGTGACGGACGTGGTCGGCGGGGGTGCGCGCTCGGTGGTTGGCGGCGGTGGTTCGGCCGATCCGACTCTTGCGCAACCGGATTCGGCAGGAACGTCGACATGGACCGCCGACCCGCTGGATCAGGAGGGCGTGGGCACCGGCACGCAGGCGGGTGTCACGGCCGTCACGTCGACAGTGAGCCCTGCGTCAACCGCCCGCACCCCGACCACCGGCACCCAGTCCAGGGCGGCCGCATCGACCGGCGATCGCCCGCTGTCTCGTGGCTCTGGTGCGACGTCGCCGGCTTCGGTTGGCGCCCAAGGACTCACCGGCTCCGCGCCGGGCCCGGGCGGGCGCCGCTCGGCGCCGGGTTCGGCAGGCGCGACGGCCGACGACGACGGGCAGCGCACCGTCGACGTCCCGGTGCCGGGGACTCGATCGGGCGATCCGGTTGCGTCGCATGGTGGTCCTGTTCCCGTTGGCGGCGGCGGTGGGGGAGGCGGGATGGTCGGCGCCCGCACGCCGCTGACACAGCGACTGCTCAGCGCGCTGCCGGTCGCCACCGTGGTGGGCACCACCTCCGGCGCGACGGTGCCTGCCGGACCGGTGCGGTCGACGGTCGGTCCCTTCGGTGCCGGACCACACGCCGGTCGCGAACGAGGACGCGACGGCCGGCATACGGCGGCGTCGTATCTGCACACCACCGACAACGGTGCGCAGATCGTCGGGGCGTTGCCGCTCGTCGGCCCGCCGGTCATCGGTGGGTGGGCGGTGGCGCGGCCGTCGCCGGAGGACGTCGAGGAGTCCGATGGCGCCGATCCGCCCGTGGACACCGAGCGGCCGGACAATGAGCGGCCGGGCACCGAGCGGCCGGGCACCGGGGACGAGTGACGGTGCGACCCGGAGAACGTCTGCCCGCCGGACTCATAGACCTCGTGGCCCGGATACCCGACGCCGACCTCACCCACTGCCTGCGGCTGTTGGCGATCACTGCGGTCGATGTCACCGACCTCGGCAGCACCCCGGTGGTGCGGTCGGCCCTCACCGACTGGCGGCTACACGGTCGGGTCTCCGACGACACCCGTACGGCACTCGACACGCTTCTGCGCCGCATCGAATCCGACGGTTTCGAGTATCAGCGGCGGGGCGCGATCGACGACTGGCGCACCGCCTACCTCCGCGTGCGCACCCTCGAATGCCTGCGCATCTGCTTCGACAACCGGATCGCGCCGCGGACCGCGGTGGCCGAGGCCGCCGCCGAGGCCGCGATTGCGCTGCGCAGTCACATCGCGGTCACGGCGATCCTCAGCGACTTCGTCGCCAGATCACTACCCGTCTAGCCGAGATCGAGACTGTGCTCGACCGCCCGATTCCACTCGCGGTACAGGCGGTCCCGTTCGTCGTCGGACATCTCCGGTGTCCAGCGGGTGTCCTCGGCCCAGTTGTCGCGGATCTCGTCCTCGGACTCCCAGTACCCCACCGCGAGGCCCGCCGCGTAGGCCGCGCCGAGTGCGGTGGTCTCGTTGACCACGGGCCGCACCACCGGCACGTCGAGCATGTCGGCCTGGAACTGCATGAGCAGATCGTTGACCACCATGCCGCCGTCGACCTTGAGCGTGGAGAGCTCCACTCCGGAGTCGGCCTGCATCGCCTCGATGACCTCGCGGGTCTGGAAAGCGCTGGCCTCCAACGCTGCTCGCGCAAGGTGGCCCTTGTTGGCGAAGCGGGTCAACCCGACGATCACCCCGCGGGCGTCCGGTCGCCACCGGGGCGCGAAGAGCCCGGAGAAGGCCGGCACGAAGTAGACGCCGCCATTGTCATCGACCTCGGCGGCCAACGCCTCGATCTCCGAGGCATGCGCGAACAACCCGAGATTGTCCCGCAGCCACTGCACCAGCGACCCGGTGACCGCGATCGACCCCTCCAACGCGTAGCGCGCATCCTGGTCGCCGATCCGATAACACACGGTGGTGAGCAGACCGTGGTCGCTGAAGACCGGTTCGGTCCCGGTGTTGAGCAGCAGGAAATTGCCGGTGCCGTAGGTGTTCTTCGCCTCTCCGGGACTCAGACATGCCTGCCCGAAGGTCGCCGCCTGCTGATCGCCGAGGATTCCGGCGAGCGGCACCCCGGCCATCGATCCATGCTCGCGTAACGGCGCGTACACCTCCGACGAACTGCGGATCTCCGGCAACACCGCGGTGGGGATGCCCATCTCGCCGCAGATCTCCTCGTCCCACGCCAAGGTCCGCAGATCCATCAGCATCGTCCGCGACGCGTTGGTCACGTCGGTGATGTGCACCCCGCCGTCTGCTCCGCCGGTGGCATTCCAGGCCACCCAGGAATCCATTGTGCCGAAGCAGAGTTCGCCGGCCTCGGCGCGGTCGCGGGCGCCGTCGACATTGTCGAGCAGCCAGCGGATCTTCGGGCCGGCGAAATACGTGGACAGCGGCAGTCCGGTGCGATCCCGGTAGCGGTCGACGCCCGCCTCGCCCGCGAGTTCGTCGCACAGCGCTTTGGTCCGGGTGTCCTGCCACACGATGGCGTTGTGGATCGGTTCGCCGGTTGCGCGATCCCACAGCAGTGTTGTTTCTCGCTGGTTGGTCAGCCCGCACGCCTCGATGACGGTGGCGTCGAGATCGGCCGAGGCCAGCGCCGACGCGACGACGCGGCGGGTGTTGCGCCAGATCTCGGCGGCGTCGTGCTCCACCCACCCGGCCTGCGGAAAGATCTGACGGTGTTCGAGTTGCTCGGAGCTGATGACCCGTCCCTGACGATCGAAGATCATCGCCCGCGTGGAGGTGGTGCCCTGGTCGATCGCCGCGACGTACGTCTGCTTAGCCACGACGCCAGTCTTGCACGCGGCCGGTCTGCAGGAGTTCAATCGGCCGTGGCGGCCCCGTTGCACAGTGTCGCATGCGGCGGGCTCCTCCGAGATCAATTAGTCTCGGCAATCATGAACACCGAGTTCAATCCAGACCGACCTGCGGATATGGGGCCGCTCTATCGCGAGCAGGCGTGGCGTCGGCTCGGCAGTGAGCAGTTCGACATCGTCGTCATCGGCGGGGGAGTCGTCGGGGTGGGGGCTGCCCTCGACGCGGCCACCCGCGGCCTGCGCGTGGCGCTGGTAGAGGCCCGCGACATCGCCTCCGGCACATCGAGCCGGTCGTCGAAGATGTTCCACGGCGGCCTGCGCTATCTCGAACAGCTCGAATTCGGGCTGGTGCGTGAAGCATTGGCCGAACGTGAACTCTCCCTGCGGTTCCTGGCACCCCACCTGGTCAAGCCATTGCCGTTTCTGTACCCGCTGACCCAGCGGATCTGGGAACGCCCGTATGTCGCCGCCGGTCTGTTCCTCTACGACCAGATGGGCGGCGCGAAATCGGTTCCCGGGCAGAGCCATGTGACCCGCGCCGGGGCGTTGCGGGTGGCGCCGGCACTCAAACGGAACTCGCTCGTCGGCGGTATCCGCTACTACGACACCGTCGTCGACGATGCACGCCACTGCCTGACCGTGGCCCGCACCGCCGCCCATTACGGTGCGGTGATCCGCACCTCGACACAGGTGGTCGGCTTCATCACGGAGTCCGATCGGGTTCTCGGTGTGCGCGTGCGTGATTCGGAGAGCGGGGAGCTCGCCGAGGTGCGGGCGCACTGCGTCATCAACGCCGCCGGGGTGTGGACCGACGAGGTGCAGGCACTCTCAAAACAGCGGGGCCACTTCCGGGTTCGCGCATCCAAGGGTGTGCACATCGTGGTGCCGCGCGACCGGATCGTGTCCGAGACGGCGATCATTCTGCGGACCAAGAACTCGGTGCTGTTCGTGATCCCGTGGGAGACGCACTGGATCATCGGTACCACCGACACCGACTGGAATCTCGATCTGGCGCACCCGGCCGCCACCCGCGCCGACATCGACTACATCCTCGAGAAGGTCAACGAGGTCCTCGTCACCAAACTCACCCACGCCGACATCGAGGGTGTCTACGCCGGCCTGCGGCCCCTGCTCGCCGGTGAGGACGACGAGACCTCGAAGCTCTCCCGCGAGCATGCGGTGGCCACGGTGTCGCCGGGCCTGGTCGCCATCGCCGGCGGCAAGTACACCACTTATCGGGTGATGGCGGCCGATGCGGTGGACGCGTGCAACGATTTCATCCCCACCCGGGTGGCACCGTCGATCACCGAACGTGTGCCGCTGCTCGGGGCCGACGGCTACTTCGCGCTGATCAACCAGTGCGAGCACCTCGGGCAGCGATTCGGCTTGCACCCCTACCGGATTCGTCGTCTCCTCAACCGGTACGGCTCACTCATCGACGACGTCCTCTACTACGCCGATGCGGACCCGTCGTTGCTGGCGCCGCTGGCCGCCGCCCCGCAATACCTCCGGGTCGAGGTGGTCTACGCCGCGATCGACGAGGCGGCGCTCCATCTCGAGGACGTGCTGGCCCGTCGCACCCGCATCGCCATCGAATACCCGCACCGCGGCGTCGATTGCGCGCAGGAGGTGGCCGAGCTGCTCGCGCCCATTCTCGGGTGGACGCAGCAGCAGACGGCGTACGAGGTGGCCACCTACATCGCCCGGGTGGAGGCCGAGATCGCGTCCCAGCGGCAACCCGACGACGCCTCCGCAGATGCGTTGCGGGCCGCGGCCCCGGAGGCGCGTCCGGAAATACTCGAGCCCGTCCCGGTACCGGAATGAGGCCGTCTACTCGGGACCTTCTACTCTGGTAATGACCATCCGCCGTGACGAATAATGAACTATGGCAGAAGGACAGATCATGGTTGAGAATGCCGTACACGAACTCACCGTCGAAGAGGCCTGGAAGCAACTGGCCGCTGTTGAACTCGGGCGAATTGCCTTGAGTGTCAACGGACAGCCCGACATCTTCCCGGTCAACTTCTATGCCGGTGAGGGCAAGATCGTCTTCCGTACCGGAGAGGGCACCAAGCTCTCCGAGCTCGTGGTCAATGAGCACGTCGCCTTCGAGGCCGACGACCACACCGATGCGGGTGGTTGGAGTGTCGTCGCGAAAGGCACTGGCCGTGTGCTGGTTTCGGGTCATGACATCGCCGCTGCCGACGAGTTGCCGTTGAAGCCGTGGATTCCCACGCTCAAGTACAACTACGTCGAGATCTCGGTCACCGAGATCACCGGCAGGCGTTTTCTGTTCGGCCCAGAGCCGGAACGGTACCCGGTCTAATCGGGGGCGGGTATCGCGTCGGCATCATTGCCACGCGATCCGCTACATGTCCGAGATGGTGTCACGACTGGCATCGCGGACAAAAGTAGATCACGCGTTCACCGCCGATCGAGCCGAGTTGCACTCGCTCGATCGGCGTTTGGCATCTCCGGCACCCGTGCCCGCGTCGCCCGTACACCCACATCCGCGCATTCGGGGCGGTGTTGCCGGTCGTGGTGCGCGTCGTCCGCAACCGATTGGCCCACAACATCTTCCGCGCCAGCTCCACCATCGGCGGCAGATTCACCTCGGCCACCGGCCGGGTGGATGCAACCCCACGCAGAAAACAGATCTCGCTGCGATACACGTTGCCGATGCCGGCCAGGTTCCGCTGATCCAGCAGCGCCTCACCGATCTCCCGATCCGGGTCGGCCGCCAGGCGTCGCACCGCCTCGGCGGCATCCCAGTGCTCGCCCAACAGATCCGGGCCGAGGTAGGCGAGCGTAGCATCCGGATCCTCGAGGAGCTCGAGAATTCCCAGGGCGAATCCGACCGCCTCGGAGCCGTTGGCGCGCAGCACGATCCGTGCCTCGAACCCGGGTCGCCGCCACCGCTGACCAACCCGGTGCACGTGCCACGCACCCTCCATCTTCAGATGCGAGTGGATACTGACGTCCGCGGTGTCGATCAACAGATGCTTACCCACCGACCGAACTGCGGTGACCTCCTGCCCGGTCAGATCGACGGTGGCCAGTGACGGAATCCGGAACTGGCAGTGGTCGATTCGGTGTCCGGCCAACGCCTTCCGCAACCGTGCGGCCGCGGCGAACACGGTATCGCCCTCAGGCATGCGCCCCGTACCGCATCCGGATTCCACGGGGCGTGGTGGCGAAACCCGCCGCGACGAGAGCCCGCCCGAAATCGGTGGTGAGGACCGGTTGGCCATCCACCTGGTCGATCATCAATCGCGAGACCCGGCCGGACCGCACCAGTCGCACGAGGGCGTCCGCGGTTGCGGCGACCGATGATTCGCGGTTGGTGAAGGTGAGCACCGTCTTGCCGCCGCGTTCGACGAAGGCCACCAACTCGCCGTCGACGAGGACGATCAGCGCGCCCGGCTTCCGGCCCGGTCGGTGACCACTCTCCTCGGCGTCGCGCGGCGGCCAGTCCAGTGCCGCGCCGAAGGGATTGGCGGGATCGGTGGCGGCCAGCACCACGGCCTTGGCGGCGGCCTTACGATCGGGCAGTGCGTGCGCACGCAACGCATCGACCTGGCTCGGTGACGCGAACTGCGCACCACCGAGACCGTCCACGTAATAGCCGCGCCGCACCTGTCCACTGTCCTCGAACACATTGAGTGCCTTGTAGATCCGGGCGAAGCCGCCGACGACGTCCTCGACCGTGACACTGCCGCGGGTGACCACGCCGTAGCGGGCCAGCAACTGGTCGCAGAGCGCCTGGGTGGCCACCGTCGGATCAACGGTCGGGTGGTGCAGCAGGAACCAGCGGCCCCCGGCCGTCGGCGGGACCGAGCCACGCAACGATTGTTCGGCCAGATAGCGGGTGGACAGCCGCTGCGGCCGCAATCGCGGTGCGCGGCCCCGCGATCGATGCGTGGGCATCGATTTCGGCGCCGACGACGCACGCCGGGGTGCGATGGCCGCGCGCAGCGGTGCGAAGGAGTCGTTGCTGATCCAGCCCGCCCACACCAGATCCCACAGTGCAGCCTCCACCTCGGTGGCCGCGGGGGGTGTGCCGTCGTCGTCTGCTGCGGCGTCCACGATCTGGGTGAACCGCAGGGCGCCACCGGGTTCGAGCGCGGCCAGTACCCGTGAATGCACCGGCGTGAGGTCGATCTCGTCGGGCGCGGGCACCGTCAGTGCCGCGACATCGGCCGTGTGCAAGGAGATCCAGCCGTCCGAGCCGCCGATGCGGCCGCGCGCCGTCCACACCACCTCGCCGGAAGCGAGAAGTTCGTCGAGCATCGCCGGCGTGTAGTCGGCTACGCGCGAGGGCAGCACCAGCGACTCCCACGCCGAGGCCGGCAACGGGTAGCCGGCCAACTGGTCGACGACCATGTCCACGGCATCGACACCCGTCAGCGGGTCGTCGAGTCCGACATGCTGCCACGCGGTCAGGAAGCGGGCATAGACATCGGTACCGACCGGCGCCACCTCGGCACGACTGGCCGCCAGCGAGCCACGCCGGATCTGCCCGAGGACATCGGCGTGACACCACTGCGTGACCCGGGTGCCCGGCCCGGACTCGGTGTCCGGCAGAAAATCACCTTCGACGACCCGACGATCACCGGCCAACCGGGTGAGCACATCGCGCACCACACCCGCCGCCATGCCCAGGTTCTCGGCCGCCTCGGCAATGGTGAACGGGCCATGCGTGCGGGCATAGCGGCCCACCAGATCGCCAAGCGGGTCGGCGACCTCGTCCAGGTAAGCGGTCGGAATACCCAGCGGCGCAGGTACACCCAGGCCGTCGCGGAGGCGTGCGGTGTCGTCGATGGATGCCCACAGCGCCCGGCTGCGGTGGTTGATCGAGATGATCTGCCCGCTGCGGTGCAATTCGGTCAAGGTCTCGAGGATCGGTTCCTCGCCGCGGTACCGGGCCTCCACGTCCTCGGTGCTCAGCGGGCCGAGCCAGCGCAGCAGGTCGACGACATCCTCCGCGTCACGGGCCTGCCGTTCGGGGGTCCGGCGCTGCAGGCGGGCGGTGACCTCGGCGATCACGCCGGGATCGAGCAGTTCCCGCAGATCCACCCGGCCGAGGAGTTGCGCGAGCAGGCTGGTGTCGAGGGAGAGCGCCGCGGCGCGCCGTTCAGCGAGCGGTGCGTCGTCGGCGTACATGAACGCCCCGACATACCCGAAGAGCATGGACGCGGCGAACGGTGAGGGGCTGGCGGTTTCGGTCTCGACCACCCGCACGCGGCGTCCTCGGATGCGGGTGAGCAGATCGGTCAGCGCGGGCAGGTCGTAGACGTCCTGCAAACATTCGCGGACGGCTTCCAGCACGATCGGGAAGTCCGGGAACTTCGAAGCGACCGAGAGCAATTGGGCGCTGCGCTGCCGTTGCTGCCACAGCGGTGCACGACGGCCCGGATCGCGGCGTGGCAACAGGAGGGCGCGGGCAGCACATTCGCGGAACCGCGAGGCGAACATCGACGAGTCGGCCAGCGCGTCGGTGACCAACTGCTCGATCTCGTCCGGATCGATCACGAAGACCGCGGCGCCCGGCGGGTCGTCGTCGGTGTCCGGCAGTCGCACGATGATGCCGTCGTCAGAGGCGGTGGTGGCGCCCTCGAGGCCGAGGGTGGTGAGCAGGCGTGCGGAGATCGCGCTCGCCCACGGCGCGTGGACGCGTAATCCGTAAGGGGAGTGCAGGATCAGCCGCCAGTCGCCGAGTTCATCACGGAATCGCTCGACCACCAGGGTGCGATCGGTGGGCAGGTGGCCGGTCGCGTCGCGTTGCTCGGTGATCAGTGCGGCGAGGTTGTCGCGGGCGAATCCGGTCAGACCGAGGCGTTCGGCGTGGGCATCGAGGATCTCCGGATCGGCGACGGCGCCGGTGAATTTGCCGATGGCCGCACCCAATTCGGCCGGTCGGCCGACCGAGTCGCCGATCCAGAACGGCAGCCGGCCGGGCTGGCCGGGTGCGGGTGTCACCAGCACCCTGTCGTGGGTGATGTCCTCGATGCGCCAGCTCGTCGCGCCGAGCGCGAAGACATCGCCCACCCGCGATTCGTAGACCATCTCCTCGTCGAGTTCACCGACACGGGTGGATTTCTCGCCCACCATGAACACCCCGAACAACCCTCGGTCCGGGATGGACCCGCCGGAGGTGACGGCAAGGCGCTGCGCTCCACGCCGACCGGACAGTGTGCCGGTGTCGCGGTCCCAGGTGACGCGCGGGCGGAGCTCGGCGAACTCGTCGGACGGGAACCGCCCGGCGATGAGGTCGAGTGTCGCCTCGTAGACACCCCGCGCCAGTTCCCGATAGGGCGCCGCACGGCGGACGACGTCGAACCAGTGCTCGACGTCGAGGTCGTCGATCGCGGCCGCGGCGATGGTCTGCTGTGCGAGGATGTCGAGCGGATTCTGCGGGACCCGCAATTCCTCGATGGCGCCGTCGAGCATCCGTTCCACCGTCACCGTGCAGTGGATGAGGTCGGTGCGGTGCTTCGGATAGAGCACACCCTGACTGATCTCGCCGACTTGGTGCCCGGCGCGGCCGATGCGCTGTAGACCGTTCGCCACCGACGGCGGCGCCTCCACCTGGATCACCAGATCGACCGCACCCATGTCGATGCCGAGTTCCAGTGAACTCGTCGCCACCACGCAGGCGAGGCGACCCGACTTGAGGTCGTCCTCGATCTCCGCGCGCTGCTCTTTGCTGACCGACCCGTGATGGGCGCGGGCGAGCACCGGTTCGGCGCCGGCGCTCGCACCACTGCCCATCACGAAGGCCGGGGACCCGCCGGCCACCCGTGGATTCGGTGCCGCCTGCGCCGGGCTGCCTACGCGTTCGGCGTGGATCTCGTTGAGCCGCGCGGTGAGTCGTTCGGCGAGCCGGCGCGAGTTGGCGAACACGATGGTCGCGCGGTTCTTCTCGATGAGGTCGACGATCGAGTTCTCCACGTACGGCCACAGCGATCCGGCGGTGGGGGAGAACGCATCGTCGAGATCATCGCTGGAATCGGCCGGCGCTGGAATGTTGGCCATGTCCTCGACCGGCACATCGACGCGCAGGTCAAAGGTCTTGGTGGCCTTGGGTTTCACCACCGTGCACGGGGCGGCGCCGCTGAGGAAGCCGGCGACCAATTCCGGTGGGCGGACCGTCGCGGACAGGCCGATCCGCTGCGCGGGCCGATCGAGGATCTCGTCGAGGCGTTCGAGGGTCAGGGCCAGGTGGGTGCCGCGTTTGGTGGCCGCGACGGCGTGCACCTCGTCGACGATGATCGTGTCGACGTGCGTCAGGGTTTCCCGCGCCGCCGACGTCAACATCAGATACAGCGACTCGGGGGTGATGATGAGGATGTCGGGTGGCGTCTTGACGAGGGATCGTCGCTGCGTCGGCGACGTGTCGCCGGACCGCACCCCGACGGTGATGTTCGGCTCCGGCTGATCGAGTTCCTGCGCCGCCCGGGTGATCCCGGTGAGTGGGGCCCGCAGGTTGCGTTCGACGTCGACCGCAAGTGCCTTGAGCGGGGAGATGTAGACGACGCGGGTGCCGTGGGTGCGGTCGGGCTCGGCGGCCAACCGGTCGAGCGCCCACAAGAACGCCGAGAGCGTCTTGCCGGAGCCGGTCGGGGCGATGACGAGGGTGTTGTTGCCGTCGGCGATCGAGGTCCAGGCGCCTGTCTGCGCGGCGGTCGGCGCAGCGAACGCGCCGGTGAACCACCGCTGTGTGGCAGCGGTGAAGCGGTCGAGAACGGTCGCCTTTCGGGGCACTCTGCCATCATCCCCCACACCTATGACAACCCCGGGTATAGAGTCATCTCACATCGCTGTGCGGGGAATCCGGTGAGAGTCCGGAGTGGTCGCGCCGCTGTGATCGTCTGACGGTGTCCACCGTGGGGCGAGAACCAGAATGCCGCCGTGATGACCGTTCGTTTGGACAACGCTGATGGGACGCGAAATCCCAGGGAAAGGACACCGATGACCGCCTCGACCCAGACGGCCGCAAAGGCTCGTTCGCTTGCCGTACCCAATCTGTCCGTTGCGAGTGCCGCTGTCTGGCTGACCCTCACGGTCATGCTCGCCGCACTTGCCTACTACTTCCTCGGCTACGACCAGGGCGCCGTGTCGGTCTTCGGGTCCGACACCCACGTGCACGAGTTCGTACACGACGCCCGCCACTTCCTCGGCTTCCCCTGCCACTGATCGCCCACCGGCAGGGAGACAACAGCACATGGAGAAGAAGTTCATCGGCGCAGGCCTGTTCTCGGGTCTGATCGCCGGCATCGTCGCGTACGTTTTTGCCCGGTTGTTCATCGAACCACAGGTGGCGAAGGCGATCGACTACGAAGAGGGGCGTTCGCACGCCGAGGAGATGCTCGCCGGTGACACCGGTGCGCACGAGCACGGTGAGGTGTTCACCCGCTCGGTGCAGGAGAACATCGGCGCCGGCGTGGGCACCGTCGTGTTCGCGGTGTGTATGGGCGCGTTCTTCGCGGTGGCATTCACCATCCTGTGGAGTTACCTCGGCCGCCGGTACCCGGCGACCGACCCGCGGATGGTCGCCGCCGCGCTGGGCGTGATCGGGTTCGTGGCCCTGTTCGCCGTACCGTTCTTCGTCTATCCGGCCAACCCGCCTGCGGTCGGCAACGACGACACCATCGGCGCGCGCAGCGGCGCGTTCCTGACGATCACGCTGCTGTCGGTCGCGTTCGCGATCGTGGCCGTCATCATCACGTTGTTGCTGCGTCCGCGGCTCGGCGGTCTGGTCTCGGGCATCCTCGGCGCCCTCGGGTATCTGGTCGCGGTGACCATCACCGCGGCCCTGATGCCGGAGTTCCACGAGGTGCCCGGACCGGTGACCAACGACGCCGGCCAGATCGTCTTCCCCGGATTCCCCGGCGACGTGATCGGCGACTTCCGCGTATACGCCATCGCCAACCAGGTCATCTTGTGGACGGTGCTCACCGTCGTCTTCGCCCTCGTCCTCGGGCGGTTGATGCGACCGCAGGATCAGCTGCTCAGCACGCAGTCCCCGCAGACCGCGGTGCGGTCGCCGGAGACCCGGTAGATCAAACAACAACTGCGCCGACGAAATCCCGGCCCGGACCGGAGGACACCCGATTCCACCTCTGGTTCGGCCAGGATCTCGTCGGCTGCGGCGTGCGCGGCCGCCGACAGCTCCGGCCGGGCGAGCGCGATCATTCGTGCCGCGCTGTTGGCCGCGGACGCGACGTTGCCCCCGAGCACCAGGTCACTGACCCCGAACGTGCGGGCGACGGCTCGGGTCACCGCGACGATCGCCGACTCTTCCCACCCGCGATCGTCCGCCCAGATCACCGACAACGGAAATGGGCCACCGAGCCGGTCCTGCCACCAGAGGTCCTCGACGCGTCGCGAGATCGGCTGCCCGTCCATCACGACCGACGCCACCCACGGCGCGATCACGCGCGCCACCAGACCGAGATGGGCGACCGACGCCGCGACCCGGTCATCGACGGTCCCGGAGGGAGCGCCGGGATAAAGCGCCGCCTGGACGGCCACCACTCGAGTGGTCAGCGTCGCGGTTTCTAGGATCGTCGAAAAAGGTTGCCACGGAGCATCTTTGGTTCCGTCGACGGGGTGGGTGTCCACGGCGAAGAACGGTCCCAGCGCCGCAAGGTCATGCACGGTCATCGTCGACCAACATACCGCCTTGGGTGGACAGCCCCGGACCAGCAAAGATACGAAGTGTGCGTCATGTGTCTTTACATCGCACCGCACTCCTGACACAGTATTCAGAAAGTAGTTGCAACAGGTTCTGATCTGGCGGGAGTGTGCCGATGTTCGAGTGGTCCGACGAAGACTTGATGGTGCGAGATGCCTTGCGCGCGTTCATCGACAAGGAGATTCGCCCGCACATCGACGACCTCGAGACCGGTGTGCTCCCGCCGTACGACATCACCCGCAAACTGCTGTCGACCTTCGGTGTCGACGCGATGGCGAAGGATGCGCTGGAGAAGGAACTCGCCGCCGAGGCCGAGGGCAAGAATTCGTCGGGCGGCGGTGGCGGCGGCAATATGAACAGCTCGATGTTCATGATCCTCAACATCGAGCTCGCCGGTGTCTGCCTCGGACTGGTCGGCTCGATGGGGGTCAGCATGGGCTTGACCGCGTCGGCCATCCGCGGCAAGGGCACCCTCGCGCAGAAGAAGCGCTGGCTGCCCGAACTGGTCACCATGGAGAAGGTCGGGGCGTGGGCGATCACCGAACCAGATTCGGGGTCCGATGCGCTCGGCGGCATGAAGACCACCGTCCGCCGCGACGGCGACGACTACGTCCTCAACGGCCAGAAGACCTTCATCACCAACGGCCCCTACGCCGACACCCTCGTCGTGTTCGCCAAGCTCGACGACGGCTCCGGCACCCCGATGCGGGACCGCAAGGTGCTGACCTTTGTGCTCGACAAGGGCATGGAGGGCCTCACGCAGGGCAAGCCGTTCAAGAAGATGGGCATGGTCAGTTCGCCCACCGGTGAACTCTTCTTCGACAACGTGCGGCTCGGCAAAGATCGACTGCTCGGCGAGACCGAGGACACCGGCTCCAACGCGCGGGGAGACGACGGCGTCAAGGCCGGTTTCACCGCGGAACGAGTCGGCATCGCGGCGCTGTCGCTCGGCATCATCAACGAATGTCAGCGGCTGTCCATCGATTACGCCAAGACCCGCAAGCTGTGGGGTCAGGAGATCGCCCAGTTCCAGCTCATCCAGCTCAAGCTGGCCGAGATGGAGATTGCGCGGATCAACGTCCAGAACATGCTGTTCAACGCGATCGAACGAGGGAAGGCGGGCAAGCCGCTGACCCTGGCCGAGGCGTCGGCGATGAAGCTCTATTCGTCGAAGGCGGCCACCGACGTCGCGATGGAGGCGGTGCAGCTGTTCGGCGGCAACGGCTACATGGCCGAGTACCGCGTGGAACAGCTTGCGCGCGACGCCAAGTCATTGATGATCTACGCGGGCAGCAACGAGATCCAGGTGACGCACGTGGCGAAGGGTTTGCTCCGCGGGTAGCGGGGCTTGCGGGGTGTCAGGCGGAGCCGGTCAGCACCAGACCGATGAGCGTGAGGTTGAGGATCACGATCAGCACCGCCGACACCCCGGCCGCGACGCGTAGCGGCCAGCGGTCGACGAACTCGCCCATCAACTCCCGGTCACCGGTGAGGCGTCCCAGCGGGATCAGTGCGAACGGGATGCCGAAGCTCAGTACGACCTGACTGACGACCAGCGCCCACGTCGGGTCGACCCCGATAGCCAACACGATGAGCGCGGGGATCACCGTGACCACGCGACGGACGAACAGCGGGATCCGCTTGTGCAGCAGGCCGCCCATGATCGCGGCGCCGGCCGTCGAACCGACCGAGGTGGCGGCCAGGCCGCTGGCCAGCAGTCCGATCGCGAAGATCGTGGCCATGCCGTGGCCGAGGGCGTTACTGACGGCGTCGTAGGCGCCCTCGATGGTGTCGGTGCCCTCGATGCCGAGCAGGTTGGTGGCCGCCAACAGTAGAAGGGCGATGTTCACCGTGCCGGCGATGATCAGCGCGATGACCACGTCCCAGCGGGTGATGCGGATCAGCCGACGTTTGCGCACCGAGGTCTTGCTGACCCCGAAACGGTCGATGACCAGGGCGGAGTGGACGTAGATCGCGTGGGGCATCACCGTGGCGCCCAGCATGCTCGCGGCGAGCAGCACCGTCTCCGGCCCCTGCAGGCGCGGGATCAGGCCGCCGAGCACCTCACCCGCGGGTGGCGGATTGACGAAGAGTCCGGCGACGAAGCCGATGACGATGATCGCCAGCAATCCGAGGATCACGCGTTCGAAGACCCGCTGCTGCTGCGGATTCTGCAGCAACAACAGCAACATCGACACGACACCGACGATCACGCCGCCGACCACGAGGGGCAGGCCGAACAGCAGTTGCAGGGCGATGGCGCCGCCGAGAACCTCGGCGAGATCGGTGGCGATGGCAACGATCTCGGCCTGCAGCCAGAACGCGCGTCGGGACCGGGTGCCCAGGCGCCGTCCGAGCAGCGTGGGCAGGCTCGTGCCGGTGACGATGCCCAATTTGGCCGACTGGTACTGGATCAGCATGGCGATGAGATTGGCCAGCACCAACACCCAGACCAGCAGGAATCCGTAGCGGGCGCCGGCGGTGATGTTGGCGGCGACGTTGCCCGGATCGACGTAGGCGATGGCGGCGACGAAGGCCGGACCGAGGAACGCGATGTTGCGTAGCCATACCCGGGGGCCGCGCGCCCCTGCGCTGTTGGCCTCAGTGGCGTCGTCCACCGAAACCGGTTCGCGGTTGTCGACCGTACTCACTCCCTTAATTTCGCACAGCTGCACTCAAGTTTCAACACGATCGAAGAGAAAAGTTCGGTTAGCCGAAAAACTCGTCGTGGGGAAGGAGGCGCCAGATGCGATCGCGGGACATCGGCAACTCGTCTGGGCGCACTCCGATCGCTCGGCGGATCGCGTTCGCCAGCGCGGGGGCAACAGGGTTGTACGGTGATTCGCTCATCGACTTCGCGCCGAATGGGCCGAGGTCGTCGGAGGTGTCGGCGAAGTAGACCTCGGTGGTCGGGATGTCGGCCATCTGCGGCACCCGATAGGTGCGGAACACCGGGGTCTGTGGCACGCCGTTGTCCAGCATGACTTCTTCGTAGAGCGACGACCCGATGGCCTGCGCGACGCCGCCCTCCACTTGTCCTAGGCACTGTTGCGGGTTGATCACCGTGCCAGCGTCGGCGGAGTGCACCGACTGCAGGATGCGCACGGCTCCGGTGTCGGTGTTGACCGCGACCCGGAAGGCGTGGACGTTGAACGCGATCGAGCGGAGGTCGCCGTTCTCTTCGCCGTCGGCGACGACGCGGCCATCGGTACCCGCTGTGGCGGTCAACTCGCCGAAACTCACGAGCCGCTCGCCGACGAACGCGCCGTCGGGGCCGAGGATGACGAGATCGGGTGCGGCGCCGGTGATGGTGGCCGCCGCGTCGATGAGCTTCTCGCGCAATGAGGTACACGCGGCATGCAGCGCCTTGCCCGCGACGGTGATGCCCGCCGACGCGAAGGCGCCGGTGTCGTAGTCGGCGGCGTCGGTGTCGCCGTGGTGCAGACGTATTCGCTCGGGCGTGGTATCCAGCGTGGTCGCGGCGATCTGGGTGTGCACGGTGGTGGTGCCGTTGCCGAACTCGGCGGTGCCCACGCCGACGTCGTAGATGCCATCGGCGCCGACCGAGACCCGGGCCCGGGAGATGTGGCCGCGTGGCGCCATGGTGGCGATCGCGGCGAGTGCCATACCCTCGCCGACGCGCCACTGCGGACCCTGGGGTGGTTCGATTCCGCTGCCGCGTAGCAGGGCTCGCTGGGCAAGGTCGAGACACTTGTCGAGTCCGTAGCTGCCGTACACCATGTCGGCCTCGGGTTCGGGATGCGCGATGAGCAGTGGGTCGCCGTCGGCGACCGCGTTGATGCGCCGCAGTTGGAACGGGTCGAGGTCGAGTTCGACGGCGAGTTCGTCGAGGGCGCTCTCGATCGCGAAGATCACCTGGCCGAGGCCGTAGCCGCGGAAGGCACCCGACGGCGGGTTGTTGGTGTAGACGACCTCGGCGTCGACGTGCTTGACCGGGCAGTTGTAGACCGAGACCGATTCGGCGCAGCCGTGGAACAGCACGCCGATCGCGTGGTTGCCGTAGGCGCCGGTGTCGGAGAGGACGTCGATCTTCAGGGCGGTGAGACGGCCGCAGGTGTCGGCGCCGAGGTCGACGGCGACCCGGAACGGGTGCCGGTAGGTGGTGCGGGTCATCTCCTCGGTGCGGCTCATCTCGTACGCGCAGGGTTTTCCGGTGCGCAGGACGGCAAGGGCCACCAGGTCTTCGGTCAGCAACTCCTGCTTGCCGCCGAAGCCGCCGCCGACCCGGGCGGTCAGCACCCGGATCTGCTCCGCGGGCAGGTCGAGGATGTGAGCGAGTTCGTCGCGCACCAGGAACGGCACCTGGGTGCTGGAGCGGATCACCAGGCGTCCGTCGTCGTCCAGCCAGCCGAGGGCGCCGTGGGTTTCCAACTGGGCGTGGGCGACTCGCGACGTGCGCCAGGCGCCGGAGATGGTGACCGGCGAATCGGCCAGTGCCGCTTCGATATCACCGCCCAAGCCCTCGTGGAACGCGACGACTGTGTTGCGGTCGGCATGCGCCACCCGATCGGCGGGGGTGCGGTCGGGATGCAGTCGCGGTGCTCCGGCGCTGCGTGCCTCCTCGGGGTCGAAGACCGCGGGTAGCGGTTCGTAGGTGACCTCGATCAGCCGGCAGGCATCCTCGGCGGCAGCGGCGGTGGTGGCCACGACCGCGGCGACGCGTTGGCCGACGAAGCGGACAACGTCGTCGAGGATGCGCGTATCGTCCGGATCGTCTTCTCGGTGTTCGTGACGCGCGGTGGAAAACCTTGTGGCGGGTACATTCTCGTGGGTGAGGATCAGTTCGACACCGTCGACTCGCGCCGCGGCGGTGGTGTCGATGGCGAGGATGCGGGCGTGTGGGTGTGGCGAACCGAGGACGCGCAGGTAGCGCAGGTCGGTGATGGAGGTGTCGAACGTGTAGGGCTCGGTGCCGGTCACGACTCGACGTGCGGCCGGGGGAGTGACGGCGCGGCCGACGGAGTTGCTGTCGGCGCAGAACTGGTTGCTGTCGGCGCACGAGTGGTTGCTGTGGGCGGAAAGTTGGTTGCTGTCGGCGGGCGGGGTTACGCCCTGGGTGATGGCGTCCCGGATCGCGCGATAGCCGGTGCAGCGGCAGAGATTTCCCTTCATCGTGCGGGGGAGGTCGTCGAGGTCGTCGGGGGTCAGCGTGGAGGCGGTGACGATCATGCCGGCGGTGCAGAAGCCGCACTGGAAGCCGAAGTTGTCGACGAAGGCCTGCTGCATCGGGTGCAGATCGTCGGGGGTGCCGAGGCCGGCGACTGTCGTGACGTCGTGTCCGTTGATGCGCTGCGCGGGAAAGATGCAGGAGTGCACCGGGGTGCCGTCGACGAGGACCGAACACGCGCCGCAATCGCCGGCGTCGCAGCCCTTCTTGACCTCGAAATGCGCGGCGTCGCGCAGGAAGGTGCGCAGGCACTGTCCGGGGCGCGGTGTCTCCGAGTGGGATTCGCCGTTGATGGTGTACTTCATGGTGACCCGCCGTCGGCGAGTTCGATGCGAATCTCCTCGGCGAGGGTTGCCGACACGGCGCGCCGCCAATCCGCGGCGCCGAGGGGGTCGGTGTAGTAGCCATCGGCGGCCAGCACATCGGCACGCAGGGTCTGGGGTTCCGGACAAGCGCTGTACCGCAGCATGATTGGTCGTGCCGTGGCCGCGGTGATCCCGAAGACAGCACTGCCGTCGTCGTCGATGCGGCCGGTGATCACCGCGCCCGAGCGGCCGAGTTCGGCGAGCGCGATCTTGCGAAAACCCGTGCGCGCCCGCATCATGTGCCCGGGAATATCGACCGCACGGAGGATCTCACCCTGTCGCAGGGTGTTGGTTCCGTTGCCGGTGATCAACTCGGGCACCGGGATTCGTCGTTCACCGCCGTCCGGTGTCCAGATCAGCGCCACCCCGTCGAGGCCGGCGGTCAGCGACACCATCGACGCCGCGGCGAACGACCGGCAGATGTTGCCGCCCACCGTGGCGACATTCCAGATCTTGAACGACGCCAGTAAGGCGTTCGCGCACTGCGCGAACAGGGGACGCGCCCGCCACGCCGGATGCGCCGGTAGTCGGGTGATCTCGACGATCGGGCAGGTCGCCGCTATGCGCAGGCCGTCGCCGGGAAGTTCTTCGGTCGCAGGCCACTCCATGGTGGTGAGGTCGACGAGACCGGTGGTGGCGACCTGGGGTTCGGAGAACATCCAGGTGCCGCCCGCGACGAACCGTTCGCCGGGTGCGAGGGCGAGGTCGTCGCGAGTATGGGCGTAGCGGTAGCCGGTGACGGTGTTGAGGTCCATCAGCCGGCTTTCGCCAGGAGTCGACGATGCTCGTGGGCCACATCGGCGGCCACCCGCTCGGCGTCGACGGTCAGCATGGTGCCGTCGGCGACGATGCGGCGGCCGTTCACCCAGGTGCCGGCGATCGGCGGGATCGCACCCAGAACGAGGGCGGCGACCGGATCGTCGATCCCGCTGTGCGCCACCGTCGAGAGATCCCACAGCACCAGATCGGCGAGTTTGCCGACCTCGATCGACCCGGTGTCGTGGTGGCGCCCCAGCACCCGGGCGCCACCGATCGTCGCCAATTCCATTGCGGTGCGGGTGGTCAGGGCGGTCGGCCCGTCCTTGGCGCGAGCCATCAGCACCGCCTGATGCGCCTCCTCGAGCAGCCGACATGACTCGCTGGATGCCGCACCGTCGACGCCCAGGCCGACCGGCACGCCCGCGTCGACGAGGTCGCGGGTGCGGCAGATCCGGTTGCCCAACCGGGCATTCGAGGTGGGGCAGTGTGCGACCCCGGTGGCGGTGGCGGCCAGGCGGCCGATCTCGGCGTCGTCGAACTCGATGCCATGCGCGAACCACACGTCGTCACCGACCCAGCCGACCGACTCCATGTATTGCAATGGGGTGCAACCGAAGTGCTCGTCGCAGTAGGTGTTCTCGTCGAGCGACTCGGCCAGATGGGTGTGCATCCGTACGCCGAGTTCGCGTGCCAGTAGCGCGGATTCGCGCAGCAGGTCGGTGGTCACCGAGAACGGGGAACAGGGGGCCAGCGCGATCCGGAGCATCGACTCGGCACTCGGATCGTGCCAGCGCGCGACCGCATTGCTACTGGCGGCGAGGATCTCGTCGAGGGTCTGCACCACCGAATCCGGTGGCAGCCCACCGTCTTTCTCCGACAGATCCATCGATCCACGGGTCGGATGGAACCGCAGGCCGACGGTGGCGGCGGCGTCGATCTCCGCGCCGAGCAGGTCACCGCCCCGCGGCGGGAAGACGTAGTGATGATCGGTGGTGGTGGTGCATCCGGACAGGGCGAGCTGGGTGAGTCCGCCGAGCGCTGCCGTCCGCACCGCGTCCTCGTCGATCCCTGCCCAGATGGGATAGAGCGTCGTCAGCCACTGGAACAAGGTGTGGTCGGCGGCCAGGCCGCGGGTGATCCACTGATAGAGGTGGTGATGGGTGTTGATCAGGCCGGGGGTGAGCACGCATCCGGTGCCGTCGGCGCGGAGTGTGTCGTCGGGCAACCGGTCCGGGGTGTCGCCGACCGAGACGATACGGGTCCCGTCGATCACCACCGATGCGTGCGACAATTCGCGGCGCTCGGCGTCAACCGTGATGACCTGAGTGTTCTCGATCAACGTCATGGGGGACACCGGAATCACGCTACGACGAACCAGCCGTCACCGCATGTCCGGCGGCTGTTATGCGACGATCGACACCGCGGTCCCGTCGCCGGCCCAGTCGTAGAGCCGGGCCATCGCGGGTCTGGGGACGTGGATGCAGCCGCGGGATCCGTCGAGCTTGTAGCGTGTCATGTCGCCATACGAGAACTTCTGCCATGACGAATCGTGGAAGCCGATGTCGCCGAACAGTCGCACCCAGTAGTGCACGAACACCCGGTAGCCAGGGCCGCTGAGATAGCGGTTGGGTTCGTGATCGGCGACGTGGAAGTTGCCGACCGGAGTTCCCGCACCCAAGCTCGAACTGCCGGTCGTCACGGGTGAATCCGACAGTTGTTTGCGTCCGTCACAGAGCCACATGTGCTGGTCGGAGATGCTGACCTTGACCAGTTTCCCGGCGCGGTTGCTGCCACAGGCCGGGGGCGGCGGTGGCGTCGGGGCAGTGGTCGTCGGGGCGGCGACGGGACGGGCCGCCACCGGATTCGGTTCGGCAGTACCGAGGATCAACTGCCCGACGACGAGCACGCTCACGACGAGAACGGTGACGGTCAGGACCGAAAGCCAGATGCGGTCCCAGTCGGCGACATGCTTGCTTCCGGACCAGACCACGAGCCCGATTATGCACGTGCGAACGCCATGGGTCGAAACGGTCGCCCTCCGCGACCGCTCGTCCTCGGCATCAGCCGTGGCTGTGGGCGTGTTCGGACGTCAGACCCTCCTGGTGCACATGGGTGTGCGTGTGCTCGACACCGTCGTGGATGTGGGTGTGCTCATGTGTGACGTGGGTGTGGGCATGGGTGGTGTGCGCGTGGGTATGCGTCGTGCCGTCGTGGGTGTGCTCGTGCGTATGCACTCCGATACTGTTATCTGCATTCATACGTAGATACGTTAGCTCAACCGGACGCGACGGTCCAGAGGTGTGCCGCCTCGCCGAGGAGATCAGCTCAGTGCGTCTCCCAGGTCGTCGGCCCGGCCGAGCATCTCGGCTCCGTCGCGGGCATCCACGACTCCCGCGCAGTGATCGGCGTAATCGTCCATTGCACAACCTGTTTGGGTCCAGTAGCGGGACGGCTCCGGAGTCACCCAGGCGATTCGATGTGCGCGACGCGACACCTCGGCGAACAGATCGACGCGGGGATCGAATCCGTTGCTGCGGGCATCGCCGACGACGAGAACGGAGGTGCGGCGGGTGATCAGGTCGCCGTACTGGTCCAGCAGCTCGTTCCACATGGTGCCGTAGTCGCTGGTCGCGGCGAGGTCGAGTCCGTCGGCGGCCAGCACCGCGGCCAGCGCGGCATCGGCGTGGGCCGCGCGCAGCGCCGCGGTGACCAGGACGGGACGGTCGACAAAGGCGACGACCTCGCATCGGTCGCCCATCCGATGCAGCGTTTGCGCCAGTCGGAGGATGAAGCCGGTGACCGGCCGCACCGACAGCGACACGTCGACCAGGATGAGCAGCCGGACCGGTCCCGGGGAGCGACGCCGACGCCAGAGTTCCAGCGGCACACCGTCGGTGGTCACCGACGCGCGCATGGTCCGTCGGATGTCCAGACCACCGCGGTCACCGCGCCGCACGACCCGTCGCGGCGCGCCACGCATACGCTGCACCAGCCGATGGCAGGCGCGATCGATCTCCGCCTGATCGGTGTTCTGCGACGGCGCCTCGCCGGGATCCGTGATCACCGCCAGTTCGCCATCGAGTCGCTCCGCGAGTGCGTCGATGAACGCTGCAAGTGCGCGCTCGAGTTCGGCTCGGCGATGGTCGTCGAGGCCTTCGGCGCCGTCGGTACCGTACGCGCGGCGGGCGTCGTAGGCGTCGAGGGCGCGCAGGATGGCCGCGGCTCCGGTGAGCCCGAGCGGGGTGCCGCGCACCCGGGTGGCGGACCCGACCAGCTCGCCGACCGAACCGGAGTCCGCCTCGTCGAGCTCCACGGTGTAGGTGATGCCGCCGGCGACCGACTCGCTGTCCGGATCGACGCCGAGCTGTTCGGCACCGGAGGACACGGTGAAGTCGTTCTCCTCGCGATGGGCGCTCTCGGCGTTGCGTTCGGTCGCGTCGGGGTCGTCGACCATCAGCTCGCCGATCTCGTCGGTGTGCTCGTCGGCGCCGATTCGCCGTGCGGCACCTTCGAATTCGTCCTCCCAGACCACGTCCTCGGGCAGGTCTGCGGCGGCGCCTCGGGGGCGCGGCAATGACTCGTCCGCGGCGACGTGTTCGGTGCCGCGGAAGAACACGTCAAACGCGCGGTCGAAGCCCGCCGACTCGTGCGTGTACTTCACGCACACACTGCACAGCGCGGCACGCAGGACGCCCAGATCGGCGGCACCGACGATGGCGAGCGTGCGCCGGATCTCGATGACCTCGGCCGGCGAGGCCGCCACCGAGCAGCGGCGCAGTATCTGGCCGAAGAGCACCGCGAGCAGATCGAGCACCCGGGTGCGGTCCGCGGACACTGCAGGCTCGTCGATGATCGTCACCGCCGTCACCGCCGCTGCGAACTACGGGCCCGTCCGGCGCCGAACGCGGTCGCGGTCACGGTGCCTCGCGGCGTCGACCCGTCGGTACCGATCTCCCCGGCGCGCGGATCGCGGGCGACTGGAGCTTCCAGGGCCCGTCGGGCAACCTCGAGGTCGGTGCCGAACTTGACCAGCAACGCCAGCAGCGCCCGATCGACCGCTGAGCGGTCCGCGGCGCCGGTGGACGTCGTGCCCTCGAGGAACGACGCGGCACGGGCGGCGTCGATGACCTCGGCGATCGACGGACTCTTGCGCAATGGCAGTTCGCGCAGATCCCGGGCGAGCTCGACGACCCGACCGATGATCGCCTCCTCGACCTCCGGTGCCCGCACCGCGACGATGCGGCGTTCGCGATCCACCGACGGATAGTCGACCTGGAAATGCAGGCAGCGACGCTTGAGGGCGGGGGAGAGTTCGCGAGTGTCGTTGGAGGTCAAGATGACCCACGGTGCCGAGCGGGCCGTGAAGGTGCCGAGTTCGGGTACGGTGACCTGCCGTTCGGCGAGCACCTCGAGCATCACCGCCTCCATCGCCTCGTCGGTCCGGTCGATCTCGTCGACCAGCAGGACGGTCGGGACGGTCGACATGATCGCCGCGAGCAGCGGTCGCGGAACCAGGAAGTCCTCGGTGTAGACCCCGACGTCGGTGCGCGCCAACGCCGCCGACGCCGAGGACAAGCTGGACTCGGCGGCCAGCTCGCTGCTGATGCGGTCCCGCAACATCTGCACATGCAGCAGTTGCCGCGCGTAATCCCATTCGTAGAGGGCCCGCGCCTCGTCGAGCCCCTCGTAGCACTGCAGCCGAATCAACTCACGCCCGGATGCCGCCGCCAACGCCTTGGCCAATTCGGTCTTGCCGACCCCGGCCGGCCCCTCGAGTAACAGCGGTCGGTCCAGCAAGGTGGCCAGATGCACGACGACGGCCAGATCGTCGTCGATGAGGTAGCCCTGCGCACTGAGCGCGGCCGTGAGATCGTCGACCGTATCGAAGGTGGTCAGTGGCTCGGACAGGGCGGGCATGACGGACATTTCTCCTCAATTCGTCTCTCGGACAACAGGTGTGGATGTGTGACTGGGGATAGGGCACGGCCCGGGTGAGGTGGTGCACCACCTCACCCGGGCCGCTCGACGGCAGTGCCCACCACCGACGTTCAGGGGACGCTACTGGGTCAGTAGCTTCCGGTCATCGCATGCGTCACCATCGGGATCAGCGATTCGACGGTGCATTCGCGCGGGTTGCCCGGCGTGCACCAGTCATCCATCATGTGCTCGGAGATCGCGCGGATCTGCTTGTCCGAGGTGTCCATGGTCTCGCCGCGGCCCTCGTACTTGCCGGTGTTCATCCGGTTCTTGTCGTAGCTCGTGACGCTGACCTGCCCGAAGTTGTCCGGGATGCCGAGGTCCTTGGACAGCCGGATGGCTTCCTCGACCGCGGCGTCGGCCGCCTGCACGGTGGTCATCTTGGACGTGTCGACACCCAGTAGTCGGGCGATGTCGGCGTAGCGCTCGTACCGCGAGGGCAGGTTGTACTCCCACACGCGCGGCAGGGCGATCGCGTTGTTGAGGCCGTGGTGGCTGTCGTAGAAGGCGCTCACCGCGTGCGACAGTGAGTGGATCAGGCCCAGGCCGCCGGAGTTGAACGCCTGTGCCGCAATGTATTGCGCGTGCATCATGCCGGTGCGGGCCTCGAGGTTGCGGGGCTCGTACACGGCGGTGCGCAGGTGATCGCGGATGAGCTCGATCGAGTACTTGGCGTTGCCCAGCGACGGCGCGAAGTCCAGCCGCGACACGTACGGTTCACTCGCGTGCGCCAGGACGTCGAAGCCGCAGAACGCGGTGAAGTGCTCGGGGCAGCTGTAGTACAGCAGCGGGTCGTCCATCGCCAGGTCGACGAGGCAGGTGTCGTCGAAGGCCACCCACTTGTGCGGCTTGTTCATGTCCGAGGTGTCGGTGATGACGTAGGCCCACGAGGTCTCCGAGCCGGTGCCGGCCGTCGTCGACACCGCGATGTGCTTGGGGTTCTCCTTGTTGGTGGCCTTGGAGAAGCCCTCGAACTCGTTGATGTTTCGGCCGTCGTGCGCGATCACCATACGGGCGCCCTTGGCGGCGTCGTGGCTCGAGCCGCCGCCGACGGAGATGATGCCGTCGCACTTCTCGGACTGGTACAGCGCGGCGGCGTCCATGCAGTTGTAGTCCTTGGGGTTGGACTCCACCTTGTCGTAGAGGACGACGTCGACACCCTGGTATTCGATCTTGCCCTTGAGTTCCTCGATGATGCCCGAGCCGCGCAGGCCGGTGGTCATGAGCAGGACGCGGGTCATGCCGAGATTCTTGGCCTCGACGCCGAGCATGTCGTGGGCGCCGACACCGATCTTGGCGTTGGGGAACGGGTGGAAGTCCTTGATCGGGAAGTCCCAGATCTGGTTGAGCTCGATGGCCATGTGGTCAAACTCCCTTGCGAGGTGAATTGATCGTGATGCCCCTCAACCATGTTGGACAGATCACACTCCACACAAGATTACCTGTTCACATACACATATGTTCAGGCTTAGGGGTGAGTGGACTACCTGTCGTTTCGGACAGGTGGGCAGGCGCGGTCGGGGGTGTCGCCGTCCACCTGGGCGAGTACGGCCTCCGCGAGTTTGATGTGGGCGGCGTCGACCAGTTGACCATCGACGCTGGTGGCGCCGAACCCGCGCGCCTCGGCGTCGCGGTATGCCTCGATATTGCGACGGGCCCGATCGATCTCTTCGGGGGTCGGGGAGTACACCGAGTTGGCCAGATCGATCTGTGTGGGGTGGATGGCCCACTTGCCGTCGAATCCGAGAGCGGCGGCGTTCCGGGCGGCCTCTAAGTAGCCGTCGCGGTCGGCGAAGTCGGGGTACGGTGCGTCGATTGCCAGCACCCCGGCGACCCGTGCGGCGGTCAGGACGGTCATGCGTGCGTAGTGCCAGAAGTCTCCCGGATAGAAGTCGCGGGGAGTGAAGTTGGTGTCGACGCGGGCATGCTGGGAGACGCTCAGGTCACCGGCGCCGAAGATCAGTGCATCCAATCGGGGGCTGGCGGTGGCGATCTCTTCGGCGTGGGCGACACCGGCGACGTCCTCGATGAGCACTTCGAGTCGGATCTGCCGGGTGAGGCCGATCGATTTCTCGAGTTGCCCGAGCAGTACGTCGACCCACCAGACGTCGCGGGCTGCGGTGACCTTCGGGATGATGATCGTGTCGAGTGTGTCTCGTGCGCCGGTGACCACTTCGATGATGTCGCCGTAGGCCCAGTGGGTGTCGATGCCGTTGATGCGGACGGCTCTCGCGGTTGTGCCCCAGTCGAAGTCGGTGAGTGCGGTGACCGCGGTCGTGCGAGCGGCTTCGCGGTGGGCCGGGGCGACGGCGTCTTCGAGGTCGAGGAAGACCAGGTCGGCGTCGGATGCCGCAGCCTTGGCGAACATGTGCTCGTTGGTGGCCGGGGTGGCGAGCTCGGATCGACGACGGATCGGTGTGCGTGGGGTGATCACTTGTGCTCCTGTGGATGTGGGGTGTCAGATGACCCGGTTGGCGCGCAGTTCGGCGATGCGGGCCGGGGCGAGGTCGAGGACCTCGCCGAGGATTTCGTCGGTGTGCTGCCCGAGTGTCGGGCCGAGGGCGTCGACGATTCCGGTGTGCTGTGAGAAGCGGGGGACCGGCGCCTGGACGAGCATGCTCTGCAGTTCGTCGTCGTCGATGCGAACGAACACGCCGCGTGCGGCCATCTGCTCGTCATCGATCAGGTCGCTGACGTCGTACACCGGGGCGGCGGCGATCTCTCCGAGTTCGAAGACGCGCATCGCCTCGGCGAGTGTCTGCTGCGAGACCCAGTCGGCGACGATCGAGTCGACCTCGCGGGCTCGTCCGAGTCGGCGTTGTGCATCGGCGAAGTCGGGATCGGTGGCCAGGTCGTCGCGTCCGATCGCGCGGAACACGCGCTGCGCAATGCTCGGCGCGCTGGCCGACAACGCGAGCCATCGATCGTCCTTGGTCCGATAGGTGTTGCGCGGGGCGGAGATATCCCATCGGTTGCCGGAGCGGTGCGGAATGGTCCCGGTCTGGTCGTAGGTCAGCAGCGACTGCTCGAGAAGCCGCGCCAAGGGGTCCACGAGATTGATGTCGATGAGCTGACCGCCACCGCCGTGCACGTCGCGGTGGTAGAGGGCCATCATGATCGCGTACGCGGCGTTGAGTGACGCGACACCGTCGGCCAGCATGAAGGGCGGCAGCGTCGGTGGCCTGTCTGCTTCGCCGGTGAGATGGGCGAAACCGCTCATCGCCTCGCCGAGGGTGCCGAATCCGGGTCGATCGCTCTTGGGGCCGCTCAATCCGTATCCGGTGACGTGCAGCATCACCAGTTGCGGATGGTCGGCGGCCAGACTCGCGTAGTCCAGGCCCCAGGTGCGCAGCGTCTGCGGACGGGTGTTGGCGATGACGACGTCGCAGCGGGCGGCGAGGTCGCGTACCAGCTGCTGTCCGTCGGTGGTGCGTAGATCGACGGTGACCGAACGCTTGTTGCGGCCCAGGCTTTTCCACATCAATCCGACTCCGTCGCGCTGGACACCCCACCCGCGGATGGCATCACCACCCTGGGGTTGCTCCACCTTGATCACGTCCGCGCCGAACTCGCCGAGGTAGGTCGCGGCCAGGGGAGCCGCGGCCAGCGTCGCCATGTCCAGGACGCGGACGCCGCTGAGCATGGTGCTGCGGGGCGGGGAGTCGTGGTCGGTCGCGTCAGACACCGACCACCTCGCCGCGTTCGGCGAAGACGTTTGCCGGTCGCGCGAGGCCGAGATTCTCGCGCAGGGTGGCGCCGGTGTACTCGGTGCGCATGAGTCCTCGGCTCTGCAGCTCGGGTACGACGAGGCGGGTGAAGTCCTCGAATGCGCCGGGGAAATGTGTTGCGGCAACGACGAATCCGTCACACGAGCGGGACTGGAACCAGTCGTCCATCTGGTCGGCGATCTGGCGTCCGGTACCCACGAATCGGGGTCCCTGCAGCAGGGTGGCGCGATGATTGGCCAGCACACGCAGGGTCAGCGGCTGATCGCCGATGTGGCGTTTGACTCCCTGGACGAGACCGCGGATGCCGGAGATCGAGTCGACCAACTCGTCGGTCACGACATCGTCGAGGGTGTAGCCGGAGAAGTCGTGGTTGGTGACTTCCGAGAGCAGCGCCAGAGACGCGTTGGGATGCACCAGTTCGTTGAGGAAGACCGACTCCTTCTCCCGGGCGATAGCCTCGGTCTCGCCGACGATGACGTAGACCATCGGCAGGATCTTGACCTGGTCGCCATCGCGACCGGCCGCCCGGATGATCTCCTTCTGCTGCGCGTAGTGTTCGGCCGCCACGGCCTGGCTCGGGTCGCCGGTGAAGATGAGATCGGCCCATTTCCCGGCAAAGTCGCGCCCTCGGCCGGACTGGCCGGCCTGGATGATCACCGGCCGCCCCTGCGGGGTGCGGGGCACGGTCAAGGGTCCACGCACCGAGAAGAACTCGCCGCGATGATTGAGTTCATGCACCTTGTCGGGTTCGGCGAAGACCCCCGACTCCCGATCGGCGACGATGGCGTCGTCCTCCCACGAGTCCCAGAGGTGCTCGACGACCTCGATGAACTCTTCGGCGCGGTCGTAGCGCCGATCGTGTTCGGTGTGTTGATCGACGCCGAAGTTGCGTGCCTCGGCGTCGTTGACCGAGGTGACGACGTTCCACGCGGCGCGTCCGCCGCTGAGGTGATCGAGGGTGGCGAAGGTGCGCGCCACGTGGAACGGTTCGTAATAGGTGGTCGAATAGGTCGCACCCAGTCCGAGATGCTCGGTGGCGGCGGCTGCAGCGCCCAGGATCGCGGTCAGGTCGAGTTTGATGGGCCGGGCGCCGTAGCGCACCGCCTCGTCGGCCGAATCGCCGTAGATGGCCGGCATGGCGAGTCGATCGTCGAAGAACATCAGGTCGAAGCGGCCCTCCTCGAGAACCCGCGCAATCCGTTGGTAGTAGCGAAGATCGAGGTAGTCGGAGGTATTGCTCGGGTAGCGCCAGGACCCCGAGTACACGGACACATTGGACGCCTGCATGAAAGCCACCAGGGTCAGTTGATCAGTTCGTCGAGCGTCGGACATGAAGGTCTCCGATTCATCAATATATCAGTTGGTAATTGATATATTTAGTCGAGAATCGATGGTGAGTCAAGATCTGGCGGCCGCTAGGATGCACTGAAAGTGTTGTGGCACAGCGATCACCGGATGGAGGGCGAGGATGCGCGAGGTAACAGGTGGCTGAGGTCGATCACGGACCGTGGTTGGTGGGCGAAGTGGTCGACGAACACGCGGGCCGCCGGACCGAACGGGAGCGGGTCGGTGACGTGTTGAGGGAACGGATTCTGGCCGGCGAGTTGGCCGCGGGGGTGCGGATCGACCTCGACGAATGCGCGCGCGAATTCGGGACCAGTCGTACACCGGTCCGCGAGGCGTGCCTGACGCTCGCGCAGGACGGGCTGGTCCGGGTGGCGCAGCGCAGTGGGGTCACGGTTATCGGTGTGTCTGCCGAGTCGACCATCGAGAACTTCACGTTGATGGCCGCGTTGTCCGGAGTCGCCGCGCAGTGGGCTGCGGCGCGGATCGAGCCGCGACAGCTGTTGCGAGTGCGTGAGCTGCATCGCGAGATCCGGATCGCCACGGAGGTCGGCGACGATATCGCCACACTCAACTGGCAGTTCCATCGCGAGATCAACAAGGCCGCAGGCTCACCTCGCCTTGAGGGCATGCTCGCGGACGCGGGCCGGATGATTCCGCGTCGCTTCTTCGATCTGTTCCCCGAGCAGGTGCCGTGCTCCCTTGATGAGCACGACGAACTCGTGACGGCATTGGCCCACGGGGATGGCGCGACCGCCCGTCAGGTCAGTGAGGGTCACTTCGACGCCGCGGCGCAGTTGCTGGTGAAGCACCTACGTGACCGGGAGCTGACCGAGAACTGAAGCAGCGCTGCCTCATTCGATGCATGAGGACTCGGTCAGGGCGTGCCAGGAACGTGCGTGGTAGACGAGCGGGCGTCGGTCGTCTACCACGCCGCTCGGCGCGGACGACATGTCGAGCGCCCGCACCACCAGCACCGTCGCCGCGCCGGCCTGGGCGCGCGCGGTCACAGCGCCGCGGATCCACGTACGCGTTCGGTGAAAATACGGCTCCCCACCCGGCAGTCGGGACCAGAGCGACGTGTCGGCGAACCGATCGATACCGCTGGTCGCCGCCAGCTTCGCGACGTCGAGGTCGGTGTCGTCGAGCAGATGGACGACGACCGTCTGCGCCGCTCGCAGCGTCGGTGCGCTCGACGACTGATCCGATACCGAGAACATCATCACCGGGGGGTCGACCGAGGTCGACGACACCGACGTGACCGTCATCGCGACCGGACCGCTGCCCGCGTCGGCCGTCACGACGGCCACCCCGCCGGGATGGCCGCGGAATGCGGACATGAACTGCTCGGGTGCTGCCGGGTCTGCGGAATGCGTTGTGCGACTGGGGTGATCTGACATTCCGATCATCACCTCACGACGGCGGTTGCCAGGTACGCGTACGGCTCATCCCGGCCGCGCGACCCTTGGCCGAGACGACCAGCGCCATCTTCCGTGAGGCCTCGTCGATCATCTCGTCGCCCAGCATCGCCGCGCCTCGCGCCCCACCCTCCGACGAGGTGTGCCAGGCGTACGCGTCGAGTATGTCCTCGGCGTGGTCATAGTCGTCCTGGCGAGGAGAGAAGATGTCGTTCAGTTCGTCGATCTGGGTCGGGTGCAGCGCCCATTTGCCGTCGAATCCCAGTGCCGCCGAACGCTGTGCGACCCGCCGGAGGCCGTCGAGATCCTTGATTGCGAGGTAGGGGCCGTCGATGGCCTGGAGATCATGACTCCGTGCGGTGAGCAGAATCGTCATCAGGATGTGGTGGTACGCGTCGCCCACGTCGTAACCCTCGGGCTGTTCCCCGACCACCAAGGACTTCATCTGGATCGACGCCATGAAGTCCGCCGGGCCGAAGACCAGCGTCTCGGTCCGTGGGCTCGCCGCCGCAATCGACTCGATGGCGAGCAGTCCCTGGGCGTTCTCGATCTGGATCTCGAAGCCGATCCGTCCCACCTCGAGACCTTCGGACTTCTCGACCTGGGTGACGAGCATGTCCAGCGCCTGCACCTGGGCCGTGCTCTGGACCTTGGGGAGCATGAGGCAGTCCACGTGTGCGCCGGCGCCACCGACCACATCGATGACATCGCGATGAGTCCACGGGGTGGTCCAGTCGTTGATGCGAACGACACGGACGATGTCGCCGAAGCCGCCTTCGTTGAGGGCGTCGACGATCAACTTGCGTCCCTGATCTTTTGCCGCTGGTGCGCACGCGTCTTCGAGGTCCAGGAAGAGGGCGTCGGGTGCGAGTCCGCGCGCCTTGTCGATCATCTTCTGACTGGACCCCGGAACCGCGAGGGTAGACCGGCGGGGACGTAACTGTGGCATGACGCGAACTCCTCACATCTGATGTATCAGTTCATAATTGATATATCATAGTCGAGTGGTTTGGTCGACCCGGATAGGTTGTGTCGCGGGAATCGCCATCGCAAGGACGGCTGCCACCACGCATGCTCCGAGGGATATGCCAGATGCCCAGAGATAACCGCTCGTCGTGGGAACGGTGAAGGTGCTGCCGTCAGAGGTGGTGCCGCTCATCATCGACGCGGTCAGGATCATGCCGACCACCGCTGCCGAGGTGGAGGTGCCGACGACACGCATCAGCGCGTTCACGCCGTTGGCCTCGCCGGTCTGTTCCACCCGGACTGCCCGCATGATCAGCGCGGGCATCGCCGAGTAGGCAACACCCAGTCCGGCTCCGATGAGGGACGCCAGGATCACCATCAGCCACCAGGTCATCGGCCACGGTCCGGCCATCGCGACGATGAAGACGGTGTAGCCGATACCCAGGATCACCGCACCGACGGCCAGCGAGACGCGAGGTCCGAAGCGCGCGGTGAGTCGGGCGCTGAGGTTGGAGCACACGAACATCACCAGTCCGCTCGGGGTGAGGACGAGACTGGCGGTGAGCATGTCGAAACCGAGCCCGTTCGGCGATGCGGTCGGTGCCATGAGCAACTGGATCGGGATGAGTTGCATCGAGTAGAACGCGAATCCGACGGCGATCGACGCGATGTTGGTGAGCAGTACCGGCCGCTCGATCGCCAAGCGGGTGTCGATCAGCGGGGTGGCGAGTCGTCGTTCGAGGAACCACCACGCGAGCGCCACGACGACGAACGCGGCGAACAGACCCAGAGTCAGCGGCGCGGCCCAACCCCATTGCGCGCCTTTGGAGAGCGGCAACAGTAGACACACGAGAATCGTCGTCAGCCCGATCGCGCCGAGGATGTCGAAACGTCCGCCGCTGGGCGCCCGACTCTCCGGGACGGTCAGTCGGATGCCGATGCCACCGGCGACGGCCGCGACCGCGCAGGCCCAGAACAGTGCATGCCAACTGAGGTGTTGGGCGATGGCCGCGGAGAACGGTAGGCCCAGTGCGCCACCCACACCGAGCGACGCGCTCATGGTGCCCACCGATGCGCCAAGGTGTCGAGGCGGCACGATGTCGCGCATCACGCTGATGCCCAGGGCGATGGTGCCGAACCCGAGTCCCTGCAGGCCACGGCCGATGAGGAACGGCACGAGTGCCGTCGACAGTGCGCATACGATCGAGCCGATCGTGACCGCACCCATGCTGGCGATCAACATGCGGCGCTTGCCGTACATGTCGCCGAGCCGGCCGCCGATCGGTGTGATGACGGCGCCGGTGAGCAGCGTGATCGTGAGCGCCCACGACGTGTTGCTCGGCTCGGCGTTCAGCAGCGTCGGCAGGCTCGGGATGAGCGGCACGATGATGGTCTGCATCAGCGCGACGACGATGCCTGCTGCGCACAGCACAGTGACCGCGAGTCGGGGATGGTGTTCGGGTGGAGTGTTGTCGGGGGACCGGTCAGGCGTCGTCGTCTCCGACCCATCGAGCGCGCTCACCGACATCCACCTCCGCTGAACACGGTAACCCACGCAGATCCGACACCCGAACGGGCGTTCGGGTGGGTGGTCAGAACGGCGCTGCCGTGACCGGCGCTTGTTCCGGCGTCGGATCTCAGGAACAGATAGGTCAACCCATATCGATCAGTTCGGCTCGAGTGGGGGCGAGTTGGGTTGACTCGCGGCTCATCAAACGAGCAACATCGCCCGCCTTTTGTGGCTCAGGTCCCATTTCAGCCATTGCGCGCATGTACGCGGTCTGCAGAGGTGTAGCGCGATCGAGTCGAACGCGGAAGTACGAAGTGTCCAGCTTTGCTTCGTAAGCTTCCTGTGCGACGTCGATATCGTCGCGAGTGATTGTGTCTCCGTAGGAGACTTCCCACGGCTTGATAGCCGAGCTCTTGGAGGAAGTACGGGTAGCACTGCGTGATCTGAATACTGCGGTCCAATGCATCTGGTTGGTAGTGCGCATCTTCCTGGGATGCTGGGCCGGCTAATGCCGCTCGGGCCTGATCGGGAGTGAGTGATCCGATGGTTGGAAACGTGAAGAGCCGTTCAGCGTACGACTTCGCGTCTCCGGCGAGCTCGGCGATCTGAGGTAGGTCTGCCCCGACGAACGTCACCGGAAGCTTTCGTTGGACCGTTTTGTGATTGCGGCAATGAGGGCTTCTCATTGGGACTTTCGGAGAAACTGTACTTCGTCAACCAGCAACACAATTCCTCGCTGGTTCTCCTGTGCGACCTCGCCGAGCGCAACAAGCACGTCTGTTAGATCCATCGCCAAGTCGCCGTGGTCGGCGAGTCCTTCTTCGAGATCGAAATCCCACGAAACCGATACGCCCGACGCTGAAACGCTGAAGGACCCTAGTGCAATCGCCGCGTTGTGTGGACCCAGAGTCGCGCATGGGCGCACTTGCCATGGTGATCTCGCCGGCGAGGTTAGAACGGCGCCTCGGGTCCTTCGTTGTGTCGCTTCCTGTTCCGATTCCTCTCCGCCCGGCGTCGGGCATGTTTGTTCGCCGTCCGACTGCGGGTGCGGGTCGGGCGTTCCTGATTCGGGGCGTCGGAGGCCGGTGGGGCCTGGGGTGGGGCGGTGTAGCGGATGCGGCGCAGCCCGGGGAAGAGTTCCTCCATGGTCTCGGCCTCACCCGGGATGATGAGGCCCTCGGGAGTGACTGTCTCCGTGCGTAATTGGCCATCGTCATCGCGCCACTGATCGTCGAGCCAGCCCGAGAACGTCTTCAACAAATGCCACGGCCGGCACTTCGGATTCATGTTCTCCGACGTCGTTTGTCCGCCGGCGCTGGGGTTGTCGTGGTCGAACTCCTCCACATGCTCGGCATCGCACTCCCACGCACTCTTCGTGCACCCGGGCTCACTGCATACGCCGTGGCGGATGCGGATGAACGCATCCAGTGAGGTGGTCGGCCGGTACGGGTCCGACGCCAGTGACCCGAGCAGCGTGACAGTGCCGTCCGGGTTGATCGGGGTGCCCGGCGGGATCAGTGGTGCGATCCGCGCGTCCGGGCGGGCGGCGAGCTCGCGGACGTGTTCGTCGTCGATGACCCCGTGACCGTCGAGGTAGCCGGGATTGTTGGCCCGGCCCTCGAGGGTGGCCTCATCGCAGACCACGTGGATGACGAACTTCGGTTGCACCTGCACCAGAGCCTTCGACGGTGGGTCATCGACGTTGTCGCCGGTGACATCGTCGAGGGTCAACGCGGTGACCGTGCAGTCGTCGCGGCCGCATTCACAGGCGAAGTCGCTGCCGGTCAGTAGCGCGAACTCGGCATCCGAGCGGCGCTGGTTCTTGGTGCGACCATCATGCGCACACACCCGATCGGCGAGAGAGTCGATATGCGCGTAGGCGATGCGCGCGTTCTCCGCCGACATCACCGCGGTGAGTTCTGCGGTGCCGTCCCTGCGGTTCTCGACCCAGACGCCCCGTTTGTCGATGGCGTCCTTGCGGCGTTCGCGCACCGCATCCGGATCGTGGCGGAAGATGATGCGGTCCACCATGTTCCGCAGGGCCTTGGTGGAAAACGTGCCCTTCCGCAACCGTCGAGCGATCTCCGCATCGACCTCGGGAGCATAGGACTGGCCGTCGATGAGATCGGTGTCGACGATGATCTGCTGAGCTTGGCGCTGAGAGATCACCCCGTCGCCGAGGCACTCGAACACCTCGGGCAGTCGGTCGCGCAGCACGACAGCTTCGTTCAACAGCACTTCGGCCTGGTGACGGGTCATCGCCCGCGTCTGCGCGATCCGCGTCGCCGCGTCGGCGAAACCGTCGACCACGAAGCCGTCGGTGTCCTCCCGCGCGGCGACGAAGCGGTCGTAGACGACCTGGGCCGTCCGGTAGTCGCAGTAGGCGAGGTAGGAGTGGCCGCGATCCAGATCGGTCATCCCGAGCAGGAGGTCGTTGATAGGTGCCTCATCGGCGTCGGCCGGGTCGATGCCGCCGAGGAAGGCAGCCGGCAACCCACGCCACACGGGCGTCTGGGGTGAGTCGACTGTCGAAGACACGCGCGCGACCTTTCAGAGATGCGGACATGGCTGCAGGACACCCACATTCATCTCTGATGCAACCCCTCAAACCCGGGGTCGCGGCGCTTCGTTCGTTGTCTTCTTCCTGCTACCAAGAACATACCTCGGGGGTCTGACAATTCTGTTCGGTCGCGCGAAGACCCTTCGACACGCTCGCTCGGCTGGCGCCTCGCGGGCTGCTCAGGGAGCGGAAGGAGGGCTCGGGGCGGAAGGGGTCGCGGTTCGGGGAGCGGGGAGCGGAAGGGGCTCGGGGAGCGCGAGCGGTAGGCGACTCAGGGAGAGGGAAGGACGCTCAGGGAGCGGTGGGGGCGGGGCGGTAGGGAATGGTGTCGCTGACGGTGTCGTCGATGTGGATGGGGCGACCGATCTGGGGGAAGGCGCGCTGCGGGCAGGCCGGGCGGTCGCAGACCTTGCAGCCGGCGCCGATCGGCACGATGGTGCGCGGGTCGGCGAGGTTGACTCCGGTCGAGTAGATGAGACGGTCGGCGTGGGCGATGTCGCAGCCCAGGCCGATGGCAAAACTCTTGTGCGGGGACAGGTAGCCGTCCTGTTCAGAAGTGGTACGGGCGAGCCAAAAATATGATCGGCCATCCGGCATCGATGACACCTGCGTGGCGATGCGACCCGGGGTCGCGAATGCGTCGTGCACCACCCAGAGTGGGCAGCTGCCGCCAACCCGGGAGAAGTGAAATGCGGTGGCGGATTGTCGTTTCGAGATGTTTCCCGCCCGATCGACGCGGACGAAGATGAACGGGATGCCGCGGTTGCTCGAGCGTTGCAGCGTGGACAGGCGATGGCAAATGGTCTCGAAGCCCACCTCGAAGCCGATGCTGAGCACCTCGATGTCGTACTGGGCGGCCTCGGCCGCTCGACGGAAGATCTCGTAGGGCAGCAACAGTGCGCCCGCGAAGTAGTTGGCCAGCCCGATCCGCGCGACGGGCACCGACTCGTCGCTCAGATCGGCGGCTTCGGCCACGATCTGGTTGATGACGTCGGCTTGGGTGAGCAGTGCGAGTTGGGTGGCGAGCTGGAATGCACGTTGCCCGGCGGTGAGGCGGCCCGCGAGGTGAATCGTCGCCTCAGTAGGGTTGTAGCGCCGCTTCGGCGTCCGGCTACGTGCGAGTGCGTCGGTGTCGTGGGTGATCTCCACCCGAAGTCCGTGGTCGCGGCGCAAGAGTTCGGCCAGCTGCAGGTCCAGTCCGCCGATCGACAGGTTGTTGTCGGCGAAGATCTGTTCGGCGGCCGCGTCCAGGGCCTCGATGTGATTGCGTCGATCGTAGAAGAAATCGCGCACCTCCTCGAACGGCATCGGGGTGGCGGTCGGGCGAGCGGGGTCGCCGGTGGCCTGCGCCCGATACGTCTCGAGTTCGGCGTCGCTCGCGGCCAGTCGGCGGTGCAGGTTGACCAGCGTGGCGCCGACGGCCGGCATTCGGGATACCAGCTCGGCGATCTCCGCGCGGCTGACGGGCGGGGTATCCGGCTGCGCCGCAAGCACATCGGCGAGGTCGGCGACGAGCCTCGCGTCGCCGTCGGTGGCGAAATAGTCGGCGTCGAGATCGAACTCGCGGGTCAGGCTCAGCAGTACCGGCACGGTGATCGGGCGTTGATCGTTCTCGAGCTGGTTGACGTAGCTCGTCGACAGGTCGATTCGTCGGGCCAGCGCGGCCTGAGACAGGCCGCGGTCATCCCGGAGTCGTCGTAATCGTGCACCCACGAACATCCGCGCCATGGGAGCACCGTACTCCACTCCGTGTTCACAACGTTCGCAAATCTGTCCCGCGCAATCCGCAAAAATACGCATTAGCCAGGTCTTTTCAGCACATTCTCGATGTGCGTACGGTGCGAACATGATCAACCACACCGTACGAACCCACCGCAGTTCCGAAGATTTCCCGCAGTCCGAACATCTCGCCCAGAAGATCGCCGAGATGGCTGCCGACCCTGTCGAGGTGCCCGCCGACACGCAGGAAATGATCATCAACCGGATCATCGACAATGCTGCCGTGAGCGCCGCGTCGGTGATCCGTCGACCCGTCACCACCGCCCGTCGGCAGGCACAGGCCCGTCCCGTACAACCTGGCTCGACCGTCTTCGGCATCGAGGGACGCTTCTCGCCGGAATGGGCCGCCTGGGCCAACGGCGTCGCAGTCCGCGAACTCGACTTCCACGACACCTTCCTCGCCGCCGAATACTCGCACCCGGGTGACAACATCCCCGCTCTCGTCGCGGTCGGCCAGCACGTCGGTGCCGACGGCCAGTCGTTGATCCGTGGTCTGGCCACCGCCTACGAGGTCCAGATCGACCTGGTTCGCGGAATGTGCCTGCACGAGCACAAGATCGACCACGTCGCACACCTGGGCCCGTCGGTCGCCGTCGGACTGGGCACCATGCTCGGCCTCGACACCGAGACCATCTATCAGGCCATCGGTCAGGCACTGCACCTCACCACCGCGACCCGCCAGTCGCGCAAGGGCCTCATCTCGAGCTGGAAGGCCTACGCGCCGGCCCACGCCGGGAAGATCGCCATCGAGGCCGTCGACCGCGCGATGCGCGGCGAGGGGGCCCCGGCGCCGATCTGGGAGGGTGAAGACGGTTTCATCGCCTGGATGCTCAGCGGCCCGGACGCCGAATACACCATTCCGTTGCCCGGCCCCGGCGAGGCCAAGCGCGCCATTCTCGACAGTTACACCAAGGAGCACTCCGCCGAGTATCAGAGCCAGGCCCCGATCGACCTGGCCCGCCGCATGCGCGACAAGATCAGCAACTTCGACGACATCGAGTCGATCGTGCTGCACACCAGCCATCACACCCACGTGGTGATCGGCACCGGCTCCGGCGACCCGCAGAAGTTCGATCCGTCGGCCAGCCGCGAGACCCTCGACCACTCGGTGATGTACATCTTCGCCGTCGCACTGCAGGACGGTACGTGGGATCACGAGAAGTCCTACGCCCCCGAGCGCGCCAACCGGCCCGACACCGTCGAACTGTGGCGCAAGATCTCCACCGTCGAGGACCCGGAGTGGACCCGTCGCTATCACTCCACCGATCCGGCGGAGAAGGCTTTCGGCGCCAAGGCGGTCATCACCCTGCGCAACGGCGAGGTCATCACCGACGAGCTGGCCGTCGCCGACGCCCATCCGCTGGGTGCTCGTCCGTTCGCCCGCGATCAGTACGTCGGCAAGTTCCGGTCGATGGCCGACGGTGTGGTCGACGCGGCCGAGCAGGATCGGTTCCTCACTGCGGCAGCCCAATTGGCCGACATCCCGGCCGATGGTCTCGACGCGCTCAACACACTGGTGCTGCCCGTGGTTCTCGACAAGGCGCCCAGCACCCCGAAGGGGATCTTCTGATGTCGCTGTTCTCTTCTGACGTCACCGACAGCGAGAAGCGCCGCGCACTGCGCGCCGGTCTCTCCTCCGGCACCCTGCAGCGGTGGCCCGGTGCCTTCTCGCCGCTCGTCGCGAAACTGATCGCCGACGTCGGATTCGAGGGCGTCTACGTCTCCGGCGCGGTGCTCTCGGCCGACCTCGGTCTGCCCGACATCGGGCTGACCACGCTGTCCGAGGTCGCCGTCCGCGGCAGCGCCATCGCGCGGGCCACCGACCTGCCGACGCTCATCGACGCTGACACCGGATTCGGTGAGCCGATGAGCGCCGCCCGGACGGTCGCCGCACTCGAGGATGCCGGCCTCGCGGGATGCCACCTCGAAGACCAGGTCAACCCGAAGCGCTGCGGACATCTCGACGGCAAGGACGTCGTACCCACCGACGAGATGCTCAAGCGACTGCGGGCGGCGGTGTCTGCCCGCCGTGACGAGAACTTCGTCATCTGCGCGCGCACCGATGCCCGCGCGATCGAAGGTATCGACGCCGCGATCGAACGGGCCAAGGCCTACGTCGATGCGGGCGCCGATCTGATCTTCACCGAGGCGCTCCGTGATCTCGGTGAGTTCGAGCAGTTCCGCAAGGCGGTCGACGTGCCACTGCTGGCCAACATGACCGAGTTCGGCAAGTCGGATCTGCTCACCGTTTCCCAACTCACCGACGTCGGCTACAACGCGGTCATCTACCCGGTGACCACGCTGCGGATCGCGATGGGTGCGGTGGAGCGCGGATTGCGTGAAATCGCTTTGGAGGGAACGCAAACCGGTCTTCTCGACGACATGCAACACCGGAGCAGGCTGTACGAGCTGCTGCGCTACGCCGATTACAACGATTTCGACACCTCCCTGTTCAACTTTTCTCTCGAAGGAGTTCGGCAATGACCACTGCGGCCCCGCCCACCATTCACAAGGGTCTCGCCGGTGTCGTCGTCGACACCACCGCGATCTCCAAGGTCGTGCCCGAGACCAACTCACTGACCTACCGCGGCTACGCGGTGCAGGACCTGGCCGCGCACTGCAGTTTCGAGCAGGTCGCCTACCTCCTGTGGCACGGCGAACTGCCGACCGACGGGGAACTCGCACTGTTCACCCAGCGCGAGCGCGCCAACCGACGGATCGATCGGTCGACTCAGTCCGTGCTGCAACGCATTCCGGAGAACTGCCACCCAATGGATGTGGTCCGGACCGCGATCAGCTATCTGGGCACCGAGGACCCCGACGAGGACCTGGCGACGCCGGAAGCCAACTACGAGAAGTCGCTGCGCATGCTCGCCGTGGTGCCGACGATCGTCGCCGCCGACATGCGCCGCCGGCGCGGTCTCGATCCGATTGCGCCGCATCACGGACTTGGCTACGCGGAGAACTTCCTGGCCATGTGCTTCGGGGAGGTGCCGGACCCGATCATCGTGCGCGCCTTCGAGAAATCGATGGTGCTCTATGCCGAGCACAGCTTCAACGCATCGACCTTCACCGCTCGGGTCGTCACCTCGACACAGTCCGATATCTACAGCGCGGTCACCGCGGCCATCGGTGCGCTCAAGGGCTCGCTGCACGGCGGGGCCAACGAGGCCGTCATGTACGACATGATCGAGATCGACCGACCCGAACGCGCACGGGACTGGTTGAACGCCAAGCTCGACGCCAAGGACAAGGTGATGGGTTTCGGTCACCGGGTCTACAAGAACGGCGACTCGCGGGTGCCGACGATGAAGGACGCGCTGACCGAGATCTCCCGCCATGTCGGGGACACCCGATGGCTGCAGATCTACGCGGAGCTGGAGCAGATAATGGCTGAGCGCACCGGAATCAAGCCGAACCTCGACTTCCCCACGGGCCCCGCCTATCACCTCATGGGATTCGACATCGGTTCGTTCACACCGATTTTCGTCATGAGCCGGATCACCGGCTGGACGGCGCACATCATGGAACAGGCGGCCTCCAACGCCTTGATCCGACCGCTGAGCGAATACTCGGGTCCGCCGCAGCGGCAGCTGCAGTGGTGATCCGCCTCACCGGACCCTGGCGCAGCCACGTACCATTTCCCACAGCTGGGGGGCCGTGCCGATCGTGAGTGCCGAACGATGAGGAGTCCGAACATGTTCGACAAGGTGTTGGTGGCCAACCGCGGTGAGATCGCCATCCGCGCGTTCCGTGCGGCCTACGAGCTGGGTGCGCGCACCGTCGCGATCTTCCCCTACGAGGACCGCAATTCGGTGCACCGCCTCAAAGCCGACGAGTCCTATCAGATCGGCAACCCCGGTCAGCCCGTCCGCGCCTACCTGTCGGTCGACGAGGTCGTCGGCGCGGCCATCCGCTGCGGTGCGGACGCGATCTATCCCGGTTATGGCTTCCTGTCGGAGAACCAGGGCCTCGCGGCGGCGTGCGCCGAACACGACATCACTTTCGTCGGTCCGTCGGCCGACGTGCTGGAGCTGACCGGCAACAAGGCGACCGCCACCGCCGCGGCGAAGGCGGCCGGCCTGCCGGTACTCGCGTCGTCGGAGCCGTCGGCCGACATCGACGAGCTGATGACCGCGGCCGAGACGATGCAGTTCCCGGTGTTCGTGAAAGCGGTCGCCGGTGGCGGCGGCCGCGGCATGCGTCGGGTCGAGACCATCGACGATCTGCGCGAGGCGATCGGCGCGGCCTCCCGCGAAGCCGATGCGGCATTCGGTGACGCGACCGTGTTCCTCGAGCAGGCCGTGGTCAACCCGCGCCACATCGAGGTGCAGATCCTCGCCGACACCCACGGCAACGTGATCCACCTGTTCGAGCGTGACTGCTCGGTGCAGCGACGCCACCAGAAGGTCGTCGAACTGGCGCCGGCCCCCAACCTGCCCGAAGAGTTGCGGCAAAAGATCTGTTCGGACGCGGTCGCCTTCGCCAAACACATCGGCTACACCTGCGCCGGCACGGTGGAGTTCCTGCTCGACGAGCAGGGACGCTATGTGTTCATCGAGATGAACCCGCGCATCCAGGTGGAGCACACGGTGACCGAGGAGATCACCGATGTGGATCTGGTGGGCTCGCAACTGCGGATCGCATCCGGTGAGTCGCTGCCGGATCTGGGTCTGACGCAGGACAAGATCACGATCCGCGGCGCGGCGATGCAGTGCCGTATCACCACCGAGGACCCGGCCAACGAGTTCCGGCCCGACATCGGCCGGATCACCGCCTACCGTAGCCCCGGCGGCGCGGGCGTGCGACTGGACGGCGGCGCGGTACTCGGCGGCGAGATCAGCGGCCACTTCGACTCCATGCTCGTCAAATTGACTTGTCGCGGAAGGGATTTCGCCACCGCAGTGCGGCGAGCCCGACGCGCCGTCGCGGAGTTCCGCATTCGCGGTGTGGCCACCAACATCCCGTTCCTGCAGGCGGTGCTCGACGACCCGGATTTCCGCGCCGGCAAGGTCACCACGTCGTTCATCGAGGACCGGCCGTGGTTGCTGACCTCCCGCAGTTCCGCCGACCGCGGCACCAAGATCCTCAACTTTCTGGCCGACGTCACCGTCAACAAGCCGCACGGCGAACGCCCGACGACGGTCTACCCGCGCGACAAGCTGCCCGCCCTCGACAAGTCGGTGCTGGCCCATCCGGCCGACGGGTCACGCCAGCGGCTGCTGAAGCTGGGCCCGGAAGGATTCGCCGCCGATCTGCGGGCCAGCAAAGCGCTCGGGGTCACCGACACCACCTTCCGCGATGCGCACCAGTCGTTGCTGGCCACCCGGGTGCGGACCAGCGGGTTGGTGGCGGTCGCGCCCTTCGTGGCGGCCCTGACCCCGCAGCTGCTGTCCGTCGAATGTTGGGGTGGCGCAACCTATGACGTGGCGCTCCGGTTCCTCAAGGAAGACCCGTGGGACCGGTTGGCGCAGTTGCGGGAGGCGATGCCCAACATCTGTCTGCAGATGTTGCTGCGCGGCGCCAACACCGTCGGCTACACCCCGTACCCGACCAAGGTGACCACCGCGTTCGTCGCGGAGGCCACCGAGGTGGGTATCGACATCTTCCGAATCTTCGACGCGCTCAACAACATCGAGCAGATGCGTCCGGCGATCGACGCGGTCCGCGAGACCGGTACCGCGGTCGCCGAGGTCGCGATGAGCTACACCGGCGACCTCGCCGATCCGGCCGAGGATCTCTACACCCTCGACTACTACCTGCGGCTGGCTGAGCAGATCGTCGACGCCGGTGCGCATGTGCTGGCGATCAAGGACATGGCCGGACTACTGCGGGCACCGGCGGCGACCAAACTGGTCTCCGCACTGGTCAAGGAGTTCGAGCTGCCGGTGCACGTGCACACCCACGACACCCCGGGCGGCCAGCTGGCCACCCTGATGGCGGCGTGGGAGGCCGGTGCGTCGGCGGTCGACGGCGCGTCGGCGGCGTTGGCGGGCACCACCAGTCAGCCGCCGCTGTCGGCGATCGTCGCCGCGACCGCGCACACCGAACGCGACACCGGACTCAACCTGCAGAGCGTGTGCGACCTCGAGCCCTACTGGGAGGCGCTGCGAAAGGTGTACTCGCCGTTCGAGTCCGGGCTTCCGGCTCCGACCGGACGCGTCTACACCCACGAGATTCCCGGCGGGCAGCTGTCGAATCTGCGGCAGCAGGCCATCGCCCTCGGACTTGGTAACCGGTTCGAGGCGGTCGAGGAGTCCTATGCCGCGGCCGACCGGATGCTGGGCCGGCTGATCAAGGTGACACCGTCGTCGAAGGTCGTCGGTGACCTGGCGCTGGCGTTGGTCGGACGCGGGGTGAGTGCCGACGAGTTCGCCGCGAACCCGTCGTCGTACGACATCCCGGATTCGGTGATCGGGTTCCTGCGCGGCGAACTCGGCGATCCCGCCGGTGGCTGGCCCGAACCGCTGCGGTCGCTGGCGCTGGAGGGACGTGCCGAGCCGGCTCCGACGCAGGAGATCTCCGACGCCGATTCGCAGGCCCTCGACTCCTCCGGGCGGGACCGTCAGGTGACGCTGAACCGTCTGCTGTTCCCTGGCCCGAGCAAGGAGTTCGAGGAGCACTACGAAAACTACGGCGACACATCGAGTTTGAGCGCCAACCAGTTCTTCTACGGGCTGCGCTACGGCGAGGAGCACCGCGTTCAGCTCGAACCCGGCGTGCAACTGCTCATCGGACTCGAGGCGATCAGCGAACCCGACGAGAAGGGCATGCGCACCGTGATGTGCGTCCTCAACGGGCAGTTGCGTCCGGTGGCGGTGCGCGACCGGTCGATCGACTCGGCGGTCGAGGCCGCAGAGAAAGCGGACCGGTCCAACCCGCATCACATCGGTGCACCGTTTGCCGGGGTGGTGTCGTTGAGCGTGAGTGTCGGCGACGAGATCGTCGCGGGTGCGGCGATCGGCACCATCGAGGCGATGAAGATGGAGGCCACGATCACCGCACCGGTCGGCGGAAAGGTCGCGCGGGTCGCGATCGGCCCGGTCACCCAGGTTGCCCCGGGTGACCTGCTGATCGAAATCGGTTAGGCGGGAGCTCAGTTCGCCCGCTGATCCGCCTTGGTCAGGATCACATACTGCGCCGAGATCTGCTGGTAGGCATCCTGCTGGTTGGTCGACTTGACCTCGCCCACATAGCGTCCCACCTGCACGAGGCACAGGACGCGCGGAGTGCTGCCGCTGGTGTCGGACAGGCACGTGGCGGGGGAGAGACCGGGCGGATCGGCGATCTCGCTGAACCCTCGGTTGCGCGCCGACGATGCGAGGCTGTCGACGATGGTGTCGGCACCGTCATCGGTGTTGGCGCGGTACACATTTGAGCGTTCGACGGCGTTGGCGGTGGAACCGACATCGGTGAGCAGCCGGAGGTCGTTGGGCGGGTCGGCGCTGATCTGGGCCATGCCGCGCGGTCCGTAGACCGCGCGGATGGTGGCGCTCGGGGCCCCGGTGCCCTCGGACTTCTTCAGTTGCTCGTCGGTGTAGGGCAGCGCGTAGATCAGGATGTGGTTCTGATCGACGAGAACCTTTGTCGGATTCGGGTTTCCGGCCGCCGATTCGGCTTTCGTCGGGGTGTAGGGGAACTGGTCGATCAGCGTGGACTGCTGGGTGATCAGCGAGCGCACCGTCGGCTCGAGCTTGCTCTTCTGTCCGGCGCCGGTCTCGTACCACTGGTAGAGCACGTAGTTGTTGTGCGGCGTGAAGGCGACGATGCGGCTCTTGCCGTCGGCGTCGACGCGGACGACCTGCGTGTCGGGTAGTCCCGGCAGCGTGGACACCGTCGTCTTCTCCGAGGCCGCGAGAGCAGCGGCCATCTGCTGTGCGGCGGCTTTCGCATCGGCCGGGGTGAGATAGCGGACCACCATGTTGTTGAGGGAGCGTTTCTGCCCGTCCCGCAGGTTCTCCCCGGGGGTGGTGGCCGCGGCGACGAATCCGCCGACGAGGTTGTTGTTCGCCGGGACCGCAACCACTTCGGCCGGCAGGACCGGTCGGAGCGTGCTGCGGCCGGTGATGACCATCGTCGGGAACGCGGAGTTCGTGAGGTCTTGGTCCACCTCGAACGGCACCACGATGTACTGCGCCATCCGCTGGCCCTCGACCTGCAGCAGGTTGTCGTGGGTGGTTTCGCCGAACGGTGGGCGGGGACTGGTCGGATAACTCCCCGTGTTCAGCGCGGCGACGTCGACCGACGCCGGTGCGCTCGATGAGGTGGCAACCGGCGCCGTTGTGGACTGCGTCGACGATTCACTCGTCGCGGTTCCATCGGTGGAGCAGCCGGCGATCATCGTGACCGCCGCGGCCGCACTCACCAAGGCCGCGCTGCGCTGCCAGTTCGTCATCTGTCGTTCCCCTCTCATCGCAGACAGTGTCGTCGCGATCGATCGTCTTGTCTCGGGTTCGATGCGACGGCGACGCGAAATGTTCCCGACCGCAGATGCTGGTGTCGGCAGCGTACGGTGACCGAGAATGTTCGCTGTGACCACCGGGGGGAGACGATGACCGAGACCGCGCCCACGGCCGCCGATCCGTCGGCGACCGCCGCGGCGAGTGTGGTGGAGGCGTCAGCCAAGGTGCTGCGGGCCTATCGCATGGAGACACTCGCCGACGTCGCCGAAGCGAAACTCGACCCGGCGCGGCAGACCCGGACGGTGGTGGTCGTCGGCGAGGTCCAGCGCGGGAAGAGTTCGCTGGTCAACGCCCTGGTGGGCCGACGCGATCTGTGTCCGGTCGGAGTGGAGGTCACGTCGTCGGTGGCGGTCAGCGTGACGCCCGACCCGGAACTCGACGGCGAGTCCGCCGCACAATTGTTCTTCCCGTCGGGTCCACGGCCGACCGGCGTCGACGAACTGGCACGGTGGGTCACCACCACCGGAGCGCACGTCCGGGATCCGCGGGTCGACGAACTGCCGACCGGCGCCGCGATCGCGCTGCGCGACGCCCGAATGAATGACATCACCCTGGTGGACACGCCCGGGGTCGGCGGCCTGGATGTCGGGCTGTCCCGGCTGGCCACCCAGTCCGCGCAGCAGGCCTGTGTGCTCGTCCTCGTGTGCGATGCGTCGAGTCCGCTGACCGCCCCCGAGATGGAGTTCGTGGCCGAGGCGACCCGCACCGTCGACTCGGTGGTCGTCGCGGTCACCAAGACCGACAAGAACCTGCGACGCTGGCGCGAGATCATCACCGACAACGAGCGTCTGCTCGCCGAACACCTACAGCGGCCGGTGTCCGTCTGTGGAGTGTCCAGTCTGCTCGCGGTCCTCGCTGCCGAATCGCCCGATCCCGCGCAGCGTGACCGTCTCGAACGCCTCAGCGGCATCGCCGACCTCCGGCAGGAGATCTCGCGCCGCCTCGACGCCGCCGCCGACCTGCCGCACCTCGACGCGGTCCGCACCTGCCTGGAAGGACTACGGGTGGTGCGCGGCAAGGTCGCCCGGGAACTCGAGGCCGTCGACGCCGGGGCCGACGCCCTGCCCGACCTCACCGCCGACAAGGCGCGACTCGAGGAACTCCAGTCGCAGGCGCGAGAGTGGGAACACTACATGGCGCGCGACCTCACCCTCCTGCGCCAGGAGGCCGTCGACGACCTCGAACGCCGCCTCGACGACGTCCGCGACAAATGGACGACCTACGTCAACACCCACGGCATGGAGATATTGCGCCGCAGCGCACAGAAATTCACCGCCGACATGCAGACCGACCTGCAACTCGCGATGGCCCACACCCTGTCGACGTTCCTGCAGCAGCTGCACGACACGGTGATCGCGCCGCGGTTCCCCGACGAGCCCAGTGTGTGGGAAGAACTGTCCGCCGCGATCGTCACCTCCATGCAGGACAAGAAGATCGAAGCCCACCAGGTCGGCAGCAAACGCCACGGGCTGCTGGATCCGACACTGCTGACGATGGGTGTCGTCGGCTCCTCGACACTGGGTACCCTGCTGGGACTCTCCGCCCTGGTGGGGGTCGGTGCCGCCGTCGGTGCCGTGTGGGTGGGCATCAACCTGGGGTTCCGCGCGATGCGCGCCGGAAAGTCGAATCTCCTTGCCTGGCTGCGGGAAACGATCGCCGCAACCAAAGCGGCGACGGGTAGACTGCTCGACAGTGCGGTCGCTCGAGCCCGGCCGGAGATCGTCATCCGCTACCGCGAATACCTGCGTGTCAACATCGAGCAGCTACAGGCCACGATCACCGAGGTGCAGCAGGCGACGGCTGCGGACACCGCGAGCCGGGACAAGACCCGGCAACGATTGACCACCAATCTGGAGATCGTCGACAAACGGATCGTCGCCGCCGAGGCGCTGCTCGGGTCGCGAGGCCCCCGATGAGCGGCCCGAATGCCGGTCCGAGCACGGCGGTGCATCAGACCCTCGATCAGGGCCTGCGCCACTTGGCCTCGCTCGGAGGCGATCTCGTCGATTACGCCAACTCGATCGGCTCGATCCTGTGGTCACCACCGCGGGTGGTGATCGTCGGGCGACTCAAGGCCGGCAAGTCGACGCTCGTCAATGCGCTGATCGGGGCGCCGGTCGCGGAGACCGCTGCGCTCGAGGCCACCAACGTGGTCACCATCTACTCCGACGGGTCGCCGTCGCGGGCCGATGTGGTGGGCATCGATGGCCGTCGGTATCCGGTCGCCGTGCACCGCGACGAGCGGGTGCACCTGCCGATCGACTCGCCGGACGTTGCATTCGTCGACCGATGGCTGCCGTCGGCGGCGCTACGGAACCTCACTTTGATTGATACACCGGGACTGTCGACGCTGACCGTTGCCAACGACGCCGCGACGCGCCGGGTGACGATCGACGGATTCGAGCAGACCCGCACCGCCAGCATCGACGCGGACGCCGCGATCTTTCTGTTCGACGCCGCACCCCGACGCGACGAACTCGACTTCCTCGCGCAACTCCCGTTCACCCCGCTCAACACGCTCGGGGTGCTCTCGCGGGCCGACGCCTTCGGTGAAGGCGCACTGGGCCGACGGGATCCGCTCGGGCACGCGGCCGAACATGCCACCCGGCTCAGCGCGCAACTCGCGGGGACCGTCGAGGACGTCGTGCCGATCTCCGGGCTGATGGCACAGACCAGTCACACCGGCATGCTCACCGAACAGCTTGCCGCCCAACTGGCCTCGTTGCAGGCGATGAGCCCGCTCGACGTGACGCTGATGTTCGACGACGACGCCGTGGACGGCTCGCTGATGCCGGCCGTCCGCGATCGGCTTCTCGGACTGCTCGGCGAGTACGGCGTGATCAACGGCCGCCGGGTCGCGACCGGGGGAGCGGCCGCACTGAACCGGTGGCTCGTCGACCGGTCCGGTATCGCAACGCTCCACCGGGCGCTGGACGCGTCGACCACCCGCTACGCGGTGTTGCATCGTGCCCACCGGATTCTCGACCGCCTCGACCGGCTCGCTTTCACCCATCCCGCTCGTGAGCAGATTCGTTCTCTGACAGCACAATTGCGTGCCACCCCGAGCCTGCATCCGGTGACGGTGTTCGAGGACTATCAGCGCATGCTGCGGACCGATCCGAAGGCGGCGGTGACCGACGAATTGCGCACCGTCCTCACCGCAACCTCGCCGGCCGGTCGCGTCGGACTGCCTGACCAGGCGCCCACGCACGCGGTGATGGCCGAGGCGCAGCGTCGGCTCGCGATGGCCCACCAGCGTGCGCTGGCCACCGGTTCGGCCGCCGAGGACGCCGCTATCGTCACCCTGATCCGCACCTACACGCCCCTGAGTGCGCCGCCCGCGCGCTGACCATCGAAAACGATCACAGGACAACGCAACCCATGCCCTCACCGTCCACGTCCGCTGCCACCTGGACCCTCGCGATCGACTTCGGCACCTCCAACAGTGCCGCCGCGCACTCGGGCGCCACCACCGGCCGCATCGAGACGCTGTCGCTGACGCACACCAGCAACCTGATGCCGTCATCGGTCTTCGTGGCCGGGCCGCAAGCGATTTCGGTGGGGGACGCGGCGATCAACCAGGCGCAACAGAACCCGGCGGGCTTCGTGCCATCGCCGAAACGGCTGATCGGCGGCGCCCCCACCGTCACCGTCAACAACGTCACGCTGCCCACGTATGCACTGGTGAGCGCGGTGATGCGGGCGATCATCGCCCGCGGCGCGGCCGCCCACGCCGGTGCGCCCCCGACGCAGCTCGTGCTCACCCACCCGGAAGCGTGGGCGCGTCAACAGATTCGGGTGCTCGTCGATGCCGCGGCGCACGCCGGGATCGATCCCGCGCGCATCGTCACCATCTCCGAACCCCGGGCCGCGGCCGCACACTATTCGCGATCGCATGCGATGCAACCCGGCGCCAAGATCGCCGTCTTCGACTTCGGTGGCGGCACCCTGGACGTCGCGGTCCTCACTGTCACCAGCGAGAACGCCTTCTCCGTTGTCGCGGCCCGTGGCGACAACGGTCTCGGCGGTAAGAACCTCGACGCGCTGATCGGGCGCTGGGTCGAAGAACGTCTCGACGACCGCGATCCGAACCTGGTCACCTATCTCCGCCGTCAGGCCCCGGTCGACGTGGTGCAGTCACTGCAGGAATCCATCCGCCGCGCCAAAGAGCTTCTCTCCGAAGCGCCGTCGGCGACCATCACGGTGCCCACACCGGGTGGCCGACAGACCCTGCAGATCACCCGCGATGAGTTCGACGAACTCATCGGCCCCTCGGTCGCCCAGTCGATGTCGCTTACCCGGGCCACCCTGCTCGACGCGGGCATCACTCACCCCGAGCAACTGACCGCGCTCTACCTGACCGGCGGGTCGTCGCGGATCCCGCTGGTGCAGCGGCGTCTCGCCGAACTGGGGCGGGTCGCCACTCTCGACGACCCGAAAACCGTGGTGGCACAGGGTGCACTGGTGACCGCGATGGCTGATGCGGCACCCCCGAACCAGCCGCCCCCGAACCAGCCGCGTGGAGCCACGATGCCCGGGGCAGCGGTGCCCGGTGCAGCGGTGCCCGGCGCCGCCGACCTCATGCCGTCCTGGCAGGGAGCCGGCACCGCACCCAATCCGGCGGTCCCGGGCGCGGGCGTCGGTGACACCGGCACGCCGAAGCGACGATGGGGGCGGATCGCGGTCATCGGAGTCGCGGCACTCGCCATCGTCGGGATCGTCGCGGGTGTCGTCGCCGCGATGAACCGCGACGAACAACCCGACACCCCCTCGGTGCCGTCCGGATCGTCCGCGTCGGTATCCGTGCAGGCAAGCGGTGACGCCTCGGTGATCCGCGACCAGGAGGCGCTGCTCGCCGCATTGCCCGCCACCTTCCGCGACTCGCTGACCACCTGCACCAGCGCCGGCTACAACGTCGACGGCGCCCTGAGGCTGACCTGCAAGGTCGACAGCGACAGCTCGTTGGCGTCGCTCGGCGCGTCCCCGGACTCGATATTCACCCTCGTCATGAGCGATGTCACCGAGGCCAAACAACGCATCAAGAACATCCGTAACGGCATCTACAGCGACGGCAAGGGCACGCTGGTGGAGAACGACGCACGGACCGCCGCCGCCGATATCGCGCGCACCTCGGCCACCATCGACAGCTACACGATCAAGTACGCGAACACGTCATCTGGCCTGGTCGCCGACGTGCAAGGGCTCAGATCCATCGAGGATGCGAAGACCTTCCTCACCCGCTCCGGACTGATGTCGTAAATCTATTTTCGGCGACGGGGAACATTCTGCGGTGCCGGGTGCAACCAATCTTCGACAACGCAAACCCAAGCGCCCGGGCCACCCGGGCATCGAGGAAAGGCCACACCATGTCCGACAGCATCCACCCCAGCACCCCCGCTCCGGCGCCCGCCGCCCCGGCCCCCGCACCGCAGCAGAGCACGAACGGCGCCCACGTCGAGCACTCCACCGACCCGGACACCGGCCACCAGGTCAACACCTACGTCGACGCGCAGGGCCACGTCTACCTCGTGGAGATGGACACCGACGGTGACGGCGCGATCGACGCCGCCGCCAAGCCCGGCCCGGACGGCGGCACGATCGTCGGCCGCGACACCGACCACGACGGCAAGGTCGACCTCGTCTCGCACCTCGACGCCTCCGGACACATCTACGAGCAGGACACGCTGAGCGCGAGCGGCCAGATCGAGAGCATGCTGCTCGACGCCGATGGCGACGGTGTGCCCGACGTGAAGCTCGTCGACAGCGACCACGACGGCCGCATGGACACCACCGTGCTCGACGTCGACCACGACGGCCGACCCGACACCCAGATCGTCGACACCGACGGCGACGGACAGCCCGACGTCATGAGCTACCTCAACGGCGGCCCGGCCGGCCTGCAGTCCAACAGCCCGGACAGTGACCCGTCGGCGCCGGAAGCCCCCAGCGTTCCCGAGGGTCACACCGACAGCTCCTACGGTGCACAGGACGATCACGACGGCTACACCGCGGCCCACTACGACGGGTCCGACGCCCACGGCGTTTTCTGATCCACCTGCCCGCACCACGACGGGGCGGCGGCCCGCAATGGTCGCCGTCCCAAACTCTTTCACGCCCATTCACTCGAGGAAGCAGGCTCGGCAGTGACCACGATGATCCCCGGCAGCATCAGCGTCGACGGAACCATCCACGCCGTAGGCGACCAGCAGCGCATCACCATCGGCGCCGCCGGAGACAACGACATCGTCGTCGCACACCCGGACGTCCTCGATCACCATCTCGCCCTGCAGTGGCGCGACGCCGGGTGGTGGCTCGTCGTTGCCGACCCCGCCGCGCGGGTGTTCACCGGCGGTCGGCAAATCGCCGAGGTGCCCGTCGACGGCTCGGTCGCCGTACACCTCGGATCCCCGGCGCTCGGTCCGGCCCTGACCGTCGTCCTCGACACCTATGCACCGCAAACACCCTGGACTGGCGACGGTTTCGAGGTGTCGGCAGCACCGATGCCCCGGCAACTCGCCGGCGCACCGCACTTGCAGCCGATGCGTCGCAACGCCGAGGGCGGCGCGCCCATCCGGCTCGACGGAGTCGCCACCATCGGCCGCAACGCCGACAACACCATCGTCGTCGACGACGTCCTCGCCTCCCGACTGCACGCTCGGATCACCACTGCGGCCGACGGCCTGTGGATCGACGATCTCGAGAGCATCAACGGCACCTACGTCGACGGTCAGCGCGTCGAGCGGCGCGCACTCATCGACGGCAACACGATCACCATCGGCAACAGCGACTTCGTCGTCGCCGGCCGGACCCTGGTCCGCGGGCACACCCCGGACGCGCCGGTCGGCGGGCTGGCCGTCCACGGCGTGGGGATCATCGTCGACGGCACCAAGGAACTCCTCACCGACGTGGACGTCGTCGCCCGGCCGGGTACGCTCACCGCGGTCATCGGGCCGTCCGGTGCCGGTAAGTCCACCGTCGCCAAAATTATTGCCGGACTGACTGTTCCGACCAGCGGATCGGTGACCTTCGAAGGCCGCGACGTGCACGCCGGTTACGCGGCGCTGCGCACCCGGATCGGCATGGTCCCGCAGCAGGATGTGCTGCACGGCAAACTCACCCTGCGCCAAGCCCTGCGGTACGCCGCCGAGTTGCGCCTGCCCGACGACTTGCCGGGTGCCGACCGCGACGCGGTGATCGCGGGTGTGCTCGACGAACTGCAGCTCACCGAGCACCTCGACACCCGGGTCGACACCCTCTCCGGGGGACAGCGCAAACGCGCCTCGGTGGCCATGGAATTGCTCACCGGCCCAGCGCTTCTCATTCTCGACGAACCCACCTCGGGTCTTGACCTCGCTCTCGATCGCCAGGTGATGTCGACCCTGCGCCGCCTCGCCGACGCCGGCCGCGTCGTCGTGGTGGTCACCCACTCGTTGGCCTACCTCTCGATGTGCGATCAGGTGCTGCTCCTCGCTCCCGGCGGCAAGACGGCCTACCTCGGCGCCCCGGCCGCTGTCGGCGCCGCGATGGGTACCGATGACTGGGCCGAGATCTTCGCTTTCGTTGCCGCACAGCCCGATACCGCGTATCAGCGATATCTGCGCGGCGCACCGAAACAGCCGCCACGGCTGCGCCGCGTCGTCGCATCCTCGCCGGCTGTACCGCACCGGAGCGCGCTGCGGCAGTGCTCCATGGTCGCGCGGCGACAGATCCGCCTGATCCTCGCCGACACCGGCTATCTCGCGGTCCTGGCGGTGATGCCGATCGTCCTGGGGTTGCTGACCCTGGTCATTCCGGGCAGTAGCGGGTTCACCGTCAACCAGTCGACGGAGACCGCGGGTGAGGCACTACAGATCCTGGTCATTCTCGTCGTCGGCGCCACCTTCATGGGAGCGGCGCTGACCGTCCGCGACATCGTCGGCGAACGCGACATCTTCGAACGCGACCGTGCGGTCGGACTGCAACCCGGGTGCTACCTCACCGCCAAGGTGCTCGTCTACTTCGCGGCCGCGACCCTGCAGTCATTGGTGATGGTGGCCATCGCCTTCGTGGGCACCGGACTCCCGGACGGTGGGGTGCTCGGGGTGGCGCCGCTCGAATTGTTCGGTGCCGTCGCCGCGCTGGCCTGCGTCAGTACGCTGGTGGGGCTGGCGATCTCGGCGACGGTGCGCTCCACCGAACAGACGATGCCGCCGCTGGTGATCATCGTCGTCTCCCAACTCGTGTTCTGCGGTGGCCTGTTTCGGCTCACCACGCCTGGACTGGAGCAGCTGTCCTGGCTGTTCCCGTCGTACTGGGGGTACGCGGTGGCCGCCGGCGCCGTCGACCTCACCCGGATCGCGCCGCTCGCTCCGCAGACCCGACAGGCGACGTTCTGGCAACCCGAACTGAGCAACACCCTGCTCGGCTACAGCGCACTGCTGCTGATGGCGATCCTGCTCGCCGGCTATGTCACGGCGCGCCTGCAACTGAAACGACCCAACCCCGCACCGGCCCGGTAGCATCTAGGGCGTGTCTCCCAATTCCCTTTGCGGGCCTTTGCGGCTCGATGGCCCCCTGGCTGCGTTGTCGTCGGTCACGATAGCTGCCGCTATCGCTCCCTCCTCCGCCTTGCCAGCGGACCATCGATTCCGCAAATGCCTCGCAGAGGAATTGGGAGACACACCCTAGCCGAGAAACCACAGGAGGTCACGACATGCCCGAGGAGCCCTCGATCCTGGCTTCGCTCGGCGTCGACCCCGGCACACTCACACCGCCGCCCCCGGAGATCTGGCAGGCCGCGCTGCACGCCGCCTTCGATCCGACCGCGATCGCCGACGCCGACACCGTGCCCGTCATGGACGACACTCCGGCGTCCGGCGACGATCAGGTCATCGCCGACGATCCGACTGCCGATGTCGCCCACGGCCAGCCGCCACATGGTGACGTGCCCGGACACGACACCGTACTGGTTGACGACGACCACGACGATATCCACCCCGGCCACACCGACACCCTTCACCACGATGTCGACGAGTTCGGCCACCACGACGACTACGGTCATGATCACGACGGTCACGACGACATCGGCGGTCATCACGGGCTGTGATGAGAGTCTGACGAGGTGGGGGACGTGAAGGACGAAGCGGTGCTGCTGATGCAGGCACGCGATGGTGATCAGCGCGCATTTGCCCAACTCGCCGGAGCGCACCGCACCCAGGCCTGGGCGGTCTGCCTCAACATCTGCGGCAATCCGCACGACGCCGAGGACGCGCTGCAGAACACCCTCATCGCCGCGTGGCAGAACCTGCACAAGTTCCGCGGCGAGGCCCGATTTTCCACCTGGCTGCACCGCATCGCCGCCAACAACGCCCTGATGGTCGTCCGCGCACGTAAGGCCAATACCCAGCTCACCGATTTCACCGACCCCGAGCAGCCCGTGCAACTCGTCGATGATGACGACGCACCGGCCTTCGACGAGCGCGTCGCGGTGCGTGACGCTGTCCGGGAAGCGCTCGGCAAGCTGCCCGACGACTTCCGGGAAGCCGTGGTGCTACGCGAGTTCGGCGATCTCTCCTACGCCGACATCGCTGCGCATCAGGGCATCGGGGTGCAGACCGTGAAATCCCGGCTCAACCGCGCGCGCACCCAACTCGCGGAGTTGTTGCGCGACACCATGAGTCCGTCCTAGTCGGATCGCGAGCTCCTTATGCGCCGCTGATCTCGGCATCGGCGCGGTTACGGGTCTGCTCGATCAACCGCGCGTTGGGTTCGTCGACGTCGTCCACCCATGCCCGGGCCGCCTCCGGTGACTTCCCGGCGGCGATGTGCCTGCGCAGCAACCGTTCTCGTCGAAGGTCGGTCGGGGTATCGACATAGTAGAGGCGGTCCAGCATACCGGTGATCCTCGACCACGAACCATGGTCGAGTGCAAGGTAGTTGCCCTCGACGACGACCAATTGCGCAGCGGCAGGGAGGATCAACGACGCGGCGATCGGTTCACCCATGGTGTGATCGAAGTCGGGTGCGTACACGTCGTGCTCGGCGTCGCGGACCCGTATCAGCAGCGCGACGAAGCCGTCGGCGTCGAAGGTGTCGTACGCGCCCTTGCGATCTCGCTGATCGAGCCGGGTGAGCACAGCGTTGGAGAGATGAAAGCCGTCCATCGGTAGGTAACCGACGGACTGCGCTCCGTGGCTCCGTGTGCGGTGCGCGACGAGCGCCCGGGCGATGGCCGTCTTCCCCGAACCGGGCGGTCCGGTGACGCCGATCATGACCCGGGCGCTGCCGGCGGTCAGCAGGTCGTCGACCTCCGCGAATAGCGACATGCGACCAATTGTAGGAACGCATCCGGCGGCGCGGACTCGAGGTCACGCGCCGCCGGAGCGAGTCGCTACTTGTTGCCGAACCAGCTGACGTCGTCGTTGCCGATGAGGTCGGGTACGGTCCAGCCGTCGAGATCGTATTCGGACAGGCACTGCTCGGCGAGGCCCTTCATCTGTGCCACGCCACCGCGGTTCTCGGCGGCGAAGAGCAACTCGGCCTTGACGTTCTCGTGGTTGCCGGAGTAGTTGCGCTCGTAGAGTTCGTGGCGGCCGCCGAATTCCGAGCCGATGGAGTCCCAGAGCGCTTTCATCACCTTGACGCGGTCGACGGCGGTGATGCCGTTGGAGCCGCGGACGTACTTGTCGAGGTAGGGGCGCACGTCGGGGCTCTTGAAGTCCGCGGCGCTCGACGGCAGGTAGATCAGGCCCGATGCCACGTCCTGTTCGATGATCTCCTTGATCCGCGGATAGCCCTGCATCATGAACATGCGGTAGGTCAGGCCGTATTCGAGGCGCGGGATGACGGTGTCACCGATCCACGGCTCGGGGTTGTGGGCCATCGCGTCGGTCAGCGTCCAGAACAGGTTGCGCCAGCCGATCACCTCGCCGACGCGGGTCTGCACGCCGCGGAATCCGCCGGAGCCGGTGCAGTCCAGCGCCTTCATCAGCAGGCCGGCGATGAAGTCGAGCTTGACCGCGAGACGGGTGCAGCCCTGAAAGGTGAAGCGCGGCAGGAAGCCCGACTGCGGGAAGAACGCATTGATCCGGTCGACGTCGCCGTACATGAAGACGTTCTCCCAGGGCACGAGCACCTTGTCGAAGATGAAGATGGTGTCGTTCTCGTCCATCCGGCTCGACAGTGGGTAATCGAACGGGCTGCCCATCACCGCGGCGTGCTCGGTGAAGGACGTGCGACAGATGAGCTTGATGCCGGGGGCGTCCATCGGGACGGTGCAGATGAGCGCGAACTGCTTCTTGCGGATCGGCAGGCCGTAGTGCGCGATGAAGTTGTAGTTGGTGATGGCCGAACCGGTCGCGACGACCTTCGCGCCCGACACGATCAGGCCGGCGTCGGTCTCCTTCTCCACCTTCATGAACACGTCGCCGACCTCGTCGGGCGGCAACTGACGATCCACCGGCGGGTTGATGATGGCGTGGTTCCAGTAGAGAACCTTCTCCTGCGATTCGCGATACCAGCGTTCGGCGTTGGCCTCGAACGGTGCGTAGAGATCCTTGTTTGCATGCAGCGTGCCGAGGAAGCTGGCCTTGTAGTCGGGGGAGCGGCCCATCCAGCCGTAGGTCATCCGCGCCCACTCGGCGATCGCGTCGCGTTCGGTGATCAGGTCCTCGGAGCTCTTGGGTGCCTTGAAGAACGGCATCGTGACGCCGCCGTTGCCGGTGTCGGTGGAGGTGGTGACCTTGTCCTTGGTCTCCGGATCGTGCATCGAGTCGTAGAGGCGGGCGGTCATCCGGATCGGGTTGCGGAAGGCCGGGTGGGTGGTGACGTCCTTGACGCGATCGCCGTGCAGCCAGATCTCGCGGCCGTCCTCGAGCGATTCGATGTACTCGTCGCCGGTCATCGGCCGCGACGCGAAGTTGCGGGTCTTGTTGGCCTCGCTGTCGGCGGCCGGGTTGACGGTGGGGGCGGCGTCGGATTCGGGGCGGTCGATGGTGGTCATTGCGGTTACCTCTCTCTATTCGGGACTGGTTGTTCGGGTCAGGCGGACTGGGAATTGGTGAGATGGAAGGGGGTGAAGGTCGTCGTGGAGTCGAACCAGCCGGAATGCGGGTCGTCGGCCGACAGCGTCCAGAGCGAGTTCACGCTGGGTTCGCCGAGATCGTGAAAAGTGCTGCGGTAGTAGAGGAGTGGTGGTTTTCCGCTGGCCTCGGCGTCGACGATCTCGCCGATGAAGATGGTGTGGTCGCCGCCGTCGTAGGTGCGCCACGGGGTGCAGCTCAGAGTGGCCGCACTGCCACACAGCACCGGGGCGGTGGGACCGTCGGACCAGCGCGGTCCCGGGTCGGCCGGACGGCCGGCGAAGTGCATCGCGATGTCGAGCTGGTCGGCGGCGAGGATGTTCACCGCGAACGGATTGCCCTCCAGGAACCCGCACGCCTTGGACTTTTTCGTCAGCGTCACCTGGCACAGACGCGGTTCCAGGGACACGGCGGTGAAGGCCGTCACCGTCGCGCCGTGGGGCTCTCCTTCGGCGTTCTCGCAGGTGATCACGGTGACACCGCTGGCGAACTGCCCGAAAACGTTTTGCAGAGCCTTGCGTTCCATGTGATCCCTCCTCTCTCGTCGTGCAGAATGTGAGGTAGAACATAAATCGACGAAAGCCTCTTGACGATCCGCCAAACGCGGTGCCGATCCGGAAAGCGCGGCGAAGTCGAGAGGAGTGTGGATGAGCCAGTTGCAGCGGCTGGAGATCCCGGGTGACCGGGAGTGGGACGCGGCGTCGAGTGCGGTGTCCGACGCCTACTTCCCGCACACACTCACGCCACTGAACGGGCGCAGCACCGCCGACGACGTCGACCTCGCCGTCACCGTGCTCGGCCCGCTACGAATCGCGCGCATCGGCTGGGGCGCCGAAGTGGCCATCCATTCCGACCATCCGGGGGCCTACGGCATCAACGTGCCGCTCGGCGGTGTGCTGGAGACCAGCGTCGCCGGCCACACCGTCGTCTCGACCAGCGGTTTTGCGACGGTCAATCCACCCGACATGCCCGCCGAGATCACCCGCTGGTCGGACACATGCACGATCGTCGGGGTAAAGATCGACCGCGACTTCCTGCAACAGGAGGTGGTCCGGGTGGCCGGCGATCCGGCCGCGACCATCCCCGACCAACTGGATCTGCACTCGCCGGAGGGCGCCAGCTGGTTCCGGCTCGTGCAGACCCTCGCCGCGCAACCCACCGACGACCCGCTCCTGGCCAATCCACTGGTCGCCGAGCAACTCGCCGGGTCGCTGACCGATGCCTTCCTGCTCGCCGCGTTGCCCGACGACCCGGCCGACCGGCTGGCTCCGCGCCCGCGCATCATCACCCGCGTCCTCGACGCCCTACGCGCCGATCCGGCTCGGGCGTGGACCGCCGCCGACATGGCCGACGTCGCCGGGGTCAGCGTGCGCCGATTGCAGGAGGGCTTCAAAGAGTACGTCGGCCGGTCGCCACGTGAGTGTCTGGTGGAGATCCGGCTTGCCAAGGTGCACGACGAACTCGTCGCCGGCACTGCGACCTCGGTGACCGACGTCGCACTCAAATGGGGGTTCACCCACTCCGGCCGTTTCGCCGCCGCGTTCCGTCACAAGTACGGCACGCCCCCGTCCCACGTCCTGCGCGACTAGCCGCCCACAGCAACCACTTTCGCGCCCACAGCAACCACTTTCACGCCCACAGCAACCACTTCTGCGTCGGCAGCAACCCCGTCCGCTCGCCGAGGCCCCTTCCGCTTCCTGAGTAGCCCGCGAGGCGATAGCCGAGCGAGCGTATCGAAGGGTCCTCGCGCGACCGAACAGAATTGTCATACCCCCGAGGTATGTTCGTGGTTAGCAGGAAGTAGACAACGAACGAAGCGCCGCGACCCCCAGAGTTGAGGGGTGGCATCAGAGATGAATGTGGGTGTCCTGCAGCCATGTCCGTATCTGGTGAAAGGTCGCTCGCGTGTCCACTTCAGCCGGCTCACCACCGGAGGCGCCGTTGTGGCGTGGGTTGCCGGCTGCCTTCCTCGGCGGGATCGACCCTGCCGATGCCGATGAGGCGCCGATCAACGACCTGCTGCTCGGGATGACCGATCTCGATCGCGGGCACTCCTATCTGGCTTACTGCGACTACCGGACGGCGCAGGTGGTCTACGACCGGTATGTCGCCGCGCGGGAGGACACCGATGGGTTCGTGGTCGACGGGTTCGCCGACGCGGCGACGCGGATTGCCCAGCAACGCACGCTGACCCGCCATCACGCCGAGACGCTGCTCACTGAGGCCATCGTGGTGCGGGACCGACTTCCGGATGTGTTCGAGTGTTTGGGTGACGGGGTGATCAGCCAGCGTCAGATCCGGCAGATCATTGTTGACACCGATCTGATCGACGGCCAATCCTATGCCCCGTATGTGGATGCCGAGATCGCGAAGCGGTTGCGGGCCGGTACGTATTCGTTGAAGCGGTTGCGCGACATGGTCGATCGCCTCATCTTCCGGCATGATCCCGACGCCGTGCGAGAACGTCGCAAGGAGGCGATGGACAAGCGTGGCGTCTGGGTGGACAAGCGAGCCGACGGGACCGCCGAGCTGACGGCGGTGATGTCGGCGGAGAACGCCCGCATCGCCTACGCCCATATCGATGGGCTGGCTGACCGGGTGTGTGCCCATGATGGTCGCACCAAGAATCAACGTCGCTCGGATGCCGAGTTCGCGTTGTTGACCGGCAGCGAGTTCGCGTGTGAATGCGGGCACGAGGACTGCCCGATCTCCGCGGTGACACTCGACGATGTCGATGCTGAGGGTGCCGACACTGAGGGTGAGTCTGGGGCGTCGACGGCGCTGGTGCCGGTGGCCCCGAAGGTCGTCATCCACGTGGTCTGCGACGAGGCCACCCTCAACGGGACGGCCAACAATCCTGGCTACCTCGACGGTCACGGCGTGATCGACGACGAACACGTCCGTGAACTCGCCACCCGCCCCGATGCGCGGATCGCACCGCTGATTCCGGCGGGGACTCCGATGAATCCTGACGGCAGTGTCACTCTGCCGGGTTCACTGCCGTCGGACCCCTACCGGCCGACCACGTCCCTGGATGCGTTCCTCCGCATTCGGCACGGGTATTGCAGTGAACCCGGCTGCACTCGCAGCGCGTGGGAATGTGACGGCGACCATGTCGCGGAATTCGACCACGACAACCCCGGCGCGGGTGGACAAACGACGTCGGAGAACATGAACCCGAAGTGTCGGCCGTGGCATTTGCTGAAGACGTTCTCGGGCTGGCTCGACGATCAGTGGCGCGACACGACTGGTCGATTACGCACGGAGACAGTCACTCCCGAGGGTCTGATCATCCTGGGTGAGGCCGAAACGATGGAGGAACTGTTCCCCGGGCTGCGGCGCATCCGCTACACCGCCCCACCCCAGGCTCCACCGGCCACCGACCCGTCGAATCAGGAACGCCCGACACGCACCCGCAGTCGGACGGCGAACAAACATGCTCGACGCCGGGCGGAGAGGAATCGGAACCGAAAGCGACACAACGAAGGGCCCGAAACGCCGTTCTGAGGCAACAGGTCTCGGTGACAGGGGTCGGCTTGCGTTGCCCTTCGACACGCTCGGCTGGCTCCTACGTCGCCGGCTGCTCAGCTCAGGGAGCAAGGGGTCGGGCTCAGAGTTGGTTACACGTCGAGCACCAGTCGCGCACAGGCGCCGCGGGAGACGCACGGCATCATCGTTGCGCCCGCGGCCTTCTCGTCGTCGGTGAGCAGATCGTCGCGATGATCGACGATGCCGGAGAGCACCTTCACCTCACACGTGCCGCAGAACCCCATCTCGCATGACGACGGGTGTTCGACGCCGGCCGAGCGGATCGCCTCGAGGACGGAGACGCCGTCGTCGACGGTGATGGTCTGGCCGCTTTGGGCGAGTTCCACCTCGAACGACGCCGGACTCGGCGAGTCGGTGTCGGCGGGTGCGGGCACGGTGGCCGAGAACCGCTCGCAATGCAGGTGCGTCCCGCGGCCGCCGGCGGACATGCGTCCGGCGAGGGCATCCATCAGGCCGCTGGGACCACAGCAATACACCTCGGCTTCTGCTGCGGCCGTGACGATCTGATCGAGATCCAGGGGACCTTCGATCAAGCGGACGTCGCCGCCGGGGAGGAGCGCGATCTCGTCACGAAAGGCGAAGTGGTCCGCCGACCGGGCCGCGTAGAACAGCCGCCAGGAACGGCCGGCCCGCGCGGCCGCCGTCATCATCGGCAACAGTGGCGTGACACCGATGCCGCCGGCCACGAAGACGTAGTCGGTGTGTTCGACGAACGGGAAGTTCTGCCGGGGTGTCCCAACCGCAACCATAGCGCCGCAGCGCAGTTCGCGGTGTGCCTCGATCGACCCACCGCGGCCGTCGGACAGTTCCAGCACGCCGATGCGGTAGCGGTCGCCCCGGTTCGGGTCGCCGCACAGCGAGTACTGTCGGACCGTACCCGACGGCAGGTGCACGTCGATGTGCGCGCCCGGTTCCCAAGTAGGCAGCGCGGTGCCGTCGACCGACGCCAGCTCGAAGGAGGTGATGCCCGCCGCCTCGCGTCGAGTGGCCTCGACGCGAAGCGGCAGTAGGCCGTCGGGGGTAGGGCCGTCAGGCGCTAGCGGCGACATCGGCCTGCCCCTTCGCAAGATTCATCAGTTCCATGAACGACCGTCGATAGTTGAGCGTGAACATGTCGGCCGGCACCGAGAACTCCTGGTAGTCGGCATCCCACGGAACCTCGCGCGGAACCACATTTTCCACGATCGGCACATCCTCGAGATACACGATCTCCTCGAGGCGCAGATTTTCCTCGAGCGACGCGCCCTTGAAGCCGACCTCGTTGGCCACACCCCAGAAAATGGTCACGTGCTCGTAGCTGATCGGCGACGGGAAACCGGCCACGACGCGTCGGCCGAGATCCTCGTAGTGGTAGGTGATGGACGCGAAACCCGGTGCGCCACAGTGGTAGCGCATCATGCAGTTTCCGTCACCGGCCCACTCGCCGGTGCCCGCGTTGAGCGGACGATCCATCCAGACCTCCAGGCCGTCGCGCTGCACCTGCAGCGGTTCGACCACCTCGGGGGTCGGACCCATGGACACCTTGTGCACGAAGGGGAAGTGGGCTACATCGCGGAAGTTCTCGATCGACACCGCCACGCCGACCGGCGAATCGATGGGATCGGCGGCCGCCCATTCCAGGTCGACGCCCTGCCATTCCTCGGGATCGTAGAGCTCGCGGATCGGGTCCTCCAGCACCGTCCACACCTGCCCGAAGCGTTCCACCGCAGGGTAATTGCGGATCGCGGCCTTCGGCGGGATCTTCGACTGGTCGGCCAACGACGGGACGCGCACGCACGCGCCGTTCTCGCTGGCGAACTCCCAGCCATGGTACGGGCAGCCGATCGACCGCTCGTGCACCTCGCCCTGCGAGAGGTCGGCACCGCGGTGCGGGCAACGCCGGTCGGAGACGGCGACCCGACCGGATTTGTCGCGGTAGACGACAAGGTCGACGCCCAGCAGGGTGGCGCGCTGTGGGGTGTCCAGGTCAACACTGCGAGCGACGGGAAACCAGCTGTGGCGCATGGCTTCTTCGGCGAGATCCCGTTTGGTGGCGGTGCGGATGTCGGTGATGGTCATGGTGAGCTCCTGAGGGCTGGAAGTGGTTCAGGCGGAGGGGATGTGGGCGCCGCCGTTGACGGCGAGGGTCTGGCCGGTGATGAACGACGCCGCGTCGGAGGCGAGAAACACGACGGCGTCGGCGATCTCGTCGGCCTCCCCGAGTCGCCCGAGAGGGACGGCGGCGAGCTCGATGTCGTACACGTCGTCGGGCACCATGCGGGTGTGGATGGCGCCTGGTGCGATCGCGTTGACCAGGATCTTCTCCGCAACAAGCTCTTTGGCGAGAGCACGCATGAATCCGAGCTGGGCGGACTTGGCGATCATGTACCCATAGGAATGACCGTCGGGCTGCTGTCCCCACTGCGAGTTGATGAAGATGATCCGGCCCGCGGTGCTGCGCTCGATCTGCGGGAGCAGTGCCCGGGTCAGGCGATACGGTGCGAGGACGTTGACCCCGAAATATGGCTCCAGGTTCTGCGTCGGGGTGTCGCGGAAACCGTTCCAGTCGTGCATGATTCCGGCGTTGTGGACGACGATGTCGAGCACGCCTCCGGCGGCGGATACCGTAGTCGAGATGGTGTCGACGGCGTCGTTGGTGGTCAGGTCGGCGACCACGGCGGTGACGGTACGACCGGTGTCGGACCGGATGCCTTTGGCGGTGGCCTCGAGCTCTCCGCCGTCGAGGTCGGTGATGATGACGTCGGCGCCTTGGGTGGCAAGGGCTTTCGCGTGGGCGGCACCCATGCCGCGGGCGGCCCCGGTGATCAAGGCCAGTCGGCCGGCGAGATCTGTTCGTAGGTACGACATCACGCCTCCGGTGCGACGTGCGGTTCGGTGACGTAGAGCATGTTGCCGTCGGGATCGAAGAACGGGCGGTAACGGTACCAGGTGCCGTTCGGGTGCTTCCACTCGATACGCTCGTCGACCCATTCGACCTTGCCCTCCAGCGCCGCCTCGGCGGCGTCGAGATCATCCACCTCGAACGCGAAAGAGTCCATCCCGGGCGCATTTTCGGCGTTGATCGCGGTACGGCGCGGCTCATGCTCCCCGACGGTGGATTCGAAGATGTAGAGCGTGACGTTGCCCATGTCGATCGCGGCCCAGTTCTCGTCCCGCTCGTAGGGGAGGAAGTAGCTCAGGCCGAGGGTTTCGGTGTAGAAGCGGGCGAGGCGATCGACGTCGTGGCTCAGGATGTCCATGTTGTCGATGCGCTTGAGCGCCAACGGTGCGGTGGTCATGGGGTTCTCCTTGTAGGCGGGGGATTCAGGGTGGATGAGCGGATGAGTACAGGGTCCGCCCGGGTGGGCGGAGACGGTGCCGGCCTCGAGGTCGAGGCGAACCGTCGCAAGGGTTTCGAACTGTGCGGCTGCGCCGAGCGCCGGATCCGGATGGGCGCAGGTGGCGCCGCCGCCGAGCAGGTGGGCGTCCAGCGCCCGCAGCGCCCGCTCCTCGGTGAGTTCGCCGACATCGGCGAGGGCGCGACGCACCATGTCGTGCCGGATCACCGTATCGGGTCCGCCGACCAGTTCGGTGTCGTCGAGAGCCGCTGGGGCAGAAAGGAAATGGTTGGTGTGCACCAGGATACCGCGCTCGTCGGGAAGTGCATAGCCGATCGTGGCCGGATTGAGTTCGACACTGACCGCGGCGGATTCGCCACCGCGATGGCCGACGACGGTCAGACATGTTGACGCCGACACCGGGGCCTGCGCAATCCGCGACAATGCCTGGTTGAGATCGTCGGCCTGATCGAGCACCGACCGGGCGAGCACGTGGACCGGGAAACCGATCCCGTCGCCGTCGGCCCGATGGTGAAGGATGTTGAACAGCAGGCCGATTCCGCGATCGTTGACACCGATCTTGCCGACGATGCCGTACTCGGTGACCGTGGTGGTGACCCGGCCGTCAGGATGGATGATCTCCCAGGCGAGCCAGCTGTCGGCGAGGGATTCGTACCAGTCCCAGCACTGCACGGCGACCGGCGCGGCGCCGGTTCGCAGCCCGACCACCGTCGTGCATTCGGCGCTGCGGGCACCCAACGCGGCCAGGATCTCGGTGCGCGCGTTGATGGCCGAGACCGATTCCACCGGCAGGCCGGCACCGTCGGCGATGCCTCGGATCTCGTCGGCCAGATCCGGTGCGTGGCACTCGATCTGGGTGCGGGCGAGCCGTCCCCACGAGTCGAGATCCACCGCGGTGCCCGCGGCGGTGTCGAACAGCGACCGATACGCGGTCACGGTCCGGGTCACCTGGCGGGCGTTGGCGGTGCCGAATCCTCGTCCCCGGTCGTACGACGTGGCTTCCGTGGAGCGGAAGACGTTGGTGCTCATCGGATCGCCTGCAATTCACGGCCGCGGAGTTCGGGGCCGGCCTGTGCGGCCACCTCGTCGAGGCGGGCGAACCGGACATCGCCGACCGAGACCATGTACTCGATGAACTTCTCCAGCTGCGCCAGGCGGTACGGCCGGCCGATCACTTCGGGGTGCATGGTGAACGAGGTGTGCCGGGATTCCGCTTGCGCCGAATCGAATTCGGCGGCGAAGCAGCGGAACAGTTCGGCCGGGTCGGCGACATTGCCGCCGCCGTCGATGTTCCAGCCGAACCGCGGCCAGTCGTCCAGCGACCAGTGCACCGGCAGCTCCAGGATCGACCGTCCGCCATGGGTTTCCAGGTACGGCCGGTCGTCGCCCATGCAACTCGAGTCGTAGTCGAAGCCCCGGTCGATCAGCAGGTCAAAGGTCTCCGGCGTGAGTTCCCACGAGGTGGACCGATATCCGGTCGGTCGAGGTGCGCCCAGTCGCTGTAGCGCCTCGAGTCCCTTGTCGATCTCCTCGGTCTGGACCTCCGCCGAGACCTGATCGCTGCGGACGTGCAGATAGCCGTGGTGGGCGATCTCGTGACCGTTCGTCAGAAGCAGATCGATCAGGTGCGGATGTAATTCGGCGGTATATCCCGGGAGGAAGAAGGTCGCCGGAATATGGTGGCGGGACAGCAGATCCAGGATGCGGGGGAGACCGCGGACCACACCGTAGCGGCCCTCGGAGAGGATGGTCAGGCGTCGGGCATACTCCTGCCCCTCACCGAGCCAGCCGGCTTCGGCGTCCACGTCGAAGGTGAGTGAGACGGGGATCTCAGACATTGTCGGCACCTTCCATCACAACCGGGGAGACGGTGGAGTCGGACGCGGTGGCCGGAATGCGCCACTGAAAGGTCTTCTTCTCCTGCACCACCTGGCGGTAGAAGTAGAGGATCACCGAGAGCGACAGCACACCGACGCCGATGATGATCTCCTTGGGGCCGCCGTAGCCGGTGATCTCCGAACTCAGGACTCCGACGACGAGGACGATGGCGTCGATCGCGGCGAGTAGACCGGCGATGTAGATCCATTGGCGGCCGAGCTTGATCGGGCGGGGTGCGTCGGGCCGGTCGCGGCGCAGATTGATGAAGCCGGTGAGCGAGAGGATGTGGCAGATCAGATAACCCATGATGCCGGCGACGATGACGGCCATCGCCTCACCGACGAACACGATCAGGACGACGTTGACCAGCAGGTCGAGCGACATCGCGCGGCCCGGCATACCGAATCGGTTGAGCACGCCGAGCTGGCGGATGGTGAGACCGTCGAGCGCACTGCCATGCAGTACCCGGCCGCCCGTCGCCGTGGTCATGACCATCATCAGCATCAGACCGGCGATCAGACACACCGTCATGAACCAGTCGGACCCCGGAATGATCGTGTCGAAGGCCTGCAGATAGAAGGTCACCGGGTTGGCGGCCACGTCGGGCTGATTCGTCAGGCCGCCGACGCCGAGCGGAACCAGGAAGTAGACGGCGAGGACGAACAGTCCGGCGAGCCGTAGTGCGCGCCGCGAATCGGAGACTGTGTACTTGAACTCGGGGACGAAGGCCGCGACGGCTTCGATGCCGTATACCGACCAGGCCATGACGAACATCCAGGCGATGATGGTCTGCCAGCCGGGATGACCGCTCGCGGCCAGGTCCCAATGCAGATTCGACGCGTGCCACTGTCCGGAGAAGAACGGGACGATGGCGAACACCAGGATCGGGATCAGGATGATGACGCCGGTCACGTACATGATGCCCATCGCCGGGCGCATGCCGAGGATATTGAGCAGCCAGCCCAACAGCAGGACGCCGAGGGCGACCATGTGCGGGAAGCCGAGCGTGGCGAGGCCGGTGGAGAAGGTCCAGGTCTGGTTGGGGAACCACTCGGCCTGCACCAGGGTGCCGATCTGCAGGCCGTAGATGGCCAGCGAACTCGACCAGCTGAACCAGTAGCCGAAGGTGGCGATGGGCCCGACGATGGTGCACCTCGAGCGCCACCCCTCGTTGGCGTACATCGAGATGCCGCCGACCTTGTCGCCGAACATGCCGGCCATCTCCGAGTAGATGAAGTTCTGCAGGCAGGCGATGACGGCGACGAGCACCGCGATGGCTATCGCCGTCCAGGCGCCGATGGCACCCATCGCGTACCCGATCACGATGAACAGGGCGGCGGGGATGGAGAGGCTGATGGTGAATCCGTCCCACCATCGCAGGTTTTTCTCGTACGCAGGCATTCCTGCGAGTTCGTCGTGGGCTGCGGTCACGTCGTGCTCCTTGATGGCGGTGTCTGGGTGCGCAATGAAAGTTTGTGGGGGATTTTCTGTGCGCGATGTCACAACACAAGAAGAGTAACGCCACGCATTGCGAGGCACAAGAGGGAATCGGAAGCTTTTGCGAATGAAACACAGGGTTTACACGTCGCAACACGTATCCAACGTCCGTATCGAGTTCGCATTGCGCGGACACTCGGCCCGTTATGCTTCGAACATGTCTACCTACTCGCTCGATGACCTCGACCGCGGCATCCTCCGTGAACTCGAGGAAGACGGTCGCCGCGCGTTCCGCGAGATCGGTCGGACGCTCGGGACATCCGAGGCCACGATCCGGGCACGGGTGAAACGCCTGCAGGATCTCAACGTACTGCGGATCGTGGCCTTCGCGGACCCCAATTCACTCGGTACCACGCAGTTGGCGCTGGTCTTCCTCGACGTGGACCCGGCAGACCACGAACGGGTCATCGAGGCGGTATGTGAGCTGCCCGAGGCGACCTACGTGTCGACGGTGATGGGGCGCTTCGACATCTGCGTCGAGCTGCTCGTCACCGACAATGCGGCGCTGTGGAAGTTGATCAACGAGAGGATCGGCCGCATCACCGGGGTGCGCAACGTGGAGACCAACTCGATCATGCGGGTGCACAAGCTGCGCTACGCGACGCCGGTCTGAGCGATTGGCCAGCGCGGGTTCTGTGTGGAAGGATGGACCACGCGTGTGTCACTTGACGCACGTATGCATAAAGAGAGAAGTACACAGCAACATGGCACAGGGAACCGTCAAGTGGTTCAACAGCGAAAAGGGCTTCGGCTTCATCGCTCCGGACAACAGCTCCGATGGGGACGTCTTCGTCCACTACTCGGCTATCCAGGGTGGCGGATACCGCAGCCTGGAAGAGCAGCAGCGCGTCGAGTTCGAGGTCGAGCAGGGCCCCAAGGGCCCGCAGGCGACTCAGGTCACCGCGCTCTGAAATAGAACTTCACACCAGTAACGCCGTCCGGACTCAGGTTCGGGCGGCGTTACTGGTTTTTCCGGCACTCGCCGCCAGGGCGGCGTCGTGCTGGTCGGCCGCGCGCTGCAGGATGCGCGCGGCGTAGAGAACGAGATGGGAGTGGTTGTTCGATCGCGCGGCGGCCTCCGGGTAGCCGGCCTGGTGCAACAAGGCCGCGGCCAGCGGAGACGCGGTCCGCGGCGGAATGACCAGCAGCGTCACCGCGCAGCGGGTGGCGGTGATCGACATCAGCGGCAGCAGTACCGGCGAGTTCTCCGAATCCAGGCCTGGGTAGCGCGAGAACGTACGCCAGTTCACCTCGATGGTGGAGATCGTCCCGATGCGTCCGCGGGCCGCGTCCCGCAGCGCCGGCAGTTCCTGGGAGATCCGTGCGGTGTAGGGGAGCCAGGCCCCGGCGATCGACGCTCGCAGGTCGGGCGCGAGGCGTAGTCGGGTCGGACCGAGGGTCGGTATCACGGCGACAGCCGTGACTCAGTCTCGCCCCGTGGTGGTGGGGGTGTCCGGGGCGTCGGAGAACACGAGGTCATCGGTGGCCGAGGTGGCAACCACGGCCGCATCCGCAACATCCGCGGCGTGCGAGAAGAGCTCGGAATCAGTCAAGGGCATGGAAATCCGTTCAGAAAGGGTGGGCAGGCGATTGTGCCTGCCTACCCGACTCTATGCCCCCGGGAGCGAATTGTCGGCATGGGGTGCCGATGGGACTCGTTCGGACGGTAACGGGCTGGGTCAACTCCCTCGATACGTCGAGTACGCGAACGGACTCAACAGAAGCGGCACGTGATGATGCCGGTCCGGGTCGCTGACCTCGAAGCAGATGTCGACCTCCGGATAGAAACCGTTGATCCCGTTGTCGGAGAACCAGTTTCCGGTGTCGAACACGAGATGATAGATCCCCGGGACCAGTGCGTCGCCGTTGACCTGTCCGATCCGTCCGTCGGCGTCGGTGACACCGGATGACACCTCGGTACCGCTGGCGTCCTGCAGTGTCACCGCGACACCCGTTGCCGGAGAACCGGTTACCGCATCGAGTACATGGGTGGACAGTCCGGTCATGCCTGCGCCGCGCTTTCGTCGAGGAACGCCTCGGCCGGCGTCAGCATCCGAATCAGTCTGCTGCGGTTGATCTTTGCCAGCTCCGACCGCATCGCGCGCCGCTCGGTCGCGGGATCGTTGCCCATCCGCTCCTTCAGGATGCCGAGCAGCACGTCGGCCGGGCGTCCGTTGGCGAACACCAGATAGACGTGGCCGAAGCGTTTCTCGTAGGCCTTGTTCAGTTCCTTGAGCTCGGTGAGCACCGCGGCGTCGGCGCCTGCGACCCCGGACTGTTCGCGCGCCGACGCCGGATTGTCCGGGCGATCGCCGATGCGTGGATGCCCGGCCAGCGCCTCGTCGAGGTCGGTGTCGGTGAGTTCGTCGAGGATCGCGTCCGCGTAGTCGAGGAGTGCGTCGTCGTCGGTGAACGGGCGGGCCTTGGCCACCCGTAGCGCCCAGATCGACGAACTGCAGCACTCGTAGAGCTGATGGATGGCCTTGCGGTCGGACAGTTCGTTGAAACTGGACAATCCTCGCCAATCGACACGACGCATACTCCCAACCCTAGGTGAGTTCGGGCTGCCGGCTGAACCGGGCCGACGTGATCGGGTTGGCGTCGGCGACCAGATCGTCGAAGCGATAGTTCGCGATCTTGGCGATCTCGATGAGCGCGAACGACTTCTCGCTCGTTGGGGAGTTGTCCATGCGGGCCCAGCCGTTGCGCAGGATGCGGTCGTAGCGTTCGGTTTCCCGGGCGCAGATGACCAGCGGGAACCCGAACTGCTCGCGATAGGCGGCGGACAGGTTGACCACGTTCTCGTGCTCGCTCTCCTCGAGGTGCGACAGTCCCTTGTGATCGACGGCGGTGAGTTCGCCGGTCTCTTCGTCTTCGGCACCGAGGTTGGGGAAGGCCTGGATCAGCTCGAGTTGCTCGACGTCGCTGCCGGTCAGCATGGCCTCTTGGAACGCGATCCGCAGATCATGCACATCCTCGAACGGACGCTGATCGAAGGCGCGGTCGACGACCCAGTCGACGTCCTGTACGAGGCTGCCGAAGGTGTCGCGGAACTGCTCGGAGGTCATCGTGTTGACCTCGTCGAGGGTGATGGAACCACCACCGGCCACCGCCGGGCCGCGGCTGCCGACATGGAAGAACAAGAGATTCAACAGGATTGCGGTTATCGCACCCATGGTGATGCCGGTGGAAAAGGGAATCTGCAGGAAGATGTTAGGCATGGCCTGATCGACGCCGGGCAATGCCGGGACGTCGACATGCGCACCCGACTTCTCGATCACCGTCGTCGGGGTCGCCGACTGCGAGAACTGCACGTACAGGGCAACGGCCAGCGAGGTGGCGGAGATGATCAGGTTGCGGTGGTCGGTGAAATCAACCGACGTGAGCGTCTGGATGCCGACGATGGCGACGGTCGCGAACATGATCAGCGCGGCACCGCCGAGCACCGGCGCGGGAATGGATTCGACGACCTTGGCCAGCTTGGGCAGCAGGCCGAGCAGGATCATGATGACGCCGGCGCACGCGACCACCCAGCGGCTCTTCACCCCGGTGAGGCGCACCAGTCCGACGTTCTCGGAGAACGCGGTGTAGGGGAACGAGTTGAACGAACCACCGATGACGGTGGCCAGCCCGTCGGCGCGGACGGTGGCGGCGATGTCCTCCTTCTTGATCCGCTTGCCGACGATCTCGCCGGTGGCGAAGACAGATCCGGTGGATTCGACGGCCACCACCATCAGCACCACGATCAGCGAGACGATTGCGACGAGATCCCAGCGCGGCCAACCGAACGCGAACGGCGGCGTGAAGCCCAGCCAGCTCGCCTCGCCGACCGAGGAGAAGCTCGCGTCGCCGAAACACCACGCGACGAACGTGCCGATCACGAGGCCGAGCAGCACGGCGATCGTCGCCATGAAACCGCGGAAGAAGCGCTGCATCAACACGATCAGCAGGATGGTGCCGAGCACGTAGCAGACCCATTTCCAGTTCGCCGAGTCGTGCAGGTGCGTCGCCGGATCGCTGACGGCGTCGCCGGCGCCGACCGGGATCAGACAGATGCCGATGATGGTGATCAGCGTGCCGGTCACCACCGGCGGCAGGAACCGGATCAGTTTGGCGAAGAACGGGGCGATGAGGAAGGTGAAGACACCCGCCGCGATCACCGCGCCGTAGACCGTCTGCAGGCCGACGCGGCCGCCGCCGTGATTGTTGGCGATCTGGATCACCGGCGCCAGGGTGGCGAACGTGATGCCCTGCAGCAGTGGCAGGCGCACGCCGATCTTCCAGACACCGACCGACTGCAGCAGTGAGGCGATGCCGCAGGTGAACAGGTCGGCGGTGATCAGCATCGTCAGCGCCTCGGAGTCCAGATCGATCGCGCGGGCGATCAGCAGCGGTACCAGCACCGCGCCCGCGTAGAAGGCGACGACGTGCTGGGCGCCGAGCGCGACGAGTTTGCCGGTGGGCGGCACCTGATCGACCGGCGCGACCCGCCGCTTCCTCTTCGATGTCGGGGCTTGCGGGCTGGAGTCCGTTGCCATGTCCCTACTCACCTTCTGCTCACGCGTCGTCAACGCACACGTCGGGGGACCGCGGAGCGTGGTGCGTCCGCGGTGGCAGGTACATAGTGGACCCGGCAGCACGTGCCCGCTGACCGGCGGATCGTATATTTCGGAGACGTAAAAGGGGTCAAACGGACACGGCGACAAGGGATGGGTGACATGGACGCAACCGACGGACAGACGCGCGACAGGAGTGAGCGGGGACCCGCGACGGTGGGCGGGGTGGTCCTCGCCGCCGGTGCCGGGTCCCGCTATGGCGAGCCGAAAATCGGTGCGCACCAAGGGGAGTGGCTCCGGTTGGCGGTGGCTGCGCTGGCTGCCGGGGGCTGCGAGGACGTGGTCGTCGCGATGGGTGCACGGGTTGTCGAGCCGCCTCCGGGTGCGTCGACGCTGAGCGTCCCGGACTGGTCCGTCGGACTGTCGGCGACGGTGCGTCGTGCGCTCGACGCCGCCAGCGAGCGCGGATGGGCGGCAATGGTTTTACACGTTGTTGACACTCCCGACGTCGGACCCGAGGTGGTCGCCCGGCTGCTCGCGACCACGGGTGCCGACCGCGCGGCGCTGGCCCGGGCAGTCTACGACGGTGGCCCCGGTCATCCGGTCTATCTCGGGGCCGATCACTTCGACGCCGTCGGTGCCACTCTGAGCGGCGATACGGGGGCCGGGCGTTATCTCGCGGCGCACACCGACGTCGTCGTGGGTGTCGAATGCGGTGACCTGGCGACGGGTGTCGACCACGACCAGCGGGAAGCGTGAATCGGTTGTGATGTTGATCGGCTACCGATGATCAGCGCAACCGATCGGGGTGTTGCCTCACGGTGACGGAATGACGTCGACCAGTCCGGTGGGTGGGGTGAGGCCGAGTGCGCCCTCGGCGAAGCGGGTCACCGGGCCGACGGCCGCGCTGAGTGCGTCGTCGTAGCCGGTGCGGGCGCGGCCCGAAAGTGTTGCGGCGCCGTCGTCGTCGCGGACACCGATCACCGCGATGAGCTCACCGGTGGTCGGGATGCACACCGCCCACGTGAACAGGGTGTCGTCGGCCCAACCACGCGAAACGACCTCGGTGTAGCCGAGCGGATCGGCGACACCGAGGTCGGTCAGTGCGGAGACGTCGGACAGTCGGTCGTCGGCGCGCAGCGCGCGCAGATACCAACTTCCGGCGTTGATCTCGACTGGTTGCACCCCTGGAGGTGACTACTTGATCTCGAGCAGGAGGGTGCCCTGGGTGACCGCGGCACCGGCCTCGACGGCCAGACCGGTGACCACACCGTCCTTGTGGGCGGTGACCGGGTTCTCCATCTTCATGGCCTCGAGCACGACCACCAGATCGCCGGCGGCGATCTCCTGACCCTCCTCGACCGCGACCTTGACGACGGTGCCCTGCATCGGCGCCTGCACCGAGTCGCCGGACGCGGCAGCGCCGCCACCCTTCTTGCGGGCCCGGGCCTTCGGCTTCTTGCGGACGACACCAGCGGCGCCGCCGCCGCCACCGAGCGACAGGTCGCCGGGCAGCGACACCTCGACGCGACGCCCGCCGACCTCGACGACGACGTTCTGCCGGGGCAGCGACTCGTCCTCCTCGATGGGCTCGGCGCCGGTGTAGGGCTCGATCGGGTTGTCCCAGTCGGTCTCGATCCACTTGGTGTAGATGTCGAACTTCTCGACGCCGTTCTCGTCCTTGTGGCCGTGGAAGGCGGGGTTCTCGACGATGTGGCGGTGGAACGGCAGGACCGTCGCGAGGCCCTCCACCTCGAACTCCGCGAGCGCGCGCCGCGACCGTTCGAGGGCCTGCTCGCGGTTCTCGCCGGTGACGATGAGCTTGGCCAGCATGGAGTCGAACTGACCGCCGATGACGTCGCCGGCGACGACACCGGAGTCGACGCGCACGCCGGGGCCGGTCGGCTCCTTGTAGACGGTGATGGGGCCGGGAGCCGGCAGGAAGTTGCGGCCGGCGTCCTCGCCGTTGATGCGGAACTCGAAGGAGTGCCCGCGCGGGGCCGGGTCCTCGGAGATCTCGAGCTTCTCGCCGTTGGCGATGCGGAACTGCTGGCGGACGAGGTCGATGCCGGAGGTCTCCTCGGTGACCGGGTGCTCGACCTGCAGGCGGGTGTTGACTTCGAGGAAGGAGACGAGGCCGTCGCTGCCGACGAGGAATTCGACAGTGCCTGCACCGTAGTAGCCGGCCTCCCGGCAGATGGCCTTGGCCGCGGAGTGGATCTTGGCGCGCTGCTCCTCGGTCAGGAACGGCGCGGGGGCCTCCTCGACGAGCTTCTGGAAGCGACGCTGCAGTGAGCAGTCACGAGTGCCGGCGACGATGACGTTGCCGTGCTGGTCGGCGATGACCTGCGCCTCGACGTGGCGGGCCTTGTCCAGGTAGCGCTCGACGAAGCACTCGCCGCGACCGAAGGCCGAGATGGCCTCACGGGTCGCCGACTCGAACAGATGCGGGATCTCCTCGATGGTGTAGGCGACCTTCATGCCGCGGCCACCGCCGCCGAACGCGGCCTTGATGGCGATCGGCACACCGTGCTCCTTGGCGAATGCGACAACCTCGTCGGCATCCTTCACCGGGTCCTTGGTGCCCGGTGCCATCGGGGCGTCGGCCTTCAGCGCGATATGGCGGGCGGTGACCTTGTCGCCGAGGTCGCGGATCGACTGCGGGGACGGCCCGATCCAGATGAGGCCCGCATCGATGACGGCCTGGGCGAAGTCACCGTTCTCCGACAGGAATCCGTACCCGGGGTGGATGGCGTCGGCACCGGATTTGGCCGCTGCGTCGAGGATCTTGTCGAACACCAGGTAGGACTCTGCGGAGGTCTGGCCGCCGAGCGCGAAGGCCTCGTCGGCGAGCTTCACGAACTGCGCGTCGGCATCCGGTTCGGCATAGACCGCGACGCTCGCGTAGCCGGCGTCCCGGGCAGCCCGGATGACACGGACCGCGATCTCACCGCGGTTGGCGATCAGGACCTTGGAAATAGTGTTCGCAGAGGTACTTGGCACTTGTTCTCCTGGGCGTTCGCAAAAACAGTCACACGTTCAGGGCAATACCCTAGCCCACCGAGCAATTGTTCGGTGGACCCCACCTCGGTAATTTGCCCGGTTACTGGCGGGTACCAAAAGTGCTGGTGTCGCCGACCTTTCGAATGAGCTGGGTGAAGTCCCGCAGGAACGCATGTACCGGCCCGGTTTCCTCGCCGATCGGCGCGTCCACAGTGGGATTGTTCACTCCCGGCTCACCGGTGGCCGGCAGCAGCGGCGGGCCGGACGGCTCGGGTGGGAATCGCGCGGACAACCGCATCCCGCCGGGTGTCCGGTTGATCCAGAAGTAGACCTCGTGCGGGGCGTAGCTGTGACTGCGCAGCACCTTCGCGCGGCCGGCGTCGGCCTCGGCCGCGCCCGGCGCGTACCGGGTGTCGATGAAGGAGATCACGAAGCGCGGTTCGGCACGGGTGTGCAGGAGTTCGGCCACCCGCAGGAACGGCAGTGACGATCCCTGCCGGGACCGTTTGAGCTCCGCCGTCGCACGTGCGACCGCCTGATCGAAGGTCGGGGAGTCCGACATGTCGATGCAGAACGGGGCGACCGCGACGAACCAGCCGAGCGCGGTGAGCCAGCGCGCGTCGTCGCGGGTGTGTCGGGGCAGGACACAGCGGAACTCCGAATCCCCGCTCTGGGCGTGATAGATCATGGCGAACGCGGCGAGCACCCCGGCGGTCAGCGTGCCACCGGCGGCCGAGCACACGGCGGTGAACCTATTGGTCGCCTCGTCGTCCAGCAGGAGGCCGTACAGCGAGTCCTGGGCGACAGCGGACGCGTCGCTCGGGTCGGGTGCGGGCGCCTCCAGCGCTTCCGGCGGTGTCTCGGCCTCACGGCGACCGATCTCGAAGCCCGGCATGCCGCCGTGACCGGCCGCCAGGAACGACGCCCACGACGCGACGGCCGGATGGTCGGCGCCGGTTTGATCGGTCTGACGTCGTTCGGCGGCACCGAAGTCGACGTAGCTGCCGACCGGCGGCAGCTCGGCCTCGGTGTGGTTGCGCACCGCGCGATAGGAGACCAGCAACTCGTACTGCGCCATGATCAGCGAGTAGCCGTCGAGCAGCGAATGGTCGGCGGCGAACAACAGGGTGAACGAGTCCTCGCGCCCGACCGTGGCGAACATGTACGCCGGCCAGTGCAGCGGTGCGGTCGCGCGGTCGAACGCCCCGGCGATCTGATCGACCAGCGGGCCGGGCGAGGTGTACCAGCCGATGCGACCCATCTTGAGTTTGACCGTGCCCGGTTCCGTGGAGAGCCGGTGCAGCCCGTCGCCCTTGATCACCACGTGGCTGCGCAGCACCTCGTGTCGGTCGATCCACTGCATCAGCGTCGTGCGGATCGCCGGGATGGACAGCGGTTCGTCGAACTCGATGGACACCCCGAGCCACGATTCGCGGCCGCCCTCGCGTCGAGTGGCGAGCCGATACTCGAACGCCGACCGCAGATGCTGTTCGTGGTTGTACGAGGTCAGTCGCGAATCAGCGTCCCACGAGCCGAGGCCGCCCGGCACATACGGCATCCATTCGACGAGGCCACCCGGTTCGATCGGTTCGTCGCGGATCTGGATGAACTTCATTCGCCTGGCGGCGGTGATGTCTGGGATGGGGCGGTTTGCCTGCGCACCTGGCTCTTGATGCGACCGAGCATGCCGGCCATCCCGCGCAGACGCAGCGGGCTCACCGCCGAATCCAGGCCGAGATCGTGATAGAAGTCGCCCGGGACCTCGAGGATCTCTGTCGCGGAGGTGCCGTCGAGACCCTGGGCCAAGATCGACGCGAAACCGCGGGTCGTCGGTGCCTCGGGGGGCGCACTGAAGTAGAGCCGCACTGCCGACGGATCGGCGGCGTCGACCGAGAGGAACACGGGTGACTGGCACTCCGGGACCGGTTCCATGGCGTCTTCGCGGAGGTGGTCGGGAAGATCGGGCAGTTCCCGGGAGAACTCCAGCAGCAACTGCACTCGGTCCGAATCACCCAGTGCGCCAAAATCTTCCACGATCTCGGCGAGAGCGGCGGGCAGGCTCATCGGACCCGCGCTACTTCGTCGTCGGCGCCGAGCCGGGCTCGGGGCCGATCGCGATGGGCACTCGCACCGCGTTACCCCACTCGGTCCAGGAGCCGTCGTAGTTGCGGACATGGGTGTACCCGAGCAGATGCGTCAGCACGAACCAGGTGTGGCTCGAGCGTTCCCCGATCCGGCAGTAGGCGATCGTCGCCGTCGCGGGGTCGAGGTCGCCGTAGATCTCCTCGAGCTCGGGACGGGACCGGAACCGGCCGTCGGGTGCGGCGGCCTTGGCCCACGGGATGGAGATGGCGGTGGGGATGTGGCCGCCGCGCAGCGCGCCCTCTTCGGGGTAGTCCGGCATGTGGGTGCGTTCGCCGGTGTACTCCTGCGGCGAACGCACGTCGACGAGCGGCTCGGTGCCGAGGGCGGCGAGCACGTCGGCGGCGTAGATGCGGATGCGGCTGTCGTCGCGCTCGACGACCGGGTAGTCCGACCGCGGATAGTCCGGGACGTCGAACGAGGTATCCCGATCCTCCGACATCCACGCGTCGCGACCGCCGTCGAGCAGGCGCACGTCCTCGTGGCCGAAGAGGGTGAACACCCACAGGGCGTAGGCGGCCCACCAGTTGCTCTTGTCGCCGTAGATGACGATCGTGTCGTCGCGGGCGATGCCCTTGCTGCGCATCAGTTCGGCGAACTGCTCACCGTCGATGTAGTCGCGGGTGACCGGATCGTTGAGGTGCAGATGCCAGTCGACCTTCTGCGCGGTGGGGATGTGACCGACGTCATAGAGCAGCACATCCTCGTCGGACTCGATGATCTTGAGTCCCGGGGCACCCAGGTGCGCCGACAGCCATTCGGTGGTCACCAGACGCTCCGGATGGGCGTAGGCCGCGAAGGCGGGATTCGGGTCGGTCGGGACGCTCAACGTGGTCCTCCAAAAGAGTTCGCGATCTGGCGGCCGAGATGGCGACCGATCGGCCTGTGCTGTCGTGATGAGACTACCGACTGATGGGGTGTAGCGGTGTCCGGCGTGCCGCACCGCCGGTGGTCGGGATGTCGATGAGGAAATCATTCAGCGCATCGAGCACGCGGGACATGGTGTCCGCGGCGATCTGCGTGTCGGGGAATCGGGCGCGTAGGTGGATGCCGTCGTCGTCGCGCCAGAACCACCACTGGGCGGTGTCGGACTGTCGGCCGCTGGAGATGTGGTGCACCCGTACACGCGGCAGCTTCAGCTGGCGGTAGTCGATGTAGGACGCCATGAAGACGTCGTGCCGGGTGGTCTTCAGCTGGGCGGCGTAGGTCGTATAGACCGGGGTCACGCCGATCTCGGCCAGGGGTAGCGCCGCACCCAACCGGCGGGTGGTGGTCCGCATCGCCGAGCCCGCCGAGCCGTCGCTCGTCGCGGTCATCGGGGCGTTGCCGACGATCCAGCCGACCGATCGCCTGCTGGAGTGGCTGCGCCGCAGATGAACCGGGATGACCACCGGCAGCTCGAGTGGACCACCGCAGTCATGCACGGCGGCAGCGAGGCCGGTCAGCAGCGCGGGGAAGGTGCGGGCGTCGAGGGTGTGCACCGCGCGCTCGAATGCCCGGCCCTGCGCCGCGGTCAGCAGCGTGCGCACGTCGGTGCGCGCCGGAGCCGTCTCGCCGGGCGCAACGCCCAGATCGAGGGGGAATTCCGGTACCTGCCAGTCATTTTCGGTGAAGAACCGGCCCCACGCGGCCAGGCGCGGGTCGTCCGGCCCAATGGGCGGGGCGGTTTGTTCGGTACGCCGCAGATCGAGGAAGCTGTCGGCGGCCGCGATGGGTCGGCCGCCGAGGCCGTCGAAGATGTTCGACGCGATGATGCCCAGCGAGTAGGCGTCGACGTAGACATGGTCGAAGGCACACACCAGCGTCGTCGACGACGGTGTGCGAATGGCGGCGAAATGGTGTCCAAGCGGTTCGAAAGGGGAGCAGCCCGAGGCGATTTCGGCGAAGACCTGGTCGGTGGGTGCCAGCGTGGAGACGCCGGGCTGTGCCTCGACGGCGACTGCGTCGGGACCGAGCAGCATGCGCTGGTGGTTCTCGGCCGCGTCGGTGACGAAATGGGTGCGCAGGATCTCGTGGCGATCGAGCACCGCCCGGATGCCGCGGGTGATCTCGGTGACCTGCACCCACCCCGGGATCTCGACGGCGATCGCGAGCCACCCCGACCGCCCGGTCCGACGCACCGAATCGAGGTGAAACGTCTCGTTCTCCGACGGTGTCGCATCCGAGGGCCGGCCCGGTCCGGTCGCACGCAGCGTCCAGCGGATCAGCTCACCGGAGGGGAGCGTGATGTCGTCGACGCTGCACAACTTCATCGGGAAAGGCCTGTCAGTTCGGTGTCGACGCCACGGCGCAACGGTGTCGTCACGAGGGGGTCCTCACCCGCAGCGTAGGCGCTCAGCAGGCGCGACACCACATCCAGGTAGGTGGTCAACGTCTGCCGCGCCACGTCGTTGTCGGGCAGCTGCGCACCGACCTCCAGCCGATCGGGGAACCGACTGAACCACATGTTCGCGTTGCGCGTGCGGCCGATGCCGGTGAACATCGTCGCCTGGGTCACGGTCGGGTCGTCGAGCCCCGGCGTGCGCCGGAAGTCGATGTAGGACACCATCTGTGGCGAATCGGCCGTCGGTTGATAGGCGCCTTCGGCGGCCAGCGTGCCGAGCACCGCATGCACCGGAACCGTGCCGAGATCGCGGGCCCGGCGCACGGCGGCACTGGCCTCGGCCACCAACGCCGAGAAGGGAGCGGCGGGATCGATCGGGAAGGCGACGGGCGCGAAGTTGCAGAGCCAGCCCTGGGTGTCGAGGGTCTCCGCGGTCCGGGTCGACAGCACGGTGGCCGTGAAATAGCGGTCCGCACCGGTCAATTCGTGGAGCGCGGCAGCAAGCGCGGCATAGATGACGCCGGTGAACGTCACCTCCGGGCGGGACCGGGCGTCGCATCCGGCGAGTCGGTCAACGTCGAGTAGATCGCGGACCAGGATGTGCGCGGGCATCGGGGTACGTGCATCGTCCAGCCCCAGGGGCAGTGGGAATCCGGGCACGACGCCGCCGGTGGTGGCCAGGATGGTCCGCCAGTCCTCGACCCGCGGATCATCGGGACGCAGCTCCGCGGCGAGCACCTTTTCGGCACTGATGTGATCGGTGAAGCTCGCCGCCGACGCGGGTGCGGGCGGCGATCCCGCCCGATGTGCCCGGTAGCGGCCGGCGATCTCGTGGAGCGCGGCGATCTGGGAGAACCCGTCCGAATGTGCATGGTCCATGCCCAGATAGAACGTGAACCGGTCGCCGCCGTCGGCGGCGCCGAACACCACGCCCGGCATTCGGTCGGGTAGCGCCTGCGCTTCGATGCGATCGACGATGTGCCGCACCAGATCCTCGCCGTCGAGCTCGATTCCGTCGTCGACGGTCACCAGGGTGATCGCGTCGGCGGGGGCGACACTGCGCACCACACCGGTCGGCGTCGCCGCGTAGACGGCGCGCAGTTCGTCGTGGCGGCGCACGAAGTCGGTCAGGGCCGCCGCCATGGCATCGCGGTCCAGCGGTTCGTCGAACACCGTGATGCTGGCCGCGGTACCGGTATGCGGCTCCCCGGCCGCGCGCTTGGCCGCGACGCCCGCAAGGTGGTCGAGTTGCAGGAAACTCGCCCCGTCCGGGGTGGGAACCGTTGCAGCGGAGACCTTTTCCGGGTCGGTCAGCACCCAGTGCAGCACCGGCCCGCCGACCGCGGGATGACGAAGTGTGGGAATGCGGGACATGGCGTGATCCGTCACGCGTGCTGCGCGGCGACCGTCGAGGTGTCGATCGTCAGGTCGCCGTCGGCGATGACCGTCCGCAGGATCTGATGGAACGTCGAGATGAAGGTGTGGACCTCGTCGGCCGTGGCCCCGGTGGGGAATCGCGACGAGATGTTGGTGCCGTCGGGCACCCGGTTGATCCAGAAGTAGACCTCGTCGGCCATCCGCGTCGAACTCCGCAGCACCCGGGCGGCCCGGGCATCCCACAGGTCCGCGCCCTCGGCGTGGCGGAGATCGATGTAGGACACCACCAGTCCGGGCGGCGTCGTGTCGCCGCCGAGGAGGTCGGCGATCGGCGCGAACGGGGCCGCGCCGACGTGCTTGTAGTCGTTGGCGGTGCCGGCCACGGCGGACAGGCCCTCACGGAAGGTCGTGGCCTCACCGAGTCGCAGATGCACCGGGATGATGCCGACGAACCAGCCTGCGGCCTCGCCCCACCGCACCTCGGTGCGCGTGTGGATCGGATTGAGGAAGCGCAGGTCGCTCGAGCCGGTCAGCCGCCGGGCGGTGATGGCCAGCGCGGTGTAGATACCGGCTTGCATGTTGGCGCCCGCGTCCTTGCACAGGGCGTGGAATGCGGCGGTCTCGTCGGCATCGAGCAACCACGACGACAGAGTTGCCTGAAACCCGTGATCCGGCACCCGTTCGGCGGTGATCGACGGGTCGCTCATGGTGGCCGCGTCGGGTAGACGCGGGAAGCGTGGCATCGGATTCGGTTGCGTACCAACCGGATCGGCTGCGGCGAAGAACCGACTCCACCCCTCGACCGCGCGGTCATCGGTGCCGATCGCCTCGCCGGCCGTGCGCTCGGCATCGGAGAAGTCGACGTAGCTGCCGAAATCGGCCAGCCCGTCGGGGGTTCCGTCGAGCGCCGACTGATACAGCGCGGTCAGTTCCTTGATGGCGAACACCTGGGTATAGGCGTCCATCACGGTGTGATCGGCGGCGAACACCAGCAGGAACGCGTCGTCGCGATCGGTCAGCTCGACGGTCACCGCGACACAGTGGGGCCACCGGAGCGGATTCACCGTGGTATTGAAGTACTCGTTCATGATCTCGAATACCCGTGTGCTGCTGAGCGATTCGCCCAGCGAGCGGTCGGTCACCGTGACCGCCTCGACGGGCAGGGTCACCCGCTGCAGGTCGTCGTCGGCGATCCGGACCGAGGTGCGGAACGCCTCGTGGCGGTCATACCAGCGGCCCAGGGTGGTGCGCATCGCGTCGGCGTCGAGTGGACGCTCGACGAGGAACGCGGTGCCGATCCACTGGCTGTACCAGTCGTCGCCCTCGGTCGCGGCGCGGCGTGCGTGTTCGACGTGCATGTAGGACAGGCGGCGGGAGTCCTGGGCCCACGCATCGGCGGCGGCGGTCGGCTCCCATGCCGTCATGGTTCCCGCGGGCAGCGGGTAATCGGCCAGTTCGGTGTATTCCACGAAATCTCCTTGCTCGGAACCGGAATGTCCCCCGACGGGTTCACTGGATAGGGATCTCCACTGCGGACGCTACCGCGAACCGATGGTGCCCGCAGGATGAGAGAGTCGAATATTCAAGTAGGACAATCGATCCAGTTGTCCAGGTCACGCTCGGGACAGTGAACGGTTGATGAACGGCCAGCTCTGGTGCAGTTGGTCGACCCAGTACGGCCACGAATGTGTGCCCGGACTCACATACCGGAACTCCGCGGGAATGCCCTGCGCGGCAAGCCGTTGCTGGAGGTTTCGGGTACACACTTGCGATCCGAACTCGATGGCACCGCCGACGGCCTGCCGGTTCATCGGGTCGGTGTTGCCCGGATAGCCCGGGGCGTCGTAGGCGCCGGACAGGCCGGTGCCGGTGGAGACGTAGATGTCGGTTCCACGCAGGCCGCCGGAACGCGCGACGACGTCGTGCGCCGCCCAGCCCGGCGAACCGGGTGGGCCCCACATGTTGTCTGGATTGCCGCCGAACGTGGAGACGATGCCGCGCGGGTAGGCCTCGCCGGCCGGCCCCGTGGTGGTGTAGCACCCGCTGTAGGCGGCGACGGTGCGGTAGAAGCGGGGATTGCGCGCGGCGAGCATCAATGCGGACCCGGCGCCCATGGACAGTCCGGCGATCGCGCGTCGGCCGTTGCCGGCGAACCGGGCGTCGATCAGCGGCGGCAGTTCCTTGGTGAGGAACGTCTCCCACCGGTAGCGACCGAGTTTCGGGTCGTCGCGCTGCCAGTCGGTGTAGAAACTGCCGTTGCCTGCCAGCGGCAGGGCGACGTTGACGTTCTTGTCGGCGAAGAACCGCGCGGCGTCGGACTTGATGAGCCAGATGCTGTTCTTCGGATCCTGCTCACCGAGGCCGCTGAGCATGTAGAGCGTCGGACGTGGTCCGCTCGGACGCCGTGGCGTCAGCACCTGGACCTTGATGGTCTTGCGCATCGCCGCGGAGTAGACGTAGGCGGCGAATTGCGTTGGGCCCTCCTGCTCGACACGCTCGATGATCGGGCGGGAGGGGGCTGCGTGTGCGGCCGGAACGGCGGTCGCCACGCCCGCGAGGGCACTCAGGACGGTCGCCACGAGGATCAGGCCGCGGCGGCCGATCGGGTGGCGCTGCCGACCCTGAGCGCGGGTGAGTTGGTCGCGCAGGGCGGTCATCGCACTCCTTTGGTCGACGTGAAGTAAGGGTTACCTAAGCACATTTCGTTGCCGTTGCAAACAACCTAGTGATCGTGCTGCGCGATGGGAAATGAAAGTGATCTATCTCACCATTGTGTGGCGGTCAAACCCCAACGTAGACATTCGTTTTGGACGATTGACCGAAGTGCGTCGACGCTGGGGAAGGCATACGGATCGAGTCCGGACACCGAGAGAGTGACCGCGTCTCCGCATTCGTTGAGCCAGACGGAGAGGGCGCCGCGTAACGCGGACCGACGGGTCGGGTCGGCGCCCGGTGTGACCGCGCGGCCGGCAAACGAGTCGGCGCGGTCCGGATCGCCCAGTCCGGCGTAGACCGGGTCGAGGACACCGTTGTTGGAGGCCAGTGCCAGCGGGGTGGCGGCGTTGCGGCTCAGCGCCGCGACCGCCGCGTCCGGCAGGGCCTGCATCAGCGGTTGCAGGCGCACCAGCAGACTCGGCTCGGTGTCGGCGCCCTGATAGGCCGCGCGGGCCAGTTCGCGGATCGGGCCGAGATCGCGGGACTTGCTCAACTCTGCGGGCACGTCGACGCTGACCCCGGTGGTGGAATTGGCGCGGGTATCGCCTTCGTCGCGCACGGACATCGGCACCGACACGCGCACCCGGTCGTCCCACGACGCCCGGCCCGCGGCCACGGTCAGTCCCACCACGACGGCGATGAACAGTGCGTTGCTCGAGCCGCCTGCCGCGGTTGCGGTCGCCCGCCACTGTGCGGCCGGGATGGCGGCCACGGCGAACGGGAGGTGGGCGTCGGCGTCGGGCGGTGGCGGATCGGTCCGGGCGGGTGCCGTCTGTGACGTGATGACCGGCGGTTGCGCACCGGTGACCTCGGTCTGCCCGGCCCGTGCGGACCATGCGTGTCCGGCAAGTCCGACGAGGTTGCGGCCGATCGTGATCGCCTGGCCGGTCGCGTCCCGCAGATCGTCGAGGAGGGAGGGGCGCGTCGGGTGATAGTCGGGCAGGGTGCCGGCGCCCAGGGCGGTGAGCATGGCGTTGCGTCCCATCCACCCATCGCCGACGGCGTGTGAGGTGCAGCGCGACACGATGCCGCCGCCCGAGGCGAGCGGCGCGGCCCGCAATTCCCAGACCGGACCGTCGGTCAGATCGAAGGTGACGTCGGCGGCCGCGTCGATCCACGACATGATCTCGTCGTCGGCGATCTCGGCGTCGAGATGGACGCGGCCGAAGGGTGTCTCGGGTGCGGTCCAGTAGCTGCGGGCGAGTGGCAGGCGCGCGGCGTGTAGCCGCCGGCTCGCCGGGGTCTGGTCCAGCTGTGTCGCGAGGTGCGTCAGCTCCTCGGCGGTCAACGGCGACCGCAGGCGCCAGATGCCCTGACTGACCACCGGCAGGCCGACGGCCCGGTCCATGCGGATGAACAGGTCGTCGTCGTAGGTCGTGCGCTGTACTGCTGGGGTCACGCGGCACAGCGTAGTGACGGGCGGCCGGTCCGGCCACCGCTCGCCGTTGTGAGTTATTTCGCTGTATCGGTTCCCGGTGACCAGAAGTCGGCGACGGCGAGCCCGACCCGACCGAGCAATGTGGCCACCAACGGCAGGCCGATGCCGATCACCGCCGACGGATCGCCGTCGATGCGTTCGATCAGCCACCCGCCGTAGCCGTCGAGGGTGAATGCCCCGGCCACCTCGAGCGGCTCACCCGTCGCCACATACGCCTCGATCATCGCATCCGACGCGTCAGTGAAATATACGGTGGTGGAGGAGGTTCCGCTCGACTCGCGGGGATCGGAGCCGGGCTCGCGGCGGATCACGTGATGGCCGGTCAGCAGGTCGGCGTGACCACCTCGCATCTGCCGCCACTGTGCCGCAGCGACCTCTGCGGTGTGTGGCTTGCCGAGGAGTCGGCCGTCCAGCAACAGCATCGAATCACAGGCCACCACAACGGAATCGGAGTCATCCTCGCGGGACGCGGCCATGTCGTTGCAGCGGGCTGCGACCACGGCACGCGCCTTGGCCTCGGCCAGTGCGCGCACCACCTCGGCCGGTGGCGTGCCGGATGGTAGCGCAGCGGTCACCGCGTCTTCGTCGACATCGGAGACGTGCACGACCGGGTCGATACCGGCCGCGCGCAGCACCCGATACCGCGCCGGGGAGGCCGAGGCGAGGACGAACCGCCGGCTCAAGTCAGAAGTGCCGGTTGGGGAAGCTGCCCGGCCCGCCCCACTGCGAGCGGAACAGATCCTCCGGCCGGCCCCACTCGTTGCGCGGTTCCGCGGAAGCCGGGTCGCCGTCGCCGGACCCCGACGCCGCCGCGATCAGCGTGACGAGCACGGCGACCTCTTCGTCGGTCGGTTTTCCGTTGACGATGCGCAGCAGCGGCGCCTCGGTGGTGATGTCAGGTGCGTCGCTCACAGGGGGATGTTCCCATGCTTCTTGGGCGGCGTGGTGACCATCTTGCGCTCGAGCAGTTTGAGCGCAGTGGCGATCTGGCCGCGGGTGTGGCTGGGCGGGATGACCGCGTCGACGTAACCGCGTTCGGCCGCAACGTACGGATTCACCAGGGTGTCCTCGTACTCCTGCTGCAACTGCAGGCGCAGCGCGTCGACGTCCTCGCCCTTGGCCTCGGCGTCCTTGAGTTGGCCGCGGTAGACGAACCCGACGGCGCCGGAGGCACCCATGACCGCGATCTGGGCGGTCGGCCACGCCAGGTTGACGTCGGCGCCCATGTGCTTGGAGCCCATGACGTCGTACGCGCCGCCGTACGCCTTGCGGGTGATGACGGTGATCTTGCCGACGGTGGCCTCGCCGTAGGCGTAGAGGAGCTTGGCGCCGCGGCGGATGATGCCGTTGTATTCCTGGTCGGTGCCGGGCAGGAAGCCGGGGACGTCGACCAGCGTGACGATCGGGATGTTGAACGCGTCGCAGGTGCGCACGAACCGCGCGGCCTTCTCCGAGGCGTTGATGTCGAGGCAGCCGGCGAACTGGGTCGGCTGGTTGGCGACGATGCCGACGCTGCGGCCGTCCACCCGACCGAATCCGACGAGCACGTTGGTCGCGTAATCGGCCTGCACCTCGAGGAACTCGTCGTCGTCGAGGATGCGCCGGATGACCTCGTGCATGTCGTAGGGCTGATTCGGCGAATCCGGGATCAGCGTGTCGAGTTCGAGGTCCTCGTCGGTGAGGGTCTCCTCGATGGAGCCCGCGGCCGGCTGGGCGACCGGCAGGCGCGGGGCCTCGGCGCGGTTGTTCGACGGCAGATAGCTCAGCAGGTCCTTGACGTAGTCGAGGGCGTCTTCCTCGTCGCTGGCCACGTAGTGCGCGGTGCCCGACTTCGCCATGTGGGTATGGGCGCCGCCGAGCTCCTCCATCGTGACCTCTTCACCGGTGACGGTCTTGATGACGTCGGGTCCGGTGATGAACATCTGGCTGGTCTGATCGACCATGACGACGAAGTCGGTGAGGGCGGGGGAGTAGACGTGCCCGCCGGCCGCGGCACCCATGATGAGCGAGATCTGCGGGATCACGCCGGACGCCCGAACGTTGCGGTAGAAGATCTCGCCGTAGAGGCCGAGGGAGACGACGCCCTCCTGGATGCGGGCGCCGGCGCCGTCGTTGATGCCGATCAGCGGGCGTCCGGTCTTGACGGCCAGGTCCATGACCTTGACGATCTTCTCGCCGTAGACCTCGCCGAGGCTACCGCCGAACACGGTGGGGTCCTGGCTGAAGATGCAGACCTCGCGGCCGTCGATGGTGCCGTATCCGGTGACCACGCCGTCGCCGACGGGACGACGCTCGGCCAGGCCGAAGTTGGTGCTGCGGTGCCGGGCGAGGGCGTCGAGTTCGACGAAGGAACCCTCATCCAAGAGGTGAGTGATCCGCTCCCGGGCGGTGAGCTTGCCCCGCGAGTGGGTCTTCTCGACGACCGCCTCACCCATCGGGTGCCTCGCCTCGTCCAGGCGATTGCGCAGATCGGCGAGCTTGCCCGCAGTGGTGTGGATGTCGGGAGCGGCGTCGTCGTCGCGCGAAGCTGTCGTCATGGTCTTCGATGCTAACGACCCGACTGTGAGCCACGTCAACCGGATCAATGTGAGATGCACCTCATGTTTCCGAGCGATCGGTCGGTGGACTCGCCGGTGGCGTTCTCAGACCGCGCGCGGGTGCCGCGCAGTAGCGTCAACGGTCATGAGCACCGACGGCACGAATCTCAACGACGAGGCACTGCGCACCCAACTGTCCGGCACCCGGTGGCACACGATCGAGGTCGTCGAGTCGACCGGCTCGACCAACGCCGATCTGATCGAGCGGTCGGCCGGTGAGAACGTCGCGGGTACGGTCCGACTGACCACCGACCAGACTGCGGGTCGCGGGCGGCACACGCGGGTATGGGCGGCACCGGCGGGCACGCAGGTCGCGATGTCGGCGGCGGTCGATGCGGGCACCAACACCGAAGACCTCGGCTGGTTGTCATTGATCGCGGGGCTGGCGGTGGCCGACGCGGTGGAGTCGGTGACCGCGGTGCGACCGACCCTCAAGTGGCCCAATGACGTCCTGATCGACGACCGGAAGGTGTCCGGCATCCTGTCGGAGTACTCGCGCACGTCCACCGGCGGTATCGCGGTGATCGGCGTCGGCGTCAACACAACCATGACCGAGGATCAGTTGCCGGTGCCGACGGCCACCTCGCTGGCGATCGTCACCGGCAAAGACGTCTCGGTCACCGACCTCGCGGCGGCGTATCTGCGTCGGCTGGCCGAACTGCTGGACCGGTGGCCTGCCGAACTGGGCAGCCTCGCCGAGGCCTACCGCGAGCGCAGCGACACCATCGGTCGCCGGGTGCGGGTGGTGCTGCCCGGCGACAAGGAGGTCGTCGGCACGGCCACCGGGATCGACTCGGCGGGCCGGATCGTCGTCGACGCCAATGGTCAGGACGTGATCGTGGCGGCCGCCGACGTGACGCACCTGCGCGCCGACGGCTGAGGGCGCACGCTCCCGGACGCGTTGGGGCGGGGGCTCAGCGTTGGCGAATGCTCTTGTGTCCCATGGCCGGAATCAGCGTGAGGATCGGTAACCCGATCACCAGGTGGACGATCGCGGTCGCGATGCCGACCGAGAACTCCGCCGACAGCAGCAGCGGTACGAGCACCGCCGCGGTGATCAGCAGCCCGACGATCCAGCGGTAGAACTGGTCGGGCGACGGCGTGACCAGCTGGAGCACATACCAGAGGGCGGCCGCCGCCAGGGCGCACAGGAAGCCCACGACCCCGAACCAGATCTCGTCGCGGGCCATCGGATTCCACACCCCGAACTTCCCGGCCTCGTTGATCTTCTCGACGATGGTGCGCAACACCCACGCGACCAGCCAGGCCGCCAGGCCCGTCACCACGCCGGTCATCACCACACCGCCGACGAACATCGTCGGGTTGATGTCGGGGCCGTGGCGCTGCGGTGATCGGGTCGGCGGCGGTTGCTGCTGGTAGGGATCGCCGGGATACGGGTTCATCTGGCTGTAGGCCTGCGCATTGGGGTCATAACCCGGCTCGTAGTGCGCGGTCCGGGGATCGCGCGGGTCTCGTGGATCTGGGTAGCTCATGCTGCCTTCCTCGCTTGATGTCTCCCGGGCCTTGTCTCTGTCGGAGAAGTCTACCGATCCGCACCGACGACATCGGTGAGCCGAACGACCTCGTCGGTGCCACGCCCTAAGCTGGCACCCATGTCCTATCCACGGGAGAACCTCGCGCCCGGCGAGGAGATCGTGCTGCACCGGCACCCCCACTGGAAATGCCTGATCGGGCCGTTTCTGTTGTTCGTGGTGATCACCGCCGTCGCGGGGATACTCGGCGGGATGACCACCGGCTCCCAGTTCGGGTCCACCACCACGATGGTGCTGCTCATCATCGTCGGAGTGCTGTGGATCGCCGGGCTGATCTGGTTCTTCGTCCGCCCGCTGGTGTCGTGGGCGTCGACGCATTTCGTGCTCACCGACCGACGCGTCATCTTCCGCAACGGGATCCTCACCCGATCGGGGATCGACATCCCCATCCGGCGGATCAACACCGTCGAGTTCCGGCACGGGCTGATCGACCGGATGCTGCGCACCGGGACGCTGGTCATCGAGTCGGCCTCCGACGACCCGTTGTCCTTCCATGACATTCCGCAGGTCGAGCGCGTGCACGCGTTGCTCTATCACGAGGTGCTCGACCTGCAGGAGGATGATTTGGTCTCGCGTGACGAATCCGACGTGGCGCGCGCGAGCCGTCGTGACGAGGAGGGGTATCGGTAATGACCGATGTGCTGTTGGCCGAGGACGATGCGGCGATCGCCGAACCGCTGGCGCGGGCGTTGACCCGCGAGGGTTACGGCTGTGAGGTGGTCACCGACGGTGCCCGTGCGCTCGAGCAGGCCCGCGACCAGCGTTTCGAGTTGCTGATTCTCGACCTGGGGTTGCCCGCGATCGACGGGTTGGAGGTGTGCCGACGGATTCGGGCGGAACGGCCGCAGCTGGCCGTCCTGATGCTGACCGCCCGCACCGACGAGGTGGACTTCGTGGTGGGGCTCGATGCGGGTGCCGACGACTACGTCGGCAAACCCTTCCGACTGGCCGAGCTGTTGGCGCGGGTGCGGGCGCTGCTGCGGCGTCAGCAGAGCACCGATGAGGTGCTCGACGGTGGCGACATCCAACTCGACACTCGTGGGCGGCGGGTCTTGGTGAACGGCGCCGATCTGGTGCTGGCCAACCGCGAGTTCGACCTCTTGCGCTTCCTGATGGAACGGGCCGGTGAGGTCGTCAGTCGCGACGAGATCCTCACCGAGGTGTGGGGATCGTCGACGGATCTGCGGTCGTCGAAGACCCTGGACATGCATATCTCGTGGCTGCGCCGAAAGATCGGCGACGACCAGTACGACCGTCCACGCCACATCGTCACGGTGCGCGGGGTCGGTTTCCGGTTCGATCCGTGACCAGTACGTAGCGACCGGCCCATGCGTCGTCGGATTCTGAACACGATGATCGCCATGCTGTTGGCGGTCGGCCTGCTGCTGGGCGTTCCGCTGTCGGTGATCGCCTGGTGGTGGGTGGCCGACAACGCGCATCAGAACCTCGACAGTCGACTCAAGCTGATCTCTGCGCAACTGATCCGGCAGGAGGGCACCGAGGGGCGGGTCGCGCCCGGCTCGCTGGATCTCGAGGCCTTCCGGCTGTTGCTGCCCGAGGGCGGTCGGCTCACCGTCCGCTATCCCACCATCGACGGCAACCAGGCGGTCACCGTGATCGGCAGCCCGATCGTGGGACAATCGATGACCGACTCCATCGCTCTGGGCAACGCGGGGTCGCTGGTGTTGGAGATCCCGATGTCGCAGGTCCGCGACGACCAGCTGGCCGCTGTCGGCATCGTCGTCCTGGTGGTGGCCGGGTCGATCGCGGCGGGCACGATCGCCGCGGCCGTCACCGCGGGCCGCGTGGCCGATCCGATGATCGATCTCGCCGACCGGGCGGCCGCCATGGCCAAGGGGGACTTCCGGTCGGAATGGAAGACCTACGGCATCAGTGAACTCGATCGGGTGTCGGATGCGCTCGGCGACGCGAACGCCGAGATCGCGCTTCGGCTCGAACGTGAGGGGGAGATCGTCGGCGACGTCTCGCATCAGCTGCGCAGCCGGCTCACCGCGATCCAGCTGCGCCTCGACGAACTGTCGCTGCACGCCGATCCTGCGGTCGTGACCGAGGCCGAGGCCGCCCTCGAGCAGGTGGAGCGGTTGTCGCGGGAGCTCGACGAGATGGTTGCGGCGTCCCGCAACGAACCGGGTGTGCCGACCCGGATCGACGTCGAAGACATGGTGCGGACACTGGTCGGCGATTTCCAGGCGGCCTTCGGAGCTCGCGACCGCGACCTCGAGGCGACCTTCAGCGGACACACCACGGCGGTCAGCGCGCGCCCCGGGCGTCTGCGCGAGGCCTTGAGCGTGCTCGTCGACAACGCGCTGCAACACGGCGCGGGCGAGTGCCGGATCGATGTCGACGACCTGCCGTCGGCGGACATGCTGCGGATCACCGTGGCCGACGGCGGCCCGGGGGTCGACGACGACCTGGTGGGGCTGATCTTCCGGCGGGGCTTCTCCGCGGGCCGTGGCAACGGGGTGGGGTTGTCGCTGGCCCGTGCGCTGGTCGAGGCCGACGGCGGTCGACTCGAATTGACGACCCGCAGACCCCCGGTGTTCTCCATCGTCGTGCCCTCGGCACACCCGTCCGATGTGCGGCCGGCGCCCTCACCGGTCAGGCGTGACCCAGTTCCTCATCGTTGAGTTCCTCCATCGTCGGATGCAGGTCGGTCGATCCGGCGTCGCCGCCGCGCAGGTTCTCCTCGGGGAACGCGAACTTGCGCAGCGCCCAGAACCGGAAGCCCATCTGCAGGATGTTGCCGATGATGAAGCCGAGGACGAAGTCGATGATGGCGAGTTCGACGCGGTCGACGTTCGCACGGATGTCGAACAGGTTGTTGGCGACCCACAGCGGTGCGGCGGCCAGCACCACGCCGATGCCGCTGATCACGAAGAACAGCAGTGCTTCGTGAGCCTTCTCGTGACCGCCGCGGTTCTTGAACGCCCACTCGCGGTTGAGGATGTAGCTGAGGATGGTGGCCAGCGTTCCGGAGATGACCCTCGCGACCACCGGCTTGGCCTCGAGAACCGTGAAGGTCAGCAGATAGAAGATGGCCAGGTCGAAGATGAACGTGGTGCCGCCGACGAGCGCGAATTTGATCAGTTCGTTGTGCTTGAGGACGAGTCGATGGACCGGAGCGGGCAGTCGAGCGACCAGCTCGTCGATGAAGGGCACAAGGTCCGAGTCTACGAAACAAAACCTGTGAGTAACTTCAGCGGGCGGTCATGCGAATGATGTCCGTGTCGTGCCACGATGTGTCGCGTGACTTCCAGCAGCGCTGATCCCGTCCCGCCCGCACCCGGTGCCGACCGTTCGGGTGTCGCATTTTCTTCCCGGTCGGAGACCGGAATGCCTGCCCGGTCGGAGACCGGAATGCCTGCCCGGTCGGAGACCGGAATGCCTACCGTGACGATGATCGGCGGGGGTCAGCTGGCACGGATGACCCATCAGGCGTCGATCGCGCTCGGCCAATGTCTGCGAGTGCTCGCGGCGAGTCCGTCGGATCCGGCCGCCCAGGTGAGCGCCGACGTCGTGCTCGGGTCGCATGACGAGCTCGATGATCTGCGGCGCGCGGCGGCCGGCGCGGTGGCCCTGACCTTCGATCACGAGGGTGTGCCGCTGGCTCATCTGCAGGCGTTGGAGGCCGAGGGGGTCGCGGTGTTGCCGCCGTCGAAGGCGCTGCACTTCGCCCAGGACAAACTCGCCATGCGCACTCGGCTCGCGGAGCTGGGTCTGCCGGTACCGGACTTCGCCGATCTGACCGGCGACCGGGACGCCGCCCGCGCGGCGCTCATCGAGTTCGGCGATCGGCATGACTGGTCGATCGTGCTCAAGGCGATCCGCGGCGGCTACGACGGACGCGGGGTCTGGCTGCTGGACGACCGCGACGCCGCGCTGGCGGTGTTCGACGAGCAGCGGGCCGACGTCGGATTGATCGCCGAGCTGATGGTGCCGATGCGTCGCGAACTGTCGGCGATGATCGCGCGGTCGCCGTTCGGTCAGGGTGGTGCGTGGCCGGTGGTGGAGACCATCCAGCGCAAGGGACAGTGCGCGGTGGTGCTCGCCCCGGCGCCGGGGCTCTCCGACGACGTCGCCGAGCAGGCGCAGCAGATGGCCCTGCGGTTGGCCGACGAGCTCGGCGTCGTCGGCGTGATGGCGATGGAACTGTTCGAGACCACCGACGGCGGGCTGCTGGTCAACGAGTTGGCGATGCGTCCGCACAACAGTGGGCACTGGACCATGGACGGGGCCGTCACCTCGCAGTTCGAGCAGCACCTGCGGGCAGTCCTGGACTATCCGCTCGGTGCGAGCGCACCGCGGGCGCCGATCACGGTGATGGCGAATGTGCTTGGCGCCGAAACGGCCCCGACGATGTCGATGGACGAGCGGCTGCACCATCTGATGGCCCGCATGCCCGATGCCAAGGTGCATCTGTACGGTAAGGGCGAGCGTCCCGACCGCAAGATCGGGCACGTGAACATTGTTGGCACGAGCAAAGATTCGGTTGCCGAGGTGCGTGAGCGTGCGGAGCGCGCGGCGCACTGGATGTCGCATGCCGAATGGACCGATGGATGGGATGCACACTCATGACCGATGCGCCGGCGAGCACCGACACCGCGAACGAGGCTGTCGCCGAGACCGATTCCCCGCCCGCCGAGCATGTCCGGCCGCGCGTCGGATTGATCATGGGCAGCGACTCGGACTGGCCGACGATGGAGGCCGCCGCCGAGGCGCTCGCCGAGTTCGGCGTCGGGTTCGAGGTGGGTGTCGTCTCGGCCCACCGCACCCCGCAGCGGATGCTCGACTATGCGGCCGGTGCGGCCGATCGCGGTATCGAGGTGATCATCGCCGGTGCTGGTGGTGCGGCCCACCTGCCGGGCATGGTCGCCTCGGCCACGCCGCTCCCGGTGATCGGGGTGCCGGTGCAGCTACGCACCCTCGACGGACTGGACTCACTGCTTTCGATCGTGCAGATGCCGGCCGGGGTACCGGTGGCCACCGTATCGATCGGCGGCGCCCGCAACGCGGGACTGCTCGCGGTACGCATCCTGGGCTCGGCCGATGAGCGGTTGCGTGCTCGGATGGTCGAGTTCCAGCGGGGGCTGGAGACGATGGTGCTGGAGAAGGACGAGGCGCTGCGCAAGAAGCTGTTGGGCGAGTAGCAGTTTCGCTCGTGGAGGCGCCAATCGTCAGTCGGCGAGCTTCGCGCTGAGGAAATCGAGCACCTGCTCCCGGGCGCGGTAGGTGGGCTGGCCAGGTTCGTCGATGAGGTGCTCGGTCAGCACCGAATGTGGGGTGGGCAGAAACGAATCCGGGTTCGCTGCGGAATCGGGCAACGGCACGGCGATGAACGCGTCGCCGAGTTGCTCACGCAGGAACTCGAAGCGCCCCTTCGGCGACATCGGATCGCCGTCGAACCGCAGACCGAGCACCTGCAGGCCTGCGGCGCACCGCGATTTGACCCGCGCCAGGTCGGCGTCGCTCAGGTCGATCGAGCGATTGCGGGACGGAATGATCCCGAACGGCAGTGAGGGTTGGGACAGGACCGGCGCGAGCAGTCGGTCGTCGGTGGCCATTGCCAGCGCGAACCCTCCGGTGAAGCACATGCCGACAGCGCCGACACCCGGGCCGCCGCACCGCTCGTGTTCGATCGCCGCCAGGCCGCGCAACCAATCGGCGATCGGCGACGTCTTGCCGGTCGCCAGCACGGTGAACTCGCGACTGATGCAGGCCCGGGCGATGGTGCCCACCATGTTTCGGCCCGCACCCAGCATGCCCAGGTTCTCCGGCGTCGGATCGCGGCCGTCGACCCCGAACAGCGACGGCAGCACCGCGGTGAGTCCGCGATCGGCGACCTTGCGGGCGAAATCCGCCACTTTCGGTGAGATACCGGGCATCTCGGCGATGACGATCACCGCCGGTCCGGTACCTCGGTGGTAGACGCGTCGCGTCGACGATCCGACGGTGACGTCGCGGGCGGTGAAGTCGTCCAGCGGATCGTCGGCCATGTCAGTCCGCGATGACCGTGCCGACGAGCACCGAGTCGAACAGTTGCGCCGCCAATCGGGCTCCGCGGGCCACATCGGGGGAGTCCGACGGGATGATTCGCGGACGAATTACCTTGTAGTGCTTCGACTTCCGGACGAACCCGAATTCGCCGGCAGCCAGCACGTTGCGCACCCAATCGGTGTGGCGACCATAGGCCAGCACAATGGACAGCCGATCGCCCTCGACCCAGGCCAGCACCGGGATCGAATACGTTGCGCCGGATGTGCGGCCGACGTGTTCGACCATCGCCCAGGGTGCCAGGCGCGGCGCCCACAGGCGCTGAATGGGATTGGTGACGACCTTGTTGAAGCGGCCGACGGCGGCAGGTAGTTGCATGGTCAGCTCGATCCGAATGATCCGCTGCCCGAACCGGATCCGGACCCCGACCCGGAGCCGGCCGCGGGGGCCCCGTCGGTGAAGCCGGAGATGACACCGGCCATCGGGATGGAGCCGCCGACGGCCTGGCGGAAGTTGAGCATGGCCCGTTTGACGTGGTCGGGACTGCTGACAACCACGGCGCCACTGGCGCGGCCGGCCGCGAGCATGCGCGCAGTGTACCGGGCGTTTTCCATGGTGGACCGCGAACGATTCTCGGTGGCAACACGATTGGCCGGGATGCCATGGCCGACCAGCCACGACTTCATGGCTTGCGCTTCGGTGCGTCCGCCACGCGGCAGGCCGCCGGTGGTGATGATGCCGGCGGTGGGAAAGGCGCGGGCGAGCGAGATGCCGGCCTGCAGGCGGCTCACCAGCATCGGCTTCATCGAGCCGTCACGATTGAGCCCGGCGCCGAGGACCACGATGCGGGTGCCCACCGGATTGAGGGTCAGCATCATCGGCACCTCGGGGGTGAGCTGCTCCTGGTCGGTACACCATTTGATGACCTGCGGGATGGCGGTCTGACATCCCCCGACCGTGGACAGGATCCCGTTGAGCATGGTCACCGGAGACGCGGCCGCCGGCGCCATCGTCTGCGGAGCCATGGCAATTGCGACACTCAGGACACTTGCGCCCGCCCACGCGGCAGCTTTCCCTCTGATGCGCATGAGTCACACGGTAGGGCTCTCGTCGGTGGTTCGCCGGGGTTCGGCGATTTCCTTGCCGGCGCGACGGCGTGTTGTTCTCTCGGCGTGTTGGACGGATGACCCGCTCGAGACACACCACTAGCGCAGGGTGACGGTCGCGCGTTCGGTGTCGGCCAACGCGTCGAGTCGCGTGGCGTCCGCGTGCGACACCGTGACCAGCGACGCCCCGACGATCAGCGGCGCCAGGAGGTTGGTCTGCACGTCCGCGCCGGTACGCCACGACCGCACGGAGAGCGCCCGGGCACCGGCGACGATGCCCTCGGCCTCTGCGGCGGTGCGTGCCGCCGCGAGCACCGCTCCGACCGGCTGACCGTCGAGAACCGGGCCGGTGACCGGTGACCGCAGCGCGTACTGATCGCCGTGGACCCGGACCGCGGAGGCAAAATCGGTGACCCCGATCGGCAGATCCCGCACCCCCATCGCGAACGGGTCGAGCGAGGCCACCAGCAATTCGTCGACGTCGCCGTAGGCGTCGATGCGGTCGGCGGAGGTGATTACGGCCGCGACCGCTGCTGTATCGGTGTCGTCGTCGAGCCGTACGTGGGCGCCCGCCCACCATGCTCCGAGCAGGATCGCAATGGTCTGCCAGTGTTCGGGCAGGTCGACGCGCAGTTCGTCGCCGGGGGCCAGACCGAGTTCGTCGACGAAGAAGTTCGCCGACTTCGCGGCCCAATTGCCCAGGGTCGCGGCGGACAGCTCGGTGCGCTCACCGCTGTCGTGGTCGTAATAGGTGACCATCGGCTGGGACCAGTCGGCGACGGCGCCGAAGATCCCGGTGGTGACCGATGCGGGGACGGGGGCGGACGTGGTCATCAGTTCACGCACGTGGGTCCGTCGGTGCCGGCGGTGATCGGCGCGCGGTTGCCCGCGACCTGTTCGGCCTGCGGGGTGGAATCGGCCTGTGCGCCGGTGTCGACGATCGATCCGGGACCCTCGTAGGTGTTGGTCAGCACCGCGCGCAACCGCTTGTCCGGCAACGACGCATCGGCCCGCACGGCGATCCCGCCGAGGTCCTTGGCGAGCTGCTGGGCTCCGGCGTCGTCGGCCGAGCGTGCATAGATCACCGAATCGAGGTCGTCGGCGGGGTTGCTCGACGTCTTGCCGGTTTGGAATCCCTTGTTGGTCAGGATGTTCGACACATTCGAGGCCAGTCCGTCGATGGTGCCGGCGTTGTCCACGTCCACGGTGTAGTCGGAGCGCTCGATGCCGCCGGAGTTCTTCTTGCCGTTGAGGAGGCCGTCGGTGAAGGTCTGGACCTGCTTCGGGTCCACCTTGACCACGCTCTGCTGGCCGTCATCGCTCCAGCCCTGGTCGGTCACCACCGGGACGGTCGCGAATTTGACCCGCCCGCCGGAGAGATTCCGCAGTTGCTCCGCGAACTTGACCACGTCCCAGTTGTCGTCGATGACCACCGAGCGGGAGACCGCATTCTCCAGGTCGGAAAGTTTGCCGGGATCGGCAAGAATGTTGGCCGACAACATCTTCTGGGTCAGCGATGCCATGAACACCTGCTGGCGGGTGATGCGGTCGAGGTCGCCGCGGGGCAGGCCGTGCCGCTGCCGGACGAAGCTGAGCGCCTGCGGTCCGTTCAGGGTCTGTCGGCCGGCCCGGAAGCGTGCGCCCGAAAAGGGTTCGTTGACAGCATCTTTCAGGCACACATCGACTCCACCGACCGCCTTGGTCAGCAGCGCGAAGCCGAGGAGCCCGACCTCCGCGTAGTGATCGACCTGCACGCCGGTCAGGTTGGCCACACTGTCGATCAACGCTTTTCGGCCGGCTTGCACGCCTTCGCGTTCGGCGTCGGCCTCGGGTTTGCCTGCCTCGACGTCGCGTCGGCGGGTGCCCTCCTTGGTCGCGCCGTAGGCGGCATTGATCTTCGACATACCGATCCCGGGCACGTCGACGTAGGAGTCGCGGGGGATGGAGATGGCGGTCGCCGACGATCCGTCGTTGGGGATGCGGATCAGGATGATGGTGTCGGTGCTCGTCGTGACGTCGTCACCGGCCCGCAGCCACTGCAGCTCCTGCGACGAGAGGGGGTTGCCCTTGGCGTCGGTACGTGAATCCATGCCGACCAGCAGGATGTCGGTGGCACCGTCGGCCGCGCCGCCGCCGAGCCCGAGACCGCCCAGCTGGGTGATGCTGGAGTTGAGACCGTTCACGCTGCTCCACGCGTAGCCGGTGCACAGCAGGACCGCGGCCGACAGCAATGCCACCAGTCCCCGGCCGAGGCCGCGTCGGGCGGTGGTCGAACCCAACGAGATGCGGTTCTTGGTCGGCGGCGCCTCGACGACCGGCTGTTCCGGCCGGGGCCGAGGTCGGGGCTTGCGGGGCGGCGGGCCGTCGCCGTCGCCGGTGCGCGGATTCCGCGGCTGCGCGGCGCGGACTCGCGGGTCCTCGGACGGTCGACGACGGCGCGCGTCGGGGGCCCTGTCTGTCCGGCGGGTGTGGATCTCGCCCGAGGACGTGCGCCGCTGCGGCTGGGCCTCGCGCGGCTTCTCCGGCGGGGGAGTGCGGCGACGTGCGCCCGGCTCGCCGCGTTCGGGCGGGCGCCGGCGGGGGGCCCCGTCGC
>NZ_JBCLVJ010000011.1:0-389230 GCF_048537925.1 Gordonia sp. CPCC 205515 | reverse complement strand
GGGGGGCGGTGGGTGCATGCACGGCGGGCGCCGTGCGGGCTCCGCAGGGAGCGGTGGGGTGCTCGCTCGGCTGGCGCCTCGCGGGCTCCTCAGGGAGCGGTGGGGCGCTTGCTCGGCTGGCGCCTCGCGGGCTCCTCAGGGAGCGGTGGGGCGCTTGCTCGGCTGGCGCCTCGCGGGCTCCTCAGGGAGCGAGGAGGCTCGGTCCTTTACTGTGCGCGCCGTCTTGTTGAGTACGCTCATGTGACGGATACGTAGAGGAAGGCACCAGGTGCGACCGCAACGCGGGGCTGGCGCGGGAGGAACCGGAGATCACGAGATGTGGTCGCGGGCGCGTCGTCGTTTCTCGGCGCGGGTGTGGGGCATCGAACGGCCGCCGACGCTCAAGGAATGGGCCGGGATCGGTCGCGTGGAACGGACCCGTCTTGCCCGGCGCGCGACTCTGGTCGCCGGCACCGCCATCATCAGCAGCAACCTGCTGGTCGGCGTCGAGACCTTCCTCCTGGTGCAGCTTGCCTACAACGGCGGCCAGATGACCCGCGAGACCACTGTGGGCGCCCCGAACTTTCCGGCCATGGTGACCGCGATCGTGCTCGGTCTGGTGATCAACGTGCTGCTGGCACTGGTGGTGATGAAGCCGCAATTGCGGTGGTTCATCAGCGGGGAACCCGCCGACCACGCCCGCCGCCGCTCGGTGCAGCGCATACCCACGGTGCAGGCGGCGGTCACAGTCAGCGCATGGATGATGGCTGTCGTCGGTTATTGCGTCGTCAGCCTGATCCGTTTCGACGTCTTCACCATCCAGACGGTGCTCGGCGTGGCCGTCGCCTTCGGTATGGCCGCACTGACCATCGGCTGCATGACGTACCTGTTTGCCGAACGTTTCGCGCGACCGCTGTCGATCATTGCGCTGCAAGACAATCCGGCCACGCATGTGATGCACGGCGTCCGGGGCCGGATGCTGGCGGTGTGGGCGGTCAGTTCGACGGTGCCGATGGTGGGTCTGCTGATCCTCAACATCGGACGCTGGTCGGACCTGTTGCCCCCGGTCGCGGGGCCCATCGATTGGGCGACCGTGGTGCTCGCCTTGGTCGGGTTGGCGACCGGTGGACGTGTGATCGCGCTCGTCGGACAGGCCGTCATCGATCCGCTCACCGAACTGCGGCACGCGGTGCAGAAGGTGCAGCGCGGAGACCTCTCGACCCACGTCGACGTGTACGACTCATCGGAACTCGGTGTGCTACAACACGGATTCAACGAGATGGTCGCCGGACTGGACGAACGCGAACGGATGCGTGAACTCTTCGCGCGCCATGTCGGTGACACGGTCGCCGAACTCGCATTGCAGCGCGGTGCGGGCATGCACGGCACCAACGCGGACGTGGGTGTGTTGTTCGTCGACATCATCGGATCGACCTCGATTGCCGCCCAACAAGATCCGGCCGACACCGTGGAACTGCTCAATCGATTCTTCACCGTCGTCGCCGACGTCGTGGACAACCACGGTGGCATCGTCAACAAGTTCGAGGGAGACGCTGCACTGGCCGTCTTCGGGGTCCCCGTCGAACTCAACGATCCGGCCGGCGCATCGCTGGCGGCCGCCCGCGAACTGGCCGCGCGCCTGGAAGAACTCCCCATCCGCTGGGGGATCGGCGTCTCCTACGGCATGGCCTTCGCCGGCAACGTCGGTGCCGAACAGCGCTACGAGTACACGGTCATCGGTGATCCGGTCAACGAATGCGCCCGGCTCTCCGAGATGGCCAAGACCGCCAAGGTCCCGGTCCTCGCGAGCGGCGCCGCCATCCACGAGGCGGAGATGGAGGCCACGCACTGGCAGTCGGTGGGCACCCGCGTCCTGCGCGGACGCAACATCCCAACCGATGTCTACGTTCCGGTCGGTCTTGCGCGCCGCCCCGACGAGGGTTCCATGCTCGGTGGGATCGTCGCCGGGTTCCTCCGCCCCGCACGGGCCGGGATGACCGGGTTGATCAGGTCACCGTCCACCGATGATCGGTAGCGTGGCGGGAACAGACGATGAGCAGGGGGCACGTGATGAGTGATTGGTCGACGGCCGACATTCCGGACCAGTCCGGACGGCGATTCGTGGTGACCGGCGCCAACAGCGGACTCGGCGCCGAAACAGCGAAGGCGCTCGCGGCCAAGGGAGCGCAGGTGGTGCTGGCCTGCCGCAACACCGGCAAGGCCGACGCTGTGGCGACCCAGATCGGGTCGGCGGCCACCGTCGCCGAACTAGACCTCGCCGATCTCGACTCGGTGCGCCGTTTCGCCGACGCCTTCACCGGTGCCGACGTGCTGGTGAACAACGCGGGTGTGATGGCCGTGCCGCTGCGCCGGACCGCCGATGGTTTCGAGATGCAGATCGGCACCAACCACCTCGGTCATTTCGCATTGACCGCGCTCATCCTCGACCGAATCTCCGATCGCGTGGTCACGTTGTCTTCCGGGGTCCATCAGATTGGTCGGATCGACCTTGGCGACCTCAACTGGGAACTTCGGCGCTATCGGCGCTGGCAGGCCTACGGCGACTCCAAGATGGCCGACCTGATGTTCGGCAAGGAGTTGGCGGCGCGGTTGTCGGCAAGCGGATCGTCGACGACGTCGATGATCGCCCATCCCGGATACGCGGCCACCGAATTGCAGGGGCGGTCGGAGAACTTCACCGATACGTTCATGCGGCTCATGAACACACTGCCGGTCGCGCAATCCGCGGCCGCCGGCGCGCTGCCGACCCTGTACGCCGCCACCTCGCCCGACGCCACCAACGGCACGTTCTACGGCCCGACGAAGCTGTTCGGCATGCACGGGGCCCCCGGACGGTCGGGGTACAACAAGCGCGCCGACGACGTCGCGGTTCGCAAAGGACTGTGGGAGTTGTCGGAGAAGCTGACTGGGACCCCATTCGGGATCTAGCTCGCGTTCTTGACCCTTCGTGACGCTCGCTCGTTCCTCGCGGGCTCCTCAGGGGGCGGGGCCAGGGTCGCGTTCGTTCCTCGCGGGCTCCTCAGGGGGCGGGGCCAGGGTCGCGCTCGTTCCTCGCGGGCTCCTCAGGGGGCGGGGCCAGGGTCGCGCTCGTTCCTCGCGGGCTCCTCAGGGGGCGGGGCTAAGGTCGCGCTCGTTCCTCGCGGGCTCCTCAGAAGAAACGATCCCTGAGGTGCGAGGCGCAAGCCGAGCCACGAAGGGCAAGGCCGGTGACCTTTACGCGACGTTGAACTTGATCGCGTTCGAGGCGCCCGAGATGGTGTCGGTGACGGTGATGCCGTAGGCGCCCGGCGTGCGCAGCAGATAGGTGTGCGTCGCGGTGCAATCCTGGGTCTTGAACAGCTGCGCCTTGGCCGGGATCTTGGGGCCGGTGATGCGGATTTCCATCTTGCACTCGTTGCCGTCGATCACCGGTCCGGCGTCGATGGTCGAGTTCCAGCGCACGCCGAGCTGCGAGTTCTTCGGATAGGTGTTGTCGCCGACCGGCTGTGTCTTGGGGGCGTAGACCCATGTGTTGATGGACTTCACACCGTTGGGTGCGTCGGGGCGGCCGAGCTTGCCGAAATGCTGGGGCTTGTCGCTCGACGACCCCAGCGCCGAACTGCCCGCGTCCAGGAGATTCGAACTGCCCATGTCCGCGCTGCCGGAACTGCCGAACAGGTCGCCCAGCGGATCGGCGGACGCGGGCGCGGCGACAGCGGTGATCGCTGCGGCGCTCAGGAGGACGGCGGCTACGGACGTGCGGTTCATGATTCTCTCTTCGACCCCGGGGCATGTGTTGATAACGATTCGATTAAAGCACGTGGTGGGGCGCCCTTTCGAATCACCAAACGCCGAGCGGGCGGAACTGCACGCTGATCCGCGCACCCACCCCACTCGTCTTCGGCACCGCGTGCTCCCATGTCCGCTGGCAGCTGCCACCCATCACCAGCAGGTCACCCGGGCCGACGACAAAGCGCAGCGACGACCCGCCGCCGCGGGGCCGCAGCAGGAGCGGGCGGGGAGAGCCGAGCGAGAGGATCGCGACCATCGTGTCCTCGGAGTTGCCGCGACCGATCCGGTCGCCGTGCCACGCGACACTGTCGTCGCCGCTCCGATACAGGCACAACCCGGCGGTCGCGAACCCGCCGGGCAACTCGTCGCGATAGTGCGCCGTCAAGGTGTCGCGCGCGGTGACCAGTGTCGGATCGGGAAAATCGTGGGCCTCGTGATAGATCGCGACGAGCCGCGGCACGTCGACGACCCGGTCGTACATCTGCCGTCGTTCGGCCCGCCATGCTGCCGTGTCCCGGAGTCGGTCGAACAGCTGACCCGAGCCCGAGATCCACCCGGGCCGCAGATCCACCCAGGCGCCGTCGGACAGTTCGCGCCGGGTCGTCGACGTCAGCGACCCGATTTCGACGGTCTCCGACTGGTCGAACAGTGACGACTGGATGCCCGCGGTCATGCTGCCAGGGTAGCGGACGAATGCGAACACGCGTTCGATGATGCGGAAAACCGTGCAGGTTCACGAGATGTCCGTCACGTCCACCTGCAACTTTGTTGCGAACTGTGAAACATTTCGGTATCCAATAACAAGTGGTAGTAACTAACATTTCGACTGGAAGGTAGAGCGCGATGGCGTCATTTCTGTATCGGGTCGGAAGGTTCTCCTTCCGGCACAAGTGGTGGGTGATCGCCGTCTGGTTGATCGCCGCGCTCACCGTCGGTGGGTTGGTCGGGGCGCTGAGCCCCAAGTTCGCGAAGGACTTCAGCCTTCCCGGCACGGATTCCGGCACGGCCACCGAGCAGGTCCAGGAGTACTTCCCGGACGTCATGAAGCAGCAGGAAAGCGCGTCCACAAGCGTGCTGGTGGCAGCCGACGACGGACTTGCCGCCCACTCGTCGCAGATTGACGCACTGGTCACCGACCTGCAGAAACTGCCCGAACTGACCGACGCGAAGACCGTCGCCAATCCACTGGCGGTTGCGCAGGCGCAGCCCGCGATGTCGGCGACGGTGATCGGCGACGACGGCAAGGTTGGACTCATCCAAGTCCAGCAGAACACCAATCTCGCGGACTTGACGGTCGAGCAGAAAGATCAGTTGAAGGACATTCTGGCCGAGCATCGTGGCGGCGGGCTGCAGGTCGAGGCCACCGGTTCGCTGATGCAGGTCATGGAAGCCGGAGGCAAGTCCGAGCTGATCGGCTTCGCGGTGGCGTTCGTGGTGATGATTGTCGCCTTCGGCGCGCTCGTCGCAGCGTTCATTCCGCTCGTCACCGGCATCGTCGGCGTGCTGCTCACGATCATGTTGCTGACCTTGTCGGCCAAGTTCATCGACATCAACGAGACCGCCACCGCCATTGTGACCATGCTCGGCATCGCGGTCTCGATCGACTACGCGCTGTTCATCGTGTCCCGCTACCGCACCGAACGACGCCGCGGTGGTGATGCCGCCGATGCGGCCGGGCGCGCGGTGGGTACAGCCGGGTCCGCGGTGGTGTTCGCCGGCCTGACCGTCATCATTGCGGTGGTCGCACTGATGGTCATCGGCATCCCGCTGATCGCCCAGATGGGTATGGGCGCCGGTGTCGCGGTCGCGATTGCTGTGCTCGCCGCTCTGACGCTGATCCCCGCCCTGCTCGGCGCGGTGGGGCGTTTCGCCTTCACCCCGCGCATCCCGTGGATCAAGCACGCCGAGGAATCCGACACGGTCGACCCGCTTGGTGTGAAGTTCGGCCGGACTGTCGTCAAACGTCCGCTGCTATTCATCGTCGGCGGTTTGCTGGTGCTGGTGCTGGCGGCGATCCCGGTGTCGAAGCTCGAACTGGGTATGTCGATGACCAGCGACGACGAGGCGCCTGCCCAGTCGCTGCTGCAGCGTGGCTTCGGCGAGGGCATCAACGGTCCGCTGCTCGTGGTGCTGCACACCGACAACGGTGACGTCACCGCGGCTGCCGACAAGGCCGTCGCCCACATCAAGACGCTCGACGACGTGGCCAACGCCAACACCCTGACCTGGATCGGCAACGGCCAAGGGCAGCAGCCGAACTCCGGCGCCGACACCGCACTTATCTCGGTCACTCCGACGAGCTCGCCGTCGTCGGCGGAGACCCACGACCTGATGGAGGAGATCCGCGACTACACCCCGGCCGCGCAGCAGGCCGGTGCCGAACTGCACGTCGGCGGGCAGACGGCAATCATGTCCGACCTGTCGGCCAAGCTCGACAAGGCGCTGATCCCGTACCTCGTGGTCGTCGTCGGCCTCGCGTTCCTCATCATGATGGCGGTGTTCCGGTCGATCTGGGTGCCGCTGCTCGGCACCATGGGGTTCATCTTCTCGGTCCTCGCCACCTTCGGCATGACCGTGCTGATTTTCCAGGAGGGCGCGTTCGGGCTGATCGACAACACCCAGCCGATCCTGTCGTTCCTGCCGATCTTCCTGATTGGTGTCGTGTTCGGTCTCGCGATGGACTATCAGGTGTTCCTGGTGACTCGAATGCGGGAGGAGTACATCCACGGCATGTCGGCCAAGGACGCGATCATCGCCGGCTACCGGCACGGCGCACGCGTAGTGACCTCCGCCGCGATCATCATGATCAGCGTATTCGCCGCGTTCATGCTCTCTCCTGACACGACTTCCAAGATGCTCGGCTTCGCACTCGCCATCGCGGTCTTCTTCGACGCCTTCATCATTCGCATGATGGTCGTGCCGGCGATCATCGCTATGCTCGGAGATCGTGCCTGGGGTCTGCCGAAGTGGTTGGATCGCCTTGTGCCGAACTTTGACATCGAGGGTACCGCGGTCCGTGACCGGGGACTGACGTCGCCGGACTCGGGCGGTGAGACCCGAGAACAGGTGAGTGCGAACTAAGTAAGGAAGGCAGAGCGCCATGGCACCTCCGAAGACGGCCCCCGACACCGGTCCGATGAATCGAATCGGGTTGCGGGAGCGGAACAAGATTCGCACCCGCGCCGCGATCCGGGATGCTGCCATGGCGCTCTTTGCGCAACACGGTTACGCACAGACCACCGTCGAGCAGATCGCGGCGTCGGCCGAGGTCTCGCACACCACGTTCTTCCGCTACTTCACGTCGAAGGAACAGGTCGTTCTCGACGACGGACTCGAGGAAGCACGGCAGTCGCTGCTCGAGGGGATTCCGCCGGGCATGGGGCACTTTGATCTGGTGCGTCACCTCGTCACCGGTATGCACGGCCTGTTCATTGACGACCCGTGGGCAAGTAATCCCGAACGATTGCGGCTGCTGCTGGATGAACCCGCGTTGCGCTTGGCGAATCAAGTGGAGGCGGATGCCTCGATCTTCGACACCAACGAATTCGTCTCCGACTATCTCGGCAAGTCGCCCGACGACCAGCGGTTGCGGGTCTTCATGGCGGCGGTCGGCGGCGTGATGTTTCGCGCGGTCGAAGCCGTCGAGGTCGACAACCCCAGCGCTCTCCTCGACACCCTGCTCGAGGCCATCGACCTGCTCGAGCAGGGTTTGCCCCTCTGACTCGTCGACGGCGCCCGTTCAGACGTTGACAGCGCCCGCAATCTCATTGACAGTGCCCACCCGGGGCGCTGTCGACGAGAGCGCGGGCGCCGTCGACGAAATTCTGGGCGCTGTCGACGAGTCGGTCAGTAGTCGTAGAAACCTTTGCCGGTCTTCTTGCCGAGGTAGCCGGCCTCGACCATGCGCTGCAGCAGCGGTGGCGGCGCGAGGTGCGGCTCGCGGAACTCCTGGTAGAGCGACTCGGCGACGTCGAGGACGATGTCGAGGCCGACGGTGTCGGACAGGGTCAGCGGTCCCATCGGATGCGCGCAGCCGTTGATCATGCCGGCGTCGATGTCTTCCTTGGTGGCGTAGCCGCTCTCGTACATGCGGATGGCGCTGACCAGGTACGGGATCAGCAGCGCATTGACGATGAATCCGCCGCGGTCGCCGGCGGCAATCGTCTTCTTGCCCAGGTGGTCCCGGGCGTAGGTGGTGACCTTGTCGATCGCCTCGGGGGAGCTCGCGAGGCTCGCGATGATCTCGACGAGTGGCATCACCGGTACCGGGTTGAAGAAGTGCACACCGACGACACGGGACGGGTCGGCGACGTTCTTGGCGATGCGGATGATCGGGATCGACGACGTGTTCGTCGCGAGGATGGCGTCCTTGAGCGTGACCCGGTCGAGTTCCTCGAAGAACTGCACCTTGAGCGACTCGATCTCCGGCAGCGCCTCGATGACCAGTGCACGATCGTGGAAGTCGTCGATCGACGTGGTGGTGCGGACCTTGTCGATCGCGTTCTTGGCCTCTTCGTCGGTGATCTTGCCGCGATCGGCCCCCCGCCGCAGTGACTTCTCGATCCGGGCGCGGGCGGCGTCGGCCGCGGACTGGTCGCGTTCGAGGATCAGGACGTCGTCGCCGGCTCGCGCGGCCACCTCGGCGATACCGGCACCCATGGTGCCACCGCCGACCACTCCCAGAAGTGTCATTGCAGGTCATCTCCCATGTCGTGCCAATTCGATGCACCCAACCTATCGGGCACCGTCTGCCACTGCTCGCGCAACCCCGAGCGCACACTTTGACTCTGAGTGTTGAGTCATTTGACTGATTGAGGTTTGATGGTGACCGGGGTCTCGGGAGGGCCCCGATGGGTCGGGGTTCACACAAGGGGGAGATATGGCTGATTTCGGTCGACGTTCATTTCTGACCGGCGCCACCGCGGCAGGTGTCGCCGCGGTGGCCGCATCGCAGTTGGGGAGCGCGCACGCTGCGCCGGCCAAGCGCATTCGAGTGACCAGGGAGGACCATCGAGTGGTCGTCGTCGGGTCGGGTTTCGGTGGCGGTGTGGCCGCGCTGCGACTGGCGCAGGCCGGGGTGCCGGTGACGTTGCTCGAGCGTGGTCGACGATGGGCCACCGGTCCCAACTCCGAGACATTCCCGCACGCAATGGCGCCGGACAAGCGGGTCCTGTGGTACCGGTCGAGTCCGCAATTATTCGGTCGTCCTGCGGCTTTCGACCCCTACGTCGGTTTGTTTGAAGCCGTCAGCGGGGAGAACATGACCGCGATGTGCGCGGCCGGTCTCGGCGGTGGCTCCCTGGTCTACCAGGGAATGTCGTTGCAGCCCACCGAAGAGGTGTTCAACTCACATCTGCCCGAAAAGCTCGACTGGGGCCTGATGAACCGGGTGCACTATCCGCGCGTCACCCGCATGCTCGGATTGCGGACCGCGCCGGACGCGCTCGTCCGCAGCCCCAATTACCTTGCGGCGCGGACATTCGCGCGCAACGCGCGAGCGGCCGGACGACCGGTGTCGAAGATTCCGATGCCGATCGACTGGAACTACGCGCTCGCCGAACTCCGCGGCGCAATGAAACCGTCCTATACCAACGGCGACTGCGCCATCGGCGTCAACAACGGCGGCAAGCACTCCGTCGACGTCACCTACATCGCGCAGGCCGAACGCACCGGCCGCGTCGATGTGCGCACCCACCACCAGGTCACCGACGTGGAGCGCGGCCGCGACGGCCGCTGGATCGTGCACACCGAACGGATCGACGACACCGGTCGCGTGCTGGAACACAAACTGCTGCACACCAAGACGCTCATCATGGCGGCCGGCAGCATCAACACCACCAAAGTGCTGGTGCGTTCGGTTGCGCGTGGACTGCTGCGCGACATGCCCGACGGCCTGGGCCGCGGGTGGGGCACCAACGCCGATCGGATCTACGTGTGGACCAACCCGTCGCAGGGTTTCGGCGCGATCCAGGGCGGCCCGGTCATCTACGGCAGCCTCAACTGGTCGAATCCGGCATTGGCGCACACCGTCATCCAGGCGTCCATCCCGTCGCTGTCCATCGACCCGCACAGCACCATGATGGTCGGCTACGGCGTCAGCGACTCCCGCGGTCACTTCGCCTACGACGCCACCCTCGGCGACGCAAAACTGTTCTGGCCCAAGGACGGTGACGCACGCATCCAGAACCGCGGCATCGGGCCGACCGCGCGGGCGATCGCCGGCCGCGACGGCGTCCTCTCCGACACCAACGCACTCCTGAACTCCACCTGGCACGGACTCGGCGGTGCATGCATGGGCACCGTCTGTGACCTCGACGGCCGGGTGCACGATCAGCGTGGCCTGTACGTGCTCGACGGCGCGCTGATCCCCGGTAACACCGCGGCGTGCAACCCGTCGATGACCATTGCCGCCGTTGCCGAACGCGCACTTGACAATATCGTCGCGCGGGACGTCGGTACGGTTATTTAGCGCGCAACGCCGGCATCACCTCTCGGGTGAACAACTCGACACTGCTGCGGTCGTGGGCGATGTCGGGAAAGTAGAAGATCCCGTACGACATCCCGGCATCCGCCAGTGCGCTCAGGTTGTCGACGACCTGCGCAGGAGTGCCGACAGCCGGCATGCCGCGGAAGGCGCCCATGGTGGCTTTCGCGGCGGCCGGGTCGACGAAGGAGGCGAGCCGCTCCTCGAGGGCGACGAGTTGTCGCTCGACCTCGGCGTCGGATTCGCCGAGGATCACGTTGTAGTTGGCCGACCGCACGATGGCGTCATAGTCGCGGCCGAGGTCGGTGCAATGCTGTTGCAGCACCGACGATTTGTGCGCAAATCCGTCGGGGGTGCCGTCGAAGTTGGTGTAGTCGGCGTACTGCGCGGCGATCCGCAGGGTCTTCTTCTCGCCACCACCGGCGATCCACAACGGAATGCGGCCGGCGGTCGGTTGCGGCGCGCAGATGGCGTCGTCGACCTGATAGTGCTTGCCGTCGAAGGTGGCCCGCCCGGTCTCCCAGGCCTGCTTCATGATCTGCACACCTTCGTCGAGGCGCGCCAGACGCACACCGGCCGACGGGAATCCGTAGCCGTAGGCGCGCCACTCGTGTTCGTACCAGCCGCCGCCGATGCCCATCTGCACGCGTCCGCCGGAGATCAGGTCGGCGGTCGCGGCGACCTTTGCGAGGTACATCGGGTTGCGGTAGCTCATCGCGGTGCACATCTGGCCGATGTCGACGCGGGAGGTGGTCGCGGCGAACGCCGACACCAGCGACCAGGCCTCATGGGTGGCCTCGTCGGTGGGCGCCGGCACCGTGTGGAAATGGTCGTAGACCCAAATGGAGTCCCAGCCGGTGTCCTCGGCGGTGGCCGCGAGCGACGACATCACCGACCACTGCTCGGCCGGCGGGATGCCGGTCAGATCGAGACGCCAACCTTGGGGGATGAACATTCCGAATCGCATGCGTCAACGCTACGTGACGGCACGCCAGTAAAGTGGGGTTCGGGTCGGCCGACTGGGGTGCCGGCATGAAGTGAGGATGACGGCGAGCATGGTCATGGTCCGCAAGGAGCAGGTCGAGATCACCAAGCTGCGCATCCTGAGCACCGCCGAACGGCTCTACGCCGAGCGCGGGGTATTGGCGGTTTCCAACCGGCAGATCAGTGAAGCGGCAGGTCAAGGCAATAATTTCGCGGTGGGATACCACTTCGGTGGGCGGCCCGAACTGGTCCGCGCGATCCTCGACCGTCACGACCTGGGGCTTGATCCGATCCGCGAACGGATGCTCGCCGAGATCGCCCCCGATGCTGAACTCCGCGACTGGATCGGCATCTTGGTCTACCCGCAGACCGAGTACTACGCCTCGATGGAGGCGCCCACCCACTTCGGACGCTTCTGCGCGCAGATCGTCACCGACCCCGTCCTCTGCAACGTGCTGTACGAGGCCGCGGCCGGCGCCGAATCGCTGATGCGCGTCCTCACCGGGATGTACGCGGCCCTGCCCGACCTGCCCGACAGCGTCCGGGCCGCACGAGATGTCATGACCCGCAGCATCATCGTGCACAGTATCGCCGACTTCGAGAACACCCGCGCGACTCAGGACGAGGACGAGGACCTACCGTCCTGGCACGAGCTGGGTGTCGACCTCGTCGACGCGCTGGTCGGCTTGTGGACCGCTCCGGTAACCCGCTCGTAGAACTCCTACAACCGTCGAAGGCGTTGCGCGGCTTCAGCAATCACGTCATCACGTTTGGCGAAAGCGAACCGCAGCATGTGCCGCCACGGTTCCCGATCATCGACGAACGCGCTCACCGGAACCGCGGCGACCCCGATCCGCTCGGGCAACATCCGACATAGCTTCTCACCGTCGTCATAGCCGAGGGGTCGCGGATCGGCACACACGAAATACGTTGCCTCACTCCGGTGCACGCCGAATCCGGCATCGGCGAGTGCGGCCGAGAGCAGATCCCGCTTGGCCTGCAGCGCCGCCGACGACTCACGGACCCAGGCCATCTCGGTGTTGAGGGCATGCGCGACCGCAGGCTGGAACGGCCCGGACCCGACGTAGGACATGAACTGCTTGGCCGCGCGGGCCGCCGCGACCAGTTCCGGTGGTCCGCTGATCCACCCGACCTTCCACCCGGTGCAGTTGAACGTCTTGGCCGCGCTCGAGATCCGCAGTGTGCGGTCGCGCATGCCGGGGTAGGTGGCCAGCGGTCGGTGCTTGCGGCCGTCGAACAGCAGGTGCTCGTAGACCTCGTCGGTGACCGCCACGACGTCGTACTCGATGCAGAGTCGGGCGATCTCTGCGAGGTCGTCGTCGGAGAGCACGGTGCCGGTCGGATTGTGCGGTGTGTTCACCAGGATCACCGACGTCGACGGCCCGAACGCGGCGGCCATTGTGGTGCGATCGAGACGGAATCCGTCGTCGTCGGGGATGAGTGGGACGGTGCGTCGGACGCCGCCGGCCATCGCGACCGTGGCGGCATAGGAGTCGTAGTACGGCTCGACCATGATCACCTCGCGGCCGGGTTCGACGAGTCCGACGATCGCGCCGGCGATCGCTTCGGTGGCGCCGACGGTGATCAGGATTTCGGTGTCGGGGTCGTAGTCCAGGCCGTAGTGGTCCTGCTGGTGGCGGGCGACGGCCGCACGTAGTTCGGGGATGCCCAGGCCGGGCGGGTACTGATTGTGGCCGTGGGCGATCGCCTCCTGCGCGGCGGTCAGCATCGAGGCCGGACCGTCGGTGTCCGGGAAGCCCTGTCCGAGGTTGACCGCGTCGTGGGTCACGGCCAGCGCCGACATCTCGGCGAAGATGGTGGTGCCAAACGGTTGCAGACGGGACACGGTGTGCATACCTCCAGGCTGACACATCACGCGAGCGTCGTCGGTATGCGGCGTACCATCAGCCACCATGACGACGCCACCGGGTCCGCCCCCGCCCGACGCGCCACACCCGGGCCCACCGGAGGGTTGGCAGCCCAGCGTTCCGCCGTATCCGGGGCAGCAGGGCCAGCCGTTTCCGCCGCCCGAACAGCCGTATCCGGGGCAACCCGGCCCGGGACAACCCGGCCCGGGACAACCCAATGACGGGCAACCGCCGTATGCGGGGCCGGCATACGGGGGACAACCGCCCTATCCGGGCGGGCAGCAGTCCTATCCGGGAGCACAGCAGCCGTATCCAGGCGCGCAACAGCCCTATCCGGGGGCGCAGCAGTATCCCGGCCAGTACGGGCAGTATCCGATGGGTAGCTATCCGCCTCCGCCGCGCAAGAAGAGCCTCCTGTGGCTCTGGATCACGCTCGGTGTCGTTGCGGTGGTGGGGATCGCGTTCATCGGGCTGGTCGCCTTCGGGGTGTTTGCGACGCGAGATGTGGTGACCGACAACGACGACGTCGCGGTCGGGGAGTGCGTCCACGTCACCGGCACCGGCAGCAGCGGACTGACCGCGACCAAGACCGACTGCTCCTCGGAGGAGTTCACGTTTTACGTCGCGTCGAAGATCGGTAACGGCGCAGGCTGCCCGTCGGATGACTACTCCCAGTTGACCTGGAGCGAGAACGGTCAAGCCGGCCGGGAGCAGCTGTGCCTGGTGCCGAACCTGGTGACCGACAAGTGTTATCAGATCCCCGGCGGCGGCACCGCCCACTTCGAGGACTTCAAGGTCGTGGACTGCGCGTCGACCGGTGCCGCCGGCACCCAGGTGGTGCGGGTCGTCACCCGCACCGACGGGCAACCGTCGTGCGTCGCCGGGCAATACCAGGCCTTCTTCGAGTTACCGCGACCGATCGGTTACTGCTTCGTCGACAGCGGTGCGGCGTAGACGAATAACTGCCCGGTCGGGGGTCAGCCCGCGGACTCCTCGCCGATCGCCGGACCGAGCAGGTCGTCGGCGTCGGTGATCCGGTACGCGTAACCCTGTTCGGCGAGGAACCGCTGACGGTGTGCGGCGTAGTCGGCGTCGAGGGTGTCGCGGGACACGACCGAATAGAAATGTGCCTGTCCACCATCACGTTTCGGCCGTAGCAGGCGGCCGAGGCGCTGGGCCTCCTCCTGGCGCGAGCCGAACGTGCCCGACACCTGCACCGCCACCGACGCCTCGGGCAGGTCGATGGAGAAGTTGGCCACCTTCGACACCACCAACGTCTGGATCTCACCGGACCGGAAGCGGTCGAACAGTGCCTCGCGCTCCTTGTTCTTGGTCGCGCCCTGGATGACCGGTGCGTCGAGTTCGCGCCCGAGTTCCTCGAGCTGGTCGATGTAGGCGCCGATGACCAGCGTCGGAGAATCCTTGTGCCGCGCCAAGATCGACTTCACGACGTTGACCTTGGTGTGCGCGGTCGAGCACAGTTTGTACTTCTCTTCGGCCTCGGCGACCGCATACTGCAGGCGCTCCTCGTCGGTGAGGGTCACGCGCACCTCGATGCACTCGGCTGGTGCGATCCAGCCCTGCGCCTCGATGTCCTTCCACGGTGCGTCATAGCGTTTCGGCCCGATCAGGCTGAACACGTCGCCCTCGCGGCCGTCCTCGCGGACCAGGGTCGCAGTGAGGCCGAGTCGTCGCCGTGACTGCAGGTCGGCGGTCATCCGGAACACCGGCGCGGGCAACAGGTGGACCTCGTCGTAAATGATCAGGCCCCAGTCCCGGGAGTCGAACAGGTCGAGATTCTTGTACTCGCCCTTCGACTTTCGGGTCATCACCTGATACGTCGCGATGGTGACGGGACGAATCTCCTTGCGCTCGCCCGAATACTCGCCGATCTCCTCCTCGGTCAACGAGGTGCGCGCGATCAGCTCACGCTTCCACTGCCGACCCGCAACGGTGTTGGTGACCAGGATCAGAGTTGTGGCGCGTGCCTTGGCCATCGCCGCGGCGCCGACCATCGTCTTGCCCGCCCCGCACGGCAGGACCACGACTCCTGAGCCGCCCGCCCAGAACGAGTCCGCGGCGAACTGCTGGTAGTCCCGCAGGTGCCAGTCGCCCTGATCGAGGTCGATCGGATGCGCCTCGCCGTCGACGTAGCCGGCCAGATCCTCGGCCGGCCAGCCGACCTTCAGCAGGATCTGCTTGAGGTGGCCGCGCTCGGACGGATGCACGACGACGGTGTCGTCGTCGAGCCGCGCACCCAGCATCGGCGCGACCTTCTTGTTGCGCATGATCTCCTCGAGCACCGCCCGATCGAGGCTGACCAGCGTCAGGCCGTGCGCCGGATGCTTGACGAGTTGCAGCCGCCCGAACCGGCCCATGGTGTCGACGATGTCCATGAGCAGCGGCTGCGGCACCGCGTAGCGCGAGTAGGTGACCAGCGCATCGACCACCTGCTCGGCATCGTGGCCGGCCGCGCGCGCGTTCCACAGGGCCAGCGGCGTCACCCGGTAGGTGTGCACGTGCTCCGGGGCGCGTTCGAGCTCGGCGAACGGGGCGATCGCCGCGCGCGCCGCCGCGGAGTCGGGGTGGTCGACCTCAAGCAGCAGCGTCTTGTCGGATTGCACGATCAGGGGTCCATCAGTCACCCGATCCATTGTCCAGATCCGCGCAACCCGCGTCGAACGCGGACCCAGGGCCGGGCGATCGGCTATTGGTTTCGTCCTCATGCGCCACGGCGTAGAATATCTGGAGCGTAGACCTCCGGATAGTTTCCGGTGCCCGCAGGGGCATCGGCTCGTCCCGAGTGCGCCTGACCCTATACCTCGACGCAAGTGAGTCGCCGATGTCTGCACCCATGTCGTCCCAGCCGGGGTCAGGGCTCGCCGAGCCGGATCCACGGCGCTGGCGTGCCTTGATTTTCATCTGCCTGGCGCAGTTGATGGTGGTGCTCGACGGCACCGTCGTGCAGATCGCATTGCCCGATGCCAAAGTCGACCTCGGCATCAGCGATGCCAATCAGCAATGGGTCATCACCGCCTACGCGCTGGCCTTCGGTGGACTGCTGCTCCTGGGCGGTCGCATCGCCGACATGTGGGGCCGTCGTCGAGCGCTGATGATCGGTCTCGTCGGTTTCGCGCTGGCCTCGGCACTGGGTGGCGCGGCGGTCAATCAGGGCATGCTCTTCGGTGCCCGGGCGCTGCAGGGCGCCTTTGGAGCCCTGCTGGCGCCGGCCGCGTTGTCGCTGCTGACGGTGATGTTCACCCTGCCCAAGGAACGTGCCCGCGCCTTCGGCATATTCGGTGCCATCGCCGGCGGCGGCGCTGCGATCGGTCTGCTGCTCGGTGGTCTGCTCACCCAGGTCCTTGATTGGCGCTGGACCATGTACATCAACGTGTTCATCGCGGCCATCGCGTTGTTCGGCGCGATCGTCGAGATCAAGGAACCGCCGCGCGCCGCGGATCATGTTCCAGGACTCGACATCCTCGGCGTCATCCTCGGCGGCGGCGGGCTCGCGCTGGTGGTGTACGGATTCAGTCGTGCGGCCGAGGAGGGATGGGGTGACACAGGCACCGTCATCTGTCTGATCGCCGCGGTCGTCCTGCTGGTGGCCTTCGTCCTCTGGCAGGCGCGGTGCAAGAACCCGTTGCTGCCGTTGCGGGTGGTCGCCGACAGGGCACGTGGCGGCGCCTACCTCAGCGTCGGTCTGTCCACGATCGCGATGTTCGGTTCATTCCTGTTCCTCACCCTCTACCTGCAGGTCGTTCACCACTACTCGCCGCTGAGCGCCGGGGTGGCCTTTCTGCCGATGGTCGGCGGCATGCTCGTCGGCTCAACGCAGATCGCGGCTCGACTGATCACCCGGGTACCCCCGCGTTTCCTCATCGTGCCCGGCGCGCTGCTCGCGGCCTGCGGGATGCTGCTGCTCAGCCAGATCTCGGCGGAGTCGACGCGGTATTGGAGCGTGGTGTTCCCGGCGCTGTTGCTGCTCGGTTCCGGCATGGGCACGGTGTTCATGACGACGATCAATCTCGCGACCTACGGTGTGGAACCCCGTGACGCCGGGGTCGCGTCGGCGATGGTCAACACCTCCCAGCAGGTCGGCGGCGCGGTCGGCACGGCACTGCTGAACACCATCGCCGCCACCGCGACCGCGTCCTACATCTCCGACCACATGTCGTCGGCCCACGGACCCGGAGCCGCGATGGAGGTGCAGGCGTCGGCGCTCGTCCACGGGCAGAGCACCGGGTTCTTTGTCGCCGCCGCGATCCTGGCCGGCGTGGCGGTGGTGGCAGGCGTGCTCATCAACGTACAACGACCGATCGGCGCCGCGCACGACACGGACATGGCCGCAACACCTTCCTAGGGTGTCGGGCGGCGATCAGTTCTCCAACAGTTCGACGCTGGTGATGCGGTGCAGTGAAAACCGTTCCTCTTCCTGGGTTCCCGTGTCGACGGCGACGAGTTGGCCGGCGCCGAGGGCGGTCGGCGTGACGAGGTGGCGGGTGGCCGAGCCGTGGGCGTCGACGTAGTCGACACGAAGGCGTCGCTTGGCGCGCAACGCCAACTGGATGAGTGCGGTGGCCGATTCGCCGCTTCCGGACGCGCGGACCGGAACCGCAGCGGGGCCGGCGGATCGGGCGCCGTCGGCACGGTCGGACGACCGCATGCGGGCGATCACCATGCGTAGTTGGTCGGGGGACGGAACAGGCCTGCGCGGCTGCGCATGTCTCCGCTGCCGGGCCACGCTCACCCGACTGCCGCGCTCCCGCAGATCGACGAGCGAGCCCGACGAATCCTCCCCGGCGGGAGCGAATCCGGCGGAACGCAACCGATCGATGACGTCGCGCACATCGGCGGGGGAGACCGCGACCGTTGGTGCCAGCGCCCGCAGGGCGAGCGGTTCGGCTGCCTCGCTGCGCAATACGGCCGCCAGCGTCGTCGGGTCCTCGCAGCGGATGAACGCCGACGCGACGCCCACGCGTAGTTGTCCGTGCTTGCGGGCGACGTCCTCGATCAGGTACGTCAACGATTGCGGCACCGGTGTCCGCGAGTGCGTGGTGAACATCGCGATCAACTCGCTACTGCCGCGCCCGGCGTCGAGGGCGCGTCGCACGCTGTTCTCGGAGACGCGATAGACCGAAGCGGCGCCGCCGGATTCGAGGTCGGCCACCAGCTCGACCTGCTCGGCGAGTTCGGCGGTCATCGGCCCGGGAACGGTCAGGGTCAGATCGGCCTGCGCGAGGAAATGGTCGACGGGCTCGGGAAGTGCGGCGCGCATCGCGTCGAGGAGCACCGCTTCGGCGTCGTCGCCGATCAGTGAGGTGCGCCCGACGCTGGTCACCGCGCCGTGTGCGACGAGGCCGAGTTCCCGTGCTTCCCTGAGTGTTTCGTCGATGATGCGAAGGGTGTAGCGGCGGATCTGTCGCGGCTGTCGCCAGTGCAGGGCGGTGGCCAACGCGATGTCGGTGACCGGCACGGCGGGTTTGCCGTCCTCCAGCGTCGCCAGGATCGCGCGTCGCTGGACCGGGGCGTAGGCGTCGTGCAGGTCGCCGGACAGTGCGGCGAAGGCATTGCCGTCGCGGTCGGGTTCACCGACCTGCCAGGGCCGTCGCGGCATCTCCAGCCACGCCTCGAGCAGCACCAACCACTGCCGTTCTGGCGTTTGATGCAGCCAGGAATCGGCGGCCGGGGTCGGCGCGAAGGCGAGTTCACCGGTGTCGTCCGGGGGTGGCGGTTCCGGGAATCCGGCGTCGATCAGTCGCGTGTAGCCGAGCAATTCGACGATGAACGCCATGCGCTGTTGGGTCAGGCCGGTGACCTTGGCCAGGCGCCGCAACTCCCGTACACCGAGGGCGCCCGACCGCAACACGGCCGCCGGCGTCGCCCCGAGCGAGCGCAGCAGCGACGTGGTGTGACGGATCAATTCCAGCGCCTCACCGCCGGCGGCCGCCTCGACCGCCGCAGCGGAGAAGCGGGGTTTGGTGTCGGCGTCGTGCAGTGCCGGTGGGTGCAGATCGTCGGTCCGCAACGGGGGTTCGCCACGCAGCAGTTGCCCGATCATCGGGGGCAACTCGACGGTTTGCTCGTCGACCCGGGCCAGCAACCCGGCCGCGACGAGTCGTGGCACCGGTTTCGTCGGATCGGCATCGGACGCGGCGTCGCGGCTGCGGCCGAGCGACGGGCCCCGGGACAGCGTCTCGACCAGTCCGCGTTCCTGCTCGTCGAGTGCCTCGAGTCGCGTCTGCAGATCCTCGGTGGTCACCGCGCCCAGCGGTCCGGTCAGATGATGGGCCCGCCACGGCAGCGCGGCCGGGGCGTGTGCCCCGGTGAGCAGCGCCTTGTCGGAACCCCACAGCAGGGCACGGCGGCGCAGCAGATCGACGCGCGCGCGGATATCGGGCTTCGACGCACGACCGGCCAACGCCTTCTGGATCGCGGTGAGCGCGACGGGTGCGGGCACCGGACCGGTGGTGTCGGTGCCGGCGTCGACGACCGTCTCCAACACGGCAACGCTCAGCAGGTCGAGGTCCTCGCCGGCGAGAGCCGACGACGCCGATGACAACGCCCGCGACGCGAGCACCTTGGTGCCGGCCGGTGGTGGCGAGGCCAGATCGGGGCGCGCGACGAGCAGATCGGTGAGTTCGTCGTCGGTGCGCGACGCCAGGTCATCGGCCAGGCTGCCGTCCTGGGAATCCGAACTCATTCGGCCGATTCTACTGAGCGGCCGCGTTGCGGCTGTTTCACGGGGACGCCGATAGGGCCGCATGGCACAATATGCCCGTGGCTGAGAAGAACGTTGCTAAGAAGAAGCAGTACGTCGACAATGGCTGGCCGAAGGACGGCGACGGCGACAGCGCCCATGCCGTGTCGGAGTTCGCTGCTGGTCTGTCCGGGGCGCTGTCCCCGTTCGGTGACGTCGAGTTCCCGTTGCCCCTCGATGAGGTGCCTTTCGTCCAGTCGAAGACCGTCGTCAACCGCTGACCTGGAGTGTCTGCCAACGACGCCGATCCCGCTGGACTGAGTCACATCGATTCGTCCGGTGCGGCTCGGATGGTCGACGTCGGCGGCAAGGCGAGCACGCAGCGCCGAGCCGTCGCCGGCGGCACCTTCCGCACGACATCCGAGGTCATCGGTCTGCTCAGCGAGGGAGCGCTTCCCAAGGGGGATGTGCTCGCGACCGCCCGTATCGCCGGGATCATGGCCGCCAAACGCACCGACGACCTGATCCCGCTGTGCCATCAGCTCGCGCTGTCGTCGGTGGAGGTCGACTACGCGATCGGCGATGCGTCCATCGAGGTCACCGCGACGGTCGCCACCAGCGGGCAGACCGGCGTCGAGATGGAAGCGCTCACCGCGGTCGCGGTGACCGGGCTGACGCTGCACGACATGGTCAAGGCCGTCGACCGCCGGGCATCGATGACCGACATCCGGCTGCTGTCCAAGACCGGCGGCAAATCCGGTCCGTGGCATCGGGACTGAGCGACACCGTGACCGAACAGCGCGCCCGCGTCGCCCGCATCGTCATCGCCTCCACCCGTGCGAGCCGCGGCGAGTATCCCGACCGGGCCGGCCCGCTGATCAGCGACTGGCTCACCGAGCGCGGCTACGTCGTCGACGAACTCATCGTCGTCTCCGACGGCCCACCGGTCGGCGCGGCGATCCGCGCCGGCATCTACGCCGAGGCCGACCTCGTCATCACCAGCGGCGGCACCGGGCTCACGCCCACCGACCGCACCCCGGAACAAACCCGTCCCCTCCTCGACGTCGAGATCCCCGGACTCGCCGACGCGATCCGCGCCGCCGGACTGCCCGCGGTGCCGACCGCCATCCTCTCCCGCGGCCTCGCCGGCGTCGCCGACGGCACGCTCGTGGTGAATCTGCCCGGCTCCACCGGTGGTGTGCGCGACGGACTCGGCGTCCTCGACGGCGTACTCGAGCATGCCCTCGATCAGATCCGCGGCGGTGACCACTGATGCCCGATACCGGTCCCGCCCGCGTCGTGCGTGCCGACCTGTCGGAGCACCCGATCCGACTCGACGACCATGAGAAGGCGGTCAGCGACGCCGCGGGCGGTACTGCAGGCGCGGTGGTCGGATTTGTCGGGGCCGTGCGCAATCATGATCACGGACACGACGTCACCCGGCTGGTCTACTCGTCGCACCCGAGCGCGCCGGCAGTGCTGGCCGACGTGGTGGGGGAGATCGCCGCGCAGGCGACCGGAGTGCGGGCGGTTGCGGTATCCCATCGCGTGGGAGACCTGACGGTCGGCGATGCCGCCTTCGTCGTCGCTGTGGCCGCCGATCACCGCCGCGCGGCCTTCGAGACGTGCGCGCTGCTCGTCGACGAGGTCAAGGCGCGGATACCGGTCTGGAAGCACCAGGTGTTCGCCGACGGCACCGACGAGTGGGTCGGATCGGCCTGAAGTCAGACCCGCCGGCGTAGGGCATATCAGTAGGGTCATCTCCATGAACCCGGTGCCCGACGACGACGCGGACCGGAACGAGACGAGTACCGAACGTCTCGACCGGAATTGGGCGAGCCTGCTGCAAGAGCTGCGTGTCGTGCAGACCGGGGTGCAGATCCTGACCGGCTTGATGTTGACGATCCCGTTCCAACAGCGGTTCACCGAGCTGTCCACTGCGCAGCAGGATCTCTACCTGGTGAGTCTGGTGTTCGCGGTGCTGGCGGTGGTCACGCTGATCTCGCCGGTGGCCTTGCATCGACTGCTGTTTCGACGGCACGCGGTCGCCGAACTCGTCGACCGGTCACACTGGCTGACCCTGATCGGGCTGGTGTGCCTGGGCCTGGCGATGACCGGGGTGCTGGTGCTGATCTTCGACGTCGTGGCCGGGACCGGCGCGGCGGTGGCGGCCGGGATCGTCGCGCTCATCGTCTTCGCGATCATGTGGATCATCCTGCCGCTGCGGGAGCGGCAGAAGAGTGGAAAAGGGCCCCGCACGGAGTGATCATCGTGCGGGGCCCTTCGTTCAGAGGGTTGCTCAGTTCGGCAGCAGGTGCTTGTTCTGGTTGAACAGCTTGATCTGATCCGGGCTGAGCTGAACGCCGCTCTTGTTGACCGACTCCCAGAGCTGCTTGACCTCGGGGCTGATCGTGCCCTTCTTCTGGGCGTTCGACACCGCGGCGTCGAGCTGCTTGGTCACGTCCTTGGTGGTCGCGGCGTCGCCGGACTTCTCCAGCTTCGGCAGCTGCGGCACCTGCAGCAGGTTCTTCGGGGCCTCGGCCGGCGCGGTGCGCTGGGTTGCACCCGACAGTCCGGTGCCGCACACCGGCCAGGCGCCCTTGCCCTGGCTGCCCAGCACGCGCTCGGCGACGACGATCTGCTGCTCACGGGTGGCCTGGTTGGCGCTCGGAGCGAACTCGGTGCCGCCGTGTCCGGCCCAGGTGCTCGGGCTGAACTGCAGGCCACCCTGGTAACCGTTACCGGTGTTGATGGCCCAGTTGCCACCCGACTCGCACTGGGCGACCTGGTTCCACTCGGAGTCGGTGGCGGCGTTGGCCGAACCGGTACCGATGAGGGCCGCTCCGCCGCCGAGGACGGCGCCGGTCAGTGCGACCTTGGCGAAGGTCTTGGTGGTCGAGGTGGTCGACGGTTTGCGATGGCGTCCGGACATGAGTGGTGTTTCCTCTCTCCACGCGCCTACGAAGTCAGCTGTCGGGTTCGGGCGAGAGGTTGCCCGGTCTCGGCGCGACGTGTGCCGCGGTCGAGACTTGACCCCAAGGACGCCGGGTAGGCGTCCGAACTCTCCACAGGGAGAGGTGGGTCCCCCGTCCTCGCTCCTAGAAGTTCTTCTCTGGTCGTGCACATCGGCGGAGCGAGGCTCGGCGCGGCCGACATGACGGTGTCTGTCTGTTATGTGGTCGTGACCACCAATGGCGGTCGTCCTAGACAGTACGACGTTCAGCAGTGCGAACGATAGTTGTTCGCACAACGAGTTTCGCGCTCAGATCGGGACTTTCGACCCACTTGTGACGTCCTGCCTGCTCACGCGGCGATAGTCGACTTGTGGCCGTCCTGTTATTCATTCGTTATGTGAGGAACGTCACATCGTCATTGTGGCCTCAGCCACCTGCGAATGGGGGGAGTACGTCGAGGGTGTCGCAGTCGCCGAGCACCACGGTCCGGTCGCAGAGGGCGACAGCGTCGCGCAAGTACGAACAGCGGTCCAGCACCCGAGCCAGCTCGGGGTTGCCGGCGGCGAGCATGCTCTCGAGGTCGGCGAGCGAGGCGTCCGGACCGATCTCGATCGTCGTCGATTCGGTGCCGGCCGCCGCGCGCGCAGCGGCGAAGTAGCGCACGGTCAGTTGCATCGGCCGGGTCACCCGCCGATGGCCGACATCGGCCGCGTCGGCTGATGGAAATTCGGTCCGTTGACGCCGTGGCCAGGCTCCTTCATCCATGCGTTGGTGCGCCAGAGGTCGACGATCGCGGCGTCGAGGCTGCGCTCTGGGAGGTCGCTGCGCAGCAGGGTCCGCAGATCGGTCTCCGACTGCGCGAACAAGCAGTTGCGCAGGGCGCCGTCGGCGGTCAGCCGGGCGCGGTCGCAGTCGCCGCAGAACGGTCGGGTGACCGACGCGATCACGCCGACGCGTGCCGGGCGGTCCGGGCTTCCGTGACCGTCGACAAGCCAGGTGGCGGCGGGCGCGCTGCCCCGCGGCCGCGGATCGGGCAGCAGCGTGAACTCGGTGCGCAGCACGGCGAGGATCTCGTCGGCCGTGACCATCGCCTCCCGGTTCCAGCGGTGGTCGGCGTCGAGCGGCATCTGCTCGATCACCCGCAGTTCGTAACCGTGCTCGAGGCAGAAGCGCAGCAGGTCGGGCAGGCGGGGGAGGTCGTCGCGCGCAGGGAGGACTGCGTTGACCTTGATCCTCGACAGCCCGGCGCGGCGGGCGGCGGCGAGTCCGGCGATGACGTCGTCGAGCCGGTCGCGGCGGGTGATCTCGGCGAACCTCGCCGGGTTGACGGTGTCGAGGGAGACGTTGATGCGGTCGAGTCCGGCCGCGACGAGACCGTCGATCCGGCGGGTCAATCCCAGGCCGTTGGTGGTCATCGCGATCTCGGGCCTGCTCGGCAGGGCGGCCACAGCAGCGATGAGCTCCTCGAGGTCCCGACGCAGCAGCGGCTCACCCCCGGTGAATCGGATGGTCTCGACGCCGAGTTCGTCGACGGCGACTCGCAGGACGCGGACCAACTCGGCGGTGGTCAGTGCCTGCTCGGTCGGCAGCCAGTCGAGTCCCTCTTCCGGCATGCAGTAGGTGCAGCGCAGGTTGCAGCGGTCGGTCACCGAGACCCGCAGATCGCGCACGACACGGCCGAACCGGTCGACCAACGGGCCGCTGCGCGGCGTATCGATCGGCACCGCGCCGATGGCCGGCGGGGTGGTGGGCAGACCGAGTGAGACGAGGGTCATGGCATCGCCCTGCGCGCTTCCAGTGAACGAAAAGTGCTGGCGTGGAAAACAAGTGGTTCGACGCCGGGATCGCAGCGCAGTGCTTCGATGCGCAGCAGGACCAGGGTGTGGTCGCCGGCCGGGATCTCTTTGTAGAGCGAGCACGACAGATTGGCCGCCGCAGCCGGGATGAACAGCGCGCCGTCGTCGGTGGCGAACGGGGTGATCCCGACGAACCGGTCCTCGCTGGGGCCGGCGAGCTGGCGGCAGAGGTCGGATTGGTCGTGGGCGAACACGCTCAGCCCGATGGCCGCCGCCCCGCGCAGCCGCGGCCAGGTGGTGGACGTGTTCTGCACACAGACCGAGACGAGCGGCGGATCGAGGGAGACGGTGGTGAACGCGCTGGCCGCCATGCCGACCGACTCCAGGACGCCGTCGGGGTGCGGAATGCGGCAGCAGACCGCGACGACACCGGACGGGAAGCAGCTGTAGGCCCGCTTCAGGGCCGACTCGTCGGCTGCCGGGGACAGCAACGTTGGGGTCTCCGAATTGACGCTCACCGTGTCCGCCGTCCCGAGCGCAGAGCGAACACCACGCCGAGCGCGAAACCCAGGGGAGCGCACATGGTCAGTAGGTAGACGAACGTCGGCGCGGTACCACCGTCGGTGACCAACGGGGTCACGAACAGCGCCACGATCGCGGCCACGCCGATCAGGAACACGACCACCGCCACCTGCAGCAGGTACGACGACTGTCTCTTCATGCTCTCCACGGTAGAACACGACACCGTCAAAGGTGGTCGGCCTCACGCACTACCCGAGCGTGAGGTAATCCACGTGACCGCGAGATCCGGCGTTGGCTAGACTGTGCACACAGGCGCCTTTTGCTCTGAGGTCTGTTTTTGGAGCGAGGCGCTTTTGTCATGAACATCCGAGTTACAGGTGAAGGTGAGCACAGTGCCAACCGGCAAGGTGAAGTGGTACGACGCGGAAAAAGGCTTTGGATTCCTCGCGCAGGACAGCGGTGAGGACGTCTACGTCCGTTCCTCCGCCCTGCCCGAAGGGACGGCGGCCCTCAAACCGGGGCAGCGCGTCGAGTTCGGCATGGCCGCCGGTCGTCGTGGACCGCAGGCGCTGAGCGTCACCGTGCTCGACCCCGCGCCCAGCGTGGTGAAGAACGTCCGTGAGACCGCACGCAAGGAAGCCTTGGCCAAGCGGCACTCGCCCGACGAGCTGCACGGCATGGTCGCCGACCTGATCACCCTGCTCGAGGGCAAAGTGCAGCCCGACCTGCGCAAGGGCCGGTACCCGGACCGCAAGACCGCGGCACGCATCGCCGAGGTCGTGCGCGCGGTCGCCCGCGAACTCGAGAGCTGACCCGACTCAGTCGGTCGTGCGCACCGTGAAGCCCTCGGGTGTGGTGTTCACCGACAGGATGCCGCGGGCCACGTAATCGTCGCCTTCGGTGACCGCGGACAGTGGCTGCACCTCGACATTGATCAGGACCCGATCCGGCGTCGACCGCAGCACCTGCGTGTAGGTGCTGTCGCTGCGCTGCGCGATGCCCTCGGGTTCGGGGTTGATGATCTTCCCGTTGCGGTCGGCATACATCAGGTACAGCACCCACGGGCTCTCGGCGATCTCCTGCGACACCGACATCAACGCCGATTCACCCGCGGGGATCGGCTCGTGCGGCGACGGCCGCAGTTCGGCGCCCGGCGGGTCGCATTCGCGGACCAGCACATCGCACCACTTGGCGGGTTCGACGCGGACGAGATCGTCGCCGATCGCCAGCTGGAGGTAGCCCTCGTCGTCGTGGCCATCCCCCGACCAGGTGTCCTTGGTCAGCACCGCCACCGTCGCCCCGACGACGACCACGAACGCCACCACGATCGCGGCGATGATCGCGAGGGTCTTCTTTTCTCCACTGTTCAGGTGCACGGTGTCCAGTCACTCCGGAATCTATTGCTGGTCGGTTCGGGGGTTGTTCATCTTGCGGGTGGCGTCGTCGCCGGGATTGCGGGTACCGCCGTGGCCCGTCGCCCGTCCCGCCGCGGCGAACGGGACCGTAGGCGCGGCGTAGTCGGGGCGACGACCACCGAGTCCCGGGATCAACGACGACCCGCGCGTGGTCAGCACGGTCTGCAGGAGGCCGATGGCCAGCAGCACCGACACGACGGTGAAGCCGACCCACAAGGTCGGCGGCAGCAGCACCCCCAGCGTCGCGCCGGACACCCAGCCGAGCTGCAGCATCGTCTCCGAGCGGCCGAACGCCGACGCGCGGGACTCGTCGGGTAGGTCGTCCTGGATCGACGAGTCGAGGCACACCTTGCCGATCGCGCTGGTGCCCGAGGCGACGAGCGCGGCGATGGTCGCCGCCACGATGTTGCCGAAGATGGCCGTGAGCACCGCGACCACGAAGCAGGCGCCGGTGCACCACACGACGATGGCGGGCGGATTCTTCAGTTCCAGGCGGGTGCCCAGGCCATTGCCGATCATGTTGCCGATGCCGGCAGCGGCACCGACCGCGCCCAGCAGCACGAGCTGTGTCCAGTCCGAGTGCACGTCCTGCTGGGCCTTGGCGTAGAAGGCGATGTAGAGGGTGAGGAAGCCGGTCAGGATGCGGATCGTCGAGTTGCCCCAGAGGCCGGCCACGACCTTGCGACCCAGCGGCTGACGCATCTTCGCGGCGAGCGCGTTGGCGGTCTCGCGGGCCTTGGCGCGGCCCCGCATCGCGGTCTTCTCATGCTCGGGTCGGGGCGTGGACGGCTCACCGTGGTAGCTCATGGTCGTCGGGATTTCGCCCTCGGTCACCTCGACCCACGACGGAATCCGCATGCACAACCACGCGCCCACTGCGGCGATCACCGCGAGCCAGGCCATCGCGCCGGGAATGTGGAACGGCAACACCTTGGCCAGCATCAATTCGAAGAAGGCGGCCAGCGCGCCGCCGATGATGGTGCCGCCGATCAGCCCGAAGGTGGTCAACCGCGAATTGACCCGCGGCAGATCGATACTCGGTGGCACCACCCGCGGGGTCACCGCCGACTTGAGCACCCCGAACGATTTCGACAACACCAGCAGGCCCAGCGCACACGGATAGAGCACCCACGGGTCGTACTGCAGTTGCTGCGTGGCGTCGTTCCACGAACAGTTCGCCATGATCAGCAGCGCGAGTACGGTCCGCAGACCGAACGTCGCGGCCATCGCGACCCGACGACCGTGTTGAAGCCGGTCGAGCAGCGGGCCGATCAGCGGCGCGATCAGCGCGAACGGGGCGATGGTCAGTGCGAGGTACAGGCCGACGTTGGTCTTCGACTCACCGGTCGCGGCTGCGAAGAACAGCGTGTTGGCCAGCGCCACCGCCATCGCCGCGTCGACTGCGAAGTTGGCGATCACCGGCAGTGTCAGGGCGGTCAGACCCGACTGGTCGGCGCCGTCGGCGGTGGCCGCCTGATGGATTTTCCCGATGCCGCGGCCGGTCAGCTCCCGACTCCGGAGGGCCGCGACCCGCATGACCGTCAGCTTCTTCGGCATCCGCCGTGCACCCTGGGGAGCGGTCGTCTCCTCGGTGGGCATCGCCCGGGTGCTGCCGAAGCGGTCGGTGTCGGCGTGCGGATCGGCGGTGTCGTCGAGCGGCGGCAGGTGCGGGTTGTGGGTCGGCGGCGGTAGGTAGGCCTCCTCGCCCGGCCCCCGACCAGTCGAGCCGCCGGCGGGACGACGTGCGCGACGGTCGTCGGCGGGATAGTTCGCGGCTCCCGGATGCTGGCGCGGGCTGCGCCGATCGTCGTCGACACCGGTCGGCTCCTGGCCAGGGAAGCGGGGACTGGGTCGGTTCACGCCCCCAATTGTTCCTCATCGCACCGACAGCGCGCCCATACGGCGACCGCGCGGCGCCGATCTCGCTGCGCCGGCGGTAAATAGGCGGGTCCGTGCGTGGTGGCGTACGTCATATTGCACACTGGTTATGTGACTTTTGCCTTCGATGGTGAGCGACTGCTGTCCGCAGTCGAGGTGGCGCGTGCGGCGTTGATCGACGACGGGCAGACGCCGGGTGCGCACCTGGATGCCGTGGTGGAAGGTGACTGGGCCGTCACCCATTACTTCGAGGCCGATCTTGTCGGCTACCGCGGTTGGCAGTGGTGCGTGGTGCTGGCCGGTGCGCCCGGCACCGACGAGGTGACCGTCAGCGAGGTCGTGCTGCTGCCGGGTAAGGACTCTTTGCTGTCGCCGCACTGGGTGCCGTGGGCGCAGCGCGTGGCACCCGGTGATCTGTCGTCTGGGGACGTCCTCGCGTCCGATCCCGACGACCTGCGTCTGGTACCGAATCACATCGACACCGAAGACGAGTTCCGATTCGATTCCGAGGACGAAGACCCCGACGACATCGGGCAGGTCGCCGGCGAACTCGGACTCGGACGGCGACGCCTGCTGAGCCCCGAGGGCCGCGACGAGGCCGCGCAACGCTGGCACGACGGCGACCACGGACCCAACACCGAGATGGCTGCCGCGGCCGCCTATTCCTGCGCCACCTGTGGCTTCTACATCCCGCTGTCCGGTGCGCTGCGCGCCGCGTTCGGCGTCTGCGCCAACGAGTACGCCTCCGACGGCCACGTCGTCGCCGCCGACTTCGGCTGCGGTGCCCATTCGGATGTGGTCGCGCCGACCGGCGAGGGTTCACCCGCCTATGACGCCTACGACGACGGCGCGCTGGAGATCGTCGCCGTGGTCGCGGCGGCCGGGGTCGGCGCAGACGAGTCGTCCTGACCGACGGCATGGTCTCCGGCGCAGACCCATTCGGCCTCGCCGACCTCCGCGCTGCGACGTTGCACGCCTGGCAATCGTCGCCCACCCGGTTCGCCGAAGACCTTGCGGCCGAACAAGATCTGGTTACGGTCGGCTACCGCGATCGGTTGTTCGTGGAACTCGCGGCCAACGCCGCGGACGCGTCCGGGCTCGTCGGATCCCCTGGACGCCTCGGTGTCTGGTCCGACGGCGAGTACCTGCACATCGCCAATACCGGTGCGCCGCTGACCAGCGACGGCGTGCGTTCCCTGCTCGCGCTGCGGGTCTCGGCCAAGGTCGCCGACGACGACCATCCCAGTGTCGGACGGTTCGGTGTCGGATTCACCGCGACCGCCGCGGTCGCCGATCGCATCGAGATGCGATCGGCGAGCGGATCGATCGTGTTCTCATACCGTGAGTCGCTGGGCGCGGCCCGCGACACCGGTGTGGATGTGGCGGCGGGGGAGGTCCCGCTGCTGCGGCTGGCCTGGCCGACGAGTACGCCACCCGCAGCAGGGTACGACACCGAAGTCGTGCTGCAACTCCGTGACGGTGTCGACGCCGACGAGCTGATCGCCACGGCTCGCGCCCAGGCTCCCGCCCTGCTGCTCGAACTGCCCGCACTGGCAGAGATCACCGTGGGGGACAACGTGTTCCGCGCGTCGCGGACCGTCGAGCCGGATCGGCAGCGCATCGTCGTCGAGTCGTCGTCGGGGATTCGGGAATGGGTGGAGGTCGCGCGTGGCGGCACCCGCTGGCTGGTCGAGGTCGGTGCGGGCGGCCCCATCGTCGACGGACCAGACGTGCTGCGGGCTCCCACTCCGACCGACATCGAACTGTCCCTCCCCGCGCGCTGCATCACCGACCTGCCGCTCACGCCGGATCGTCGGCATCTGCATCCGGATGCCGACATCGCCACCGCAGCAACCGGTTACGCAGATCTCGTCAAGGTGCTGGCGTCGTCGGCGCGTCCCGATTTCATACCGCGCCGCGCCGGTGCGGTGGGCCACGACGATGCCGTGCTGATCGACGCGGTCCTTGCCGAACTTCGTGATCGCCCCTGGCTGCCCGCCGTCGAGGGGGACGATCTGATACCCGGTCGGGCGGTCGTATTCGCCGACCTGAGTATCGATCTCGCCGAAGTCCTCGCCCCGGTGATCGGGGACCTCGCCCACCCCGACGTGTCCGAGCGTCGTCAACTCTCCGCGCTGCGGTCGGTCGGCGTCGGGGAGATCGGGCTGGCCGACCTCGCTGCGCGGCTCGTTGGCGTGGAACGCGAACCCGGGTGGTGGGCAACGCTGTACGCGGCACTGTCGCCGTATGTCGGAACATCGACCGACGCCGAGGAACTCGGTGCCGTGCCGATTCCGCGGTCGGATGGCCGGATGAACATCGGTGCGCGCGGACTGTTCGTCGCCGACCACATCCGCACCCCGATCGGCTGGATTCCGACGGTGGACCCCGCTGCTCGCCACCCGCTGCTGGAACGCCTGGGTGCGCAAGCCATCTCGGTCGACGAGGCCCTCGCCGACCCCGCGCTGCGCGAACTGGTCGAGAACTCCGCCGACGACGACGCCGCCGACCTTGCCGACGCGGTGCTCGGTCTGGTGGCCGGCGATCCGGACGCCGGCGTTCCGGAGTGGTTGTCGGGCTTGCTGTTACCCGACGACCACGACGAGTTGCGACCCGCCGATGAACTGCTGTTGCCGGACAGTGCGCTCGCCGAAGTCCTCGTCGACGATGCGCCCTTCGGCACGGTGGCGAGCGAGATTGTCGACCGCTACGGCGCCGACGCCTTGCGCCGGATCGGTGTCGGCTGGAGTTTCCTCGTCGTCCACGACGACCTGCCGGTGGCACCCGACCACGACCTGCCCGATGAAGACGAGTGGTGGGACGGCCTCGATGCCCAGCCGGAAACCCTTGTCGCGGTGCGAGATCTGGACCTCATCGACGAAAGTCGGTGGCCACGGGCGTTGAGCCTGTTGGTCGAGGATGAGACGATCGCCGGGCTGCTCACCGATCGCGACGGCTACACGGCCTGGTGGTTGCGGCACCACGCCACCGTCGCCGGGCACCCACTCGGCTGGTATCGGGCGCCGTCGGACAGCGCCGCGGTGGGGGTTCGTGATCCTCTCGACCACCCGCATGCTGACGAACTCGCGGCCGCACTCGGTGGTGCCTTCGTCGAATCACGGTCCGACGCGGCGACATTGCTGGACCATCTCGGTGACCCGGCCCGCGACGTCGCGCCGGGCGTCGCCGCTGCGGTACACGCCGAGATCGTCGCGGCCTGTCGGCGCGGAGTGTTCGGTGCCGCCGATCTCGATGTGCCGCAACGAGTTCGTACCCTGTCCGGCAAGGCGATCGGTCGCGCCCTGGTCGTGGACCGGCCATGGTTCGCCCAGGTGCTCGATCCAGCGGAATTGGTGCTCGCCGGCCGGCAGGCCGATCCTGCCGACGCCGAACTCCTCGCCGAGATCCTCGATCTGCCGACGATCACCGACGAGATCACCGGCATACCCCGCGACCCCGGCACCGCCGCCGGTTCCGACTCCACCCCCGCTGTCCTCCATGTGCTGCTCACCGGCCAGGACATCCCCGGCGGCGAGATCCGCCTCCACGATGAACTGTGGATCACTCTGCAGCGCAACGACTCCGAGTGGGAAGCGCGGGTGCAGTGGTGGGTGGACGAGTCGGGGATGCTCCATCTGGCCGCGGGTGCTGGTTTCGACGGACGTTCACTCGGCTAGCGCCTCGCTCACTGCTCAACCAGCGTTTGAAGACGTCTGCTTCACCGCTGGGTTGAGCCCTCAACCCGCATCAATCCCCGACATCACAATCGACGCGAGTTGCCGATACGCCTGTGCGTCATCAAGTCCGGTGGTCGCAGCCACCTCCCGCCGCTGGATGCGGCTCATCATCGACGCGGCCAGGTCGGCGGCGAACGCCGCGTCCACATCACGGAACTCGCCGGCGGCGACCCCCGCGGAGATCAGCTCGCGCACCCGACGAGCTGCCGCGGCCGTATTGCGCTCGTACAACTCCCGCGTCGGCTCGAACGCATGGAGGTCGGCCATGAACGCCGACGACGCGGGACCCAGCGCATCACCGACGGTGACCAAGTACGCGATGACCTTCTCCCGCGCGGTCGGCGCCTGAGCCACCGAAGCTTCCACCGTGTCGGTCGCACGACGAAAGAAGTGCGTGACCGTCTTGGTCACGAGTTGCTCCTTGCTCCCGGCCAGCGTGTAGAGCGTCGACTTGGAACACCGCAGACGCGTCGCCAGATCCGCGACACCCAACCCGGCGAACCCCTCGGCCAACACGAGGTCGAGCAGCCGGTCGAAGAGGTCGTCGCGGCGTCGAGTGCCGAAGGCGGTATCCGCAACCATGCTGGACATAGTACTGTGAAGAGGACTTCAGTACTACTTTGATTCCCTCGGAGGTTTCGACATGCCGGTTGATCGTCTTCTACCCAGCGACGAAGCGCACGATCTCATCGCTCTGACCAGGGACTTCGCCGACAAGCGACTCGCGCCCATCGTTGACGAGTACGAGAAGGCGGAAAAGTACCCAGTCGGCCTATTCGCGGAGATGGGCGAGGCTGGTTTGCTCGGCCTGCCGTACCCCGTCGAGTGGGACGGCGGCGGCCAACCCTACGAGGTCTACCTCCAGGTCCTCGAGGAACTCGGCGCCCGATGGGCGTCGGTGGCCGTCGCGGTCAGCGTGCACGGCCTGGCCTGCCATCCGCTGTTCACCTTCGGCACCGACGAACAGAAGCAGCAGTGGTTGCCGGATCTGCTCAACGGCCGACTCGTCGGCGCCTACAGCCTCTCCGAACCGCAAGCCGGCTCCGACGCGGCGGCACTGATCTGCAAGGCCGCGGCCACCGACGGCGGCTACACCGTCAACGGTGCCAAGGCGTGGATCACCCACGGCGGCATCGCCGATGTCTACAACCTCTTCGCCCGCACCGGCGACGGCTCCAAGGGCATCAGTTGCTTCCTCGTTCCCCGCGACACCGACGGCCTCACCTTCGGCAAACCCGAGGAGAAGATGGGACTGCATGCGGTGCCCACCACCTCGGCCACTTACGACGACGCGTTCGTCGACGAGAACCGGCGACTCGGTGCCGAAGGTGACGGCCTGACCATCGCGTTCTCCGCCCTCGACTCCGGGCGCCTCGGCATCGCCGCCGTCGCCACCGGCCTCGCGCAGGCCGCACTCGACGCCGCCGTCGACTACGCACAGGAACGAACCACGTTCGGCCGCAAGATCATCGACCACCAGGGCTTGAGTTTCCTGCTCGCCGACATGGCCGCCGCCGTCGACTCCGCCCGTGCCACCTACCTCGACGCCGCGCGCCGCCGCGACGCCGGTCGCCCGTACTCGCGGGCCGCGGCCACGGCGAAACTGGTGGCGACCGACGCCGCGATGAAGGTCACCACTGACGCTGTGCAGGTGCTCGGCGGCTACGGTTACACCCGCGACTTCCGCGTCGAACGTTATATGCGCGAAGCCAAGATCACCCAGATCTTCGAGGGCACCAACCAGATTCAGCGTCTGGTGATCGGCCGGGCGCTGGCCTCTCGATGACCTACACGGCGGCGTCGGGGTCGTAAGCGAACGCCCGGCCTTCGCCGCGCCGGAACGACCACGATCCGAGTCGTGCGATGAACCACATCGCACCCGGGATGCGGGGGCCGAGATCCCGGCGTGCGTCGTCGTCGAGTGCCTTGACCGCCCACGGCGCGACCGTCAACAGATCCCGCAACCGGCTGTCCTCACCGAACTTCTTCTCCAAGTCCGCCCAGTCCTGCGGCGATAGGTACTTCTGTACCAGCGCGATCGCATCGTTCTCCTCGTGAGCCAGATGGGTCGCAAGATGATCGAAGGTGCGGGATACGATGTCCGACAGCGCATCCCGTGACTTATCGTCGCCGCCGGCGGCCATCGCGGCGAGTCCCTCATCGCAGGCCGTGAGCAGCGGATCGATCTCGCCGTGCTCGGACTCCATGGCGTCGAGAACCTCGCGCTCGGCGCCGGTACACCGGGACTCCAGCAGAGGCCAGAGCCACGCGTCCTCGCCGGTGTGATGATGGTGCAAGGTTTCTCGGAACAGCGACCACCGGCTCTGCAGGGCGCGCCAGGTGGCGCGGTCGGCGACCGGGGTGCGCGGAACGCTGCGGGCGAACTGCGCCAGATCCCGACGGAACGCATGGTGCATCACGTACATCATGAACGGGTCGACCGGGCCCTCAGGGGCGGCGGCCTGGCCGGGCAGACGGAGCTGGGTCGGGTGGACGGGGGAGGTGAGCTGGGTGGTCATGTCGGGTTCCTCGTCGGGTGGATGGACTGTCGGGAACCAGCGTGGATCGCGGCGCTTGTGGTCCGCTTGGAACTCGCTTGTGTGGCTGCTCAGACCTCGAGCCGCGACCGCTCGTAGGTCTCGACCAGTCGCCCGTCGTTCAGCACGATCCCGGTGAACCCGCTGGTCGGCGCAGTGAAGTGGTAGAACCGCAGCACGGTGCCGTCCGGGTCGGGGATGTCCAGACGCGCACCCTCCGGACCCTCGACGATCGGACCGTGGGCGACGCCGAGGCGGTCGCACCGCTGCGTCAGCAGGTCGAGCGCGGCTCGAGAACGGGGCGTGAATGCGACGACGTCGAACCCGGTCAGGTCCGGATGGTTCGCGCAATGGTCGCGGCAGCGCAGCGCGACGTTGAACCGCGCGTCACGGTCGATGAGGCCGGCGCCGCGCACCTCGCCCTCCTCGACGAACTCGGTCCAGAACCGGAGGTCGAGAACGTCGCGGTACCAGGCCACGCTGCGTGCCAGGTCGGTCACCGGAAGTTTCACCTGCGCGATGCCGATGATCAGAGATGTGGGAGTGGTTGTTTGCGTCATGGTGGTGACGGTAGGCGTCGGCGGGCGCACAATGAATGCGTGAACGTCCGGGATCTGTGCGCGTTCATCCGGAATGGCCGACGATGGATGCCTTGACCACCGTCGTCGGTGAATTGCGGTTCGACACAGTCGGTTACCGCCGCCTCGAATGTGCGGCGGGGACCGACCTCGACTTCTCCCAGGATGGTCTTCGAGGCGTGCACGCGGTGCTCGACGGCCGGTGCGTCCTCCGAACGGCCGACGGAACAAGCCCGTTGTCCGAGGGCGACGTCGTCGTGCTGCCGCGCGGCGATCCGCACGCACTCCACATGCCGGTGGCGTGCACGATTCTGTGTGGCGCCTTCCTGGTCGGCGAGAGCGAGCACCCGGTCCTGGCCGCCCTGCCACACGTCGTCACAGTGTCCCGCTCGGAGTCGCCGGGCGTCGGAGCCGTCGTCGACGCCCTCGTCGCCGAGGCCGGGGAGTCGGCCGCCGGCGGCCCGGTGGTGCAGGCACGGCTCTCGGATGCCCTTGTGGTGCAAGCGCTTCGCCACTACGCAACAACATCGGAGGCGACCGGCTGGCTGGCGGCGCTGCGGGATCCGGCTATCGCACGGGTACTGCTCGCGGTACACGATGCCCCCGGCCGCCCCTGGGATGTGGCGACGCTGGCTGCCACGGCGGGATTGTCGCGGACGGTGTTCTGTGCGAGATTCGTTGCGTTGCTGCAACAACCGCCGATGCGGTATGTCACCGCCATTCGGGTCCAACGCGCCCGCACCCTGCTGCGCGACGAGAACCTCACCGTTGCGGCTGTGGCCTCCCGGCTCGGCTACGGTTCCGAATCCGCCTTTGCCGCAGCGTTCAAACGTGAGACCGGGGTGAGTCCGGGAAGCCTCCGCACCGATCGCGCCGAGGTGCCGGCCGCCACAGCGACGACCGGCACCTCGGCGACCGGGTGATCAGACCGGCACTCCCGCCGGAGTCTGCTCGTCATCCGGATCGGCTGTGCGCGGCGCGATCTCCGCCGAATCGCTTGCCGCACCCTCGATCCCGACATGGGGGAGCAGTCGGTCGAGCCAGGTGGGCAGCCACCAGTTGTATCGGCCGAGCAGCGTCATGGTGGCCGGCACCAACACCATTCGAACCAGCGTGGCGTCGAGCAGCACCGCGACCGCCATCCCCAGGCCCAGGGTCTTCATGATGACGTCGGTTTCCGACGCGAAGCTGAGGAACACCGCGACCATGATCGCTGCCGCCGTGGTGATCACCCGCCCGGTCTTGGCCAGTCCGCTGATCACGCTCGCCCGCGCATCACCGGTGGCCAGCCAGTCCTCCCGAATCCGCGAGAGCAGGAACACCTCGTAGTCCATCGACAACCCGAACAGGATCGCGAAGATCAGGATCGGCACCCAACTCGACACGGCCGCAGGATGATCCACGCCCAGCAACGAGAGTCCCCAACCCCACTGGAACACCGCGGTGATCACTCCGTAGGCGGCGGCCACCGACAGCAGGTTCATGAACGCCGCCTTGATGGGCACCACGACCGATCGGAACAGCACCGTCAGCAGCACCACCGATGCGGCGACGACGAAGCCGACCACCAACCACAGTCGACGCTCCAGCATTTGTGCGATGTCGTTGTAGTACGCGGTTTCTCCGGTCAGGATCGCCCCGGCGGGCAACCGATCGCGCACCGCGTCGAGGATCTCCGCGGTATCGGCAGAGGCCGGATCGACGCCGATGGTGATCGGCGCGATTCCGAGTGCGCGGTCCGGTGATTCGGTGATCGGTGCCACCGACGTGACACCCGGTACCCGGGCGATCGTGGTCAACGCATCGGCCAACGCGGCCTGATCCACGGACTCGGCGGGCGCCACGACGACCACCTCGGCGTTGATGCCGGGACCGTACTCGGCGGCCAGCACGTCGTGGGCGCGGCGGGTGGTCAACTCGGTGGATTGTGCACCCGAATCCGACGTCCAGGTCCGCATCGACACGGCCGGTGCGGCCAGCGCCAGCATGACGATCAGGCCCAGCACCACCGCCGCCACCGGATGTGCGCCCACCCGAGCGGCCCACCGAGCGGTCCGCGGTGGACGCGAGGCAGGCTCTACGACAACGGCTTTCCGAACCTTACGCGGGATGATGCGCTGCCCGGCCATCCGGCAGGCCGCCGGCACCAGCACCAACGTCGCCGCCAGCATCGCGACCACCGCGATCGCCGTCGCGAAACCGAAGGAGGAGTAGGTGGGCAGACCCGCCAGCCGCAGACCCATCAGCGACACCAGTACCGTCGTCGCCGCGAAGACCGCCGACCGTCCCGCGGTGGCCACCGATCGGGCGGCGGCCTCAACGGGGTCGTGTCCGTCGCGCAGGAAATCGACGTGCCGGCTGACCACCAGCAGCGCGTAGTCGATGCCGACGCCGAGGCCGACCATGCTGGCCACCATCGGTGCGGTGGGGCTGACCTTCATCACCGCGGCCAGCAGGGTGACCCCGGCCGACGCGGCGACCAACCCGGCGATCGCGGTGACCACCGGCAGGCCTGCGGCGAGCACGGACCCGAACGCGACCACCATGATCAGCAGCGCCAGGGTGATGCCGATGATCTCGGCGTGCCCCTTGATCGGGGCGGCCGCGGTCTCCGGCACCGACCCGTTCATTTCCACCTGCAGCCCGGCGGCACGCGCAGGCGCGACCGCGTCATTCAACGGGGTGGCGTCGCCCATGATGTCGCGGTCGGTGACCGGAACGTCGTAGCCGACGGTGAGCACCGCGGTGTCGTGGTCGCTGCTGAACTGGGGAGGACTGACCGTCACGACGTGGTCGAGGCCGGCGAGCCGGGTGTGGAGTTCATCGAGTTGTCCGGTCGGGATCGTGCCGTCGTCGGAATGGACGACGACCCGCGCGAACGCGTTTCCGGCGCCCGGTACGTGCTCGCGCAGCAGGTCGATGCCGACCTGCGACGGTGTGTTGGTGACGTCCCAGTTCTCCTGGGTCTGGCCGCCGACGGCCGACGACACGGCCAGCAGGATGCCGAGTCCGACGAAGAACGCGGCGATGGCGCGTTTGGGATGCGCGGCGCAGGCGCGGCCCATCCGGTAGAGGACGGTGGGATGCATGGGTTTGCCTTTCGGTGGATGCGGTGATGTCCCCGTTAGGGTGGGCGCCATGACTTGCGGAACGCTTGGGTGTCACTTGAGTGCGTTCGATCGCGCCGTCACCGATCGCGTGGTCGCGGGCCGGACCGAGCTGGGCGAGACCATCGCCCACGCCATCACCGTCACCGGCAATACCGTGGTCCTCACCGTCGCGGTCGTCGCGGTGACGGTGTTCCTTCTCGTGCGCCGCGCCTACCCGGAGGCCGTACTCGTGAGCGTCGGCTCGCTGCTCGGCCTGTTCCTGATGGTCGGGCTGAAGAACATCTTCGGCCGGTCCCGCCCGCCGGTGCACGACCGGCTCATCGACATCGACACCTACTCGTTCCCGTCGGGGCACGCGATGATGAGCATGATCGTGTTCGGCCTTTTCGCGGTGGCGGCGTACCGGCTCAGCAACTGGGTGCGGGGACACCCGTGGGTGCTCGCGATCGCGCCGCTGTGGTCGATCGCCATCGGCTGCACCCGCGTCTACCTCGGCGTGCACTGGACCACCGACGTGCTGGCCGGCTGGATCGTCGGCGCGCTGTGGGTCGCCGTCTGCGCGGCGGTACTCGCGCGAGTCGCACCGCTGAGTAAGCCCTCTTCGCTGGTCGAGTGAGTGAGGAGCTTGCGACGAACGCATCGAGGCCACTCGCTTTTCCGCTGGTCGAGTGAGTGAGGAGCTTGCGACGAACGCATCGAGGCCACTCAGCACAATCAGGAAACTCACGTGTGCAGATCGTCCGAGAGACTACGTTCGAGGACATGGATTTCTCTGCGTCTCCCCGGTCGGCCGAGCTGACCGACCGCGTCCGCACCTTCATGGCCGACGAGATCACGCCCATCGAACCCGAGGTACACCGCGACATCGTGCGTCGCCGTGAGGCAGGGGAGGACCGCTGGACACCGCCCCCGCAACTCGCCGAGCTCAAGGCCAAGGCGCGGGCGGCCGGCTTGTGGAACCTCTTCCTACCCAAGGAGCATGCCGGTCGCTACGCCACCGACTTCGGTACCGACGGCGGTGAGGGACTGAGCAATCTCGACTACGCGCCGATCGCCGAGGCCATGGGATCGTCGATGCTCGCGCCGATCGTGTTCAACTGCAACGCCCCCGACACCGGCAACATGGAGGTGTTGCTGCGCTACGGCGACGACGCCCAACGCGCGCAATGGCTCGAACCGTTGCTGCGCGGTGAGATCCGCAGCGCCTTCTGTATGACCGAACCCGACGTCGCGTCGTCGGACGCCACCAACATGGCCGCCACCGCGATCCTCGACGGCGACGACGTGATCATCAACGGCACCAAGTGGTTCTCCACCGGCGTCGGCAACCCGGACTGCAAGATCCTGGTCTTCATGGGTGTTACCGACCCCACCGCCGATCGCCACGCCCGGCACACCATGGTCCTCGTGCCGATCGACACCCCCGGCGTCACCGTCGACCGGATGCTCACCACCATGGGCTACTACGACGAACCGCTCGGGCACGGCGAGGTGTCCTTCGACGACGTGCGGGTCCCCGCGTCCAACATCCTGCTCGGACCGGGGCGTGCGTTCGAGATCGCGCAGGGACGCCTCGGCCCCGGCCGGGTCCACCACTGCATGCGGGCGATCGGACTGGCCGAGCGGGTGCTCGAACTCGCGGTGCGACGATCGTTGGAGCGCACCGCCTTCGGCAAGCCGCTGGCCAAACTCGGCGGCAACAGCGAACGGATCGCCGACGCCCGCATCGCCATCAACCGCTCCCGGCTGCTGGTGCTGCACGCCGCGTGGCTGCTGGATCAAGGGCTCTCGCCCGAGGCGGTGTCGGCGGTCAGCGAGATCAAGGTCGAGGTGCCCAACATGGCCCTCGACGTCATCGACATGGCGATCCAATTGCACGGCGGCGCCGGGCTCACCGACGACTTCCCACTCGCATCGGCGTGGGTGGGCGCGCGGTCGCTGCGGCTTGCGGACGGGCCGGATGAAGTGCACCGCGGGGTGGTTGCGAGGATCGAGTTGGGTAAGTACCGAGAGGGAGGGCGACGATGAGTGGTCAGGTGGCCGGGGCGCAGGATGTGCGCGACGAGGATGCGTTCGATGTGGAGGTCGTCGCCGAGTGGCTGCGCACTCACGCCGACGACTCGACCGGACTGGACGGGGCGCCGGCGGTCAAGCAATTCTCCGGTGGCGCATCGAATCTCACGTTCCTGCTGACCTATCCGACGCGGGAGCTGATCCTGCGGCACGGACCGCGGGGGACCAAGGCCAAGGGCGCCCACGATATGGGACGTGAGTACCGGATTCAGTCGAAACTGGCGTCGGTGCTGCCGTATATCGCGCCGATGGTGGCGTTCTGCGACGACACCTCGGTGCTCGGCGCCGAGTTCTACGCGATGGGCAAGATCGACGGCATCATCGCCGGCGTCGAACTCCCACCCGGTGTCTCGCTACCCCCCGAGCAGGCACGACAACTGTGCCACAACTTCATCGACGTCCTCGTCGAACTCCACTCGGTGGATCCGGAGAAGGCCGGACTTGCCGACCTGGGCAAGGGATTCGGCTACGTCCGGCGGCAGGTCGACGGCTGGTCCGCCCGTTACCGCAACGCCCGCACCGACGACGTCCCCGACTACGAGGCGGCAATGTCGTGGATCGCCGAGAACCAACCCGACGACGTCGCGAACTGCGTGATCCACAACGACTACAAACTCGACAACGTGGTGCTCGCCAACGACGACCCGACCACGGTCATCGGCATCCTCGACTGGGAGATGGCCACCCTCGGCGACCCGCTGATGGATGTCGCCGGGTCGATGGCCTACTGGGTGCAGGCCGACGACGACGAACTCTCGCAGACGATGCGTCGCGTCCCCACCCATCTACCGGGCATGGTCACCCGCGCGGAGTTCGTCGAACGGTACTGCGAGCGTATGGGTTTCGAGATGTCACCGGATCGCTGGCGCTGGTACGAGGCGTTCGGCTACTTCCGTCAGGCCGTCATTGCCCAGCAGATCTACTACCGCTACTACCACGGCCAGACCACCAACGAGGCCTACGCCCGCCTCGGGATGGCGGTGAAGCTGGTGGAGGACAAGCTCAATGCGGTGATCGCCGGCTGAGTGGGGTGCACGGCGCTCGGCTCCTAGGTTCGTCCCCCCGTTGTCCGTTCGTCTGACCCTTGCACGGTACCGACGAACGAACCACGGGGGGAAGAACATTCGACTGGTCTCAGCTTGTAGCTGCTCAACCGGCTGACCGTCGACTGAGCGCCTTCAGGAAAGCCCCGATCTCACGGGCAACCTCGGCCGGTTGATCGAGCATCGACAACACCGCGGCATCGCGGATCTCGGCGTAGCGGGCCTGCGGGATCAGGTCGGAGAGCTGCCGCCCATGCTCGGGTGGCATCACCTTGTTCGTGGGTGACCACAGCACCAGGGCTTCGCCGCCGAACCCGCTGAGCGCCTCGGTATGCCGGATCAGCTCGGCACTGTCGAAGACGGTCGCGGTGTACTTCTCCAGATCTCGTCGCACCCCGGCAGACGTGAGACTCGGCTCGGTCCACCGACGAACGAGATCGTCGGACATGGGCTTGCGAGTCATCCACCCGAACAACAAGGGTGTGCGCCGCAGCCAGCCGACCCGGATCAGCCGGGGCGCGAGTGTGATCCCGCCGGGAAGCTTGGTCGCGAGCGTCGCCATCCGTCCGGGCAATCCCGGCGGGAAGTTCGCGTACGCCTCGCAGGGAAGAATCACCATAGAGCCGACGCGCTCGTCCCGCCCGATCGCGGTGAGGAAAAGGCTTCCGCCCCAGTCGGAATGCACGAGCGTCGCATCGTGCAGATCGAGGGCGTCGAGAAAGTCGGCGAGCAGGTTGACCAGCCCGTTCAGTGACAGGTCGGCGTCCGGCCGCATCGGGATCCGGTGTCCTCCCAAGGGGAGCACTGGGCGGAGGTAACGGAAGCCGTCCGGGAGAAAGGGCATCGTCGTGCTCCACAGTGACTCGTCCATGGAGAGCCCGTGGAGCAGGACCACGGGTCGACCCTCGCCGTCGTCGGCGTATTCGATGGGCCCGGCTGGTAGTTCGACTCGCTTCACGGAACGATCCCCTCGGCTGGAGTAATCTCTCTAGAGAAAACACTCTAGAGCAAATGTCCTAGGATGTGAAGGGTGCAGACCGACCAGCGAATCACTGTGGCGATGGGCGAGCTCCTGCGGCGCCAGGGCTACGCCGCAACCGGGATCAAACAGATCATCGACGCGGCGGGCGTGCCGAATGGATCGCTCTACCACCACTTTCGCGGGGGCAAGGGTGAGATCGCGGCCGCCGCTCTCCGTGACATGGGTGCGGCCTACGCCGAACTGGTCGGCGGACTGCTCGCCACCGGTGACGACCTCCCGTCGGCCATCGAGCAAGCCTTCGATCAGGCGGGCGCCGATATCGAGAGCACCGGTTGGGTCAACATGTGCCCGGTGGGGACCGTCGCCGGGGAGGTGGCCGACATCGAACCCGACCTCCGTGACGTCGTCGCCGAGATCATCCAGGGGTGGATCGACGGCGGGACCGAACTCGTTGCGGCACAGGGATACGACCGCGAGCACGCGCGCAATCTCGTGACCGCCATCGTGGCCGCCCTCGAGGGCGCTTTCGTCATGGCCCGGACGCTGCGCTCGGCAGAGCCGCTGCGCAGCGCCGGTCGCGCCATGTCGTCGTATGCGAAGGTGCTCACGCCTTCTCGGTGAACCCCGCATCGATGGGGAGCTGGACGCCGGTGATGTATCGCGACGAGTCCGACGCGAGGAACAGTACGGCTTCGCTGATGTCCTGCGCCTCAACGAGATCAACCGGCAGTAGGTTGCCGCTGACGTTGTTCGCCATGTCCGGGTTCGCTGCGTACCAGTCCGACAACTGTGGGTTGTCGACCATGTCGGTGCGGACCCCGGTCGGATGGACCGTATTCACTCGGATGTTGTGCGGCGCCAATTCATTGGCGAAGGTCTTCATGAGTCCGACCACGCCGTGCTTGGACGCGGTGTAGTCGGCCATCGAGCGCAGACCCTTGATGCCGGCGGTGGAGCTGGTGAGAATCACCGATCCGCCGGCACCGCGCTCGATCATCGGCGGAACAGCGGCCTTGATCGTGTTGAACACGCCGGTCAGGTTGGTGCCGACGATCTCGGCCCATCGTTCGGCATCGATGTCGAGGCTGCTGATCGGGCCGAAGGAGTAGACACCGGCATTGGCGCAGACGATGTCGATGTGCCCGAACTGCTCGACCGCGTCGTCGGCGAGCACTTTGAGTGCGGCGAAGTCACGGACGTCGCCAACCCGTGCGAGGATCTTGCGGCCGGTGCCCTCGATGAGTCCGACGGTTTCATCGAGATCATCCGGCGTGGACATGGCATAGGGGACGGTGGGGAGCTGGGCGCACAGGTCGATGGCGACGATGTCGGCCCCTGCGCGAGCGAGCGTCAGGGCGTGCTGCCGTCCCTGACCGCGTGCGGCGCCGGTGACGAATGCGACCTTGCCCTCCAGTGGGAGTTCGATGCTCATGGGTGTCCTCTCTGGTCAGTGGGTTGCTGCGACGGCTGGGGCTTCGGCTTCGGCCAGCCAGGGATAGCGGGCGGTGTCGGCGCCGGCATAGTCGGGATCGAGGTAGATGTAGCACCGATGAATCTGGTGGTCACGGATCTCGAAGACGTCGGTCCACCGTCCGGCATGGGTGACACCGGCCCGCCATTCGGTGCCGTCGGCGGTCACACCCGATGTAATACCTTCGACGACGACCATGTCGTCCTCGATGATGAACTTGAGGTACTCGGGGTAGTGGTTGATCGCGACGAACAGTGAGCCGACGTCGCCGAACATCCGGCCGATCTCTTCCTTACCTTGCGCGACACCCCATTTGGGGAAGTAGACGGTGGCGTCGTCGGCGAACAGGCCGAGGACGTCACCGCCGCCGTCGAAGCGTTTGAAGTATTCCAGCGCAACGGATTTGCGTTGTTCACGGGTCATGGTCTGCGTTGAGATGGTCATGATGGTGTCCTTTCGGGTGATGGAAGACGGTCAGGCGGTTGCTGATCGTGCGGGTGTGGTGAGATCGGCGGACTCGGTGTCGTGGGCGGCCTGCGCTGCACGGTAGGCGAAGGCGATGATCGGGCCGAGGGTGGCGCCACCGGCCCAGTAGGCCTGGGCCGACGACGATGCGACACAGTTACCGATGCCGAAGAGTCCGGGGATGGCGGCATCGCTGTCGTCGAGAACCCTTCCCTCCGTGTCGGTTTTGGGTCCGCCCTTGGTGTCCAGGGTGCCGCCGACGAGGAGTGCGGCGTGGTATGGGCCGGTCTCGGACAGTGGCCACATGGTGGGGTTGGTGCGCCCGGGTTCCTCCTTGACGGCACCGTTGAACATCAACTGGACCGGCTTCTCGCCGCGATGGAAGTCGTCGTCGACGCCGGCCTGGGCAAAACCGTTGAACCGCTGGATCGCCGCCTCGAGATTGCTCAGGAAGTCGTCGTCGAGGTCGACGCCGCCGGTGTGTTCCCGATACTGCGCAAGTCGCTCGGCGAGGTTGTCCCGCAACTCTTCCAGAGTCTTGCCGTGGATGACGTGGGAGTCGTCGGTGCCGGGCGGTGGGATGAGGCGGCCGTATTCGGTGTCCGCGCTGTGTTCCTGGCTGCGCTCGTCCCAGATCTGGACCATCACCAGGTTCGGATACTCGGCGCGCTGCGCATCCCACTCGAAGAACCGTTGCGCCAGTTCGTTGTACTGGAGTTTCTCGTTCATCGTTCGGTGACCGTATTTGTTCACGAACAGCGTCGAATCGCCTGCGATGCAGAAGCTTCCGATGAGGGATGCGGGATCGCGGACAGCCTTCTCCAGCGAGAGCGGACACATCCACGCGTAGTTCATGTTGCGGGTCTGCGCTCCGGCGAAAGCGGCGATCCGCACGAAGTCGCCTTCGTTGGTGGTCGCAGCACATCCCGGGAACAACGGTACCGACAGAAAATTGCGGCGCAGTTCGGCGTCGTGCGTGAATCCGCCGGTCGCGAAGATCACGGCCTTGCGTGCCAGGATCGTCACCGTCTCGCCGTCGGCGGTGGTTGCCTGTACGCCGACCACCCGACCCTCACTGATGATGCTGCGCTGCACCCGATGCCCGAGTCGGATGTCGACCCCGTCGCGCAGCGCGGCGGCGGTCATGCTCTCGATGCTGCGCAGACCACCGTCGGCCATGGTCTCCTTGGCGTCGGCGTGGATGAGCACCCGCCCCTGCGGTGTCTTGTCCTCCTCGATGTCGGACCAATAGTCGTAGGCGTCGGGGACGTGCCGGTACGGGAGGGCGCCCTTGTCGGCGAGCAATTCAGCTGCCGGCGAGGCGCTCTCGTAGATCGCGCGGTAGGCGGCGTACTCGTTGGGCGGAACTCCGAGGGTGGGGCTCGACGGATCGTAGAGTGTGGGACGGGAGAGACGAGCGACGAAGCGCAGGTAGTCCTCTTCGCGGTCCTCGATGCCGGCCTCGCGGAGCGGCCGGTTATTGGGCACCCAGTACCAAAACGCGGCCTTGCGTGCGGTGCCGCCCAACTGGTCGGCCTTCTCGAGCAGGACGACGTCGTCGCCATGCCAGCGACTGAACAAGGCGGCCGGTAGTCCGCCACCACCGCCTCCGACGACGACGATGTCGGTGACGACATCAGGGGCGGGCGTGGTGGTCACCGGGGACGCGGATTCCCGGCCGGGAACAGGGTTGGTCATCGTGGTCACTTTCCTCGGGTGGTGTCGGACGAGTGCAAAACGGCGGCGAGTGCGTTGCGTAGCGATTCGAGCGGTACCTCGGTGAAATCGGCTGCACGCCAGGCCACATGATGGTCGGGGCGAACCAGTAATGCGCCGTTGGAGCCGATCTCACGCAGGCCGGTCCAGGTGCGGAGTACGTCGTCGTAGCTGCAGCCGACGCCGACGCGGCGGACCGGCAGGTTGATGCCGAACTCGTCGGCGAGCTTTTCGGCGGCGTCCTGCCAGTCCTGTCCATTTTCGCCGACGAGCAGGGTCAGTGCGCCATGCCCGGTGATGTCCATCGTCGACACCTCGTCGGTGCCGTGCTGCAGCCAGGCGTGGGGCAGTCGCGCACCCGGATGGGTGGTGGGGTGGTAGTACAACTCCGGATCGCGTGTGGTCGTCGGATAGTCGGTGCCGTCGTCGACGATCGCCGACGACGAATAGTGTTGTCCCAGTTCCACTCCGTGCGCGTTGAACTGGTAGTTCTGCAGGTCGACGGCGGCGTCGAGTTCCCGGCGACGCTCTTCGCCGCGCGCGGTCGGCGCGAAGATCTCCTCCAGGGTGCGCCAGCCGTCCTCGGAACTCTGGCCGGGCTCGAAACCGAGGGCCTGGGAGACGGGCAACATGTCGCGCACACTCTGCATCGCGCGGTCGACGACCTGCTCGCCCACGGGTTGACGTTCGGCGGTGTAGGTGTCGAGCAATTGCTCACCCGCCCAACCATGTAGCACGAACGACAGCTTCCACGCGAGGTTGAAGGCGTCCTGCACCGAGGTGTTGGTGCCGAGCCCGTTGGCCGGCGGATGTCGATGTGCCGCATCACCGGCCAGGAAGACCCGGCCTTGCTGGAAGGTATCGGCGATGACGTGGTTGATCTGCCACTTGCTGACGGCTTTGATGCGGATGTCGATCGAGTCGTCGCCGATGGTGGTGCGGGCCCGTTCGATCACTGCCTCCTCGGACGTGTCGGGTTCGCCCTCGGCCGGGTCGTACATGCACAGCAGAACCCATTCCGACCACGGCTTCACACAGATCCAGGTGCCGCTGCCGACCCAATAGTCGTTACCCGGCTGCGCCATCCAGTACAGGGTGCCCGGACGGTGCGCGGTGTACTTCGTGAGGTCGGCCTCGAGCCAGATGTTCATCGCCGCACCGAGTCCCATCTCGCCGCGCATCGGAAACTCCAGCTGCTCGGCGACGGTCGATCGGCCGCCGTCGGCCCCGATGAGATACTTTGCGCGAATGCGGTATTCGGTCCCGGTGGTGCGTTCGCGAACCACCGCGTCCACGTGGTCGTCGGTCTGGCTGATCTCCACGGCCTCGGTGTTGAATCGCAACTCGGCGCCGTTCTCGCGGGCCGCCTGCAGCAGGATCGGCTCGAGGACGTGCTGCGGGATGTTGCACATCTCCGTCGGACTCGCGGCGGTGTAGTCGGCGAGCCGGAAAGTGCCGGAACCCCAGGACTTCAGGCGCGCGATCTCGGTGCCGGCGAAGCTGGTGGCCCAGACGTTGTTGCCCATGTACTCGTTGGGCACGGCCGCCGCACGGACCCGGTCTTCGATACCGAGATCGCGGAAGACCTCCATCGATCCCTGGTTGGTGATATGGGCGCGAGGCGAATTGGCGGTACCGGAGTACCGGCTGACCGTGAGGGCGTTGACGCCGTACTTGGCGAGCAATGCGGCTGCGGTGAGACCGGCCGGGCCGGCCCCGATGATCAGGACATCAGTGGTGATCGTTTCCATGACTGATCGACCTCCGTGGGGAAGGATGGTGGGGTGAAAGGGATTTCAGCGTGCGCTGTGCGCACCGGTCATCATCGCGGCGAGATCTTCTGGTGCCAGGAAGCTCGGCGGTGGGGGCGGACCCCAGCTGAACAGGCCGCGAGCACCTTCGAGGTCCTCCGGGGTCCACAGTTCGTCCTCGGGGATGCAGTCCATGTCCGCGTAGTACTCGGAGAAGTTGCCGGCCGGATCCTTCAAGTACCAGAAGAAGTTCGAGCCGGCGTGATGACGGCCCAGGCCCCAGACGTGGCGTTCGGGGTTACCCTCCAACATGGCGTGCGCGCCGCGTCCGACGTCGTCGATGTCGTCGACCTGCCACGACGTGTGGTGGAGGTAGTTGACGGGGGACTGCAGCACCAGGATGTTGTGATGATCCGACGAGCACCGCAGGAATGAGCCGTGTCCCTTGATGTGGTCGCTGACCTTGAAACCCAGGCCGTCGACAAAGAATCGGCGGGTCACCTCGTAGTCGGTCGAGCCGATCACGGCGTGACCGAGCTTGCGGGGCTTGATCGGATAGTCGCGCAGGACTCCCGGCGCGCGCCCGACGCGGTCGATCCGTCCCGGACCGTTGTACGGCGTGGGTTCGAGCCGGTCCTGCACAATTCGTGGCAGCACCTTCACCGTGGCGCGGATACCGGCCACCGGTTCTTCGGCGACGACAGAATCGCCCTCGCGTCGAGACAGAAATCCCTTGGACCGCAACTCGTGGTCGACTCGTTCGATGTCGTCGAGGTCGTCGGCGCCGACCACGAGCTCCATGAGCCGGCGGGTGGGTGCGGCGACGATCCGCAGTTGGTCCCCGCCGTCGCGGGTGGAAAGCCAACCGTCGTCGCCGGCGGTCAAGCCGAATTCGGCGTAGTAGTCGCGGGTTTCGTCGACGTTGGGTACGCCGATGGTGACCGAAGCCAGTCGATGTAACGACATGCGATCACCCGTTCTGCGTCTCGGCGGCGACGAACCGCTGCTCGATGGTGCCGATCCCGGAGATCCGGGAGGTGAGGACGTCACCATCGGTGAGGAACCGTTGCGGGGTGCGGCCCAGCCCGACTCCGGATGGGGTACCGGTGAAGATCACGTCGCCGGGGAGCAGCGGAGTGATCGAGGACAGGTACGAAACCAGTTGCGGAACTGAGAAGATCATCTCCGAGGTGCGTCCCTTCTGGACTTGTTCACCGTTGATGGAGCAGCCGAGCTCGACGTCGTCACGGTCGGCGAGCTCATCAGGGGTGACCACTACCGGACCCATCGGGGAGAACTTCGGATAGGACTTGCCCAAGCTGAATTGCGGTGGCGTGGCATTGAACTGAGTGGCGCGCTCGGAGATGTCCTGTCCGACGGTGAGTCCCGCGACGTAGTTCCAGCCCTCGGCTTCCGGCACGTTGTGCGCATGACGTCCGATCACCGCGACCAGCTCGACCTCCCAGTCGACCTTCGGACCGGGCAGTTCGACGGTTTCGACGGGGCCGGCCAGGGAAGTGCGGTACTTGGTGAAGACCGGCGGGAGATCGGGAACCTCGTACTTGGATTCGGCGGCATGCTCGGCGTAGTTGAGGCCGATCGCGAACACCTGGCGTGGCTCGGGAATCGGGTTCCCCAACGCGGCCGCATCGATCGCGTTCCCGTCGGCCGGGGTGACCGACGCTGCCCACTCGGCGAACGCCTCCCAGTTGTCATAGATCGACGTCGGGTCCGGTCCGAAGCGTCCGTCGCTGGCCGTGGCGACGTCGACGCCACGATCGAGCGCCTCGTCGACCAGGAGGGTCCGGTTCTTGATGACTGCCAATCGCATTGCTTGCTCCTTCGTGGTGAACGTGATGCCGGTCACGTGCTCTGCTTCATGTTTACGCCGACACATTCGTCAAAGCAATAGATTTTCGAAAATAATTCCCATCCGCGTAAATTGGGTTGAATGTGCGCTAGGGTGCACTCATGAAGGTCGGCGAACGTAAGCGCACCCGCAGCGACTCCGTCTACGAGTGGCTCCGTGCGGGAATCCTCAGCGGCAAGTTCCTGCCCGGTACCCGGCTGAAGTTCTCCGAACTCGCTGCCGAATGCGATGCGAGCATGAGCGTGATCCGCGAGTCACTGACCAGATTGGCGGCCGAAGGTCTGGTGACCACGGAACCGAATGTCGGGTTCACGGTCACCGACATCTCGACCGATCGGTTGCTGGAACTGACCGATGCGCGTCTCGAGTTGGAAGGTCTCGTCTTCGCACGAGCGATCCGCGACGGCGATCTGGCCTGGGAGTCGCATGTGGTGGCCGCCCATCACCGGATGGAGGGCACGCCATTCCTCACCGACTCGGTACCCGTGCGCATCACCGAGGGGTGGGCGGAGGCGCACGCCGATTTCCACCGCGCGCTGCTGGAAGGCTGTGCCAATCGGCGGCTCTTCCACATGGCCAACGGCCTGCGCGACGAGGCCGAACTCTACCGTCGGTGGTCGCAGCAGTTGGGCGGGGAGAAGGACCGCGACCTCGCCGCCGAACACCGACGGATCATGGAACTCGCGTTGGCCCGCGATGCGGACGGCGCCGTCGAGGCGTTGCGGGACCACATCGCGCACACCACCCGGTTGCTCGTCGAGGTGGGGGAAGCGATTCATGCCGAGGACACCGTCGAATGAGCAGGCTCCTGCAAGTTGTGATGGACGACGGCGAGTATGCCGAGATCGAGGCGCTCGCCCAGCGTCAGGGCAAGACCGTGTCCGAATGGGTGCGTGCAGCAGCACTGTGTGATTCGCGGTCACAGCAGCCCCGGCAATCGCAGGCACGCAAGTTGGCGGCCCTCCGCAATGCGCTCACGTACGAGTTTCCCACCGGCGACATTGAGGAGCTTCTTGGCGAGGAGGGTGGAAGTAGGGCGGCAATGGATACGCCGACGGAGTCCGTCAGATCCGCGCCAGATACTCCTCCACCTTGTCCCCAACCACCAACGCCGACAACGTGAATCGCAGCTGCGCAGCGATGTAGGACTCCAGCGCGTACTCGGGTGCGAAATGCCAGTGCTTGAGCGCCCACCCGTGCGCCAACATCATCAGGTCGAACACGACGAGGTCGACGTCGACGTCGTTGAGCAGCCCGGCGGCGATACCGGCGCGGATGGCGTCGGCCATCGGCGCGGAGGTCTCCACTTCGAGTTCCTTGATGCGTTCGCGGCCCTCGGCGTCCAGGGTGCGGCTCTCTCGGTAGGTCAGCACCACGGCGTCGCGGTTCTCGTCGACGATGGTGGTGTACTGCCGGAAGCCGGCGATCAGCTGCATGACGGGGTCGTCGCCGGCCAGGTCCATCGCGGGCTGCAGCTGATCGCGGAAGGTCTCCAGGATGTCGACGATGGCGGCGAGCAGGATGTCCTCTTTGCTGCCGAAATATTTGTAGAACAGGCCGACGCTGACCTGGGCCTCGTCGGCCAGCGCCTGCATTGACATCGAATGAAAACCGGTGCGGCCCATCACCGCGACGGCTGCGTCGAGGAGCTGGCGCCGACGCGACGACGCGCGGACCGCGCGTACGGCCGCCTGGACGTCATCGGATGTCGTGCTCATGGCCCCAATCCTCTCAGATGCCCAGATCCTTGGCGATGATCGTCTTCATGATCTCGGTGGTGCCGCCGTAGATGGTCTGGATGCGGGCGTCGACGAATGCCTGCGACACCGGGTATTCCCGCATGTACCCGTAGCCGCCGTGCAGCTGCAGGCACCGGTTGGCGGTGCTGAACTGCAGTTCGGTGGCCCACCACTTGAGCTTCGCCGCACGGGCCGGGGTCAGCTTGCCCTCGACATGGTCGGCGATGCAGTCGTCGAGGAAGGCGCGGGCGATGTCGAGTTCGGTGGCCAGCTCGGCGAGCACGAACTGCGTGTTCTGAAACGACGAGATCGGCGACCCGAAGGCAGTGCGCTCCTTCACATACTCCAGCGTGCGGGCGAACGTGCCCTCCGCCGCGGCGACCGCACCGATCGCCAGCGACAGCCGCTCCTGCGGCAAGTTGTGCACCAGTTGGTAGAAACCCTGCCCCTCCTCGCCGAGCCGGTTCGCGACGGGCACCCGCATGTCGGTGAAGGAGAGTTCGCTGGTGTCCTGGGCGTGCAGGCCGATCTTGTCGAGGTTGCGGCCGCGTTCGAAGCCGGGGGTGTCGGCCTCGACGACGAGCAGCGTCAGTCCTTTGTGCTTGTCGGAGCTGGTGCGGGTGGCGACGACGAACAGATTGCCGTTGCGGCCGTTGGAGATAAAGGTCTTGGACCCGTTGACCACGTAGTGGTCGCCGTCGAGCACCGCAGAGGTACGGATGCCGGTGAGGTCGCTGCCGGTGCCCGGTTCGGTCATCGCGATGCCGAGCACCGTCTCACCCGCCACCACACCCGGCAACCACCGCGCCTTCTGTTCCTCGTTGGTCATCTCGACGAGGTAGGGCAGCACCACGTCGTTCTGCAGTGAGAACGCGATGGCCTCCGCGGCCGCACCGGTTTTCGCGGTCTCTTCGATGACGATGGCGTTGTACCGGAAGTCGTCGACGCCGGGCCCGTCGTAGGCCTCGGGCACCGGGAACCCCAGCAGCCCGTTCTTGCCGGCCTCGGTGAACAAGCTGCGATCCCACAGTCCGGCCTGCTCCCAGTTCTCGTGCTGCGGCGTGATCTGCTCGGCGACGAACTTGGCGACGGTCTCACGGAAGTGCTTGTGTTCGATGTCGTGCGTGAGGGAGGTCATGATTCTCCTTTGTTGAGTCGGGGTTTGCTTTCGCTGATCGAGCGCGTCTGCCCGCTGATCGAGTAGCCCGGAGCGGCGATGTTCCCTCCGCTGGTCGAGTAGCCTCCGAGCCGCTAGGCGAGGCGGCGTATCGAGACCAGTCCCGCAGCGAACGAACGGTCAGCGGAACGCACTCTCACCCGTAAACGCTTGGCCCAAAACAAGTTGATGCATCTCCGGCGTGCCTTCATAGGTGAGCACCGATTCCAGGTTGACCATGTGCCGGATCACCGGGAACTCCAGCGAGATTCCGTTGCCGCCCAGAATGGTTCGGGCGGTGCGGCAGATCTCGATCGCTTCGCGGGTGTTGTTGAGCTTGCCGAAGCTGACCTGATCCGGGCGCAGACCGACGGAGTCCTTCAGCCGGCCGAGGTGCTGGGCGAGCAGCGTGCCCTTGTTGAGTTCGACGGCCATGTCGGCGAGTTTGGCCTGGGTGAGCTGGAATCCGGCGAGCGGCTTGCCGAACTGGTTGCGCTGCATCGAGTATTGCCGCGCGGCCTCCCACGCGGAGCGGGCCGCACCCATGGCGCCCCAGAGGATGCCGTAGCGTGCCTCCGACAGGCTCGACAGCGGTGCCTTGATGCCGGTGCCCTTGGTGAGGTCGTCGGTGCCGGGCATCAGGGCGTCGGCGGGTAGTCGCACACCCTCGAGGACGATCTCGCCGGTCGTCGAGGCGCGCAGCGACAGTTTGTGTTTGATCTCCGGGGTGGACACGCCGGGGGTGTCGGTGGGGACGATGAACCCGCGGACGCCGGTGTTGCCGTCGTCGAGTTCGGTCTTGGCCCACACGACGGCGACATCGGAGATGGGGGAGTTGGTGATCCACATCTTGCGGCCGTCCAGGATGTAGTCCGAACCATCCTTGCGGGCACGGGTCTTCATCGATGCAGGGTCACTGCCGGCGTCGGGTTCGGTGAGGCCGAAGCAGCCGATCGTGGTGCCCTCGGCCATCGACGGGAGCCACTGCTGCTTCTGCTCCTCGGAACCGTTGTTGTAGATGGAGTACATCGCCAGCGAACCTTGCACCGACACCATCGACCGGATCCCGGAGTCGCTGGCCTCCAACTCCAGGCACGCCAGGCCGTAGTGCACGGAACTCGATCCGCCGCAGCCGTACCCCTCGAGGTGCATGCCGAGGACACCGAGGTCGCCGAACTGTTTCATCAGGTCGCGGGCGATCGGGATGCCGCCCTGCTCGAACCATTCGCCGATATTGGGGGTGACGTGCTCATCGAGGAACCCGCGGACCGAATCCCGTACGGCAAGTTCGTCGTCGGAGTAGCCGAGATCGAGGTTGAGCGGGTCGAGTGCGGAGAACTTGGGGGCAGAGCTGCTGGCAGACATCGGGATTCCTAGCTGGAAGTGGTGGTGGTCTCGGGAGCGTTGAACTGACCGGCGGCCACCTCGACGGCGGCGATTTCGGTTGCCTTGTAGTGCAACTTCTTTCCGGTCGCCGACACCGGAAGCGAGTCGACGACACGGTAGGCGCGGGGACGTTTGAACTGCGACAACATCGGATGATTGCGACAGTACTCGTCGAGTTGCTCCGCGGTCAGCGACGCGCCCTCGGCCGCAACGACATAGGCGACCACCCGTTGTCCCCACCGCTCGTCGGGCACTCCGACGACCAGCGAGTCGGCGACGTCGGGATGCCCGTTGAGGGCTTCCTCGACCTGCACCGGGTGGACGTTCTCGCCGCCGGAGATCAGCATGTCGTCCTTGCGGCCGACGATGGTGACGAACTCCTGGGCGTCCCAGGTGGCCAGATCGCCGATGTGCAACCAGGAGCCGTTGTACTTCGCCTTCTCCTGCTGCGGCGAATCATAATAGGCGGCAGCACACTTGGGGGAGCGGATGATCACCTCACCGACCTCGGAGCCGTCGCGGGCGACCGTTTCGTCGGCGCTGGCGAGGTGGCCGTCGTCGTGCACCTTGACCACGCGGACGTCGTCGTCGATGCAGGCGCGGCCGGCGGTGCCGGCCCGGTCGGGCAGATCGGTGGGGCGCAGGAAGGTGTTCCAGAAGCCCTCGGTGCTGCCGTAACCGTTGAAGATCCGCGGGGTGAGCACCTCCTGGTAGCGCAGTGCCGCTTCGCGTTCCAGCGGCGCGCCCATCGTCACGATGCCCTTGAGGCTGGACAGATCTCGCGGCTTGGCCTGCTGGGCGGTGGCCAGCATCGCCAGGTTGGTCGGCGCCCCGATCAGGAACGTCAGCCGGTAGCGCTCTACATAGTCCAGGGTCAGTTCTGGGTCGAAAGTGCGCATCGGCACCAGTGATGATCCGAGGTAGAACGTCGGATTCGGTCCGGCACAATACAATCCGCCGCGATGGAACCACGGGGTCATATTCAGCGCCCGGTCCTCCGGGGACAGTGGGAAGTGCATGATGACGTCGTGCGCGGAGAAGATCTCGATCGCACTGTTCATCGGCACCGCCTTCGGCATCCCGGTGGTACCCGAGGTGTAGAGGCGTGTGGTCTCGTCGAACACCCCGCGGGTGGCGACCGACGGATTCGGCTCGGTAGCAGCCAGTTCCGCGAAGCGCAGGGATTTCGGAGCGTCGATCAGGTCGCCGTCGCCGACACCGATCAGCACCTCGGGGGTGTGGTCGGCGATCTCGATGGCCTGGCGGACCATGTCGGCGAGTTCGGTCTCGTAGACGTAGATCTTGGGTCGACTGACGTCGAGGATCACCGCGGTCTCGCCGGCCGCGAGCCGGAAGTTGACCGGCGAACCGACAGCACTCGCGGCCTGGGCCGCCAGGTAGAGCTGCGCGAACTCGGGTCCATTGAGCAGCTGGTAGGCGACGACGTCACCGTCTGCGACACCCAACCCGACCAGGCCGGTGGCGACCCGGTCGACCGCGTCACCGAGCTGCGCATAGGTCCATTCGGTGTCGGAGACGGGATCGATCATCGCGACCTGCTCGGCGTAACGATGCACGTTACGCCGAAAACCGTTGAGGTAGGTGAACTCGTTCTCGAAGAACTGGCGGTACTGGTGGGCGTCGTAGACGTAGGTCATGGCATTCTCACCCGGCCATCGTGAGGCCACCGCTGACGCTGATCACCTGGCCGGTGATGAACGACGCTGCGGGCGAAGCGAAGAACACGACAGGTGCGGCGACCTCGTCCGGGCGGGCCAGGCGACGGAACGGGATAGCCTTGGTCAGAGCAGCTTTCAGCTTCTCGTCTTGTGCCTGGAAGAGCGGGGTGTCGGTGGGTCCGGGGCACACCGCGTTGACGGTGATCTGGTAACGCGCCATCTCCCGAGCCAGCGACTTCGACAGCGCGATCACGCCGCCCTTGGCGCCGGCGTAGATGCTCTCACCGGAGCTGCCGACGCGACCGGCGTCGGAGGCGAGGTTGACGATGCGGCCACCGGCCCAGTCGTCGCCCTTGGACGCCTCGACCATGCCGGGCAGGAACGCACTGCAGATGTGTACCGGTCCAAGGTAATTGATCGCCACCACCTTCTCGGCGAATTCGGTTGTCGCGTTGAGGAACTGGTCGGTGCGATCCCAGCCCGCGGCGTTGACGACGATGTTGGGTACGCCCACCTCGGCGTTGACCGCTTCGCGCAGAGCGTCGACGGTTGCGCGGTCGGCGACATCCACGCTCATCGGCACGATGTTGGAGTTCTCCTCGGCGGTCTGCTTGGCCGCGTCGAGGTTGAGGTCGGCGGCGATGACCGTGGTGCCTTCGGCGGCGAACGCGAGGGCGATGGCCTTGCCGATGCCCGATCCGGCACCTGTGACGACGGCGATGTTCTTGCTGCTCATGGTGTTTGGTGTCCTAATCGTCGTGGGGTTGGGAGATGGGCTCAGGCGCCGACGTACTTGTTGAAGTCGGGCATCCGCTTCTCGGCGAACGCCTGTGCGCCCTCGAGGCCCTCGGGGGAGTGCGTGAACAGGTCCAGCGAACTCATCGCGAGTGCCGACAGACCGGCCTGGTGATCGGTGTCGGCGTTGAAGCTCTGCTTGAGGAAGCGGATGGCGGTCGGCGACTTCTCGGCGATCTCGGCGGCAACCTTCTTCGCCTCGTCGAGCAGGTCGGCGGCAGGGACGACCCAGTTGACCAGGCCCCAGCGCTCGGCGGTCTCGGCGTCGTACTGGCGGCACAGGTACCAGATCTCGCGGGCGCGCTTCTCGCCGACGACGCGGGCGAGGAAGGCGGAGCCGAAGCCGGCGTCGTAGGACCCGACCTTGGGGCCGGACTGCCCGAAGCGGGCGGTGTCGGCGGCGATGGTGAGGTCGCACAGGACGTGCAGCACGTGGCCGCCGCCGATGGCCAGGCCGTTGACCGCCGCGATGACCGGCTTGGGGATGTCGCGGATGGTCTTGTGTAGGTTCCCGATCTCGAACATGCCGCTCTCCGACGGCCCGTAGTCACCGGTCTCGGCGCGCTGCTTGACGTCGCCGCCGGTGCAGAACGCCTTCTCGCCGGCGCCGGTCAGGATGACGGCCTGCACGTTCTTGTCGGCCCACGCGCGCCGGAACGCGTTGATCATCTCTTCGACGGTCTTGGCGCGAAAAGCGTTGTAGCGCTGCGGGCGATTCATGGTGATGATCGCGGTCGGGCCCTCGACGGTGTACTCGATGTCCTCGTAGTTCATCTGCTTCTCGACTCCTCGCTCGGTGATGATGTGGCGGTCGTGGGTGACCATATCTTCATGGTGAATGAATGTACATTCAATGTCGAGCGCGTGTCAAGGGTCACAGGAAAAGTGGTGGTGGTGGTGGTTGTTGTTGTTGTTGTGGTTCTTCTGCGCGTGCGTGCCGAGCAGCATCACCGGTCGGTCGAGGCAGGGGCACTCGAGATTCTCGTCGAAGCCCTTGGGCGGGAGCCGGTTACACTCGTCGACTTGCTGTGCACCAGTGAGGGTGCCGACATCGAGTTCGAGCCCGATGGACTCGGTCTGACCGTCCGAGCTCCTGACTTGTGAAGCACGTGTTGGACACCAACCATGGGCGTCCGCGTTGCGAGCCCGGGGACACAACCCGTCGGTGGAGGCCTGCACGGCGTCGGTGGCGGTGGCCGACGAGTTCGTGAAGGCCGTGACCAATGCGGAGATCCAGCGAGGTGTGGTCGTCAGGGAGCGATCCGATCCAACCATCCAACTCTCCGACGGGAGTATCAAAATTCAGCGGATCAATGGTGGCGCCATTGGAAGGATCTAGCTTAGGCCTGCCGCCTCATACCGCTTGCAGTGATGCAACAACCAATGTCTGACAAAGGTAGTACGCTTGTCGCCATGCGGATGATCACCAAGCGTGAGCTCAACCAGCAGACCGCAACGGTGCTCGATCAGGTCACCGACGCCGACGATGTGGTGGTGACCGAGCGGGGTAAGCCACGCTGGCGGGTCAGCGCGGTCCGAGACGGCGAGACGGCGCTCGAGCGACTCGAACGAGACGGGCAGTACACCCCGCCGTCTGCCGATCCTGCTCCCTGGCCCGATCGTCCAGGTGGACCCACCTATACCGACGCAGAGGTCGACGCGCTGCTCGATGAGATGGCCGGGGATCACTGAACCGTGGCCGATTCCGTGGTTTACCTCGACTCGTCGGTGGCGCTGCGCACAGTGCTGGATGTGCCCGATCGTCAGCGTCTGCAAGCGTGGATGCAGTCGCCGGGAACGACCTTCGTCTCGTCGAGGCTCTTGCGTACCGAGGTGATCCGGGTCCTGCGGCGCGACAGCCGGTCTCCGTCGGATGCAGCGCCGCTGCTCGACCGTGTCGGCTTGATTGAGCTGAACCGGGTAACCCATGGTGTCGCCGAGTCGATCGAGCGACACGTCAAAACTCTCGATGCTCTGCACCTGGCCACGGCATTGCTCATCGGAGAGCCGGTGACGGTGGCCACGCTCGATTCGAGGATGAAGGACGTCGCCGAGCACCTGGGCCTGCATGTCACTGATCCCGTGGAAATGCGCCGGTAGCATCGCACGCGGTGAGGCGTTGAACTGGTGGTCAATTCGGCGTGGGGGATGCCCTGGAATCGCCGGTTTGTCTGTCTGCCAATCGAAGTCGGACCTCGCACGTTCCGGTGGGCGGGAATGAGACCCGTGCGAACGCCGATAATTCCTGGTGTGAGCAATTCGTGGACGGATATGTCCAGCCAGTCGGGCGCCTGACTCCTATGCCGCACCCACGGTTGACCGTAGCGTTTTCCGCGACTGGCGACTTCGTGAGGGGTATCAAACATGCAGCAACCGACAACGCAACAGGCGCTGGGCGACGTCGTGATCGCAGATTTCGCGCGCGTGCTCGCCGGCCCCTACGCGACGATGTTGTTGGCGGACTTCGGTGCAGATGTCGTCAAGGTCGAGCGTGCCGGGTGCCGGAGACGACACCCGGCACTGGGGTCCGCCGTGGTCGGTGGACGGGGCCACCTATTTGAGTCGGTGAATCGCAACAAGCGTTCTGTCGCTTGGGATCTGCGGGACCCTCACCACCTCGAGCAGGCACGCGAACTGGTCGCCCGCGCCGATATCGTCACCGAGAACTTTCTCCCGGGGGCCATGTCACGGCTCGGCCTCGGCTACGAGGATGTTCGACAACTCAATCCCGACGTCATCTATTGTTCGGTTACCGGATTCGGTGGCGGCAGCACGTTGCCTGGCTACGACATGGTCATTCAGGCCGCTGACTGCTCGGAGTGGCCCAAGGGGTTGCGGAGGCGTGTGGCGCCGCCGCAGATCAACTCCCTGCGGGCTTCGGATGGTGGAACGGATCTATGACCTGGACGCCAGCGGCGGCGAATGGTTCGACATCCCTTGTGGCGACGCCAAATCCGTGCACGAGGGCGATTGCGGCGATGAATCCGTCAGCCATACCGATGGACTCGCCCCGTCGGCGAGCGGCGGCGGCCAGTCGCGCGTAACTGGCACTTGCCTGATCGTCGAAAACCAGTACTCTGCCAACAAATTGGGGCAGTAATCGAGTCTCGAAGAGATCTGCTAACCGGTCACGGCGCTTGCCTCGCGGCAGTGCCGCGATGCCGTACCGTACTTCCGCCAGAGTGATAGCAGTCAGGTACAGGGTCTGCGTCGACTGTTCGTCCAGCCAAGCCGCCGCCTCGGGGTGCGGTTGCGGGCGCATGACTTCGGAAATCACATTGGAGTCCAGAACGATCATGAGAAACTGATTGGCTCGTCAGGTTTGCGACTGCGTTCGATCTCGATGCCGATTCCCGCCTCCTTGCCTATCTCGGCCAGTAGCGTCCCCAGCTTCACGCGTTCGGCCGGTGAGACGGCCTCATCGAGAATGGCGCGCACTTCTGCCTCGGTGCTCCGATTATGTAGTTCGGCGCGGGCTTTCAATGCCCGATGAGTCTCGTCCGAGAGACCCCGCACGGTGATCGCGGCCATGTCACCGCCTCCTTGCTATCAGTTTACAGAAATGATAGCAGTTGGTCTGCTCTGCTCCGCAGGACAACTCGAAGGTGCTCTTTGGCGGTGGCAGCGGGGATGTGTGTATTGCGGGACTCGAAGTCGGACTGGATGCGATCAGCTGAGCGGGATGTCCCCGCCCCCGTGCCGGGTCCACGGTCGTCGGCGAGAAGTCTGACCTCCGTGGGGGTGGCCTGAAACCATTGCCGTGTCTTGCGATTCATCACTGACTGCTAGGAGTAGCCCGGGGGTGGGAAGCTCTATGCCGCACGGCTGCTGCCAACACGCTGGTCGCATATGAGGAACTCCGCGCCCGTCCCGAGCGGCCTGCCCCGACGCCGCTGCATCATCAACTCAAGGGCGACTTGGCGACGGGGCTACACCGCGGTGTGATGATGGATCAATGGCAGTACGAAGTCACCAGCGCTGGACGGATCTGGTACCTCGTTGACGACGATCTGCATACGTTGTGGCTGAAGTACGCCAGCACGTCGCACCCCACACTGACCGACCGTTGACGGTTTTGGGCGCGTCCCCACGAGCCATCGACGCGGCGGTCACCGAGCGGGGCAAGCAACGCTGGCGGATCAGCGCGGCCAGGGGTGGCGAGACGGAGCTCACGCGACTGGACCTCGACGAGCAGACAGACGGATCACGTCCCTGCGGTCAGAGAGCGTGCGCGGCCTTCAGTCCGTCGAGGACCGCCTCTTCGACGGTGCGCGGTGCCAGGCAGTCGCCGACGGCGGTGAATGGAATGCCCAGTGCCTCGATCTCGTCGAGGAGGGCGTCGTTCGGCGTATGTCCGAGTGCGAGAACCAATCCGGCAACCCCGTCCAGAATGATCGGCTCACCGGTGATGGTGTCGACGAGATAGACGGTGTCGTCATCGGCGCCGTACAGACGAGCGGTGGGAACTACTTTCACCTTTGCCTCTGCGGCGGCGCGCAACATGGAGATGCGGGTGAACCGTTGAAGATTCTCGCCGGCCGCGAACCCGTTGACGCACAACGTGACACGACGCCCTTCACGAGCAAGCATCTCCGCGACACCCAATCCGGTCCAGTCGCCGCGCCAGTCGGCGACAACGATCTCACCCTTGGGCATGGTGGAGCCCCCCGAGCTGATGACGTCCCAGGCATCGAGCACAGTCATGTCGCCGTCGAGTTCCAATTGCGGACGGTACGGCCGTGCCCCGGTCGCCACGATGACGTGATCGGGGCGGTGCTCGGCGACGAGTTGCGCGTCGACCTCGACGTGGGTCTTTACCAGCACCCCGTAGCGATCGAGTTCGGACTGTAGGTTGGTTGCCGCACCCCCGAATTCGGATCGTCCGGGGAGGAGTTCGGCCAGCCGTACCTGACCGCCGATGCGTCCGGCGGCTTCGAGAAGGGTGACCCGGTGGCCGCGCTGGGCCGCGATAGACGCGGCCTTCATACCTGCGGGTCCACCGCCGACGACCATGATGTCCTTGGGCTTCGGAGTGATTGTCAGCGTCCCGAACTCGCGTTCGCGGCCGGTTTCGGGTCGTTGAATACAGGAAATCGGGTATCCCGATTGGAAATGGCCGATACACGCCTGGTTGCATCCGATACACGCCCGGATGTCGTCGGGTCGCTCTGCCTGCGCCTTGGCCGGCATATCCGGGTCGCAGATGAGCGCTCGGGTCATGGCGCAGGCATCGGCCTGGCCCCGCGCGATGACGACCTCCGCCTCTTGCGGCTGGTTGATCCGGCCTGCGACGAGAACCGGGATCGACACGGCGGCTTTGACATCGGCGGCGTTTCGCGCGGTGTATGCAGCGGTCTCACTCATCGGCGGGACGATGTGCAACGACCCCCCGATGCTCGCTGAAGTGCCTTCGGTGATCCCGATGTAGTCAAGGCCGCCGTCGGCGTCGAGTCGGCGGCAGATCTCGACGACGTCGGCGCACTCGTCCTCGGCGAAGTTGTGCTCGTCACTGGAAAGTCGCACGCCGACCGCGAAGTCCGAGGTGACCGCGGCGCGCACCGCAGCGATCACCTCGCGCAGGAAACGCATCCGTCCTTCGAGGTCTCCGCCGTACCCATCGGTGCGCAGATTCGCTGTGGGACTGAGGAATTGCGCGGGAAGGTAGCCGTGGCTGGCCACGATCTCAACGCCATCGAGCCCGGCTTGCTGTAGCCGCCGCGCGCCCGCCGCGTACCCCGCCACCACCTCGGCGATCATCGTCTCCGACATCGGGCGAGGCATCACACGGAACCGCTCGTTGGGCACCGCGGAGGGGGCGTAGGCGACGGGCAGCGCGCCGTCGGTGGATTCCATGATCTCTCGTCCGGGGTGGAATACCTGACCGAACAGGGCACACCCGTGAGGGTGTACCGCGTCGACGACTCGCCGATAGCCATCGATGCAACTGTCATCGGTGGCCATCAACGAGTGCGATGTGTAGTGCGCGGTCTCGTGGATTCCGGCTACCTGCATGATGATCAGACCCGCTCCACCGATCGCTCGCGCCCGGTGATACTCGACGAGCTGATCGGTGACTGCGCCGTCGTGCACCATGACCGTGTCATGGCCCGAGGAGAAGATGCGGTTGCGGAGAGTGACTGCGCCAATATGTAATGGCGACAGCAGGTTCGGAAAGAGAGTGCTGGACATGGAGATCCTGATCGTGACGAAGTGAGTGGGAGCGGGTCAGGTCATCCGACGGCGACGCGCCGACCGCCGACGGTGGCAATCGCGTCCATCTCGACCAGCATGCCGTCGACCAAGAACGAGTTCTGCACCGCGGTTACTGCCGGCCAGGGGCTGGAGAAGAACTCGCCGCGGACCTTCTTGAACGCGTCAAAGTCGTTGCGGTCACCGAGGTATGCGGTCAGCTTGACGACGGAATCGAGGGACGCACCGTGCTGTTCCAGGACGGCCTTGATATTGGTGAGCACCTGACGGGCCTGCGCTTCGAAGCCGCCCTCGACCAGGTTTCCGCTGTCGTCATACCCGGCCTGGCCGGAGGTGAAAACGAGGTCGCCGGAGCGGGTGCCCTGGCTGTATTGCGCGGTCTGTGCCCAGGTGAACGGCGCGGGACGGGTTTCGATGGCGTTCTCGACGGTGGTCATAGGTGGGTCCTTTCGTGGGTGAGTTACTACTTGCTCGGGTTCAGCCGAGACATTTGAGACTGTGGCCCAGGCGATCTCGCTTGGCCACCAGATAGGGGCGGTTGTGCTGAGTCGGTATCGATTCGTGCGCAACCTGCTCGATGACCGTGATGCCGCTTTCGGTGAGAGCGGCGATCTTGTCCGGGTTGTTGGTCAGCAGGCGAAGTGAACGAACGCCGAGATCATCGAGGATCGCGCAGGCGTCGTCGTAGTTGCGGGAGTCGATCGGCAGGCCGAGTCGCAGGTTCGCGTCGATGGTGTCGAGGCCCTCGTACTGCTGGAGTTCGTAGGCGCGCAGTTTGTGGCCGAGACCGATGCCCCGACCTTCATGACCGCGCAGGTAGATCAGCACCCCGGTGCCGGACTCACTGATGGCGTGCAACGCATTTCGGAACTGTTCGCCACAGTCGCAGCGGAGGGACCCGGCAAGATCGCCGGTGATGCACTCGCTGTGAATCCGGACCAGCGGGGCGTTCTCGGCCGCCGGATCGCCCATCACGAGCGCCATGTGCTCGACATTGTTCGACGCGCGGTAGGCGACGGCGGCGAATGTGCCCACGTCGGTGGGTAGCGTGCTGGACCCGGTACGGGTCACCGTCGGGGGCGAGATGACCAGGCGGGGGCGCAGTTCCGTGACGGCACCGCTCTCGATCCGGGTGCGGTAGGCCCGCAACTCGGCGATGGAGATCATCGGGATGCCGTGGGTGGCGGCGAACTCCCGGAGGTCGTTGCCGCGCATCATATCCCGGCGATCCGGGGTGACGACCTCGCACAACAGTGCCGCACCGGAGAGGCCGGCGAGGCGGCACAGGTCGACGCCGGCTTCGGTGTGGCCGGGACGCTCGAGAACACCACCCGGCTTGGCCAGCAGCGGCATGACATGACCGGGACGGGACAGGTCGTCGGGCGCGATGCGAGGGTCGGCCAGGGCACGGACCGTGGCGGCCCGGTCGCCGGCACCGATGCCGGTGGTGGTGCCGTGTCGGTAGTCGACGCTGATCAGGTAGGCGGTGCGATGTCGATCGGTGTTGTCGGCGACCATGAGGTCGAGATCGAGTCGTTTTGCCCGATCCTCGTCGATCGACACGCACAAGAATCCGGAGGTGTGTTCGAGGAAGAAGGCGACCGAGTCCACCGTGGCGTGCTCGGCTGCCATGATCAGGTCGCCCTCGTTCTCCCGGTCCGCGTCGTCGACGACCAGAACCATCTTTCGCTCGGCCAACGCCGTGATCGCCGCTCGAATCGTCGACATCGCAGTACTCCTTTGGACTGGCTTGGTGTGATCACTAGATGAATGAAGTGTTCAAAGTGTGACACCGCTCGCAGGGTTCGTCAAGAGTGACCTCGATATCCCTCAGCCCTTGACAGAGTGCGATCCGCCACTCACGATGTAACCATCTAACGAACATATGATTCATCTAGTGATCATGACGACGGGCGAGGTATGGCGCAACAGATGGAAAGCAGCTCCATCGATGTCGCGATCATCGGTGGCGGCATCGCCGGACTGATCGCGAGCCGCGAGCTGTCCCGCGCGGGTCTGCGGGTTGTTGTGCTCGAGGCCCGACCGCGACTCGGCGGCCGCGTCTGGACGGACCACCGGCTCGGTCACAACCTGGAGATCGGCGGTACCTGGCTGCACTGGGTCCAGCCGCACGTGTGGGCCGAGGTCACTCGCTACGGCTTGCCGATCACCCGCGGACCACGCGCCCGTGACGCCTATTGGCTTGCGGGGGAGGAGATCCGGACCGGCACGCTCGACGACTACCTCTCGCTCATCGACGACGGCATGCGACGGTTCAACGACGATGCGATGCAGTGGCTGCCGCGTCCGGCGAGCGACCCGCTGACAACGGACGGACTGTCCGAGCCCGACAGTTGGTCGGTCGCCGAGCGTCTCGACAAACTCGGCCTCGGCGTCGAGGAGTACAACGCCAACGCCGCCGCCTGGATCGGCCACCTCAACGCACCGCTGCACGACACAGGATTCCTCAGTGCGCTGCGCTGGACGGCCGCCACCGCCGGATCGTGGGAACTGATGCACGAGGCCACCGCAATCTTCCGACTGGAGGACGGTACCGCCGCCCTGGTCGCCGCGCTGGCTGCCGATACCGACGCCGAGATCCGCACCGACGTCGAGGTCACCGCCATCACCCACGATGCCGACAGCGCCCGGCTGACCCTGAATGACGGCGACGACGTCGTCGCCCGGCGGGTCATCGTCACCCTGCCGCAGAACATCCTCGGCAACCTCCCGGTGACCCCGGAGCTCAACGCGGGCAAACGCGCTGCCGGGGCGGAGAAGACCGCATCGCGTGGGGTGAAGGCGTGGCTGAAGGTGCGCGGCCCCATCGAACCCTTCGTCGCGTATTCGTCAGCGGATCATCCACTTTCGGTGCTGCGGACCGAGTATCTTGCCGACGATCACGCCGTGCTGGTCGGCTTCGGCGCCGACATCGACCGCCTCGATCCCAACAACCTCGACGCCGTGCGTGCGGCGGTCGCCGTGTGGCGGCCCGACCTCGAGGTCCTCGACGCCACCGGACACGACTGGATGGCCGACCCGTACGCGGGGGAGACCTGGCACATCGCCCGTCCGGATCAGATGACCCGCTACCTCGAGGACCAGCGTGCCGCCGAAGGCGTACTGCACTTCGCGAGCGCCGACACCGCCAACCTGTGGCCCGGCTTCATCGACGGGGCGATCGAAAGTGCGCTGCGCACGTCGGCCGCTGTCGCCGCCAGTCTTCCCACATCCAACTGAATAGACCTGTTGCACAAAGTTTTTACCCGTACAACCAAACCCTGCTGGATTGCCGATCCCTGGCGTCCGACCACAAACGGAGAACTCTCATGGCCGACACCCCCTTCCTGCCCGACACCACCGACGCCGACCTCGAGGCCACGCTCGCGGCGGCTGCGTCAGCGGCACCCGACTGGGCCGATCGTGCGCCCGGCGATCGGGCGGCGATCCTCTGTGCAGTGGCCGACGCGCTCGAGGCGGCGACCGATGAGCTCGTGGCCATTGCGGAACGGGAGAGCGGGCTGCCGAACGCCCGCCTGACCGGCGAGGTCAAGCGCACCAGCGTGCAACTGCGGATGTTCGCCCAGGAACTCCTCGACGGCGGCTTCCTCGACGTCGTGATCGACCCGGCCGACCCGGACTTCGCGCTCGGCCCGCGCCCGGACCTGCGCCGCTTCCAGATCCCCCTGGGCCCGGTAGTGGTGTTCGCCGCCAGCAACTTTCCCTTCGCCTTCTCTGTCGCGGGCAACGACACCGCCTCGGCGTTGGCCGCAGGTTGCCCTGTCATCGTCAAAGCGCATCCCGGGCACCTCGAGACCTCGGCGCGTACCGCCGCCATCGTGAACCGGGCGCTGCGCGAATCCGGAGCGCCCGCAGGAACCTTTGCATTGATCAGCGGTCAGGACGCCGGCGTCAGCGCACTCGGCGACGAGCGGATCGCGGCGGCCGGGTTCACCGGATCGGTCGTCGGGGGACGAGTGCTCTTCGACGTTGCGGCGAGCCGCCGCATCCCGATCCCGTTCTTCGGCGAACTCGGCTCGGTCAACCCCGCCATTGTCACCACCGGTGCCCTCGAGGAGCGTGCCGAGCAGATCGCGACCGGATTCGTCGGATCGTTCACGCTGGGTGCGGGACAGTTCTGCACCAAGCCGGGGATCTTGCTCGTCCCCGAGGACGCCACTTTCATTGACTCGATTGTGGAACAGACACAACAGGTTCCGGCCGCCCGCATGCTCACCGCACGCATCGTCGACGGGTATCTCGACCGGGTCGCGGCGGCCTCGGCGGCACCGAAGGTCGATGTCCTGGTCAAAGGTGAGGCCATGCCGCATCCGAGTGGTGTCGCGGAAGTTAGCCCGACGCTGCTGCAGACGACCGCGGAGAATCTGGTCGGCGACGCCGAAGTATTGCTCGAGGAGACCTTCGGGCCCACCGCGGTCATCGCCACCTACCGCGACACCACCGACGTGCGGCGGGTGCTCGAGAGCATCGACGGCTCCCTCACCGTCACCCTGCACACCCGGACCGAGCCCACCGGCGCCGAACGCGCCGAACTGCAGCAGTTGGTGCGGGTCGCGGCCACCCGTGCCGGACGTCTGGTCTTCAATGGCTGGCCCACGGGCGTCGCCGTCACCCCCGCCCAGCATCACGGTGGTCCCTACCCGGCGACCACCGCGATCGCCCACACCTCCGTCGGTGCAACCGCGATCCGCCGCTTCCTGCGGCCCGTCGCGTTCCAGGATGCGCCTGCGGGACTGCTTCCAGAAGCCATCCGCGACGACAACCCACTTGACGCACCGCAGCGGATCAGCCCCGCCGGACAGTCCGGTCAGTGGGGAGTCAACGTTCGCGGCTGAGTTCTGCTGAATCTGCTGAATCCGCACCGAGCCGATGATCGGCTCGGTGCGGAGCCATGTCCGAAGGAGTCCTTCGCTATGAATGCTGCGTTCGATGGCACGAGTACCGCTGCGCAACAACCACAGTCAATCGGTGACTTCGTGTCCCGTATTCGTCGCAGAGAGCCGATGGTGGGGTACTGGCTCCTGGGCGATTCCGCGGTGATGGCCGAACGGCTCGCCCGCGTCGGATACGACTACCTGTGCCTGGATCAACAGCACGGCCTGATGGGCTACCGCGAGATCCGGGACGGGCTGATCGCGATAGACGCGGGTGCCGGTCTCGGTCCCACACCCACGATCGGACTTGTCCGCACCAGCGCCAACGATCTCACCTGCATCGGCCAGGCCCTCGATGCCGGCGCCGCCGGAGTCATCATCCCGATGATCGACGATGCGGACGCGGCGCGCGAAGCCGTCCGCAACGCGAAGTACCCGCCGATGGGACGACGGTCCTTCGGCCCGATGCGCGGCGAGTTGCGCCGCGGATCCGATCTCGCTGTCGTCAACGACGAGACCCTGGTCGCGGTCATGATAGAAACAGCCGCCGGCCTCGAGAACGTCGAAGAGATCGCGGCAGTCGACGGCCTCGATGCACTCTATGTAGGCCCCTACGATCTGACCTTGGCTGTGGGTGGTGCGCACCCATCCGATCCGGCGTCGGTGGCGGCGCGAGATGCCGCACTCGAACGAATCCTGCGTGCCGGCCACACTGCCGGCAAAGCAGTGGGCATCCACGCGGACGACGGCCCGATGGCCGCACACCGGCTGGCCCTCGGATTCGACTTCGTCAGCATCGAAGGCGATCTGGTCCACCTCGAGCAGATCGCGCGTGCGCATCTCGAACAGGCAGTGGAGTGCCGAACACGCCGTCGGTGATGATTGCGCAACGGCCGGCAAGGGCGCACCCTCCCCGTCTTCACGATCGGAGTGCCTCGAACAGCTGGTCCGTCAACTCTGCACAAACCACGATCCCCGCAACTCCCTGAAGTCCAGGGTGTTGCGGGGATCGCCAGAACCTGAAGTTGCCGGTGAGGGCCGCTCTCGTCCTGCTTTACGAAGTCAGTTCCTTCGCGTCGATCGCCTGCATCCGGCCGGTGTCGCTGAGTGCGCGCCCGGTCATCTCCGGTGCGAGCTTCTGTGACACCACGGCACCGGCGACGCAGAACAACGATGCGATGATCATGGTCGTGGTTCCGCCGAGGTTCGTCATCGCCCAGGGCAGGAGGAAGGTGCCCATTGCGGCGCCGACGCGGCTGACAGCGCATGCGAATCCGGTTCCCAGTCCACGGATTTCGGTTGGCAGGATCTCCCCGGGGTAGACGCCGGTGAGCGCGGTGTACATGGCGTTGAAGAAGGCGAAGACGAAGAAGAGAATCAGGATGACGATCGTCGGTGCGGACACCCACGTGCCGATGATCACCAGTGCGATTGCGCAGATCCACTGTGGTCCGATGGTCAGGCGTCGCCGACCAACGCGCTCGATGGCGATCACGGAGATCATGACACCGAACATCGCCGCTGCGTTGACGATGATTCCGCCGGCCAGACCGTCGCTGAGTCCGTACTTCTCCAAGACGCTCGCCGCGAAGGTCGCGATCGCGAAGTACGGTGTCACTGCACAGAACCAGAAGACCGAGATGAAGATGACGTTGCGTCGATTGTGGTCATTGAACAGACTGCGGAAGGAGCCCTTGGCCGCGGTCTCGTTGCTGATGTCCGCCACGTCGTCGGGATCTTCGAGATAGCGCTCGGCGATGCGCATCGCGTCGGCCTCACGTTTCTGTTGCATCAGCCAGCGCGGCGATTCGGGCATGCCGATACGGGCGATCAGCAGAGCGACGGCGGGAAAAGTGCTGGTGCCCAGGATGAATCGCCAGTCGAGGTGCCATACGTTGACCATGACATAGCCGATGAGGAATGCGGTCACGAAACCGACGTACCAGAGCACCTCCTGCAGTGCGAGAAGCCGTCCGCGTAGTCGCCGAGGGCTGAACTCGGCCTGGAGTGGCCATCCGATCGAGTAGTCCGCACCGATTGCGATGCCCATCAGCAACCGGATGATGAACAGTTCGGTGGGCGAGTCGACGAAGAACTGAACGAATGAGGCGGCCGCGAACAGGATCAGGTCGAGCGAGAACAACAGCTTTCGTCCGAGTTTGTCGGTGAGCCATCCGCCGAGCGGTCCGCCGATGAAGATGCCGATCAGTGCGGCCGAGGCGACGGCGCCCTCGGCGAAGACCGACATCGACAGATCGGTTTGAATCGCGCCGATCACGGTCCCGATGATGCCGAGGATGTAGCCGTCGAGAAACATCCCGCCCGATACCACCCCCGTCAGCCGGATGAGGAACCGACGTTTCTGCGCCGGGCTGCTGTGAACTTCCACGAATTGAGTCCTGTCTATCACTGGGTGTACTCCTTGGGCGACGTGCAGAAATCGCATCCCTGCCCGCCAGGTCGCGTGGACGTGTAAGTAGCGCGAAGGCTCGTAAGGGCCACGGGGCGATGGTGCGGATACGCCGGTTGACCCACCCGCCGACGTTCACTTGATGAACGAAGTGATCAAATTGTGGCACCAGTCTCATTCGGTGTCAATAGTTTGGCGAGACACTGGCGACAGTCGCTGGCTCTGCGGAAATAAGGCACACTGCCACCTCTTGACACTGTGCCTCGGGTCACTCTATCTTGAGCAGTATCCAACAGATGGTTTATCTATCCATCTAGTGAACACATCAGGAGAGTGTCCATGAAGCACATGAAATTGCTCGCGTTCGACTTCAACGGACCGGCGCACCTGTCCGCCGGCCTCTGGCGACACGAGCGTGATCGCGGAGCCGACTACACCGATATCCGTACGTGGATCGAGTACGCCAAGAAGCTCGAGGCCGCGTGCTTCGACGGAATGTTCTTCGCCGACAACGATGGCTACCACGAGAAGTACAACGGCAGTGTCGCCGACGCCCTGCGCGACGCGGCCCAGATCCCCACCAATGACCCGTCCTATCTCGTGCCGGCCATGGCCGCGGCCACTCGACATCTCGGGTTCGGTGTGACGACTTCGACCGCCTACACCCCGCCCTACACCGTGGCCCGGAAGTTCACCACGCTGGACCATGTCACCGACGGCCGCATCGGCTGGAATGTCGTTACGTCGTACTCGGATTCGGCTGCGCGTAACCTCGGGAACGGCACGCAACTCGCCCACGATGAACGCTACGAACGCGCCGAAGAGTTCATCGACGTCGCGCTCAAGCTGTGGGAAGGGTCCTGGGACGACGACGCGGTCGTGCGTGACAAGGAGACCGGTACGTATGTCGATCCGGAGCGAGTGCACGAAATCGCGCACGAGGGAAAACATTTCACCGTACCCGGCATTTTTGCGTGCGAGCCCTCCACGCAGCGGACGCCGGTGATCTTCCAGGCCGGCGGGTCGCCGGCCGGAGTCGCGCTCGCCGCCAAGACCGCAGAGGCCGTCTTCATGAACTCGATGTCGAAGCCCGGTCTCAAGAAGCAGGTCGATGCGCTGCGGGCGAAAGCCCTGGAGTTCGGGCGCAACCCCGACCACATCGCCGTGCTGCAGATGATCACGGTCATTTCGGCGCCGACCGATGAGGAGGCCCAACGCAAGTACGAGCAGTACCGCGAACTGGTGTCCTACGACGGCGCCATGGCCCGCTACAGCGGATGGACCGGACTGGACATGGCGCAGTTCGATCCCGATCAGCCCTTTGAGGACGTCCAGACCAATGCCGCCCAGACCATGGTCGACGTCTACACGAAGCTCGACTCGGGCAAGAAGTGGACTCCCCGCGACATCGCTCTGGAGAACGGCATCGGTGGTACCTCGCCGGTCATCGTCGGCGGACCGGAGACGGTTGCCGCCGAACTGATCTCCTGGATGGAGGAGACCGGTGTCGATGGATTCAACGTCGCTCACGCGATCAAGTTCGCCGACGTCGAAGACTTCATCACCTATGTGGTTCCGGAGTTGCAACGGCGTGGTGCCATGCGGACCTCCTATGAAGGAAATACTCTGCGGGAGAACCTCTTCGGCGAGGGGAATACGCAGTTGTTCGTAGACCACCCGGGTGCGGCACACCACCGTGCGGCCACCACCGGTTCCCCTGAGGCGGTGCCGGCATGACCGTCATCGTCACCACCGAGCCGGAACCGATCGACGCGGGACAGTTCCGCGAGGCCTTCGGCACGCTCCCCACCGGAGTCACGGCAATCACCGGTCTCACCGCAGACGGGACCCCACGTGGTCTCATCGTCGGCACCTTTCAGTCGCTGTCGCTGGACCCGCCGTTGGCAACCTTCTGCGTCGACAAGAGTTCGAGCACTTGGCCCACCCTGCGATCCCTGGGTCGTTTCACCGCCAATATCCTCTCCACCGAACAGCTTTCGGTGTGCCGGGCACTCTCACGAAAGGGCGACGACAAGTTCCGCGACGTCGATTTCGCGGAGTCCGTCATCGGCACCCCCCGCATCGCCGGGTCGGCCGCATGGGTGCACTGTGAGGTCCTCTCCGAGGTCGTGGCCGGTGATCATTTCGTCATCGTCGGTGCGATTCATGCACTCGAGATCGGTGCCGGCGACGCACTGTTGTTCCGCGGCGGCAAGTTCGGCGATTTCAACCTCTGGCCGACACCCTCATCATCGGAAAGGAAGGTCAGCGCATGACCGGCATTCTCGACCAGGTCACCACCGCCTGGGCAAAGGCGTGGGGGCAAGGTGACACCACAGCGTTCGAGTCCATCACCGCCCCCGACTACCACCGCCAGTCCAAGACCGGGCCAGAGACTCTGACCGACGTCCTGCACCAGATCGAGGAGCAGCACGCGGCATTCAGCGACTTCACCGTCCGCCTTCGCACCGCCGTCGAAGACCACGGCATCATCGCCATCCACTGGGAGAGTTGCGGCACACACTCCGGCGAGTTCATGGGCGTCCCGCCCACCGGACGCACCGTCACGGTGTCCGGCGCGTCGTTCATCAACCACCGCGACGGTCTCATCACTTCCGAGGAAGTCGTCTGGGATCCCCGCGAATTGCTCTCAGCCCTTGGTATTTGGCACCTGACCACCCCACAGCGATCCGGAGTCTGAGCGGATGCCCATCAACATCATCGACACCGCCGAGCGGATCATCGCCGCCCACGAATCCCGCACTCCCGTCGACACCCTCATCGATAGCACCTGTGGACCAACCAAGGCCGACGCATTCCGAGTCCAGCAAGAAGTCATTCGGCGCCGTGTCGCCGCGGGTGACGCGGTGGCCGGGTTCAAACTCGGCAACATCGCCAAAGCGATGCAGAGCAAGTTCGGCGTCGACGAACCCGACTACGGCTACCTGTTGGCCGGCCAGTTTCGTCCGGAGAACCTGGCGATCAGCGCGGATGAGTTCATCGAGCCCTTTATCGAACTCGAACCGGCATTCGTACTGAAGAAGTCCGTGGGCGGCCCACATGTGACCGCCGTCGACATCATCGCAGCCACCGACTACGTCGTCCCCGCTCTAGAGATCATCGACTCCCGAGTCCGCGACTGGAACATCGACATCCACGACACACTCGCCGACTGCGGCTCGAGCGCCGCCGTCATCATCGGGAGCACCCCGCGCAAGCTGTCCGAGGTGAATCTCGCCGACACCCCTGGAGAGATCCGTTTCGGCGGCGAGGTCAAGGCCAAAGGCAACACCTCGGCCGTCTACGGAAGCCCGATCAGCGCACTTGCGTGGCTCTGCCGACGGATCTCGGAGTACGGAATCGGCCTGGAAGCAGGTCAGCTCGTCCTGCCCGGCAGCATCCTCGCCGCGGAAAAAATGATTCCGGGACAGCAGATCACCGGTCACTTCGACGGGTGGGGAGAGGTGAGCTTCGACTACGCGATCACCTAATGAGGCGACACGTTCTATAGAGTGGACGAAACATCCACAGACAGGACACACATGTCGTCGCCGCAGAAACAGCGAGACTCTGCCAGTTCCATGGCGTCAAACCGCTCGGTCATCCGGGCGGTTCACGTCTTACGAACCCTGGGCGCGAGCTCTCGACCCATGACCGCCACTGAGGTGGCCCAAACGATGGGGCTGCCCCGCGCGACGACCTTCCGTCTCCTCCTCACCTTGGAAGAAGAAGGCTTTGTCGAGCGTGAAGATACCCGGTACTCACTGGGTTGGGACCTCGCACGACTTGCCGGGGGTATCGACCCCGCAACCCGCTTGGCACCCCGAGTCGACGGAGTAATCGGCGATCTCGCCGAAGAACTCGGCGAGACCGTCACCCTCTCACTACGACGGGGCCGATTCGACCTCGACCTCGTTGTGCAGGCCAACCCGCGGCGGGTGGGGATGTCGGTCACCGACCTACCGGGTCAGCGGTGGCCACTGCACGCATCGGCCACCGGCAAGCTGCTTCTCTCCGAGCTCGCCGACGACGAACTCATCGACGCCACCTCCGGTCGCCTCGAGGCGTTGACCGAACGCACAATCACCAACTACGTCGACCTGCGCAACGAACTGCAAACGACCCGGGAACGCGGGTGGGCCATCACCGATGAAGAACTGGAAGAGGGCATCTTCTCGGTCGCAGTGCCCATCCGGGACAGCAGCGGAGGTCTGCTCGCGGCTTTGAGCTACGTGGCACCGGTGCACCGCATCGACGACGAGAAGCAAGCGGAGTTGACCCGTCGTTTGATCGATGGCGCGGAGCGAGTCCGAAGCCATCTGAACACTGCCGGCGCGCTATCGGATTGATCGGCATGAACGCGATCCAACCCTTCGCGATCGATGTTCCCGATTCGGTGCTCGACGACCTGCGACGTCGGCTACGCGAGACTCGCTGGCCCGAGGCGGAAACCGTCGACGACTGGACCCAGGGCATGCCGTTGGCCTACACCCGGCAGTTGGCGGAGTATTGGGCGGCGGGGTACGACTGGCGGGTTCGCGAGGCGGCGCTGAATGGTTTCGACCAGTTTGTCACCGAGATCGATGGATTGCCAATCCATTTCATCCATCAGCGGTCTCCTCATCCGGATGCGTTTCCGTTGCTGCTCACGCATGGGTGGCCGGGGTCGATCATCGAGTTCGGCAAGGTCATCGGTCCGCTCACCGACCCGGTTGCCTACGGTGGTCGCGCCGAGGACGCCTTTCATGTGGTGTGCCCGTCGCTGCCCGGCTACGGCTTCTCCGGCAAACCGGCGGTGTCGGGGTGGGGAGTCGACCGGATCGCGGCGGCGTGGGAGACGTTGATGACGCGACTGGGATATGACCGCTACGGCGCGCAGGGCGGCGACTGGGGGGCGGCGGTCACCACGCAGATCGGGCGCAACGTCGGGCACTGCGTGGGCATCCACCTCAACATGCCGATCGGCATACCACCGAAAGAGGTTCGGGAGAACCCGAATCCGGCCGAGCGTGAAGCGCTGGCGGCGGGCGCGCAGTATCAGCGGTGGGATTCGGGCTATATGAAGCAGCAGGGCACCCGCCCACAGACGGTAGGGTACGGGCTGGTCGACTCGCCCGTGGCGCTGTTGGCCTGGATCGTCGAGAAGTTCTGGTCCTGGACTGATTGTGACGGACATCCCGAGAACGCGCTGACCCGTGATGAGATGCTCGACAACGTGACCCTCTATTGGGTCACCGCGACCGGTGCGTCGTCGGCGCGTCTGTATTGGGAAAGCAAGCGTGCCTTCACCAATGGCGACCGGGTCGAGCTGCCGACCGGGGTGGCCGCGTTCCCGAAGGAGATCGTCCGGCCCTTGCGTTCCTGGTGCGAGCCCAACTACAACATCACGCACTGGACGGCGATGCCCCGGGGTGGCCATTTCGCGGCGTTCGAGCAGCCGGAGTTGTTCACCGACGATGTGCGCGAGTTTTTCGCGACCATGCGATGACGTGAGCCCATACGGCGGGTGGCGTCGGGGTCATCCCGTGCTGGCTTCCTCCGCGGGGTTTTGATTCCTCCGGCGCTAATTGTTAAGGGAAGAAGGAAAACCCAGCGGATGAACTCGGTGATGCGGTGGTGGAGCGTGGTCAGGCGATGCCCTGCGCGCTCCAACCGCCGTCAATCGGGACGACGACGCCGGTGATGTACGAGGCGAGCGGTGTACCCAGGAAGAACGCCAACTCCGCGATCTCGGCGGGTTCGCCGAAACGGTTCATCGGAATTCGGTTGAGGAACTCCTGCTCATTGATCACGCCGCGTCGCAGGAAGTCCCTGGACAGTTCGGTGATGACCGACCCCGGGGCAATCGCATTGACTCGGATCCCCTGTGGCGCCCACTCGGTCGCCAGTCCCCGAACCAGTCCGGCGACACCGGCTTTTGCGGCACCGTAGGCGGTGCGACCGGGAAAACCGAAGAGTCCGTTGAGCGAGGACATCATGACCAGGGCGCCGCCGTCGGGCATACGCGACGCTGCCTGCTGGGCACCGACCATCGCTCCGGTGAGGTGAACCCGCAGCATCGCGTCCCAGTCCTCGAGCGGATAGTCCGTGGACGATCCGGCCTTGGCGAACCCTGCGTTCGCGACGAAGGTGGTGAGCCGGCCATCGGCGAGGTCGCACGCGCGCCCGACGTCGTCGGGGGAGGCGGCGTCGCCGCGGACGGCGTGATGGCCTGAGCCCTCCCAGGTCGCCGCGGTCTTCTCCACACGATCGAGGTCCAGATCGAGGCCGATGACGGAGAACCCGTCCCGGGCGAAGCGGGCGGCGATCGCCGCGCCGATGCCCTGTCCGGCTCCGGTCACGACGGCAGCAGGACGATCAGCCATTGGTCACCGCCAGCGGAAAGGTTTGTTGCACATCGATATTCTTGATCGCGATCCGGTACGTGCCGTCGGAGTCGCGGACCACCAGATCGTGGTACTCGCCGAGGATCATGATTCCGGTGTCGGCGGTACGGGAGATTGCCTGGAAGTAGGCGTCCACGTGGTAGCCGTCGGTCGACGCCGAACACGTGACGTTGCTTACCAGGTGTTTGCTCCAGACCGTCGGTCCGTCGAACACCTGTCGATAGAACGCGAGTACGGCGGCGATGCCTTCGCGCGGCCCGTCGACGCGATGCAGCGCGACGTCGGAGGTCAGGGCGGTGGCGAGCATGTCCTCGTCGGATGTGTCGACGGCCAGGGCGTAGCGGTACAGTGCGGCCCGGACCCCTTCCATCACGTCCGGGGTGACGGCAAGCTGTTGCTTCTCAATGATTTTCGACAACGGAATCTCCTGTCAGACGGTCACTGGTTCGGGTGTGGACTCCTGGCGCAGCGAACCGATCGGACGGCCGTCGAGCTGTCTGCGGGGCAGGAGGAAGACCAGCCCGATGCCGACGATCGCCGGAATGACAAACACGTAGAAGCTCCAACTGACCGACAGGTTCGCTGCCATGATGTAGCCGCCGAGGATCGGGCCGGTGATGCCGCCAAGACGGGCGACGGTCATGATCGTGCCGAGCGCCGTGGCGCGATTGGCCGCCGGGAACCAGGTGGCGATGAAGCCGTTGAGGATGACGGCAGTGCCGTTGGCGCCGACGCCGGCGAGAGCCACCGCGACATACAGGATGGCCGTGGGCGGTCCCATGCTCATGGTGAGCAGTGCGACGACGCCGATACTGAAGCCGCACAAAGCAACCGGCCGCGGACCGATGCGATCGGCAAACCACGACATGGCCGCCGCGCCGATGATCGCGCCGACGCTCATGGTCGCGAGAAAGCTCAGCGCCGAGCCCAACGGGTATCCGGCAGAACGCATGATCTGCGGCAGCCAGGTGGCCAGGCCATAGATGAACAGCTGGCCGATGAAGGTCGCTCCGGCGAAGATAATTGCGACGCCGATCAACGGCTTGTGGAACAAGTCACGCAGGCGGGAGTGGAGTTCGGGGGAGGCGGACTGCAGTGCGGGATCGGGCAGGCCGTAGCGCTGTGCGATCACCGTGGCCTCATCCACACGCCCCTTGGAAGTGAGGAACTGCGGCGACTCGGGTAGCACGAAGTAGCAGAGGGGAACCAGCACCAGCAGCGGAAGTACACCGACCGCGTACATGGGCCGGAAGCCGAAGGGCTCCAAGATCACCAGGCCCAGCAGCGCCGCGATGATGGTGCCAACCGAGAACCCCGAGCTCACGAGGGCGTTGACCAGGTTTCGGCGGGTGCGCGGCGCGAACTCGACAGACAGCGCCAACGCGGTGGGCAGTAGACCCCCGAGGCCGATGCCGGACAGGAACCGAAACAGGCCGAATAGCTCTGCGGTGGGAGCGACGGTGCACGCCCCCATGAAGATCGAGAACCAGCTCATGCTGGCCATCAGCATCTTCCGCCGGCCGATGAGGTCGGTGGCGAACCCGCAGATCAGGGTGCCGACCAGCATGCCCATGAACGCGTAGCTGGCGATCAGACCGGTTTCAGCGGCATCGAGGTCCCAGGGCTCGTAGTCCAGCAGCGAGGGAATCGTGGTTGCGAAGACTGACAAGTCGTAGCCGTCGAAGATGACGGCTATACAGCAGATGACGGGCACGATGATCCCGTTGCGTTGCCGGATGTTGTTGTTGATCAACAGATTCTCCTCGATAGACCGAGCGGGGGAGATCGCTCGGAGCAAGTGTGATCTAGAGCAAACATTATCATAGATATGACCTGTGTCCCAGACTCTGTTGTCTGCGTCAGAACGACTCGACGGGAGCGGGATTGAAACCCGGCATGATCGTATGGCCGGCGTCGACGACGATGTTCTGACCGGTGACCGCATACGAACCATCGGAAGCGAGCCAGGCCGCGGCGTTGGCGATGGTCTCCGGCGGGAGCGCGCCCTGAGCCCGCAGGATGCCGAAATGTAGTGCTGCGCGGTCATAGTCGGACCGGTCAGCGCCCGGGTGTCCGGCCATCTGGTCGTACATGCCCTGGAAGTTCGTCATCGGGGTGTCGATCAGGCCGGGCGCGACCGAGTTCACCCGAACACCCAGGGGGCCGAGTGATTGTGCGGCACTACGCATCAGGCCGAGGACGCCATGCTTGGAGGCGGCGTAGTGAGCCGCATTCGGGTTGCCGATCACACCATTGACCGACGAGGTCAGGACTATGGACCCGCGCTTGCGGTCGATCATGTGCGGGACAACGGCTTTCATGGTGCGCCAGACGCCCTTCAGGTTGACGTCCTGTACGTCGTCCCACATCTGCTCGTCCATCTCCCAGAATGGTGCTTGGGTGTAGATGCCCGCATTTGCCACGACGACGTCGATCTTCCCGAACGTGTCGAGGCCTTGGGCCACCACGGCATCCAGCTGATCGCTGGACCGGACATCGGCGGTGGTGGCGAGGATTCTCCGGTCCAGTTTCTCGACGAGGTCGGCGGTTTCCTGGAGGTCCGCTGCGGTGGCGTGGTCGTAGGCGACGTTGGCGATCGGTTTGTCGATGTCGACGGCAATGATCTCGGCACCTTCGGCGGCGAGCGTCAAAGCGTGTGCCCGACCTTGGCCGCGTGCGGCTCCGGTCACGAAAGCGACCTTGCCTTCCAATATGCCCATGTTCGGCTCCTTCTCGGTTGTTCTGCTGTGTGACGACCCTCACGTCTAATCTATGGTAAACATGATTACCAAAATGTGGAACCGCCAGTGAGGACGTGGATGTCGAGGCGGAGTTCACCGTGGGAAGGACCATCATGAAGGCCTGGCGGGTGCAGGAGCTCGGAGAGCCACGGGACGTCCTCGTCCTCGACGACGTGCCGGTCCCAGAACCGGGACCGGGTCAGATCCTGGTCAAGGTGCGTGCCGCGCCGGCCAACTTCCCTGATGTGTTGATGTGTCGTGGCATCTACCAGGTGAAGCCGGACTTGCCCTTCACGCCGGGTGTCGAATTGTGCGGCGATGTCGTTGACGTCGGTAGCGACGTCACCACACATTCGGTCGGCGACCGTGTGGTCGGTAACTCAGTGCCACCGCACGGCGGATTCGCGGAGTACGCGGTGATGGATGCGTTTGCCGCCTACCCTGCGCCGGCCTCGCTCGACGACGCGGAGGCGTCGTCGTTGACCATCGGCTATCAGACGAGTTGGTTTGCGCTGCATCGTCGTACGCATGTACAGCCGGGCGACGTGGTGCTCGTGCATGCGGCGACCGGCGGAGTCGGCAGCACCGCGGTGGAACTGGCCAAGGCGGCCGGCGCCACGGTCATCGGTGTGGTGGGTGGCCCGCAGAAGGCCGAATACTGTCGGCGGCTGGGTGCCGATGTCGTCGTGGACCGCCACACCGAGGATTTCGTCGAGGTCGTCAAGGCGGTGACCGACGGTCGCGGCGCCGACATCATCTACGACCCGGTCGGTGGCGACACGTTCGACCGATCGACCAAATGCGTGGCCTTCGAGGGTGTCATCCTGGTGATCGGCTTCGCCGGCGGACGGATATCCGAGACGAAGCTGAATCATGCACTGCTGAAGAACTATTCGATAGTGGGCGTGCACTGGGGTCTGTACAAGCATAAAAACTTACCGGCCGTACAGGACTGCCATCGGACGCTGACTCGACTCGCCGATGATGGCTCGATCAAGCCCCTGATCGGCGAGCGTCTGGCATTCACCGATGTGGCCGACGGTGTGGCGCGCCTCGGCGAGGGCACCACGATCGGGCGCGTGGTCTTCGAGGCGCAGTAAGGCCCGGCTACAGGTCGCGATCCCAGCGGACCACGGACCCGATGATGTCGGGGAACTTCTTCTCCGCGTACTTCAGGTAGTCATCGATGTGCTCGCTCATCGCCGCCATGGATTTCGCGGCATCGCGCTCGCTCATGGCGGCGAAGATCGACTCGTGAGCAGTCAGCGTCGCCTTCCGGCGCACCTGCGGAAAGTCCATTCCAACGATCGTGCTGTTGGTGACCTCGAGGAGCGAATCGGCGAGGTAACCGAGCAACGGGTTGTCCGTCGACCAGGCAATGATGTCGTGAAACTCCTTGTTGGCCTCCAGGAATGCACGACGGTCGCTCTTGAGTGCCACCGCCATCTGCTCCACCGTGGCACCGACTTCGGCCAACCGTTCGTCGGAGATGTTCGCGGCGGCGAGTTGGGTGATGACCGGTTCGATGCTGAGTCGGGCCTCGAAGATCGATCGCAGGGGCGCATTGCGCAGCTGCATCAGCAACACGAACGCGCCGGACAGGAATGAGCCGGTGGGTTCCTGGAGTACCGGCCCGCCGCGCGGACCGGGTTTCATGACGACGACGCCCTGGAACTCGAGGAGGCGAAGTGCTTCGCGGAGGGTGCCGCGGCCGATCTGGTACTTGTCGACCATCAGCTTCTCGGACGGCAGCAGATCCCCGGGCCCCAGACCCGCGTCGAGCGCTTCTTGCACGATTCGTTGGCTCACGACCAGCGCAGCCTTCGGTGATCGTGCCGGGCCTGTCACCGGCGAGCTCCTGCCGGTGAACCGTCGAATCTGGTAGTGCGCACTCGATCTGCCCCCTCTGTTGGCAGCTCGCGCCGGCTCGACCTGCGGGAGCGTGACCTAAATCATGACAAACATCACGATACTTACGGGGCAAGCGTACTCGATCTTGCGGCTTCTACAACGCACCGACCGACCGCGGGTCGGGGCACCCGGCGGTCGGTCGGTGCAGGAAGCGGAGAAATCGGTCAGGCGACGGTGACCTCGTGCATGTCGATCGTGGCGCCAGCACCCGCGAAATTGGCCATGTCGGCGCTACCCGCCTGGCCCTCCGGTGAGCTCAGTCCGGCGATCGCGTCGTCCTTGGTCGGAAACGTCAGAACGCCGACGACGAAGTGCTCAGGATCCGAGCCGTCGAGCGTCTCGCAGACGCCCCACTCGAACGACGTCATGCCCGGCATCGTCGCGGTCAGGGGAGCGTGGACGGACCGGTAGTGCTCGAGGAACTGTTCGGGGTTCTCGGGATGGTTGTAGTTCACGGTGATGCGGAACATGGGATGTCCTTTCGACAGAGCCGTTTACAGGGAATCGAGGTGGGCGGTGACCGCGGTGCAGACGTACTCGATGCCGTCGGCCGATCCGGGCAGAATGTTCACGAACTGGAAGAAGCCGTGCATCTGGCCGTCGAACACCCGGGTCTGGACCGGCACGCCCGCCGCCTCGAGCTTGGCGGCGTAGGCCTCGCCCTCGCCGCGCAGGACATCGTGCTCGGCGATGAGTACTACCGCGGGCGCAGTGCCGGAGACATCGCCCTGCAGCGGAGACACATTCGGATTCGCGCGGGTGCTCGCATCCGGCGTGTAGAGCTCCCAGAACCAGTCCATCGACTTCTTGTCGAGCATGAGCTGGTTCGCCGGGTCGAGGTAGGTTGCGTTCTCGGTGTCGCTGTCGGTGACCGGGTAGACCAGCGCCTGGAACGAGATCGTCGGCGCGCCTTCCCGAGCGGCCTGCTGCGCGACGACCGCGGCGAGGTTGCCGCCCGAACTGTCGCCGCCGACCAGTAGCGGCAGATCCCCGAAGCGCTTCGCGGTCCAGATGGCAACATCCCACGCATCATTCGCGGCTGCCGGATACACGTTCTCCGGTGCAAGCCGGTAGTCGGGCAGGACCACCGTGCAGCCGGTGCCTGCGGCCAGTTGTCGCGCGAGGGTGTCGAACTGGTCGGGATTGCCGACCACCCATCCGCCGCCGTGGTAGTAGATCAGCACGCCGCGCGGGTCCTCCGACGGTGTGAGAACACGGACCGGGATCTCGTACCCGTCGGCGGCCTCGACGGTCAGATTCTCCACCGACGCCATGTCGGGGCCGGGGCCGTAGAGCTCGATGAAGCTGTCGTTCATGGACCGGACCTCGTCCGGCGTCATCTCGTACAACGGTTTGCCACCGTCCTCGGCCGCCTGGGCCAGGAATGCCGTCGTCGCTTCGTCCAAACTCATCTGAGCCGCCTTCACGTGGGTCAATTTTGGGGTAATCATGCACATCATATGAATGGAATATTGCTGTGTCAACGATCACACAGACGTTTGCGAGTGGCTGAAACTATGTGCATGATTATGACCGACGGGCCGCGTGCGGTCGATGAAACCGAAGTGAGGAGAGAACCGATGGCGAGCAAGTCTGCAGTCGCAGTTACGACGGTGGTGGACGGGCGTGCGTTCCTGGAGTGCCCCCGCTGGCGTGCCGGTCGACTCTGGGTGTCTGACCTGTACACGCGTGAGGTGCTCTCCATCGGCGAGAGCGACGACGTGCGCGTCGAGGTGACGATGGACGATCAACCGTCGGGGCTCGGATGGCTGCCGGACGGCCGCCTCCTGATCGTGTCGATGGTCGACGGACGCATCCTCGTCCGCGACGACGCGAACGATCCGACCTCGGTGTCGGTGCACGCCGACGTCTCCGCGCTCGCGACCGGGAAACTCAATGACATGACCGTTGACGAGAACGGGCATGCGTTCATCTCGACGTTCGGTTTCGAGTTCCGGTCCCGCTCGTATGTGGAGTCCGCGGTGCTGATTCACGTTGCGCCGGACGGTTCGTCGCGCGTGGCGGCCGACGACCTCCTGTTCCCGAACGGCTCGGTGATCATCGGATCGCCCGACGACGACGTTCGGACATTCGTGGTCGCCGAGAGCATGGGCAACCGACTGACCGCGTTCGATCTCGACCGGGAGGGGACGTTGAGCCGGCGGCGGGTCTGGGCGGCATTCGGCCCGGAGGTCCCGCGCACGTCTGTGCGTGACGCGATGGCGGCCTCGCAGGTTGCGCCGGACGGCATCTGCCTCGGCGAGGCCGGCACGATCTGGGTCGCCGACGCGCTCAACCAGCGGGTGATCCGGGTGGCCGAGGGCGGCGAGATCCTCGACGAGAAGCACTTCGACACCGGGGTGTTCGCGTGCGCGGTCGGCGGCGCGAACGGCGATGTCCTGTACGGATGTGCCGCACCGTCGTCGTCGGAACATCAGCGTCGGGACACGCGGGACGCGAGCCTGCTGGCCACCGCGATCTGACTCGCGACGGTCAGATTCGGGCCGGCCAACGTCGGTAGCCGAGCCCGATCGTGACCCCGCACAGCACGACGAAGACCGCAGCCGCGAATCCCAGTCCCACGGTCATTCCGGCTGCGGTCGCGATCGATCCGATCGCCACGGACAGGATGCTGGTGAATCCGTACGCGATCGACGCGTACTGGGAGGCGATGCGGCCCTGGTCCACCGGGCGCAGGCCGGCGGTCACGATCTTCAACCCGTTGCCGTAGGCGAAGCCCTGCCCGGCGCCCCAGGCCACGCAGCACACCAGGATGACCGGAAGGCTGCTCGTCCACACGCCGACGAAGCACAGCACGGCTCCGACCCCGATGGCCACCGCGCTCACCGGCGAGGGCACCGACGCGACGATGCGCGGTGCCGCGCAAGCGACTCCGATGAGCACGATCGGGGCGAGCGAGGTCACGATGATCGATCCGGATCCCGTCATGTCGGTGACGACGGTCGGGAGCAGGCCGACGACAACACCGCCGATCGCCCACCCCGCGGTACCGAGGGCGAAGCCGGCCAGTCGTACTCGGCGCGGATATCGCTGGACATCCGCCTGCGCCGGGAGGTCGGTCGGGATCGCGGACTCGTGCTCGGGACCACGGATGAGGTGCGCGACGGTGGTCCGTGACCGGTGGTGGGTCCAGGCCAAGGCGACGGCCGCGGCCACCAGCAGGGCCATGTGGATGCAGTAGATCGTCGTCGTCGGGCCGGGTAGCAGGTCGGCGACGACGGCCGAGGCCAGCAGGCCGAGAAATGAACCGAGGAGCGTGCCGGTGGCGGCGATGGCGCGGCCGCGTTCGCCCCGAGTGGCGAGGACGATGGTGGCCGCGGCTCCGGTGCCCAGGCCCACCGCGATGCCCACCAGGACGCGACCCACGAACAGCCATGCGACCGAATGGTTTCCGGCGAGCAGTGCGACGTCGCCGGCGAAGACCAGTGCCACGGCGATCGGCAGGACGCGCGTCGAGTGTCGTGGCAGGCGACTGTGGGCGACGACGGTGAACGTCGCGACGAGACCGACGAGGTACACGGCGAACAGGGCGGTCACCGTGAAGGTGCTCAGATCCAATCGATCGCGATAGACCGGCAACAGTGGCCCCGGGATGTTCGACCCGACCACGAGGAGGCAGAAAGCGACCGTCGCGGCGATGCCGTATGCGGCCACCGCACGTCCACCGGTTGTCGAGGTGGGTGCCGACGGCGTGACCTGCGCCGAATCGGTTCTCTCCGTCACTCTTTCGTGGTCTCTACTCGAAGCACCCTTTACTTCTACCATGATAATGGTTAGCGTGATTAGCGTCACGAGATGCCGATCACGTGATGCCGACCAAGCGGCATACACCTCGCCGACGCCTGTGGCGAGCGACTCTGAGGAGAACACTATGAAGACGATGGGTGCGCTGATCTGGGAGCCCGGAACCCGGTCGGGCTGGAGCGTCGAAGAGATCGAGATCGATCCGCCGAAGAGTCGCGAAGTGAAGATCAAACTGGCCGCGTCGGGCATTTGTCACAGTGACGACCACGTCGACACCGGCGACATTCCGCTGGACTGGGCACCGATCATCGGTGGGCACGAAGGCGCAGGCATCATCGAGGAGGTCGGCCCGCACGTCACCGATTTCGAGGTCGGTGACCACGTCGTCCTGTCGTTCATGCCCGCGTGCGGCCACTGCGCGAAGTGCAATGTCGGACTCACCAATCTGTGCGAGATGGGTGCGGGTGTGCTCGGCGGCTTCGCGCCGGACGGCACCCACCGCATCCACGCGCGAGGTCAGGGCGTCGGACCGTTCTCCTACCTGGGCACCTTCTCGCCGTACGTGGTCGTCAACATCGACTCGTGCGTGAAGATCGGCAAGGACATCCCGCTGGACAAGGCGGCCCTGATCGGATGCGGTGTGCCGACCGGATGGGGATCGTCGGTGTACGCCGCCGACGTCCAACTCGGTGAGACGGTCGTCGTGATCGGCACCGGCGGTGTCGGTATGAACGCGGTCCAGGGCGCCTTGCACAAGGGTGCGAAGAACGTGATCGCAGTGGACCCCGTCGAGTTCAAGCGCGACAAGGCAAAGGAATTCGGTGCCACCCACACCGCGACCGACCTGGAGCAGGCAGCGAGCCTGGTGTCCGAGCTGACCGGCGGTCAGGGTGCCGACAAGGTGCTCCTCACCGTCGACATCATGCGTGGTGAACTGCTCAATCCGGCGCAGGAGATGGTCTGCCGCGGCGGCACCCTGGTCGTCACCTCTGCGGCACCGGTCACTCAGCGCGACGTGCCCTTCGATCTGTTCACCTTCGCGATGAGCGGCAAGCGCCTGCAGGGCACCCTGTACGGCTCGACCAACGCACGCCGCGATATCCCGATGATCGCCGACATGTACCGGCGCGGGCAGTTCAAGCTCGACGAACTCGTCACCAAGACCTACGAACTCGAGCAGATCAACGAAGCGGTGGCCGACATGCGTGAAGGCAAGAACATCCGCGGCGTCATCTCCTACGACCTCTGATCCGATGACCATCGCCAACGCCTCAAGGAACACCATGCGCGCAGACGACATCAATGACATCGTGCGGGCCACCAACCTGTACGCCCGCGGACTCGATCTCGCCGATCCGGACGAGGCCGCATCGGCCTTCGCCCGGGACGGAGTATGGGACGCGACGGCCGTCGGTCTCGAGCGTTACGAGGGTTACGACGCCATCCACGCGTTCTTCGTCGCCGACGCGGCGGCGGTCGCGCGGGGCGCCCACATCCTGACCAATCACCTCGTCGACTTCGACGACGACGACCACGCGCACGGAACGAATTACGTGTACGCCGAGGCCGAGATGAACAACGGCGCGCAGATCAAGGCGATCGCGCTCAACCGGGACAAGTACGTCCGGACCGCCGATGGCTGGAAGATCTCCGAACGGATCATCACGCCGATGACGACACCGCAGATGGACGGTTTCGAAGTCTGATAGCCAGGAGCAACACTGTGCATGAGCAAGAACCGATAGTCGTGGTCGGCGGAGGTCTCTCCGGCCTCGCCACCGCGCTCGCGTGCGCGTCGCAAGGGCGCCCCGCGGTGGTCCTGGAAGCGGCCGATCTCGTCGGGGGCGCGGCCGCGTACTCGGGCGGGCAGGTGTGGTGCGGTGCCAATCACGTCGCCGAACGGGAAGGTATCGAGGACTCCCTTGATCTGACGGAGACCTACATCCGTGATGTTGCAAAGCATCTCGCCCCCGAGGTGCTCGACGAGGCCGCCCTGATGCGGTGGCTGACGACGTCACCGGCCGCAATGAAATTCTGGGAGGACCTCGACGCCATCCAGTGGACGGTGATCCCCGGACTCGCCGACTATCACAACGAAGCGGACGGGGCACTGCCACAAGGGCGGTACCTCACCAACGAGGTGATCGACGGTTCCGCGCTCGGGCAGTGGCGGGAAAAGCTACGGTACAGCCCGTATTTCCCGGTCGGCACCACTTATCGGGAGCTGCTCGAGAAGGGTCGTCGCGCAACGTATGTGGACGACGACGGTCACGAAGCCGAGGCGGGCAAGCATGCGCACGCCGGGCTGCCGGCGTTCGGTCTCGCCGACGACAACGGATTCGACGGGCCGGCCCACGGCGACCCCCTCACCTACGGCACCGGCGTCGTCGCGTCCTTCCTTCGTCGGGTCCTCAAGGAAGCGTCGATCGACATTCGGCTCGAGCATCGCGTCACCGAACTGCTGCAGGATGCGAGTGGCGCCGTCGTCGGGGTTCGCGCGCAGACGCCCGACGGTGAGGTGGACGTGCGCGGTCCCGTGGTGCTCGCAACCAGTACCTACGACTGGGACCCCGAATTGGTCTCGGACATCCTTGGTCTCACTCCGGAGGACTGGGGTTCGGTTGCGCCGGAATCGATTCGGGGCGACGGACTGCGGTTGGCGCGGTCGGTCGGCGGCCAGCTGGCGCGCATCCCCGCCAATGCCACCCCGATCCTGCCGGGCTGGCGGTCGCAGGTGGGTACCGGGTTCGGTTACGGCCCCGAGTACGCGATGCCGCACTCGATGATCGTCGACCGGACGGGACGTCGGTACTGCAACGATTCGTACTGGGTCGACATCTGCCGCAAGACCCTGGACCCCGACAACCGGCATCTGCCGTTCTTCCTGATCTGGGACGATCAGCATCGCCGCAAGTACGGGCTGGCCGCGACACCGCCCGGCGGCGAGTATCCCGAGGGTTGGGTGTGCCACGGCGCCTCCCTTGCCGAACTCGGTGAGAAGCTCGGCATCGACGGTGCCGAGCTGGAGGCGACGGCGCAGCGGTTCAGCGGGTTCGCCCGTGATGGTGTGGACCCGGAATTCGGCCGCGGCAGTGTTGATTACGTCAATCGGTTCGCCGGCGACCCCGACCACACCCCCGTCGCCGGTGCTCGGTCCGATTGAGCAGGCGCCGTTCTTCGGGATCCGCCTGCGATTTGTCGGCACGGGAATCGGGACGAGCGGTGTGCACATCGACGGCGACGGACGGGTGCTCGATGGTTCCGGCCGCCCGATCGCCGGTCTGTACGCCGCGGGGTCGGTCGCCGCATTGACGACCACCGGCACCGCGTACAACTCCGGGATCGCGCTCGGTCGCGGACTCACCCTGGCCTACCTCATCGGCCACGAGCTGGCGGGTGCGCCGATCGCCTGACCGGTCCGGTTTCGCACAGGAGGGCGTCGACATCCATCGGGTGTCGACGCCCTCCTGGCTACCGACATCCTCATTATTGATGATTATGAATCGCCTGAAAGCGTTGACAGTGTGGCGACAACCATATTTACTATTATCAGGAACTGTGTCTTATCGGCGGTGATTGCCACCTCCCATCCGCAGGCTCATCCCCAGCCGGTTCTTCCGCCGGCGACATGAAAAGGACTCTCACACATGAAGATCAAATCGACGAAGACGGCGCTGGTCGCGATGGCCGCGGCCGCCGTGCTCACGGTGGCCGCGTGCGGAAGCAGCGGTGGCGGCGCGCAGCAGACCGGCCAGGGGATCGCCCCCGACATCACCGTCGAGGCGGTCAACGACCAGACCGGTCCGGTGGCCTACGCGGGCGTCGGAGCGAGCAAGGGGGCCCAGCTCGCGATCGAACAGATCAACGAGCAGGACTATCTCGGCAACGGTGCGAAAATCTCCCTGGAGCAGGTCGACACCGCAGGCGAGATCGACCGCGCGGTGAGTGAGATGACCAAGGCGATGGCCAACCAGAAGGTCTCCGCCATCCTCGGGCCGACGATGGCGCAGCAGGCTGCGGCTGTGGCGCCTATCGTCGGGCAGAGCAAGGTGCCGACGGTGTTCACCCAGTCGGGCGCCAACGGCGTCGTGATCAACGACTACACGTTCCGTGCGACCGCGCCGATGGAGAGCTACTACAACATCGCCGCGAAGTGGCTCGCCAACAACAACCTCAAAGCCGCGTCGGTGATCTACAACGCGACGTATCCGACCTTCGCAAACCTCGGTAAGACGGTGTTCCCGAAGGAGGCCGCGGCCAACGGAATCAAGATCGATCAGTCGATCGAGGTTCAGTCGACAACCCAGGACTTCACCGGCCAGGCGCAGCAGATCGCGCAGGCGAATCCGCCGGCCGTCGTCATGATGCTGATTGCGTCGCAGGCGGTGACATTCATGAAGCAACTGCGTCAGGCGGGCTACACCGGACAGATCGTCGGCACGTCGGTGCAAGGATCGGGCAATGCCGCCCCGGCAGGCGCGGCCGCCAACGGTCTCGTGTACCCCGTCGACTTCTCGGTGGCGATGACCGGCGACACCTCGACAGCGTTCACCAAGGCCTTCACCGAGAAGTACGGCGCAGCGCCGGACGCCTACGCCGCCGAAGGTTACGACGCACTCTGGTGGATCGCCCGCGGCATCAAGGCATCGGGTGACTCGTCGCGCGAGGGCATCCAGAAGGGACTCACGCAGGTCGCGGGCGAAGGCTTCACCGGTGCCATGGGCCCGTTGACCTTCGACGGCAACGACATGCGCGTGACCGGCGCAATGGTGAAGTGGGACAACGGAAAAGAGTCGCTAGTCGACTCGCCGGCCTGACACCCCACCGCAGTCGTCGAGACAGAGGAAACCCGACATGCAGGAAGTTCTGAATGCAGCGACGCTGGGTTCGGTGTATCTGTTGTTCGCGCTGGGTATGGCGCTGGCGTGGGGCACCATCGGAATCCTGAACTTCGCGCACGGTGCGACGTTCGTGTTCTCCGTGTTCGTCGCCTACCTGGTCACCAAGGAGGCGGCCCTCCCACTGCCGGTGATTCTGCTCATTGCGATCAGCGTCGGCGCGGTGCTGTCTCTGTTGACCCAGCTCCTCGTCTTCCAGCAGATTGTGCGCGCGGGCGCCGACCACCGCACGACCGAACTGCGGATCATCATTGCGGGCATCGGCGTGTCGGCCATCCCGATCGCCATCGTCCAGCGCGTCACCGGGGCCAGCCCGTTCGGATTCACGACGAACTACGAGGCGTCGGTCTTCGAGGTCGCTGGTCTTCGGCTGACCACGACGACCATCATCATCCTGGTCGCCGCGATCGGCATCGGCGTGGGTCTCACGGTGTGGCTCAAGAAGTCTCGGCAGGGGCTGGCCCTACGGGCCATCGGTGTCGACCAGGAGACCAGCGAGGGCATGGGCGTCAATCGCAGCGCGTTGGCGTTGGGCACAATGGCCGTCGCCGGTGGGCTGGCCGGTCTGGCCGGTGCCCTGCTGACCCTGCAACTCGGCGCGATCGCTCCCGAATCGGGTGATCCGCTGCTGATCAAGGCATTCGCGATCATCGTGCTCGGCGGTCTCGGATCGATGGGCGGCGCGGTTCTCGGTGCGTACATCCTGGCGGCCGCAGAAACGCTGATGATCCATCTCGACCTCGGAACCTGGGTCGACGCAGTGTCATTCGGCCTGATCTTCCTGGTCCTCCTCTTCCGCCCGCAAGGAATCTTCGGAACCAAGGAAGTGAGACGCACATGAGCGACTGGTACTACGCCAACACCGTTCTGCTGCAGCAGACGCTGACCACATTGTTGATGGCGTTGAGCATCCAGATCCCCATGCGGATGGGAGTGTTCTCGTTCGCCGGCATCGGGGCCTTCGGCATCGGCGGCTACACGGCCGCCGCCGCGATGATTCACCTCGGTTGGTCGACCTTCCCGTCGATCGTGCTCGGCATGCTCATCCCGGGCGTCGTGGTGTACCTGCTCGGCCTGATCATCCACAAGCTGAACGGCCTGTACCTCGGTATGGCGACGATCGCGTTCACGCTGATCGTGGCGGTCGTCGCGGTGAACGGCGGTGCACTCACCGGCGGCGCCGCCGGTCTGTTCGGTGCTCTCGGCGACCTGACCTTCGAGTCGGTCCTGGTCGTCACGATCATCGTCGTCGCCGTCACGCAGCTCACCGAGTCGCGGGGACTCGGTCGCCGGATCGACGCGGTCCGGGAGGATCCCGAACTGGCCAACGCGATGGGCATCAATGTCGCGCGGTACCGCAAGCTCAGTTTTCTCGCCTCCGGGCTGGTCGGCGGACTGGCCGGTGCCATCACCACACTGCTGCGCAGCACCATCACCCCGGCAGAGGTCAACTTCCACCTCGTGGTGCTCGCACTGACCGTCATCGTCGTCGGTGGGACGCGCTCCTGGGTGGGCGTCCTCATCGGGTCGATCGTGTTCGTGTGGCTGCCGACCGTCGTCGCCTTCGTCGGCGAATGGGAGGAGTTCATCTACGGCGTCATCGTGGTGCTCGCCGCACTGTTCTTGCCCAACGGCATCCTCGGTGTGATCCGTGACCTGTGGCACCGGGTCCGAACGCGGGACGTTCGCGACGTCGGCGACGAACCCGTCCACCCCGACCTCGCAAAGGTGGAGTCATGACCAGCACCGACAGCGGCGTGCCGCTCCTCGAACTGACCGACATCGCAGTGCATTTCGGTGGCGTCAAAGCCGTCGACGGCGTATCGATCAGGCTCGACGAGGGCCGCATCTACGGCATCATGGGCGCGAACGGATCGGGCAAGTCGACGCTGCTGGGCGCCGTCACCCGGCTCAACCCGCTCACGCGTGGGCAGATGATGTTCGACGGTGTGGAGTTCACCCGGTTGCGACCGCACCGCGTGGCGCACCTGGGTGTCGCGCGTACCTTCCAGACCGTGCGTCTGATCGACGACCGAACGGTTCGCGACAACGTGCAACTGGGCGTCGACACCGTCACCCGAGCGCATCGACATGAGCTCACGACATCGGTTGACGAGGTCATGGAGCGGGTCGGCATCACTGCGGTCCAACGCATGCGGCCGAGTGAACTCTCCTACGGCATGCAGCGCCGGGTCGAGATCGCCCGGGCGATCGTCGGGCAGCCGCGCCTGCTGCTGCTCGACGAGCCGACCGCGGGGATGAACACCGCCGAACGCGACGAGGTCAGCGACCTCATGCGGGCCCTGCAGAGCGAGGGGCTCACTCAGCTCCTCGTCGAGCACGACGTGCAGATGATGGTCGACGTGTGCGACTACCTGTTCGGCATGAACCAGGGCGAACTGATCGCGCAGGGCGAACCGGAGGCCGTCGTCGCCGACGACGCCGTCCGGGAGTCCTATCTCGGAAAGGCGGCGCACGATGCTTGAGGTCACCGATCTGAACGTCAGCTACGGTGCGGTCAACGCGGTCCAGGGGGTGGCTCTGCGGGCCGACACCGGGAAGGTCACGTTGGTGCTCGGCGCGAACGGCGCAGGCAAGACGACGAGTCTGCGGGCGATCGCCGGCTACCACAAACCGAAGTCGGGGTCCGTGCTCGTCGACGGGGTCGATCTGGCCGGCCGCCGGGCCCACACGATGGTGCGCAACAAGCTCGTGCTGGTTCCCGAAGGGCGGCGGGTCTTTTCGACGCTCACCGTCGAAGAGAACCTGCGGATCGGGGGCTACCGGGCATCGCGCGGCGCGGCCGATGCGACGATCGCCGAAGTGTACGAGCAGTTCCCGATCCTGGCCGACCGTAAGGACAGTCAGGCCGGGCTGCTCAGTGGCGGCGAACAGCAGATGCTCGCCTTCGGACGCGCGCTGATGTCCCAGCCGAAGGTCATCCTGATGGACGAGCCGTCCATGGGGTTGGCGCCGACGATGGTCGACTCGGTGATGACCAAGGTCCGTGAGATCGCCGACGGCGGCATCGCGGTGCTCATCGTCGAGCAGAACGCCGATGCCGGAATCCGGATCGCCGACGACGTCGCGGTGATCACGCGCGGCAAGACCGTCTGGAATGGCGCTGCTGCGGACGCGGACAAGGCCGCCGTCCACGCGGTCCTCGGCGAGTCGGCATTCGACGAAAACGCCTGAAGGGATGCCCATGGACAAGCCGGGAACCACGGATATCGAGACGTTGTCGGGTGCACGGTTGACCGCGGATACGACGGCCGCGCTGCTCGCCGAACAGACCGAGTGCACGTTCTGCTTCCTCGACGAGGACGGCGCACCGGCCGCGGTGGTGGTGAGCTTCGCCGTCGACGACGGACACTTCTGGATCACCAGCGTCGCCGGCCGGGTCCAGGTCCGCGGTGTGCAAGCCGACCCGCGAGTCTCGATCGTCGTTTCGGGGACCGGGACCACAACTCCCGGACGGCAGATGTTGGCGGTCAAGGGCACGGCGACGGTGCACCGCGATGTCTCCGGACTCGACGACAAGTTCGACCTGCTTGCCGCGCGACTCGCGCCCGACCATCCGGCCAAGTTCCGTGCGCTGCTGTCGAGTCCGGGGCGCCTGCTCATCGAGGTGATCCCGACCGCGACGATCGCCAGCCACGATTCGCGTCGACTCGCGGGCGACGGACGCGGCGGCCCGGCGATGCGGTCGGCCGATCAGAACGGCGAGCAGCGATGACGCCGACCAGTGGGCCGGTACCGAGCATCGGCGACTGGTTGGCGCAGTGTGCCGACCGGCCGTCGCGACTCGACGTGAACGGCACTGCGACAACCGTCGCCGCACTCGATGCGGCGGCGTCGCGCGGGGCTGCCGGACTCAGGTCGCTGGGTCTGGACACCGGCGACCGCGTCGGCGTCGTGATGAAGGCGTCGGTCGCCGCCCTCCACGCGTGGTTCTCCATCGCCCGGGCGGGCCTCGTCGAGGTGCCGCTCAACCCAGCCACCGGACCGGACCTCCTCGAGTACTGCCTGGAACATGCCGCGGTCCGCGTGGTGATCTGCGACGCCGAGTTCGCCGGCCTGATCGGTGACATCGCCGGACGCATCGACTCGATCGAGAAGGTCATCGTCGCCGGCGAGGCCGACGGCGACCCCGACGAGTTCGGCGACCTCATGCGGACGCACCTTGTCGACCTGCCGGCGGTGGATCCGCGATCGACCGCGGTGATCCTTTACACCTCGGGCACCACCGGGCCGCCCAAGGGCGTGCTGCTGAGCCACCGCGCCAACGTCAACCTGGCCCGCCACACCGTCGATCTCATGGCCTACACCAGCACCGACCGTCTCTATAGCGTGTTCCCGCTCTACCACTCCAACGCCCGCTACTGTTCGGTGATGGCGGCGATCGACGCCGGCGCCGACGTGGTGATGCACCGTACGTTCTCGGCGACCCGCTTCTGGGACATCTGTCGCGCCGAGAAGATCACCGCGTTCAACTACCAGGGCGCGATGATGAGCATCCTGTTCAAACAGGAACCGCGCGACGACGATCGGGACCATGCGGTGCGGGCGGCATTCGGTGCCCCGTGCCCGCGCGAGATCTTCGCCGACGTCGAGGCCCGGTTCGGCATCGAACTCACCGAGATCTACGGGAGCACCGAGACGTCCATCGTCTGCGATATGCCGCCGTCCCGACGACGTATCGGGTCTGCGGGCACCGAATCGGTGAACTATCACGTGCGGGTCGTGGACGAGGACGACGAGCCCGTCGGCCCGGGCACGGTCGGCGAGATCGTCGTGCGGCCGAAGAAGCCCGGCATGATGTTCGACGGATATGACGCCCGTCCCGAAGCGTCCGTCGAGGCGTGGCAGAACCTGTGGTTCCACACCGGTGATCGTGGCGTCTTCGACGACGACGGTTTCCTCACCTTCGTCGACCGCGTGAAGGACACGATCCGTCGGCGCGGGGAGAACGTCTCGTCCTGGGAGATCGAGCGGGTGGTCGCCGACGACGCGGACGTCGTGCAGGTGGCCGCCTACGGGGTGCCGTCCGAGCTGTCCGAGGAGGAAGTGGCCATCGCCGTGGTCGCGGTGCCCGGCGTCCGGCTCGACCCGGCCGCCCTCGTCGATCGCATCGACGGACGACTGACGTCGTTCGCGCGCCCGCGCTACATCCGGGTGATGGACCGGCTGCCCCTGACCCACAGCCAACGTGTCGAGAAATATCGACTCCGCGCCGACGGCATCACGGCCGACACCTGGGATCGGCAGGGCGCCGGCGCATGACCCGAAAGAGCATGAGTTACGAACGGTTCCGGATCGACGACGTCGGCGACGGCGTCCGACTCGTCACGATGTGCCGACCGGCGAAGCTCAACGCGATGGACCAGCAGTGGTTCGCCGAACTTACTTCTCTCACAGCCGAATTCAGCGACTCACCGGAGGTGCGGGCCGTCGTGCTGACCGGTGCGGGTCGCGCCTTCTCGGCCGGCGGCGACATCGACATGTTCGCCGAACTCGACGGCGATGTCGCGCGCGTGCGGCCGCATCTGCGCCGGGTCTACGAGGCGTTCCACAGCGTCGAAAAGTGTGCGGTGCCGGTGATCGCAGCGGTCAACGGCATCGCGTTCGGCGGCGGCACCGAGTTGGCCTTGGCGTGCGACATCGTGGTGGCGGGTGTCTCGGCTGCGTTCTCGTTCAAGGAAGTCACCGTCGGACTGACGCCGGGGTACGGGGTCATCCGGGCGCCGGACGTGCTGGGCCGGCACTGGACGCGGTACCTGGCGTTGACCGGCCGCACGGTGGGGCCGGAGGTGATGCAGCGAGCCGGCCTCGTCATCGAGACCTTCGCCGACGACGACCTCGTCGACGAGGCACTGGCGATAGCCCGCGAGATCGCGGCCCACTCACCGCTCGGTGTACGTGTCGGAAAGGCATTCATCAACCGGGACACCGAATCCGGCTATGCGGAGTCGGTCGAGGCGACGGCACTGCTGTTCGGCACGGACGCCCATCGCGAGGCGGTTGCGGCGTTCCGGGCACGCCGATGAGCGGGCCGTCGGAAGGAGACCACACGTGAGCATGCACCGAGGCGGATCTCGGCCCGAGAAGGCGGCGCTGATCGTCGCGCGTGGCATCGTGGCGGACATCGATCGTCGTGGCCTGGTGGCCGGCGATCGGTTGCCTGCCGAACGGGCGATGCTCGAGACCTACAGCGTCGGCCGCGGCACGCTCCGCGAAGCACTCCGGTTCCTGGAACTGCAGAACGTGCTGTCGCTGAAACCGGGTCCGGGCGGCGGGCCGACCATCGAGAAGCCCGACTCGTCGGCTCTCGCGAACGCGATGCTGCTGCTCCTGCAGTTCGAGAACGCGCCATTCGCCACCGTCGCCGAGACCCGTGGCGGGATTGAGCCGCTGCTCGCGCGGCTGGCCGCGACCCGTATGTCCGACGAGGCGTTGGGCGAGTTGGCGGGCTCCGTGGAGCGGATGGCGATGCACCTGGGCGATCTGGAGGTATTTCTGGACACCAACAAGGAGTTTCACAAGTCGGTGGCCTGGGCGACGGAGAACTCGCTGTTCGGGTTCCTCGTCGACGCGATGCTCGACATCTTCGACGGCACCGTCGTGGGCGTCGACTACAACGAGCGCCGCCGGCACGCGGTGCTCAAAGCGCACCGGCGGATTCTCGATGCGCTGGCGCTGCGCGACGCGGACGCGTCGGAGGCGGCGATGGTCGACCACATCGACGAGTACTCCAAGTACATGTCGCGTAAGTTCCCCGAAGCACTGGCGCGTCCGATCACCTGGGACATCGGGTGGCGTAACGGTCAACTGTTGGCCTGACCCCGGGAGTTGCCGGTTCGCCGGAACCGACGAAGGGGGCCCGGGAAAACCGGGCCCCCTTCGTCAGTTCGTGGTCACACCCGGGTGAAGCCGCGGTAGTCGTCCTCGGCGACCTCATCGCAGATCTGCCGGTACACGTTCAGTCCGCCGACGTAAGACATGATGACCCTGGGCTTTCCGGGCACATTGACTCCCGTGTACCAGGAATCACCCTCCGGGTAGAGGGTGTCGTCGGCGATGGCGACCGCCTCCTCGGTCCACTTGCGGGATTCGGCCGGAGCCGCTTCGACTCGTGTGGTGCCGCGCTCTTCGAGGTGAGCGATGAAGTCGCTGGTCCATTCGACATGTTGCTCGATCGCGCAGACCACGTTCGTCAGCACGTTCGGGCTGCCCGGACCGGTCAGCATGAACATGTTGGGGAAGTCGTCGACGGCGATGCCGAGGTAGGTCACCGGTCCGTCGGCCCATTTGTCCGCGAGCGTGCGGCCGCCGATGCCCCGGATGTCCATCTTGAGCAGGGGGCCGGTAATCGCGTCGAATCCGGTTGCCAGGACGACGGCGTCCAACTCATGGTCGACACCGCCGGTCCGGATGCCGGTCGCGGTGAACGTCTCCAGCGGTTGTGTGCGGAGGTTGACGAGACTGACGTTGCTGCGGTTGTAGGTCTCGTAGTAGTTGGTATCCAAGGTGATTCGCTTCGCGCCGAGCGGATAGGTGCGAGGGGTGAGTTCCTCCGCGAGTTCGGGATCGCTCACTGCGGCGCGGATCTTTCCGCGGAAGAACTCGGCGATCGTCTCGTTCGCGTCGCGACTGGAGAACAGGTCCGGGTAGCAGGCGATCAGATCGATCGCGCGGTGCCGGTTCCATCGATCCTCGTAGATGGCGTGGCGCTGTTCGTGCGTGTGATCAAGGGCGCTCTCCTCGAAGGTGTCCGTGTACTGGCCGGTGCCGCTGGCCCTCGACATCTCCTTGTGCGCGTCGATGTTCTCCTTGAACTCACGCATCTCCGCTGCCGTGAGTGGCCGGTTTCCGCAGGCGAGGCTGAACGCGGGCGTCCGCTGGAACACGGTCAGATGGGCGGCCTGCTCGGCGACGAGGGGGATCACCTGGACCCCGGACGACCCGGTACCGATCACGCCGACACGTTTGCCGGAGAAGTCGACGCCACCCGCCGGCCAGTCGGCGGTGTGGTAGACCTCGCCCTGGTAGTCGTCGAGTCCGGGGAAGTCGGGCGTCATCGAGGTCGACAGGCATCCGACGGCGGTGATGAGGTACTTCGACCGCGCCACGGTACCCGTGTCCGTGGTCGTGATCCACTGGTCGGCAGCCTCGTCGAACGTCGCGGAGACCACCCGGGTATTGAACGCGAAGTACGGTTTGACGCCGAGGCGGTCGGCGGCGAAGTTCAGGTACCGCAGGATCTCCGGCTGCGATGGGTAGCGCTCGGTCCAGTCCCACTCGTCGATCAACTCGGGCGAGAAGGTGTACGCGTACTCCATGCTGATGACGTCGCAGCGGGCACCCGGATACCGATTCCAGAACCACGTTCCGCCCACCCCGTCGCCTGCCTCATATCCCTGCACGGTCAGTCCGAGGGAGCGCAGCTGGTGAATCATGTAGATGCCCGAGAATCCCGCGCCGATCACGACGGCGTCCACGGTCGCGATTGCGGCCTGGGGTTCGTCGCTCTGAATTACGTTGCTGGTCATCGGTAAAGGTCCTTTCGAAGGGCATCGACGCGTCGCGACCCGAGGGGAGTAGGCGGGGTCATAGACGACACATAATAGTGACGTGATCCACAATAACGATTATCATGATTGTCGGAGATCTGTCCAGGGTCGGACGGACTCGCAAAAGTTGATATTCATGATCATGGTCGACTATCGTGGCATGAGACGACGGTCACAGTGGCCGTGTCTGCGGCGATGGGTCTCAGCACGGTTCTGATCATTCGACGGCGCGGCGAAAGGGAACGACGTGGATTTCGGCATTCTGATGGGAGACCAGCCGGTCTCGACCCCTCCGGCGGAGCATTTGGATCTGATGCTCCGCAAGGTGGACGCCGCGCAGCGGGCGGGCTTCAAATATCTGACGATCGGGCAGCACTTCCTGTATCAGGACTTCCGCTGGCTGCAGCCGATTCCGCTGCTCGCACGACTGGCCGCGGAGTTGGACGACGACGTGCGGATCGGCACCACCGTCCTCATCGGGCCGCTGCATCATCCGGTGCAGCTCGCCGAGGATCTGGCGACCCTCGACATCATCACCCGGGGCAAACTCGTCGTCGGCATCGGCACGGGTTACCTGGAACACGAGTACGAGGTCTTCGATCGCCCGTACAAGAAGCGCTACAGCCTCCTCGAAGAACAGATCGAACTGATGACGCAGCTGTGGACGCAGGACCGCGTCACGTTCCACGGCAAGTTCTGGCAGGTCGAGGACCGTCCCACGCATATCCACCCGATTCAGCAGCCGCGTCCGCCGATCTGGCTCGGCGCGATGAAGGAACAGGGGGTGCGCCGCGCCGCGCGCCACGGCGACGTCTGGACGATCACGCCGCAGCAGACCATCGAGCAGGTCGAGGGCCTCATCGACCTCTACGTGGATGAGCGTCGGGCGTTGGGCCTGCCGTTGACGAAGTTCCCGCTGCGACGGGAGCTACAGGTCGCCGACAGTTTCGACGACGCACTGAGCGACTTCGCGAATGTCGCGCGGGGCAAGTATGTCTCGTACGCGGGCCAGGGGATGGGGTTGCTCGACAAGGAGCGGGTCGAGCGTGAGTTCCTGGAGAACGTGAAGGACCATGTCCTTCTCGGCTCCGGCGAACAGGTCCGCGCGCAGATCACCGAGATCGCGGGTCGCCTGCCGATCGGTCCGTTGCTCATCCGTCCGCATTGGCCGGGCATGGATGCCGCGCAGACCGAGGCATACCTGCAGCGCGTGGGCCGCGAGGTCGTCGAACCGCTCGCCGACCTGGAGAGTGTCGATTTCGCCGCGGCGACCGTCTGACGGCGAGTCCGAGCCAAAGCAAGGGGGCGCCCGCCCCGAATGGGGTCGGACGCTCTTTGCCATGTGGAGGGTGCCCGCGTCAGGCGGACGCGTCGATGTCCTTGGGGCGCTTGAGCATCAGGCCCGCGCGATGCGCGATGTGCACGACCTCGTCGCGCTGATTGATGCCGCGGTGCTCGAAGTAGACGATGCCCGAATCGGTCCGGCTCTTGGACTCACGCTTGTCGAGGATGGTGCTCTCGGCGCGGATCGTGTCGCCGTGGAAGACGGGCTTGGGGAAGTCGAACTTGGTGTAGCCGAGGTTGCCGAGGGTGGTGCCCATGGTGAGGTCATACACGATCATTCCGCCGACGAGCCCGGCGGTGTAGAGGCTGTTCATCAGTCGCTGGCCGTGCGGCTGCGTCGCCATGTACTCCGCGTCCAGATGAATGGGCGCGGGATTCATGGTGATCGACGTGAACAGGACGTTGTCGTACTCGGTGACGGTCCGCGACCAGGCGTGGCGGTACTCCTTGCCGATCTCGAACTCTTCGTACCAGAGGCCGGGCATGGGTTCTCCTTAGGGTGGTTGGGCTCGGTTCAGGGTTGTCCGCCGTCGACGGTGAGCATCGACCCGGTGGTGTAGGAGGATGCGTCACTCGCGAGATAGAGTGCGGCGCCGGTGATCTCGGCGGGATCGCCGCCGCGGCCGAGCGCGAAGGTCTGTGCGCGTTCGGCGAATGCGTCGGCATCCCAGGACTTGCTGACATCGGTGAGGAAGGTGCCCGCGATGATTGCGTTGACCCGCACTGCGGGACCGAGTGCGTGTGCCAATGCGATCGTCATCGCGTTCAGACCGGCCTTGGCGGCGGCGTACGGAAGGGTATGCGGCCGTGGACGTTCCGATGCGCGACTGCTGATGCTGACGATGGATCCGCCGCCCTGCTCGGACATCTGTTGTCCGGCCGCGACCGACAGCCGGAACGGTCCTTTCAAGTTGACGTCGAAGACCTTGTCCCAGAGCGCTTCGGTGATCGAGTCGATCCCGTCGTACAGCGGGGACATGCCCGCGTTGTTGATCAGGATGTCGAGACGACCGAACTCCGCGACGATCGCGTCGACGGTCGGTTGCGCGTCGTCCCAGTTGCCGACGTGATACGCGAGGGGGAGTGCGCGGCGACCGGTCGACTCGCGGATCTCCTGCGCCGCAACCTCGCACGCGTCGAGCTTGCGGCTGGCGATGACGACGTCGGCGCCGGCCTCGGCGAGGGCTTGGACCATCGCGCGGCCCAGGCCGCGGCTGCCGCCGGTGACCAGGGCGACCTTGCCGGTCAGGTTGTGGCTGGTTGCGGACATGTTCGTGTCACTCTCCGGATAGTCGATCGAGGTGGGTCGCTACTGTGCCGCGGTGCGCGGGCGCGGTGGCGGTGGGAACTCGGGTGTGCGGCCCGCGAGGAAGGCGCCGGAACCCTCCACCATGTCGGGGCTGCCGATGGCCTGCAGCAGCATGCCGAGGCCGTTGCGCATCGAATCCTGCGCGTTGTTCCAGTACAGGTTGCTGCTCAACTTGGTGATCTCGAGATACCGAGGACTCAGTGCCTTGATCTCGTCGATCCACTCACCGACGCGCGTCATCAGTTGATCGCCCGGCACGACCTCGTTGATCAGACCGAGGTCGAGAGCCTGCTGCGCGCTGTAGCGACGGCACAGCATGGCCATCTCCTTCGCGCGTTTCTCGCCGATCTGGATCGGCAGCACGTTCGTCGCACCGAGCACGGGCGACGAGCCGACCCGCGGCCCGGTCTGGCCGAAACTCGCCTTCTCGGCGGCGATCGCAAAATCGCAGGCGATGACCAATTCATTGCCACCGCCGGCCGCCGGGCCGTTCACCGCGGCGATCACCGGGCGTGGACAGCTCCGAATCGCGTCACACACCTGCAGCGACGCCGTGAACAGCTCGCGCAACAGCGCCGGATCCGGGTCGTCGAGCTGGTTGAGCGCACCGCCGGCGCAGAAGCCGCGACCGGCCCCCGTCAGCACGACGGCATACGCGTCCGAGGCGGACTTGAATGCGTCGATCATCGCGCGTGCCATGTCGATGTCATAAGCGTTGAGACGTTCTGGTCGATCGAGCTCGACCCAGACGACGTCGTCGGTGCGGGTCACGTTCACGCCGCTCATCGGCGTGCCTCCTTCGGGTAGGGGTCAGAGTGAGGTGCGGTCGTACACCTAGACGTTGGCGGCGGCGAACTCGGCGGCCGAGGTTCCCACGGCCATCCGCGCCGAGACCAGCGTCCGCGGCCGGTCCACGCCCAGCCAAGCCGACAGCGTGCCGTCGGGTGCCGTCCACACGACGGTGTCGAGATCGCCGGCCTCCGACGTGGTGATGGTCGCGGTGTCATCGGGACCGTGCGACCCGACGTATTGGACCTTGTGACCGAACTGGTCGGACCAGAAGTACGGGACCGGGTCGTAGGCGGGGGCATCGCCGAGCAGAGCGAGGGCCGCGGTCGTCGCGGCGCCACCGGCGTCGTCCCAATGCTCGACCGCGACATGACGATTCGTGCGCGGTGACCACCGCTGCGCGACGTCACCGAGGGCGACGACGCCCGGCGCGTCGGTCCGGCAGAACTCGTCGGTGAGCAGACCGCGGTCGGTGGGCAGGCCGGCTCCGTCGAGCCAGCCGATCGATGGGCGAACACCGATCCCGGTGACGACGACGTCGGCGGGCAGGACGGTGCCGTCGGCGAGGACCACGCCCGCCTCGGTCACCTCCCGCACCGACGTCGTGCACCGGAGATCGATGCCCGACCACCACGGCAGGAGACGGCCTGCCACGTCGGGACCGAGAGCGTTCGCCAGCGGGGCCTCGGCGTATTCGACACACGTGACCGCGCACCCTCGGGCCTTGGCCGCGGTCGCAACCTCAGCGCCGATCCAGCTGGCGCCGATGATCACCACCCGGGCGTCGGGGACGAGGCGACTGCGCAGCGCGAGTGCGTCGTCGATCGTGCGGAGGGTGAGCTGCTCGCCGTCGCCGGTCAGCCGGATCGGATCCGCGCCGGTCGCGATGACCAGACCGTCGTAGGGCAGGTCGCCGTGGTCCGTGCGCAGCACGTGCGCTCGCGTGTCCACCCCCGTCGCGGTGCGCCCGGTGTGGACGGTGACGTCGAGTTTGACCGGGTCGAACGGCAACGCGGTGCTGTCCTTGGCTCCGGTGAGGACGTCCTTGGACAGCGGCGGCCGGTCGTAGGGCAGATGCGCTTCGGCGGTGACGACGTCGATCGGGCCGGTCACCTTCTTGCGGCGCAACGTCGAGACGACGCGCGCGCTCGCGAGACCGCCACCGACCACCACCACGCGCCCGTCGAGCGGCATCGGCGCGAAGTCCTTGCTCCCTGGATTGCTGGTCACGCGCTCGTCAGACTTTCGTGTAGTGCTCGGCGAACAGCGGGGTATCGCCCAGCCGACGCTCACCCGGCGTGAACGTCACCGGGATCGAATGGAAACCCGCGTTGGTGCCCTGGTCCGGGTACGTCACGACGTTCTCCATGTCGACGACGTAGTCGCCCATGCGGTCGAAGACCTGCGTGAAGATCTCACGGGCAAGGCCCTTCGCGATGTACAGGCCGGCGCAGCGATGCACCCCGACGCCGAAAGCGATGTGTCGGTTCGGCCAGCGCGTGATGTCGACCTCGTCGGGATCGGTGAACTGTTCGGGGTCGCGGTTGGCCGACGCCCAGGACAGAAGTGCCCGGTCGCCCTTGCGGACGGGGCAGCCGTGGAACTCGGCGTCGGCCATGATCGTGCGGCCCAACGCCTGGGTCGGCGAGAACACGCGGAGGAACTCTTCCATCGCGACATCGATCATCGACGGGTTCTCGATGAGCTGCGTGCGTTCCTCGGGGTTCTGGTACAGCCAGACCAGCGACTGCGTCACCAGCGACGCGGTGGTGCCGACCCCGCCGGAGATGACGAGTTCGAGGATCGAGTAGATCTCGTCGTCGGTCATCTTCTCGCCGTTGACCTCTGCCTCGACGAAGTACGTCGTGATGTCGTCGCCGGGATGTTCGCGGCGGTGGCGGATGTGCTCGCGCACAGTCTTTTCGACCCAGGGGACCGAGACCTCGGCGGCGTGCCGGTACTCGTCCGACTCCGGCGCCGCGGACACCAGCGTGTGCATCGCGTCGACGTAGATCTGGTACTCGGACGGGTCGAGTCCCAGCCAGTCGATGACGACCATCGCCGGGACGCCCGCGACGATCGCCAGATCGGCCTCGCCGGTTTCGATCACCGAGTCGATGATGCCGGTGACGTAGTGCCTGATGAGGGGTTCGAGCTTCTCCGCGGCTTTCGGCGCGGTGATCTTGTTGATCAGCTTTCGGTACGGCGCGGAATTCGGTGGATCGATCTCGATCGGAATATGGAACTCGGTCGGCGCCTTCGGGATGGTGACCGAGAGTCCGGGGCCGCCGTACTCGTCGTGGCGGGCCGAGGAGAACATGTCGTCGTCGCGCGATGCCTCGTACACCGACGCGTAGTCCGACAACACCCAGAAGCCGCCATAGGACTCGGTCCACGCCACCGGAGACTCCTCGCGTAGCTGTCGGTAGACGCCCACATGGTCCTTGGTGTGCTCGTTGGAATGGTGATCGAAATGGGTAACCGGGCAGCGGGGCTTGTCCGTCACTTTTCTCTCCTTGGTGTGTGCCGTCTCACTCGTTATTATGATAATAGTTATTACTAGTTGGACGTCAAGTGTCGGATCTCCGCCGAGCTCGGCACGCGCGGTCCGACACCTGCTGAGGGCTCACAAAGGAAGGTTTCGAAGATGAGGATTCAAGCAGATCAGTCGAAGTGCCAGGGCCACGGACTGTGCCGGATGTCGGCGTCGGATGTCTACGACACCGACGACGAGGGACAGGTCGTCGTGCGGTTCGAGGGCGACATTCCCGAAGCGCTCGAGGATGACGCCGTGCTCGGTGTCGAGTCGTGCCCCGAGGTTGCGCTCACCGCCATCGACTGAGCAGATCAGCCCGTCTGATCACATCGCAGACGCGGCCGGGACGAACGCCACGAACAGTCCAGTGGCGTTCGTGTCGGCCGCGTCGTGCATTTCCCGGATGTCCATCGGCGCAGCATAATTCGGCGCCGGGGTCCGCCGAACAGCGGGGCCCCGCCGGACGACGACGTCCGACGGGGCCCGCATGCGTGTGCGCGGCCTCCAGCGGGAGGCCGCGGGCGCAGATCAGTACATGATCAGTTTGGTCTCCAGGAACGCGCTGAGACCCTCCACGTTGCCCTCGCGGCCGAGGCCCGACTGCTTGTAGCCGCCGAAGGGTTGGGTGACGCACATGTCCCAGGTGTTGACGCCGATCTGGCCGGTGCGGATGCGCCGCGCGATCGACTCGGCGGTCGCGTCGTCCTTCGCGTACACGGCGCCGGACAGGCCGTACTCGGTGGAGTTGGCGATGTCCACGGCCTCGTCGACGGTGTCATACGGCATCACGCAGACCACCGGCCCGAAGATCTCCTCGTTCGCGATGCGCATGTCGCGAGTGACATCGGCGAAGATCGTCGGCTCGACGTAGTAGCCGTCGGCCAGTCCCTCGGGGACGCCGCCGCCGGTCGCGACGCGCGCACCCTCCTTCTTGCCGAGCTCGATGTAGTCGAGGACCCGCTGCTGCTGGCGTTCGGCGGCCAACGGGCCGAGTGCGACGCCCTCCTCCCGCGGGTCGCCGACCGTGAGGCCCGCATACGCGTCGACCATCGCGGAGACGACCTCCTCCTGCCGCTCGCGCGGCACCAGGATGCGGGTGAGCGCGGCGCACACCTGCCCGGAGTTCGCCACGCCGCCGAAGATCAGCGTCGGCAGCACATTCTCGAGGGGAACGTCGTCGGTGATGATGGCCGCCGACTTGCCGCCCAACTCCAGGCTGACGCGACCGATGCGGTCGGCGACCGACGCCATGATCTTGCGGCCGGCCGCGGTGCTGCCGGTGAACGAGACCTTGTCGACGCCGGGGTGCTCCACCAGATACTGGCCGGCTTCGCGACCGGCCGGCACGACGTTGACCACACCTGCAGGCAGACCGGCGGCCTCGAACGCCTCGGCGAGCATCATCACGCTCACCGGCCCCTCGGGGGCGGGCTTGAACACGACCGTGCAGCCGGCGGCGAGCGCGGGACCGATCTTGAGCGACGCCGTCGCGACCGGACCATTCCACGGGATGATCGTCGCGGTAACCCCGACCGGCTCGCGGACGAGCTTGCCCTTGCCGCCATCGGGCCACGTGCGCTCCTCCTCGAACTCGAAGCGTTCGTGCAATGTCGAGGAGTCCCCCCACATCTTGCGGGCGTTGTCGTGGAAGGCATTCGACACCGCTGCCGGTGCGCCGATCTCGTTCGTGAACGCCTCGGCCATGGCCGGAATGCGCTTGATGACCTCGTCGCCGATCCGCTTCAGATAGCCGGCACGCTCGGCCGGTGTCATCCGCGGCCACGGGCCCTCGTCGAACGCCTTGCGGGCCGCTGCGACCGCGCGGTCCATGTCTGCTTCGGTCGCCTCGGGGACCGTCGCGATGACTTGACCGTTGATGGGGGAGACGACCTCGATGGTGCGGTCGGTCGCGGGCTCGACCCACTCGCCGCCGATGAACAGCTTGTCGTAACTGGGGATTGTCATGCTGGTCCTATCTCTTTCCTGTGCGGTGTCGGATTCGGGTCTGATCAGGAGAGTACGAAGCCCTCGTAGTTGTTCGCTGTGGATTTCTCAAGCGCGGCACCATATTCGACGATGCCGGCGGCATAGGGCATGAAGATCTGCACCTTGCCGTCGATGTTGGCGCCGCGATACCACGATCCCGAATCACCGTTGGGCCACAGTGTCATTCCGGCGACTTCCTCGACGGTCTGCACCCAGGCTTCCTGGGCGGGTTGCTGGGCTTCGATGGTCGTGTAGCCCTCCGTGCGCATCATGTCGAGCAGACCGGAGATCCATTCGACGTGTTGTTCGATGGCGGTGACCATGTTGGCGAGCACCGACGGACTGCCGACGCTCGCGACGATCACCATGTTCGGGAAGCCGGCGGCGCCGAGTCCGAGATGTGTCTTGGCGCCCTCGTGGTTCCAGGTGTCGGCGAGACTCTGGCCGTTGGTGCCTCGGATGTCCATCTTCGTGAACGGCCCGGTGAACGCGTCGAATCCGGTGGCGAGGACCATCGTGTCCACTTCGTACTCGGTGCCGTCGGCAAGACGGAAACCCTTCTCGGTGAAGGTGTCGAGCGGGTGCTTCTTCACGTCGACGAGGTGGACGTTGGGACGGTTGAAGGTCTCGTAGTAGTCGGTCGCCACGACCGGTCGCTTGGCGCCGAGTGGATAGCTGGTGGGCTTGAGCGACGCTGCGGTGTCCGGGTCGTCGACGATCTCGTCGATCTTCAAGTGCACGAACTCGGCGACGGCGTCGTTGGCCGCCTGGTCGAACATCAGGTCCGCGAACGACCCGAGGAAGTTGATGCCGCCGCCCTCCCAGCGTTCTTGGAAGGTGGCGTGCCGTTCCGCCCGGTCGACGTCGAAGGCGTTCTTCGGGTTGTCGTCGCGGAACACGCCGGCTGGGTGCGTGCGGTTGCGGACGCGACGGTCGGGGTAGTCGGCCTTGATCTCGTCGAGCTCGCCGTCGTGCAGGGGACGGTTTCGGGTCGGGATGACGAAGTTCGGGGTGCGCTGGATGACAGTGAGGTCCGCGACGGTCTCTGCGAGCGCCGGAATCACCTGTGCACCAGTCGATCCGGTGCCGACCACGCCGACAGTGCGGCCCTTGAGGTCCTCGCCCTCGGGCCAGTTGTAGGTGCGCAGGACCTGGCCGGTGAACTTGTCGAAGCCCGGCAGGTCGATGTCCTTCGGAACCGACAGGCAACCGACGGCCATCACGAGGTAGCGGGCGCGGTAGACGTGGCCGCCGTCGGCGGTTGCGGTCCACAGACCCTGCGACTCGTCCCACTCGGCGCCGACGAGTGTCGTGTTGAAGTCGATGTCCTTGCGCAGGTCGAAGCGGTCGGCGACGTGCTTGAGATAGGCGAGGATGTCGCCCTGGGCCGGATACTTCTCGGTCCAGTCCCACTCCTGCTGCAAGTCGTCGTCCCAGCTGTAGGAGTAGTCGACGCTCTCGACGTCGCAGCGGGCACCGGGGTAGCGATTCCAGTACCAGGTGCCGCCGACTTCCGGTGCCTGCTCGACGACGTGTACCTGGTGGCCCTCGTTGCGGAGGCGGTGCAGGAGGTAAAGGCCGGCGAAGCCCGCGCCGACGACGAGGACTTCGGTGTCGGTGACCGACGTCGTCGACGGTGCGGACGGTTTGTTCTCGGACATGGTGCTCCTTTTTCGGGTGACGCCCGCACTGATGCGCTGCCAGGGATCAGAAGTGTGGTGGATCACAGTTGTGCGGTGTGATCTGAACTATACGCATAGTAATAATGATTCGGTAGATGTTGGGTCGGATCGTGTTACCTGATTTCTGTGATCGGCCCCATAGTCTATGAACATCATTGTTATGATCACATCACGCAGTCGAAGGGAAGCAGATGTCGCTCGACCCGCCCGATGCCGTCGCGATCCACTACGCGGCGACCAGTCTTCTGTACGAATACCAGTCCCTCGTCGATGCCAAGGACATCGATGGACTCGCCCGGATCGTCCATCCGGATGTCGAGTTGACCAGGTATGACGGCACCAGTACCGGCCGTGCGGCGTTCCTTGATCTGTACCGGCGCTTCGCGGCGTCCGACGTGCAGGTCGCCCAGCACATGGCGACCAATGTGGTGGCGACGAGCAACGACGACGGCACCGTTGATGTCCGCTCGGCGTTCATCGCGATCACCACACATGCCGCAGGCGGCGCACGACAGATCTGGGGTCGCTACCACGACACGATGACCCAGCGCAACGGACGGTGGGTGCTCACCGCGAAGCGGATCGCCGTTGCTCGTACCGCGCTGTTCGACGAACACATGCTCGCCCCCATCAACATCGACACGTTTGGAGAGATCTCCCGTGACTCTGACCGACACTGACCTGGACGCCCGCCTACGCCGAATCGAAGATCGGCAAGAACTGTCGGATCTGACGCTCCTCTACTTCCTGGTGATGGATGAGCGCCAACTGGACGATCTGCCCAGGATCTTCACCGACGACGCGCACCTTGGATCGGACGACGGCGTCTTCGACGCGACCGGACTCGACCACATCCGCGAGACCTACCAGGGCCGGTTCGACGCCCTCGGGCCGACGTTCCACTACTCGCACGGCCTCATCGCGGACTTCGGCGACGATCCCGATACCGCGACCGGCGTCATCGTCGGCCACGCCGAGGTGGTCCGCAACGGCACGCCCATGCTCGTCGGTCTGCGTTACCGCGACACCTACCGGCGCACGGCCGACGGCTGGCGTATCGCGGACCGAGTGATGGGCTACTTCTACTACCTGCCCGCTGCGCAGTACGCCCAGGTGATGACCTCCGACGATCGGACTCTGGCGTACGGCGATGCCCGTCCGGCCGACTGGCCGTCGGTGTTGACCGGCGGCGACCTGTCCTGGCTACATGCGCTGACCGGGCGCTGACCACATCCCGCGTGCCCCAAGAGATTTCCTACAGAAAGGCCAACCCCATGCCCACTCGCGAAGCGATCGAAAACCTGATCAATCGGTACTCCCTCGGATACGACACCGCCGACATGGACGGTATCGCTGCCTGTTTCGCCGACGACGCCGTCTTCCGCATGACTCTGCCCGGAAACGACCCGATCAGTTTCGAGGGTAAGGACGCCATCATGGCGCTGATGAAGCAGTCCGCGGAGACCCAGACCGATCAGCGCCGGCACGTCAACTCCAACCTCATCGTGCACGGCACCGACAACGGCGTCACCACCACGACGCACTACCTGACTTTGCTGGCAACCGAGAACGGCGAGATCCGACTGCTCAGCGCCGGCGTGTATCGCCTGGGGATCGTCGGTGACGACGACCTCCGATTGCGCACCCTCGACCTCGAACTCGACCGCCCATACTGAACAGGTAGATACATGAATCAGGGATTGATCCCCGCCAAATGGGCGGCGCTGACCCCCGGCAATCAGGCCGTCTACGACGCCGCCAACGATCGCCGGGTGAACTGGCGGGACTTCGATGAGATGGTCCGCAGAATGGCCAATGGGCTGCTCTCGCTCGGTCTGGCCAAAGGTGATGTCGTCGCGGTGATCTCACGCAACTGCGTCGAGTTCCAGGCTCTGTATTTCGCGGCCGGTCAGGCGGGTCTGGTCACGCAACCGCTGAACTGGCGGCTCGCCGCACCCGCGCTGGCCGAGCTGCTCAACGATGCGCGGCCGAAGGTCCTCATCGCCGAGGCCGAGTTCGCCGACGTGGTCGCGGAGCTGCAGCGGAAGGTCGATGTCCCGCACTGGTTCTCGTTCGGATCAGGCAGCGACGGCAGCCTGTACGAGCTGATCGACGCCGCGTCGTCGGACGAGATCAGGGTGCCGGTGGGCGACGACGACCCGTTCTTCCTCCTGTACACGGGCGGGACGACCGGACCCTCCAAGGGTGCATTGCACACCCACGCGAGCGCAGCGGCCGGGATGCTCAATCAGACTGTCGCCGAACGGATCGTGCCGACCGACGTCTACATGCTGACCGGGCAGATGTACCACATCCCGATCGTGCTGGCGATGAACTATCTCAAGCACGGCTGTCCGCTCGTGCTGATGAACTTCGAGCCGAAACTGGCGTTGGAGCTGATCCAGGAGGAGAAGGTCTCGGCGTTTCTGGGCGTCACCACGATGCTCAATTGGATGATGGCCCAGGAGAATTTCGCCTCCTACGACCTGTCGAGCCTGCGGAACATCCAATACGGCGGCGGCCCGATGCCGTCGAACATTGTTCGCCAGGCCCTGGACTCGTTCCCGTGCACCCTGATTCAGGGGTATGGGCAGACCGAGGGCACCACGATGACGTTCCTCTCCCAGGAGGATCACCTCGACGCGGTGCGCGGAATCCACCCCGAGCGGCTCAAATCTTGTGGCCGGGAAGGTTTCGTGACCCAGGTGCGCATCGTCGACCCGCTGACCGGTGACCTCGTGCCCACCGACAACGCGACCCCGGGCGAGATCATCGTGAAGAGTCCGGCCAACATGATCGGCTACCTCAACAAGCCCGAACAGACCGAGAAGACCCTGCGGGACGGGTGGATGTGGACCGGTGACATCGCAACCTGGGACGACGACCGGTACGTGTTCATCGTCGACCGAGCCAAGGACATGATCATCTCCGGCGGAGAGAACATCTACTCGGTCCAGGTCGAGGAGGCCATCGCCACGCACCCGGCGGTCCTCGAATGCGCCGTCATCGGAGTGCCGGACGACGAATGGGGCGAGTCGGTGAAGGGGTTCGTCGTACTCAAACCCGGGCAGGACGCCACCGAACAGGACCTGATCGACCAGGCGCGCGCGAACCTCGCGAGCTACCAGAAACCGAGGTCGATCGAGTTCGTTTCCGAACTGCCGAAGGCGCCGACGGGCAAGATCCTCAAGCGTGAACTCCGCCGCCCGTACTGGGAGGGACGCGCCGGGAATGTCTGACCAGGTGAACACGGGCGACGTGGACGAGTACACGGCCCTCGTCGGGCGCGAGTTCCCCGGCGGGCAGTACACGATCGAACCGTGGCGGGCGTGGCTGGTCGCCGACGTCCTCGGCGACGATCCGTACGACCCAACGCCGCATCCGCTCCTGGCATGGATGGCATCGGTCGGCGGCAAGGGCCTGACCTGGGACGAGTTGTTCGCCTGGTTCGGCGCAAGCGCCGCCGACGGACCCATGTTCGGCGAACACCGGACCACCTTCCACGCCCCACTGACGTGTGCGACCTATCAGGTCAGTGGACGGATCACGTCGTTCGACCGGAAGGTCGGCCGGCGGACCGGAACGTTCGACATCGTCGGATACGAGTTCGATCTGCGGCGCGCCGGCGAGAAGGTCGCCACCTGCTGGAACTCGCTGGTCCTGCCCCGTCAGAACATCTCAGGGAAGGACGCATCGTGACGATTTCCGTCGGCGACACCGTGACCGGGCGCGCCGTCGTCGTCGACGTCGAGAAGATGAAGACGATGGCCGCGCTGCTGGAGGATCCGAACCCGATCCACTGGGACACCCGGGCGGTGGCCGCGCTCGGACTCGGCGACGCCCCGGTAAATCAAGGACCGCTGAACATGGGCTACATCCAGACGATGCTCGCCGAGTGGGCGGGCGGCCGCGACCGAATCCACGAGTTCCGGGCCAGGTTCCTCGGGAACGTGTTCGGCGGGCAGACGGTACGCGCGGGCGCGGTGGTCACCGGGGTGCGCGACGAGCCCGACGGCCGGCTCCTCGAATGCGACGTCTGGCTGGATGTCGACGGTGCCGACCGTGCGATGTCCGGTACGGCCGTCGTGATCATGGACAACTGAGAGGTACGAATCGTGAACACAGCAGGCCCCGTAGGCGATCCGATCGCGAACGGAACCCTCGATTTCCAACTCGCCTACGGCGACTGCGACGTCGTCGGCATCGCCTACTTCGGGATCTACTACCGATGGATGGAACGCTGCTACACGAACTGGCTGTTCGCCAACGGCCTGCGCAGTGGCGAACTCCTGGATCAGATCGGCGTGGTGACCGTCGGCGTCAACTCGTCGGCGCAGTACAAGCAGACGGTCACGGTATTCGATCGGCTGCGCTGCCAGGCGGTGGCCGATCGTATCGGAACCTCTTCCTACAGTGTCGGATTCGAGTTCACTCGAGACGGTGAAATCGTGACCAAGGGGCAGATGACGTTCGCCGTACGTGACGCCGACTTCGCGAAGGCGAGTATCCCGGCGCAGTTGCGGGAGGTCCTGGCGACCCTGCCCGCGCCGGCCTTCGAGGTGGCATGAGGGATCTGTCGAGTTGGGTGCGTGCCCGGACCGCCGTCACCACGGATGCGACGACTCCCGCGGGCGCTGCGGCCGCGCGGGAGTCGCTCCGTGATCTCGCCGTCCTCTACGCCATGGCGGTCGACGCCGGCGATCTCGACGCGTTGACGCTGATGTTCCATCCGGACGCGGTCCTCAACCGCGACGGAGAGGTCGCGGCCGGGCGTCCGGCCATTCTCGACCTGCTGTCGGTGTCAATGCGAGGATTCCGTCGGATGCTGCATACCCCGGAGACCCATGTGGTGCACGTGTCCGACGGCCTCGGAGCAGGCATCGCCACGGCGCACGCCGAACTGGTGACCGGTCGGGGAGTGGTTCTCGCCGCCCACGAGTACGAGGACGACTACGTCGTGCACGACAGCCGCTGGGTGTTCGCTTCCCGCACAATCAGATTTGTCTACGCCGCCCGCTCGGACGAGTACGCTCAGATCCTGCCCTCCGACGAGCGTGTCCGCCTGCCCGGCGAAGCACCGCGGTCGATGATCGGCCGGTGGTTCGCCGGAGCAGGCGAGAACGTCTGAGCGTCTGGGTCAGCAGTTGACGGCGGGGGTCACAGACCTCGTTTGATGAGCTGTTTGGCGAGCGAGTCGAAGATGACCTCGGTGGACCCCTCGTAGATGCGGGTGGGTCGGGCCTCGCGGTACAGGCGCTCGATGTCGGTGCCGCGGGTGATGCCGAAGCGACCCATGATCTGGACCGAGCGATCGACGACGCGACCGCACATCTCGGTCGCGTAGACCTTCGCCATCGACGACAGGTGCAGGCCGGCGAGCGGGTCGCGGGCCGCTGCGGCGGCGGCGCGATAGGTCAGCGAGCGGGCGGCCTCGATGTCGGTCCAGCACGACGCCAGATGCTCGGGCACCGAGCCCAGTCGCGACAGCGGACCACCGAACTGGTTGCGGTTGTTCGCGTGCTCGAGAGCGAGTCGCAGCGCGGCCTCGGCCATCCCGACGGATGCACCCGCCACCGACACCCGGAAGGTGGCGAGCGTCGCCAAGACGAGAGAGAACCCCTTGCCGGGCTCGCCGATCCGGTGGTCGATGGGCACTCGCACGTCTTCGAAGATCACGTCCGACAGCACGTGCGGCGCGATGATCTGGTGCGGGCGCTCGGTCCGCAGTCCCGGTGTGTCGGCCGGGACCAAGATCAGCGAGTAGCCGTCGCCTTCCCGGGTCAGGACGCTGTAGATCGCGGCGTCGCCGCCGTTGGTGATGAACGATTTGTGGCCGTTGACGACGATCTGGTCGCCGTCGACGACAGCGGTCGTCGACAACGCCTTCAGGTCCGATCCGACGTGCGGTTCGGTGAGGCAGAGGGCGGCGATCGCGTCGAGCGACGCCACCTGCGGGAGCCACTTGTCGCGGACGGCGTCCGAGCCGGCGACGGCCAGCCCATAGCTGCCGATGCCCTGCATCGCGAACATCGAGTCGAGGTGACCGCTCTCGGCCGCCAGCTGCTCGCGGACCACGGTCATCGCGAGCGAGTCGACGGCGTCGAACCGGCCGCCCCACCGCTTGGGTACGGCGAGTTCGGTCAGCCTCGATGCGGCCAGCCGGGCGCGGACATCGGGATCGGTGCTGCTCGACTCATCGGCGCGGGCGGCGATGTCGCGCACCGAGACGGCGAGCTCACGGGCCTGTTCCTGCAGTTCCCGGTACTTCGCGGGCAGCTCGAACAGTCCGGTGGTCTCGGCGTCCGCCAGGGTTTCGGTACTCATCAGGGGGTTGCTCCTTGGTTGATGACGCCCGCCGCGGCGAGACGTGCCAGTTCGGCGTCGTCGAGACCGAGGCGTTCGGTCAGGACGTCGCGGGTTTGTTCGCCGACGGTCGGGACACCGTCGTAAGAGGGGCCGTCATAGCCGGCCAGGTGCAGCACCGGACCGGGCATCAGCGTGTTGCGCAGGATCTCGTTGCCGGTGATCTCGACGAGGGTGCGTTCGGTGAAGTGCGGGTCCTTGATGACGTCGGACGCGTCGTTGACCGGCGCAGAAACGACCTCGAACTTCTCCAAGATGGCGAGCACCTCGTCGCGCGGCGCGTGCTTGCACCAATCGATGACCATCGCCTGCACCTCGTCGTTGTTGGCGAGCCGGTCGGCGTTCGTCGCGTAGCGCGGGTCCTCGATCACCTCGGGCTTGCCCATCGCGGCGAACAGTCGCGCCGCGATCGCCTGGTTGGAGGCGGCGATCGACAGGAACTTGCCGTCGGCGGCCTCGTAGATACCGCGCGGCGAGGCAGCGCCGGTGCTGTTGCCGATGCGCTGCTGGATCTCACCGAGCGCTGTGTACTTGAGGAACATGTCGCCGATGATGAACATCAGAGGCTCGTAGAGCGCCACGTCCACCACTTCGCCGCGGCCGGTCCGACTGCGGTTGAACAGCGCCATCGAGACGCCCATCGCCGCGGAGAGTCCGGCGATCGAGTCGGCGAAGCCGAAGGGCGGCGACGTCGGCGGGCTATCCGGCCAGCCGTTGACGTTGGCGAATCCGCTGGCCGTCTCGGCGACCGTGCCGAAACCCGGGAGCAGACGGTTCGGCCCGGTCTGCCCGAACCCGGACACGCGGGCGATCACGAGTCCGGGATTGGTCGCGTGCAGCACGTCCGGCCCGAGGCCCCAGTCCTCGAGACGGCCGGGCCGGAACGATTCGACGACGACGTCGGCGTCGGCGATCAGCTTGCGGACCAGATCACGGCCCTCATCGGTGCGCAGGTCGATGCCGACCGAACGCTTGCCCGCATTCAGCCGGGCGAAACCGAGGGAGAGGCCGTCCTTCTGCGGAATCCATTGGCGGGCATAGTCGCCCGTGGTCGGGTCCTCGACCTTGATCACGTCGGCGCCGAAATCGCGGAGCATGCGTCCGGCGGTCGGTGCGGCGTACATCGTGCCGAGTTCGATGACCTTCAGGCCTGCGAGGGGCGCGCCGTTGCTTGACATTAGATCCTCCACTGGATGTGCTTGGGTTCGAGGTATTCACGCATACCCCACTCGCCGAGTTCGCGGCCGACGCCGGAGCGGCCGAAGCCACCGAACGGCGCGTCCGGCCGCATCGCTCCGCCGCCGTTGATCCACACCGTTCCGGCGCGGATCTGCTCGGCGACGCGCCGGGCCTCGACCGGGTCGTCGCACCACACGTTCGCGGCCAGCCCGAACGGGGTGTCGTTGGCCAGCCGGATGGCCTCGTCGGTGTCCTTGAACGGCAGGATCACCGCCACCGGGCCGAAGATCTCCTTCTGCACCGCACGGGCATCGGGGGGCAGGTCGCCGAGCAGGACGGGGTTGATGAAGTACCCCTTCTCCGGCAGCGGCTTGGTCACCTCGAGCAGTTTCGTGCCGCCGACGGCGACCGAATCGTCGATGAAACCCTGGACGCTCGCGCGGTGGTCGGGCCGGATCATCGGCCCGATGTTGGTGGCCCGATCCCACGGGTCGCCGACGATCATCTGATCGAAGGCGCTCGCACCTGCCTCGAGGAACTCGTCGTACACGCTGTCGTGGACGAGGAGGCGGGCGAGCGCCGCGCATCCCTGGCCGCCGTTGCGCGACCAGCGCAGGTGCATCTCGACGGCGATCTTCTGCACGTCGACGCCGGGCAGGACGATGTTGGGCGACTTGCCGCCCAACTCCAGGGTGACCCCGGTGAGGTTGACGGCGGCCTGCGCCATGATCTGGGCACCGACCCCGTCCGAGCCGGTGAACGAGACACGGTCGACGCCGGGGTGCGACGACAGTTGCTTACCGACGTCGACGCCGCCGACGACGATGTTCATGACCCCGTCGGGCAGACCGGACTCCTTGATGAGTTCGGCCAGGAACAACGTGGTCAGCGGTGTGCGCGGGGACGGAAACAGCACCACGGTGCAGCCGGCGGCCAGCGCGGCGCCGAACTTGAAGACCGCGAGGTTCAGCGGGTAGTTGTAGCCGGTGATCGCGGCGACCACGCCAACCGGGTCGTGCACCACGTCGCTCATCGTCGGGACGGGCTTGTCGTAACTGCCCAGGTGCAGGGTGCGGTCGGTCTTCGCGGCTTCGGCGGCCCACCGCAGATGCTCGTCGACGGCCATCTTGACCTGCAGGTACTCGGCGAGCGCGACCGGCGTGCCCACCTCATTGACGATCGACGGCAGGAGTTTGTGCGCGGCGCGTTCGAGGGCGTCGGCGAACCGGTGGATGTGCACGCTGCGCTGCTCGCCGGACAGCGCGGCCCACGACGGGAACGCGGCGCGGGCCGCGGCGATGGCCGCGTCGACCTGCGGGGCGGAGGCGCCGCCGACGGTGGCGATGACCTCTTCGGTCGCCGGATTGACGACGTCCCAGGTATCACCGGCCGGCTCGACGTCGGCGCCGCCGATCAGCAGCGTGCGGTTGGGCGGCACCCACGTCTTGTCGATGGTCTGGGCAGCATCGTTCACGTCAGGCTCCCTTGCTCGTGATGATCTCGGCGCGCTGCAACCAGCCGACCGCCTTGTCGTAGTGGGCCTTGTCGATGTGCAGACCCCGGTAGCGCAATGCGCCGACGCCCTCGGCCGCGGCCTTCTCGTAGGCGTCGACCATGCCCTGGTAGAACTCGATGTCGCGCGCCGACGGACTGAACACGTCGTTGATCGTCGCGACGTGCTTCGGGTGGATCGCGATCATGCCGCGGAAGCCGAGCCCGCGGCCGTGGGTGGCAAAGGCCCGCAGCCCGTCGAGGTTCTCCAAGTCTTCCCACAGCGCGGTCAGCGCGTGCAGCCCGGATTCGCGGCAGGCGAGCAGCACCCGGCTGCGCAAGTAGAGGGACTCTTCGCCTTCCGGCGTCCACTCGAAGCCGACCTCGCGGGCGATGTCGGCGTGCTCGGCGGTCGGCCCGATCATCGCGCCGACCCGCGGCGACGCCGCAGCGATCTCCCGGCAGTTCCAGATGGCCTTGACCGTCTCGATCGGAACGATGTATTCCAGGCCGTCGACGCCGTTGCGCATCTCGAAGTGGTCGAGCAGGGCGTCGTAGCGGACGACGTCGATCTCGGTCTCGATCTTGGGTGCGAAGATCCCGTCGAGTCCAGGGACCACCACCGCTTCCAGGTCGCTGCCGGTCAGCCGGGTCGCGAGCGGATTGACGCGGACGAACAGTCCGATGTTCGGGTGGTCGCTGCGGATCGTGCCGATGAGTTCGGCGACGGTGTCTCGAGCGTCGGCCTTCTCGGCCGCGGGCACCGAGTCCTCCAGATCGAGGACGATGCAGTCAGCGCCCGCCGCGATGGCCTTCTGCGCCCACGCGGGACGGTGCCCGGGAACGAAGAGGATGGAACGGTAGGGGTGCATGGTTGCCTCTCGTGCGTTGTCTCGGTGCCGTGTTGTCTCGGTGTCCCGGTCGCGATCAGTAGTTGCGGGGCAGGCCGAGCACGTGCTCGGCGGTGTAGTTGAGCACCATCTCCTGGCTGATCGGCGCGATGCGCATCAGCCGGGCCTCACGGAAGTAGCGCTCCACATGGAACTCTTTACCGAATCCGAAGCCGCCGTGGACCTGAAGTGCGGCGTCGGCGGCGAAGAAGCCGGCCTCGGCGCACAGATATTTGGCCGCGTTCGCCTCCCGCCCGCAGGGCAGGCCCTGGTCGACCATCCATGCGGCCTTGTCGAGCACGGCCTGCGCGGCGTCGAGCTTGATGCGGGCCTCGGCCAGCTGGAACGCGATGCCCTGGTTCTTGCCGATCGGGCGGCCGAACACCTCGCGTTCGTTGGCGTACCGCACGCCGCGACGTAGTGCTGCTTCGCCGATGCCGAGGGCCGCGTTCGCCGAGATCACTCGTTCGGCATTGAGTCCGCCAAGGATCGTGCGGAAGCCGTGGCCGACCTCGCCGACCACGTCGGAGTCGGCGACGAACAGTTCGTCGATGAACAGTTCGTTGGTGTCGACGGCGTTGCGCCCCATCTTCGGGATCTCGCGGATCTGGACATGGTCGCGGTCCATGTCGGCGAATAGCAGGGTCATGCCTGCGGTGCGCTTGGCGCCCTCCTCGCGGGGGGAGGTGCGGCACAGCAGCAGCATCTTCTCGGCCTCTTGGGCCTTGGTGATCCACACCTTCTTGCCGCTGACGAGCCACCCGCCGTCCACCTTCTTGGCGAAGGTCTTGAGGTTGGTGGTGTCGGTGCCGGCATCGGGTTCGGTGACCGCGAAGGACGTGTGCAGTTCGCCGGTGACCACGCGCGGCAGATACTTACGCTTCATCTCTTCGCTGCCGTGGTGGATGATCGGCTCGAAACCGAAGATGCCGATGTGAACCGCGCTGCACCCGCCCATGCCGGCGCCGGAGGCCGAGATGGCGCGTTCGACGACCGCGGCCTCGGTGACGCCCAGGCCGCCGCCGCCGTACTCCTCGGGGACGGTGAGACCGAGCCAGCCGCCGTCGGCGATCGCGTTGTAGAACTCCCACGGGAACTCGTGGGAGTCGTCGTGCTCCATCCAGTACTCGTCGGGGAATTTCGCACACAACTGCTCGACGGCCTTGCGGATGTCCTCGTGTGTGGAGTCGGGTGTGTAGTCCACTGGACTCTCTTTCTCGATGTGCTCGGGTGGCGGACTTGCTGTGTTTACCGGACCGGGTTTACCGGACCGGCGCGCGTTCGGCGTCGAAGGTGTCCGGGGTGACGCCCTGCTCGCGCAGTACCGACTTGCGGACCTTCTCCGACGGCGTCTTGGGCAGCTCGTCGATGGTGCGGATGAACCTGGGGCGGGCGAAGGCCGGGATGCGGCCGTTGCAGAACTCCAACAGTTCGGCCGGGTCGACGGGCTCGGTCACGACGATCGCGGCGAGCACCTCGTCCTCGCCGGCTTCGACGTCGGCCGGCACGCCGATGACCGCGCATTCGTGCACGGCGGGATGCCCGAGGACGACCTGCTCCACCTCGTACGACGAGATGTTCTCGCCGCGACGCCGGAGCGCGTCCTTGTAGCGGTCGACGAAGTAGTACCAGCCGTCCTCGTCGCGACGTAGCGCGTCGCCGGTGTGGAACCACAGGTTGCGCCATGCCTCGACGGTCTTGTCCGGCATGCCGTAGTAGCCCATGCTGCAGATGAACGGCACCTTCGGCCGCACCACCAACTCGCCGACCTCGCCGATCGGCACCTCGCGATCGGTCTCCGGGTCGACGAGACGGATGTCGAACCAGTCCGATGCGTGCAGTCCGGCGGCGCCGGGCGGGATCTCCACGTTGTACGGCGAGATGATCGGCGCCGAGGTTTCGGTGAGACCGAATGCGTTGACGAAAGTCTCGATGCCGTAACGCTTTTGGAAGTCCGGCGCGATCGTGGAGGCGATCGGTGCCGCATAGATGCAGCGCAGCTTGTTGTCGAGGTCGTCGTCGCGGGGCGACTGCTTCCAGGCGAAGTCCATCATCACACCGACGAAGTTGGTGACGGTGACAGCGGAGTCGCGGACATGGTCGATCCACCGGCTCGCACTGAACTTGCGGCGGATCACCGCGCTCGCGCCGGCTACGAGGGCCGGGAAGACGGCCATGAACGTCGCATTCCCGTGGAACAGCGGCGTCGTGGTCAGGTACCGGTCGGCCGCGGTGAGCCGGGTGAGACTCACGACTTCCTGGGCGAAGAAGTAGAGCTGGGCGTGCGGCATCGCGACACCCTTCGATGGGCCGGTGGTGCCCGACGTGAAGAAGATGGCGCCCAAGTCGCGGGGGGACGGTGCCGGCGCGTTGAGTGCTGCGCCCGACGGCAACTCGTCCCAGGGGGCGGCCTCGAATCCGGCGTGGCGCAGCGTCGCGAGCGCCTCGTCGAGCGAGCCGTTGTCGATGACCCAGAACTTCGCAACTCCGTTGACGCCGTTGGCCGCATCGCTGTCGGCGACGGCGGCGAAGCGTGCCGCGTATTCGTCGTCGATGACCGCCCAGCGTGCTTGCGCAACGGTGAACTGGTGCTTGAGGAAGTCGCCTTCGTAATTCGTGTTGATCGGCACCTCGACGGTGCCGCCGACCGCGGTGGCCCACCACGTGAGGACGAATCGCGACGAGTTCTGCGCCATGATCGCCACGCGGTCGCCGCGGGTGACGCCGGCCGTGTCGAACGAGCCGGCGATCGCCTCGGCCTGAGTCAGTGCCTGCTCGTAGGTCAGTTCCAGATCTTCGTCGGGCACCACCAGGCACGAGGCGTCCGGGGTGTTCGCGGCGTGTGTCCGCAGTACCGTCGCCAACGTCCAGTCGTCTGGGTCGGTGAAGGTGGGGGTCAGATCCGTGTAGAAGTCCATCGATGGGTTCTCCCTGTCACTAACGCCGGTCGTCACTTGCGCTGATCGAAGCCGCGACCGAGCATCTCGGACACGATGCGGGTGCGCTGCATGGTCGGCGTGCCGCCCGCCAGCGCCCACCCGTGCGCGTCGCGATGCATCCGCTCGAGCCCGAATTCCTCGGTGTAGCCGTTTCCGCCGTGCAGCTGCATCGCGAGGTCGGTGACCTTCTTGGCCATCTCGTTGGCGGTGCACTTGGCCAGCGACACGTGCAGCGGGTTGGGCAGGTCCGAGCCGGTGACCACGGCTGCGGCCGCCCGTTCGAGGAGCAGACGTGCCTGCTCCACCTGCAGCGCCATGTCGGCGACGGTCATCTGCACGGCCTGGAACTCGATGAGCGGCTTACCGAATTGCTCGCGCTCCTGTACGTACCGCACCGTCAGGTCGAGTGCGCGCTGGCCGAGTGCCAGACTCATCGTCGTATTGCCAAGCCGCTCAATCGAGAACGCAGTGAACAGCTTCCGGAAACCGCCCGGCTCGACGACGATGTTCGCCTTCGGCACCGCGACGTCGTCGAAGTAGATGTCGGCGGACGGGATGCCGCGGAAGCCCATCAGCTTCTCGCGTGCGCCGAAGCTGACGCCCTCGCGATCGGCCTCGACGAGCACCGCGCCAATGCCCTTGGCGCCGGGCGCATCCGACATTCGCGAGTACACGAGGTAGACGTCGGCTTCGCTGCCGTTGGAGATCCAGCGCTTGTTTCCGGTGACGCGGACGGTGTCGCCGTCGACGACCGCCTTGGTCGTCAGGTCGGTCGCCGCCGACCCGGCGTCCGGCTCGGAGATCGCCACGGCCATCGTGATATCGCCCGCGATGATGCCGGGCAGGAAGCGCTGCTTCTGCTCCTCGGTGCCCAACCGTGCGATGACCTGCGCGGGGCCGGTGTTGGATTCGAACACCTGGAACGCTGCGGGTCGGCAGTGATAGGCGAGCTGTTCGATGACGGTCAGTGCGTGCGACAGTGGAGCGCCCGAGCCGCCGTACTCCTCCGGTAACGCGATGCCCAGGAATCCCAGCGAGCCGAGGAACTGTCGGTCCTCCAGCGGAACCGCGGTGCGGTCGGCGTCCCACTGCGCCGCCTTGGGGGCGAAGCGCTCTTGCGCGACCTGTGCCGCCAACTCCTTGATGGCCTGGAGGTCGGCGGTGTCCGTGTCGGTGATGGTCGTCGGCATTCCCGACCCCTCTCTTCGTGTCATGTGCGGGCGGTCAAGCGGCCCGCGAGCATCGGTGTTTCGCGGTTCTCCGGCGCAACCCCGGCGAATCAACTGTAATAACTATAATCATAAATCAGTGAGAGATGCACCACCCCGGACGAAAAAATCTCAGAGCCGTCACATCCAGTACAAGGATTATCATAAATATGATCTGGATCTCAGTCATAGTCCAGCAGCGGCTGTTTGTGAAGGGGTCCACAGGAGCGTCAATCTGTGGTAAAGATAATCATCGATAGCGACTGTGGCGCTGTCGCCACGAGTACAACGGAGGTCTCACATGCCGAACGCGGTGATTGTCGACGCGGTCCGCACTCCGATGGGGAAGGGTCGCGCAGGAGGTGCGCTCGCGGGCGTCCACCCGGTTGACCTGCTCGCCGGAGTCCTGAATGCACTGGTCAGCCGGGCGGGCATCGACCCGGGCGAGGTCGAGGACATACTCATCGGTTGCGTCGGGCAGAACCTGGAGCAGTCAGCGACTCCCGGACGAATGGCCGCCTTGGCTGCGGGCTTTCCCGTCCACGTGCCGTCGGTGACCATCGAGCGCAAATGCGGCTCTGGCCAACAGGCTGTCGACTTCGCGGTGCAGGGCGTGATGGCCGGTGTCTACGACATGGTGATCGCCGGCGGCGTCGAATCGATGTCGCGCGTCCCGATGGGCAGTGCGCGCGGCGACGCCGACCCCTTCGGACCGGGTGTACAGGCCCGGCACGGCGCGCTGGTCGGCCAGGGTGTTGCGGCCGAACTCGTTGCCGACAAGTGGAAAATCTCGCGGGCCGCGCTCGACGAGTACTCCGCACGTTCCCACGAGCGGGCCGCGGCGGCCGCTGCCGCCGGAGCTTTCGACAACGAGATCGTCGCAGTGGACACCGCAGACGGCCGGGTCGAGAAAGACGAGTCGATCCGCGCCGGCACGACCGCCGAGAAACTCGGTGGGCTCAAAGCCGTGTTCGGCACCGACGCCAACCGGGAGCGGTTTCCCGACCTCGACTGGAAGGTCACTGCGGGCAACGCCTCGCAGATCACCGATGGCGCATCCGCCTTGCTCATCATGAGCGAGGAGAAGGCCGCGGACCTCTCGCTTACGCCGCTGGCTCGCGTCGTCGCGTCCGCTGTGGTCGGTGACGACCCGATGCTCATGCTGACGGCACCGATCCCGGCGTCGCGCAAGGCCTTGGCCCGCGCCGGCCTGTCCGTCGACGACATCGCTTCGTTCGAGGTCAACGAGGCCTTCGCGTCGGTGCCGCTCGCGTTCGGCCAGGAGCTGGGCGTGTCGGACGAGCGACTCAACCCGGTGGGCGGCGCGGTCGCGCTCGGTCATCCGCTCGGCGCGTCCGGCGCCCGGATCATGACCACGATGATCAACCACCTGGCCGCGACCGGCGGCCGATATGGGCTGCAGACCGTGTGCGAGGCGGGTGGCATGGCCAACGCGACGATCCTCGAGTCGCTGGTATGACCGGCGCTCTCCATCAATCAGTGCACGAGAAGGGAAGACTGACATGCAACTGACGAACTCGTCGGCCATCGTCACCGGCGGTGCCTCCGGTCTCGGTCTGGCCACCGTCAAACGTCTCGTCGAGCAGGGGGTCCACGCCGTCACCGTGGCCCTGCCGACGTCGGCGGGCGCCGACGTCTCGGCCGAGCTAGGTGATCTGGTTCAGTTCGGACCGGCCGACGTCGCCGATCCGGCCGCGGTCGACGCGGCGCTCGACCTGGCCGAGGCGCGGGCTCCGCTGCGCACCGTGGTGCATTGCGCCGGTCGCGGCGGGACCGTGCGGGTGGTCGAACGTGACGGTCAACCGGGGTCACTCGAGACCTACACCTCGCTGATCACCACCAACTTGATCGGCAGCTTCAACGTGCTGCGCCTGGGTGCGGCCCGGATGGTCAACAACGAGGTCATCGACGGTGAGCGCGGCGTGGTGATCATGACCGCGTCGGTGGCCGCGTGGGAAGGCCAGATCGGCCAGATCCCATACGCCTCGGCGAAGGCGGGTGTGGTGGGCATGACCCTGGTCGCCGCCCGCGACTTGGCGCGAAAGCTGGTGCGCGTCAACTCGATCGCGCCGGGCGTGTTCGACACCCCGATTCTCTCCCGCTTCTCCCAGGAGATCCGCGACGGTTTGGCCGCGCAGATCCCGAACCCGGCCCGGCTCGGTGATCCCGACGAGTACGCGCGCCTGGCCCTGGCGATCATCGACAACGGCATGCTCAACGGCGAGGTCATCCGCCTCGACGGAGCAATCAGGATGGCACCGAAATGACAGTTCACACCGAGACCCGCGGCGGCGTCCTGATCGTCACGATCGACCGCCCCGAGGTCAAGAACGCGATCGACACGGCTACCGCGCAGGCGATCGCCGACGCGATGGACCGACTCGACGGCACCGCGGAACTCACCGCGGGCGTCCTGACCGGCGCGGGTGGAACCTTCTGTACCGGAATGGATCTCAAGGCCTTCCTCGCGGGGGAGCGCCCATCGATCGAGGACCGCGGATTCGCCGGCATCGCGCAGACACCACCGGCCAAACCGATGATCGCCGCCGTCGAAGGGCACGCAATCGCGGGTGGCTTCGAGATCGTGCTCGCCTGCGACCTGGTCGTCGCGTCCGAGACCGCGGTCTTCGGTCTGCCGGAGGTCAAGCGCGGTCTGCTCGCCGGCGGCGGTGGTCTGCTCCGCCTGCCCGAACGCGTCCCCTACGCGCTCGGTCTGGAGTGGGCGTTGACCGGTGACTTCATCAACGCCGAACAGGCGCGCGAGGCCGGGTTGATCAGCCGGCTCACCCCGAAGGGCGATGCGCTGACGGTGGCGATCGAACTCGCCGAGCGCATCGCGAAGAACGGTCCGCTGGCCGTGCGCGGAACCAAGCAGATCTGGACCGCGTCACGCGACTGGAGCAACGCCGAACGCTTCGACAAGATGTGGGAGATCTACGAGCCGATCCGGTCCTCCGACGACGCCAAGGAAGGCGCGACCGCGTTCCGGGAGAAGCGCACACCGGTCTGGAAAGGTCGCTGACCATGGCGTTCGTGATCACGCGACCGTGCTGCAACGACGCGAGCTGTGTGAGTGTCTGTCCGGTGAACTGCATCCATCCGACGCCCGAAGAACCCGAGTTCCGCACGGCGGAGATGCTCTACATCGATCCGGACACATGCATCGACTGCGGTGCGTGCGTCGACGCGTGCCCGGTCGGCGCGATCTTCGCCGACGACGAGCTCGCCGAGGACGACGAGCCGTACCTGCGGTTGAACGCCGACTACTACCTCGACCACGACGTCGAGGCCGGTGAGCCGCAACCGGTGCGGACACCCAAGCTGCCCGACGGCGACGTGCGTGTCGCCGTCGTGGGCGCGGGTCCGGCAGCTTTCTATGCGGCTGAAGAACTGATCCGCCATCCGGCGGTGCGGGTGGACATGTACGACCGGCTGCCGACGCCGTACGGCCTGGTCCGAGCGGGTGTCGCACCCGACCATGCGGCGACGAAGACCGTCGAACGTACCTTCTCCGGGACGGCCCGCAAGAAGAACTTCCGATACCACTTGGGCGTGCATGTCGGGAAGGACATCACCCACGACGAGCTCACCGAGCGTTACCACGTCGTGCTGTATGCGAGTGGCGCGTCGACGGACAAGCGTCTCGGCGTCGCGGGTGAGGCGTTGCCGGGTTCGGTCGCGGCCACCGACTTCGTCGCCTGGTACAACGGGCATCCCGATCACTGCGACGACGTCTACGACCTCTCCTCCGACCGTGCGGTGATTGTCGGCAACGGCAACGTCGCCCTGGACGTCGCGCGGATCCTGCTGACCGACCCGGATGAGCTCGCCGCCACCGACATCGCCGGGCACGCGCTCGAGGCCTTGCGGAAGTCGTCGATCAGCGAAGTGGTGATTCTCGGCCGGCGTAGTGTCGCCGACGGTGCCTACACCAACTCGGAGTTCCTGGCGATGGGACTGGTCGACGGGGTGGACGTCGTCATAGACGATGCCGACCTGGAATTGTCGCCGGCCGTGACCGCGCGGCTCGAGGACGGCAGCATCGACAGCACTGTCGGATCGAAGATCCGACTCGCCCGCGAATATGCCGAACGCGGAACCGAAGGCAGTGGCCGGCGCGTCGTGTTCCGGTACCTGACAGCGCCCGCCGAGATAGTCGGCGACGACGTTGTCACCGGAGTCCGTTTGGTGCGCAACGGATTTGATGCTGAGTCGGGTCGGGTGGCGCCGACCGGGGAGACGTCGGAGATCGCCGCGGGGCTGGTGATCCGGTCGATCGGTTACCGGGGTGTCGCGGTGGATGGACTCCCGTTCGACGACGTCGCGGGCGTGGTACCGAATGTGCAGGGGCGCGTGGTCGGCGACGACGGCGAACCCGTGCCCGGGCACTACGTCGCCGGCTGGCTGAAGCGGGGCGCGTCCGGCGGGATCGGCACCAACCGTTTCTGCGGACAGGAGACGGCAGCGTCGGTGGTCGCCGACATCATCGCCGGAGCGCTGCCGACGCCGGCCGGGTCGCCCGACGATGTCGTCGACCTGCTGACGTCGCGGGGCGTGACACCGATCGACGCCGGAGGGTGGGCGGCCATCGACAAGGTCGAGCGCGACGCCGGTCGGGCGGCAGGCAGTCCCCGCCGGAAGATCGTCACGATCGCCGGACTGCGCGAGGCGATGGCAAGCTGACGACTCGCTCATGTGAGTGCTATCTATGCGTATGATTGATATTATCTAGGTCACTATGGGTGAGGCGCCAATCGCCTCGACGAGGCGGAGACAACAGTGGAGGACATGATGGCACGATTCGACGGAAAAACGGCGCTGGTCACCGGAGGCGCCCGCGGTCAGGGACGCTCGCATGCGCTGCGGTTGGCCCGGGAGGGCGCCAACGTCGCGATCCTCGACATCGCCGCCCAGGTCGACTCGGTGGCGTATCCGACCTCGACTCCGGACGATCTGGCCAACACCGCGCGGGAGTTGGAAGGTCTCGGCGCCAAGGTGCTGCCGATCCAGTGCGACGTCCGCGACCAGGAAGCTGTCGAGGCAGCGGTTGCCCGCGTCGAAGAGGAGTTCGGCGGGCCCGACATCGTCCTCGCCAACGCAGGCGTGATGGCGAGCTACGGCGAGAAGAAGCACGACATGGCCGCGTGGCACGACTCGGTCGGCATCATGCTCAACGGCGTTTACTACCTGCTGCGCGCCGTCACGCCGGGTCTGATCGAGCGCGGCCGTGGCGGCGCGATCGTGATCACCGGGTCGACGTCGAGCTACATCGGCGTCGCCTACAAGCCCGAGATGCTCAACCCCGGGCAAATGGGTTACGGCGCAGCCAAAACCGGCGTCCTATCGCTGATGCGGAACTTCGCGATGGTGCTCGGCAAGCACGGCGTCCGGGTCAACACGGTGATCCCGGCGGGCGTCGCGACGAAGATGATCAAAAACGAGTTCTTCGAGAAGGACCTGTCCGACGACGCGCCCGGCGGCTGGATGGCGAACGTGATGGAGCACGGCCCGGTAGAGCCCGAAGAGATCACCAACGCCGTCACCTGGCTGTGCTCCGACGAGGCGCGCTTCGTCACCGGCCAGTCGCTCGCGGTCGATATGGGCACGTTGCTGCTCTAGCTCTATGCTGACCACCCGGACACTTGGCGACGAGCCACGTCATCTACCGCGGTAGCGTCGGTTCATGAGCGATGTGATTGAGGCGGCCCCGAAGTGGTTCCTCGAGGCGTTGGCGGTGCCCGTGGATACGGGACGGGTGGACGTGAACGGTGCGTCGATCGCGTATCGGGCGTGGGGCGAGCCGAACCGACCGGGGATCGTGCTGGTGCACGGCGGTATGGCGCATTCTCGCTGGTGGGACCACATTGCGCCGCAGCTCACCGATGGCCGTCGGGTGGTCGCCCTCGACCTGTCCGGGCACGGCGACAGCGAGTGGCGTAACGAGTACTCACCGGATGACTGGGTGGCCGAGGTCCTCGCCGTTGCCGAGCACGGCGGTATCACCGGGCGCCCGGTGTTGGTCGGACACAGCATGGGTGGAATCGTGGCGTTTCACGCGTCGGCGACCCGCGGCGAGCTCGTGGATCGCGTGATGATCTTCGATTCCCCGATCCGGGACCTGACTCCGGAGGAACTGGAGATGCGGGTGCAGCGTCCCGAGTCCGCGCCCAAGGTGTACCCGACGATCGATGCTGCCGTGGCACGGTTCCGGCTGGTCCCCGAGCAGGACACCACCGAGCCGTACGTGTTCGACCACATCGCCCGTTCGTCGCTCAAATCAGTCGAGGGTGGGTGGAGTTGGAAGTTCGACGGCAACCGAATCGGCAGGAGCCACCGCACGACGTTCGATCAGGCGACGGCGCAGAACCCGATCGCCTACTTCCGTAGCGAGAACGGCATCATCAGCGATGAGTTGCTCGATCAGATGCGGGTGATGTTCGGTCCGGATGCGCTGGTGGTCGAGCTGCCTGTCGCGGGTCATCACCCGGTGTTCGACCAGCCGCTGGCGGTCGTCACGGCGATACGCACCACGTTGGCGGCGTGGGGGTAGTTCATCCTCATCGTCGCGCCGTGCCGGACAGCAGGGGCAGCAGTGTCGCACACGTGTGCGAACATGGATGCATGAGTGCGCAGAAGGCCAAAGGACTGACAACCGACGACCTGGCGTCATTGGCAGCAGGTCTCGCGGCGGGTAAAAGGGTCTCGGTGTATCTGCGGGAGCCGATGTCGTCGTTGGGTCTCGACGCGGGAACATCGGCGCGGGTGGTGGCCGTCGCGGGCTCGACGGTCACGGTCCGGCCCAAGGGCGTCGACGACGAGTTGCCGTTCGAGGCCGATGAGCTTCTCAAGAGTCGCCCGGGAACGAAAACCGCTGCGCCCGTGCATCGGGAGCCCGCAAGGGCCGCGACATCGAGGGTCACGACACCGACGGCCGCAGCACCGAAGCCGGCTGCGGCACCCGGAGCTCGAGCCGACGCGGCGCCGGCGACTCCCGAGAGTCCGAAACCCGCTCCCGCGAAGACCGCCCCGCGTCGCGGGAAGACATCACCAGCAGCGGTCAGTGTCACGGTGACCTCGACCGGCACCAACACCTGGACCGTGTCGGTGTTGCACGGCACGCGGCGTCAGGGCAAGCCCGCCGTCGTCACCGCCGACCGCGTCGCGCAGGCCATGCGTGAGCTCGGCGACGACGCCGCGATCAACGCCGTCGATGCGGTGATCAACTCGGCGCGGGAATCGGCGCAACGCCGGATCGCGGAGCTCAGTCAAGAGCTCGAGGACGCGAAAGCAGCGCTGGCCGACCTCAGTGGTTCAGACTGCGCGCAGCGAGGCAATGTCTGACAAAAGTAGTACTCTCGGTTGCATGCGATCGATCACCAAGCGCGAGCTCAATCAACAGACGGCGGCCGTCCTCGACCAGGTCACCGACGTCGATGACGTGGTGGTGACTGAGCGGGGCACGCCGCGCTGGCGGATCAGCGTGGTCGCAGACGAGGAGACCGTGCTCGCGCGACTGGAACGCGATGGGCAGTACACGCCCCCGTCTGCCGATCCTGCTCCGTGGCCCGACCACCCAGGTGGGCCCACCTATTCTGGTGCGGAGGCCGCCGCATTGCTGGATGAGATGCGTGGGGATCACTGACCGGTGGCCGATTCTCTCATCTACCTCGACTCCTCGGTGGCTCTCCGCACGATCCTGGACGTGCCCGAACGGGTGCAGCTGCAATCGTGGATGCGGTCGTCGGGCGCAACCTTCATCTCGTCACGCCTCTTGCGCACTGAAGTCATCCGGGTCTTGCGGCGCGACAACAGATCACCCGGAGACGCAGCACCACTACTCGATCGGGTCGGCTTGATCGAGCTCAGCCGTGCAACCCATACGGTCGCCGAATCCGTTGAACGGCACGTCAAAACCCTTGATGCACTGCACCTGGCGACGGCGCTGATCATCGGGGAATCGGTGACGGTGGCGACACACGACTTGGGGATGAAGAACGTCGCTGAGCATATGGGACTGCGGGTGACAGACCCGGTCGAATTACTTCGGTAGTGGCGTGGAGCGTTTGTTTGTTCTGCCGCAGCTGAAGTCGTCGGTCGACCTACCTATACTCGTGCGTCGGCCAAGGTGATTAGGGTGGCCGACTGCCGCCGCCCCGGCTCGACGAGAGTCGCGAAATGTTCGTGTGTGAACCTGCCGCGACCGGCCAGGTCGGCGATGGACAGTGCCGCAGCCGCATCCCTTACGGTGACCACCGGCTCGAGGGTCATCGGGTCGTGTCCCGCTGTGCCGGTGAGGTATCCGAAGCGCGGTTCCCATGCGGCGGCCTGCGCCCGGTACCACTGATCGAGGCGGTCGTGCTCGGCTGCGGCCTCGCGGGCGTGCACCCAGGCGCCGAAGCGACGATGACTGTCGGTGGCGAGCGGCGTGGAGGGTACGCCGTTGTCGTCGACCCGATCGGCCACATCGAAGGCGTGGGTCACGACGGCTCGCCAATTGCGGCCGAAGGTTCCATGGAGGGCGACCTCTGACACCTCGAACTGCTCAAGCAGCGCAACCACTTCCGCGACCGTGTCCGGGGACGGGTCGTGGCACCCCGGCAGTCGCGGGGAGAGTAGTTGGAAGACGACGAAGGCGTGGCCGCGGTGCGGGGTGGCCCGCAGGAGCAGGTCGAGCACGCCGCCATGGACATCGGGGCGGAACACCTGCTGCGGATTCGGGCTGGTGCGCAGCAGATCGGCCGCGGTCTCCGGCAGCGGCCAGAGCAGGTCGATGATCTTGGCGTCGGGCATCAGGGTGCCTCCTCGGGCTCGAGCGTTGGGGGAGATCAGCATTCGACGAAATTGACCGGTACGTTGACGGCGAGACCACCGGTCGAGGTCTCCTTGTACTTGGAGTGCATGTCGGCGCCGGTGGTCTTCATGGTTTCGATGACCTGATCGAGGCTCACCCGGTGGGTGCCGTCCCCGCGCAGCGCCATTCGTGCCGCGTTGATGGCCTTGCCGGCCGAGATGGCGTTGCGTTCGATGCACGGGATTTGTACCAGTCCGCCGATGGGATCGCACGTCAGGCCCAGGCTGTGCTCCATCGCGATCTCCGCGGCATTCTCCACCTGTTCGGGTGTGCCGCCGAGGATTTCGGCCAGGCCGGCGGCGGCCATCGACGCTGCGGAGCCGACCTCGCCCTGGCAGCCGACCTCGGCGCCGGAGATCGAGGCACGCTGCTTGTAGAGGGAGCCGACCGCGCCGGCGGTGAGCAGGAATCGGATCGCGGTGGCGTCGGGATCGGCGCGACCGGCCGTGGTGTAGTGGGTCGCGTAGTGCAGCACTGCCGGCACGATGCCCGCGGCGCCGTTCGTCGGGGCGGTCACGATCCGTCCGCCGGAGGCGTTCTCCTCGTTGACCGCCAGCGCAACAAGATTCACCCAGTCCTCGGCGAACTCCGGTGCGCGGTTGGGATCTTCGGCGTCGAGCCGCTCGAACCACGCCTTGGCGCGACGGCGGACCTGCAGGGCGCCGGGTAGATTGCCGTCGCGGGCGATGCCGCGGCGCTCGCAGTCGACCATCACGTCGCGGATGTGCAGCAGCCGGTCATGGATCTCGGCGACCGTGCGCGACTCGGATTCGATCGACAGCATGAGTTCGCTGATGCTGGAACCGAACTCGTCACACAGCTCGAGGAGTTGTTTGCCGGAGTCGAAGCTCAGTCCGGAAGTGACCGGGGTGTCGACCGCAGTCTCGCGGCTCTCGGCCTCGGTCACGACGAAGCCGCCGCCGATCGAAAAGTAGGTCTCCCGATGCAATTCCGTGCCATCGCTGCCGAGCGCGGTGATCGTCATGCCGTTGGGGTGGCACGGCAGAACAGTCAACGGCCGTAGGATCAGGTCGTCCTCGGTGAGCGAGATTCGTCGAACTCCACCGAGTTCGATACATCCCGTGTCGCGCATCGCAGCAACGCGGGATTCCATCGCGTCGGTCTCGATCTCCTCGGGCAGATGCCCCTCGAGGCCGAGCAGAACGGCGGTCATCGTGCCATGGCCGGCTCCGGTGGCGGCCAGCGAACCGTAGAGGTCGACGCGGACGTCACTCGTCTCGTCGAGCGCGCCGAGGGTGCGCAGATCGGCAATGAATCGGGCGGCGGCCCGCATCGGTCCCACGGTGTGTGAGCTCGACGGCCCGATGCCCACCGAAAACAGGTCGAAAACGCTGACGGTCATCGGAGATTCGGTTCCCTTCGCTCAGCGGCTGAACTCTGATCGGCAAGTGATATACTAGCCGTGCAACAACGGTAGGTCAGGCAAGGTGGAAGGTCAAGAGCTACGGCGTCCCGGTGAGCGTCAAGCGCGGATCTTCGCCATCTCCGGGTCGACGAGGGGCTCGGCGACGACGGTTGCGGGCACCCGCCGGTCGAAGTAGCCGATCTCCACGGTGGTGCCGACCGTGGCCGACGACGGCAGCCACGCGTAGGCGATGGGCGCACCCACGGTGTGGCCGAACGCGGCGCTGGTGACGTACCCGGCGGGTGCGCCGTCGAGGTAGACCGGTTCGGAGCCGAGGATGACGGTGGTCTTGTCGTCGATGGTGAGGCAGGCGAGTCGTCGTGCCACGGTGTCCTCGGAGATGCCGTCGAGGGCATCTCGGCCCACGAACTCGCCCTTCTGTCGTCGGACCGCGAAGCCCAGGCCGGCCTCGTACGGGTTGTGTTCGGTGGTCATGTCGGTGCCCCAGGAGCGGTAACCCTTCTCCATCCGCAGGCTGTTGAACGCGGCCCGGCCGCCGGCGATGATGCCGTGCTGCTGTCCCTGTGCCCAGAGCACGTCCCAGAGTTTCTGGCCGTACTCGGCGGAAGTGTAGAGCTCCCAACCGAGTTCGCCGACATATGACAGACGCATCGCGGTCACCGGAATGCCGCCGATCCGAACATGCTTGGCGCGGAAGTACTTGAAGCCCTCGTTGCTGAAGTCGTCGAGCGAGAGTGCCTCGACGACCTCCCGGGCGTAGGGACCCCACAACCCGATGCAGCAGGTGGCACCGGTGATGTCGCGGATCGACACCGAATTGTCCTGCGGTGCCTGACGGCGCAGGTAGTCCAGATCCAGGTTGCTGTTGGCGCCGACCTGGAACACACTGTCGGACAGGCGTGCAACGGTGAGGTCGCTGCGAATGCCGCCGGCGTCGTCGAGCGCCAGGGTATAGGTGACCGCCCCGACGGACTTGTCCATCTTGCCGGTGGTGAGTCGGTCGAGCAGCGCCAGTGCCCCCGGGCCGGAGACCTCCAGACGGCGGAGTGGGGTCATGTCGTACATGGCGACGGCGGTGCGCGTGCGCCACGCCTCGGCGGCCGCGATCGGGGAGTGGAACATCGCCGACCACTCGTCGCGGGCCGGCGGTTGCCACTGCGCGGGCAGGTCGTCGAGCAGTGCCGCGTTGGCCTCATACCAATGCGGGCGTTCCCACCCGCCGCTCTCCAGGAAGAAGGCACCGAGTTCGACCTGCCGGGCGTGGAACGGGCTGACCCGCAGATTGCGCGGGGATTCCTTGGGCTGCAACGGATGCAGGATGTCGTAGACCTCGACGAAATTCTGCTGCGAGGTCTCCGACACGTAGCCGGGGTCGAGTTGGATCTCCTCGAAGCGGTGGACGTCGCAGCCGTGCAGCTCGATCTCCGAGCGACCGTCGACGAGCAGCTGCGCGACCGAGCGGGCGATACCCGCGGAATGGGTGACCCACACGGCTTCGGCGATCCAGAAGCCGGCGACGTCGGGGGATTCGCCGACCAGCGGTCCGCCGTCGGGGGTGAAGGAGAAGATGCCGTTGAAGCCGGTGGCGCGATCGACCTCGGCGGTTTCCAAGCAGGGCAACAGTTTCTGGCATTCCGCCCACGCGGGTGCGAAGTCCTCCTCGGTGAACGCGAGCATCGAGGGCATCGCGTCCTCACCGACCTCGCCACCGGGCAACTCCGCCACATCGGCGGGCATCGGGCGGTGTGCGTAGGAGCCGATGCCGAGGCGGTCGACGTGCTCGCGGAAGTAGAGGTCCTGATCCTGGTGGCGCAGGATGGGGAAGCCGGCCTCGGACGCCTCGGTGTTGCGGCCCACCAGTTCCGGGATCTGGCTGGTCTTGGCGTATTGATGAGCGAGCGGCAGCAGCGGCACCGACATCCCGACCAGTTCGCCGAGTTCCGCGCCCCAGAACCCGCCGCAGGAGACGACGATGTCGGCGGGCACGACTCCGTTGTCGGTGCGCACACCGGTGACCCGGCCGCCGCTCTGCTCGACGCCGACAACCTTCGTCGAACCGCGGAACACCGCACCACGACTCTGCGCGCGGAGCGCCAACGCGATGACCGCCCGCGACGCCTTGGCCAGGCCGTCGGTCTCGACGTAGAGGCCACCGAGAATCCGCGACGGATCGAGCAGCGGATGCAGCTTGGCGCACTCCTCGGGATCGATGACCCGGCCCTCGACACCCCACGACGTCGCCCATCCTTGCCGGCGGTAGAGCTCGGCGAGCCGGGCCTCGGTGGTGGCGACCTCGAGCCCACCCACCGGATTGAAGCACCACTGACCGTCGACGTCGAGGCCGCGGAACTTCTCCCCGGTGTACTGCGCGAGCTGCGTCATCGTCTTTGACCCGTTCGTCTGGAACACCAGCCCGGGCGCGTGCGAGGTCGATCCGCCGGTCAACGGCAGGGGACCCTGGTCGAGCACGGTGACCTGATCCCACCCGCGGGCGGTCAGTTCATCGGCGAGATTGGCGCCGACAATGCCGGCCCCGATGATCACGACACGCGGTGATCCCATACAGCGTTCTCCTCAAGTAGCGGCAGGTTTGCCCGGCAATTGATATATCAAAAGGCTACGTTTCGCCTGCTATGCCGGTCAACCCCCATAAATGTGCCATTTTCGGGTTGACGGCGCCGAGCATGTGGCATACGTTACACACATGATGATGTGTTAGAGCATCACGTAAATATTTCAGAAGGACAGCCCAATATGTCTCACCAGATCGTTGACCCGTTGCTCCAGCCCTTCACGTTGAAGAACGTCACGCTGCGTAACCGAGTGGTCAGCACCTCGCACGAACCGGCCTACACCGAGGACGGCATGCCGAAACGGCGCTACCGCCTCTACCACGAGGAAAAGGCCAAGGGCGGCATCGGACTGACCATGATGGGCGGCTCGGCCGTCGTCGCACCCGACAGTCCCGCTGCGTTCGGCAACCTGCACGTCTACAAGGACGAGATCGTGCCGTGGCTGCGCGAACTCGCCTACGGCGTGCACGAAAACGGCGCCGCCGTCATGTGCCAGATCACCCACCTGGGCCGTCGCACCAGCAACTACGACGGCGACTGGCTCCCGGTGATCGCGCCCTCGCCCATCCGGGAACCCGCCCACCGCGCCTTCCCGAAGGCGGCCGAAGAGTGGGACATGGACCGCATCGTCAAGGCCTACGCCGATGCCACCGCCCGGTGTCGCGAGGCCGGACTCGACGGCATCGAACTCGAGGCCTACACCCATCTCCTCGACTCGTTCTGGTCGCCGCTGACCAACACCCGCGACGACGAGTACGGCATGGGCCGCATCGAGGACCGACTTCGTTTCCCGCTGCGCGTGATTCGGGCCGTCCGCGAGGCGGCCGGGCCCGACTTCGCCGTGGGTATCCGGATGTCCCTCGATGAGGACATGCCCGGCGGACTCGGCTACGAGGAGGGCCTCGACATCCTCAAGCGGGTCTCCGCCGAGGGCATCGACTTCGTCAGCGTCATCAAGGGCTATATGGCCAGCGACGAAGCGCTCTCCCGGGTCATCCCGCCGATGGGCACACCGGTCGCACCGCACCTCGAGTTCGCCGGCGCGGTCAAGGCGGCCATCGACATCCCCGTCATGCACGCCTCCCGCATCAACGACGTCTCCACCGCCCGGCACGCCATCCGCGACGGACTCGTCGACCTCGTCGGCATGACCCGCGCACACATCGCCGACCCGCACATCGTCGCGAAAATGCAAGCGGGCGAGGAGGATCGCATCCGACCCTGCGTCGGCGCAACGTACTGCCTCGACGAGATCTACCAGAACCGCGACGCCAAGTGCATCCACAACCCGTCCACCGGCCGCGAAGACCGACTGCCGCACCATGTCCCGGCGTCCACCGGACCTGCCAAGACTGCGGTCGTGGTCGGTGCGGGACCGGCCGGACTCGAAGCCGCACGGGTGTTGGGGGAGCGCGGCCATCGGGTCGTGGTCTTCGAGGCCGCCGACCAGGCCGGCGGACAGGTCCGTCTCGCGTCGTCGTCGCCGCGGCGGCGGGACCTGATCAGCATCATCGACTGGCGCCTGGCCGAGTGCAAACTCCTCGACGTCGACATCCGGATGAGCACCTACGCCGAAGCCGACGACGTACTCGCGGAGAACCCGGACATCGTCGTGATCGCCACCGGCGGCATGCCGAACACCGACTTCCTCAGCGAGGGAGCGCAACTGGTCACCGACGGCTGGGACATCCTGTGCGGCGCGGTGCGCCCGCGCGGCGACGTCCTGCTCTACGACGACAACGGCGGCCACCCCGGCCTCGACGTCGCCGAGGTCATCGCCAAGGCGGGCGTCCCAGTCGAATTCGTCACGCCGGAGCGCACTTTGGCCCCGGACGTGGGTGGCGTCAACTACCCGGGCTACTTCAAGGCCTTCGCCGAACACGATGTCCGGGTCACCCTCAACGAACGGGTCACCGGGGTGCGGCGCGCCGACGGTCGCCTCGAGGTCGACCTCTACAACGAGTACGCGAAGGTCACCCGGCAGCGCACCGTCGACCAGGTCGTCGTCGAACACGGCACGCTGCCGCTCGACGACCTGTACTTCGAACTCGTACCCGGTTCCACCAACCTCGGCGAGGTCGACCAGCAGGCGCTGCTGGACACCCGGCCGCAGGAGGTGTCCCGCAACCCCGAGGGCGATTATCAGCTCTTCCGGCTCGGCGACGCGGTCGCCAGCCGCAACATCCACGCCGCCATCTATGACGCCTTCCGACTCTGCTTGGTGCTCTGATCGATGACTCGGCAATACTGAAAGGCGTGAGCACCATCGATCGTTACGAGTTCGACGAAGCCGACGTTGTCGTCACGCACGAAAAGTCCTATGCCGCGGGCGTGCCCGCCGTGAAAGTGTCGTTGCAGCGCGGCATCGAGCAGATGGGCGTGGTGCGGACCGCGCGAACCCTGGTGAAGCTGAACCAGCGCAATGGATTTGACTGTCCGGGATGCGCGTGGCCGGAGACCCCGGGACACCGCAAGCACGCCGAGTTCTGCGAGAACGGCGCGAAGGCGGTCGCCGAGGAGGCCACGACCCGCCGCGTGGACCCGGAGTTCTTTGCCCAGCGCTCCGTCGATGATCTGCTGACCCGCACCGACTACTGGCTCGGGCAGCAGGGGCGGCTCACCCATCCGATGGTGCTGCGTCCGGGCTCGACCCACTACACGCCCATCGGGTGGGCCGACGCCTACCGGCTGATCGCCGACGAACTGCAGGCTCTCGACACCCCGGATGCCGCGGCGTTCTACACCTCGGGCCGGACCTCGAACGAAGCGGCGTTCGTCTACCAGCTCCTGATCCGGGCGTTCGGCACCAACAACATGCCCGACTGCTCCAACATGTGCCACGAATCGTCGGGCAGTGCCCTGGTGGACAGTATCGGGATCGGCAAGGGGTCGGTGTCGGTACCCGACCTCGAGCAGGCCGACCTCATCCTCATCGCCGGACAGAATCCGGGCACCAACCACCCGCGCATGTTGTCGGTGCTGGAGAAGGCGAAAGCCAACGGCGCCAGGGTGATTGCCATCAACCCGCTGCCCGAGGCTGGGTTGCTGCGGTTCAAGGATCCGCAGAAGGTGCACGGCGTCGTGGGGGACGGGGTGTCGATCGCCGACGAATTCCTGCAGATCAGGATCGGCGGCGACCAGGCGCTCTTCCAGGGGCTGGCCAAGCTGCTCCTCGACGCCGAGGACCTCACTCCCGGCAGCGTGCTGGACCAGGCGTTCATCGACGAGCACTGCGCCGGCTTCGACGACTATGCCGCCCACATGCGCAAGGTCGACCTTGACGAGGTCATCCGCGCGACGGGGCTCACGCGTGAACAGCTCGACGAGACCGCAGAGGCGCTGATCCGGTCGTCGAAGACCATCATCTGCTGGGCGATGGGCCTGACGCAGCAGACCCACGGGGTTGCGACGATTCAGGACGCCACCAGCCTTCTGCTGATGCGGGGGATGATCGGCAAGCCGGGCGCCGGAGTGTGCCCGGTGCGTGGGCATTCCAACGTGCAGGGCGACCGCACTATGGGCATCTGGGAGAAGATGCCCGAATCGTTTCTGCAGGCGCTCGACGCCGAGTTCGGGATCACCAGTCCCCGCAACCACGGCTACGACGCGGTCGATGCCATCCGCGCGATGCGCGACGGCAAGGTCGGCGTGTTCATGGCGATGGGCGGCAACTTCGTGGCCGCCACCCCGGACACCGAGGTCACCGAGGCCGCACTGCGGCGGTGTTCGCTCACCGTCCAGGTGTCGACGAAACTCAACCGATCCCATGCGGTGACCGGCCGGACCGGGTTGATCCTGCCGTCGCTGGGCCGCACCGACAAGGATCTGTCCGGCGGGCGCAAACAGCTTGTGACCGTCGAGGATTCGATGTCGGTGGTGCATCTGTCGCGCGGCAGCCTGAAGCCGGCGAGCGACGAGCTGCGCAGCGAGGTGCGGATCGTCTGCGAACTCGCCCAGACACTGCTCGGCGCTGAACACGCGGTGCCGTGGGCACGGTTCGCGTCCGACTACGACAGCATCCGCGACTCCATCTCCCGCGTCGTACCCGGATTCGCCGACTTCAACACACGGGTGCGTCAACCCGACGGTTTCGTCCTCCCGCATCCACCGCGCGACGATCGCAGGTTCGAGACGCGTACCGGCAAAGCCAATTTCGTTGCGCACGAACTCTATTGGCTGCCGGTACCCGAGGGTCGGCTGATTCTGCAGACGATGCGCAGCCACGATCAGTACAACACCACCATCTACGGTCTCGACGATCGGTACCGTGGCGTGAAGGGTGGACGGCGGGTGATCCTGATCAACGCCGACGACATCGCCGCCCTTGGTTTCGCCGAGGGGGATAGGGTGGATCTTATCTCGGAGTGGACGTTGCAGGATGGCTCGATCGAGGAGCGTCGGGCCGACGACTTCCGGCTCGTGCCGTATCCCACCCCGCGCGGCAACGCGGCCGCCTACTATCCGGAGACCAATCCGCTCGTCCCGCTCGATCATGTTGCCCGGGAATCGAACACCCCGGTGTCGAAAGCGGTGACGATCCGACTCGAGCGTCGCTGACGGTGGCGGTGGGCTCAGAACATCGCCCGGATCCCATTCTCGAAGTCACGGACATGCGCCTCGGACAACTGCCGGGCGAGGTCACCGTTGCGGTCCAGGATTGCCTGCAGCACTTCGGACTGCGTGTGCACGTGATGATTGAGATCGGGCAGACGTTCGCGCGCGAGGTTCCACATGCGCACCGACAGGTCGAGGTTCTGGGTCAACGCGTCGAGCAGATACGGGTTGTGTGACATCCGGTAGATCGCGCGGTGCACGTCGACATCGAGTTCCAACAGAACCGACGCATCGCTGGTCTCGTCGAGAACCTTCAGGAGCTCCTGAAGTTCTTGTCGCTCTTCATAACTGGCCTCGGTGGCGGCTCGCTCGGCCGCTAGCCCCTCGAGTCGTTCCCGCACGTCGCACACCGCTTTGAGGTCGGTGAGATTGAGATCGGCGACGAAACTGCCGCTGCGAGGGTAGATCACCACGAGCCGGCCGTAGGCGAGGCGCTTGACCGCCTCCCGGATGGGCGTTCGCCCGAAGCCGAGTTCCGCTGCGAGTTTGTCCTCTTCGATGGGTGCGCCGGGCGCCAGGTCGAGCGTGACGATCTTGTCCCGGATCGCGTCGAAGGCCTGATCGGAGAGCAGTCGGTTACCGGCCACCGGCTCGCCCCTTTCATCGTGGAAACGCAATCTCCGTGCTCTGAAACTTCAGTGCACGGAGATTGTATATCAGATGCCGCTTTGGGCGCTCGATCCGAGAATTTGGTGGGTGCTCAGGGACCGCGCGGAGCGCTACCGACATGGGCCACACGTTTCCGCACTGTTCGCGTGCACAGTGCACACGAACAGTGCGGAGAGATGTGGCTGATGTCGGCTACCAGCGCACCCCGTACTCCTCACTCGCGTCGATCAGCCAGTCGGCGAGGTAGCCGGCGAAGGAGGATCGGACGATGATGCGGTAGTCGGTGCCGTCGTCGGTGACGGGGATGAGCACCACGCCGGCGAGGCCGAGCATGGTCTGGGTGGCAGAGCCGAGGGTGAAGACCGACGGGTGCAGGTCCAGCGAACATCCCTTGGCGAGGATCGCGCGGGCGTGCTCGCCGCGCAGCCGTACGACGGTGCGTTGTGCGGACACGTCGACCGCGGCGCCTCCTTGCTCGGAGATCGCCTCCCGCAGTCGGGTTTCCAGGGACTCACCGTCGAGTCCGGCGCCGGTGACGAGGAACTCCTCGGGACCGAACCAGATCACCGAGGACTCAGATCCTTCGACGACGGTGCCCGGGGTGGTCGGCAGTGCCGTGATCCCCAGAACGGCGGCCGCCGAGGTGCCGGCGGGGCCGGCCGGGTCGACCCAGAGGTCGACCATCGTGACAAACGGTTCCTCGGTGATGCTCACCGACTCGGGCAGCTGGGAGAGACGGGATGTCCAGGCCTGCAACGGGCTTCGGCGGATCAGGGTGTCAGCCATCGCGGCGTGCTCCTTCGGGGTCGACGAGAACGGAACTGGTGACCTCGACCGACACGAGGGTGCCGTCGAGGGGGACGTGCAGGGTGTCACCGATGCGGGCGTGGCCACCCTGGACCAGCGCCAGCCCGAAGGGCCGGCCGAGTTCGGCGCTCTGATAGCTCGAGGTGACGTGGCCGAGCATGGGGACCGGCGGCGGGGGTAGTTCGCCGTCCGCGGCGAACTCGATGACCTGCGCACCCTCGGGCAGCACGGTCGTCGCGTCGGTGGGTAACAACCCGACGAACTGCTTGCGCAGCGGGTTCTGATTCTCGGCCCGGGTGAAGGAGCGTTTGCCGATGAAGTCGGGCTTCTTCTTGGAAACCGCCCAACTCATGCCGAGATCCTGCGGGGTGACGGTGCCGTCGGTGTCCTGCCCGATGATCGGGTAGCCCTTCTCCGCGCGCAGCACATGCATGGTCTCGGTGCCGTACGGGGTGATGCCGTGGCGCTCGCCGGCCTCGATCAGTTTCTCCCACACCGCTTGTGCGTGCCAGCCGGTGACGTTGACCTCATAGGCGAGTTCCCCGGAGAAGCTGACCCGCCCGACGCGGATGTGCACACCGTCAAAGGTGGTGTCGCGCCACGCCATGAACGGGAAGGCGTCGTTGCTGACGTCGAGATCGGCGAACACCGCACCCACGACGTCGCGCGACTTCGGTCCGACGATGGGGAAGGTGTGCCACTGCTCGGTCACCGAGGTCATCCGCACTTTGAGGTGCGGCCATTCGGTCTGCAGCCATTCCTCCATCCAGTCGAGGATGTGGGCGGCGCCGCCGGTGGTGGTGAACACCTGGTAGCGGTCCTCGGCCAGGCGCATGACGGTGCCGTCGTCGATGACCATGCCGTCGACGCCACACATGACGCCGTAGCGGATCATGCCGACCTTCAGGGTGCTCATCATGTTGGTGTAGAGCATGTCGAGGAACACCGCGGCGTCCGGTCCCTGGACGTCGATCTTGCCGAGGGTGGAACCGTCGAGGATGCCGACTCCGCCTCGCACAGCGGCACATTCACGCAGGACGGCGGCGTCCATGTCCTCGCCGGGCAGTGGGTAGTAGCGGGGGCGTTTCCACATGCCGACGTCCTCGAACACTGCGCCGCGGGCGACGTGCCATTCGTGGACCGCGGTGATCCGCTCGGGATCGAACAGGTGCCCGCGGCTGCGGCCGGCGAGCGCGGCGAACGCGACCGGGGTGTACGGCGGCCGGAAGGTGGTGGTGCCCAACGCCTGGATTGGTTCACCGAGGAGTTCGGCAGTGATGCCGGAGGCGATGATGCCCGACGTCTTGCCTTGATCGTGCGCGGTGCCGATGGTGGTGTAGCGCTTGATGTGTTCGACCGACCGGATGCCGGCGCCGATCGCGCGAGCGATGTCGGCGACGGTGGCGTCGCGTTGGACGTCGACGAATTGGGTTGTCGGATCGCCCTCGGGGACGCGCCAGAGGACGAGGCCGGGGGTGGTTTGCTCGGGGCGCTCGTTTCGACTACGCGCCTCCGCTAGCGCTCCGGCGCTGCTCAACGAGCGGGTGGTGGCGGTACGAGTCTCGAAACCGAGCTCGGTGAGCACCGTGTTTGCGGTCTCGCGGCCGTCACTGATGTCGCCGGGAGTGGAGAACACGCCGTTGGCGGCGCCGACGACACTGACCCCGTCGAGTGGGGCGCCGGGCACGAACGCGCCGAGCTCCTCGTCGTAGCGCAGCTGTCCCCGAGCCTGGCTGAACAGGTGCACCGCCGGGTTCCAGCCGCCGCTGACGAGCAGGACGTCGCAGGCGAGCACGGGCGGGCCGGAGGTCCCGGTCACCAGTGCATGGCTGACCCGGCCGTTGCCGCGGGTACCGGTCACCACGGACCCGGGACGCACGGTGATGCCGCGCTCGGCGCAGGCGTCGAGCAAGCGCTGCGGGATCTCGGTGCGGGCGTCGACGATGGCGTTGATCGCGACACCGGCGGCGTGCAGGTCGAAGGCGGCGACATAGGCGCTGTCGTTGGTGGTGAACACCACCGCCTGCTGACCGACCTTCACGCCGTAGCGGTGCAGGAAGGTCCGTGCGCTGTGCGCCAACATGATTCCGGGACGGTCGTTGTCGGAGAACACGACCGGACGTTCGTGGGCGCCGGCGGCGACGATGATGTGGCGCGCACGGATCCGCCACACCCGCTGACGGCTGATCGCGGCGGGCGCGTCGTTGCCGAGATGATCGGTGCGCCGTTCGAGGGCGAGGACGAACCCGTCGTCGTAGTGGCCGAATGCGGTGGTGCGCTGCAGATGTAGGACGTCGGGGTAGGTGGCGAGCTCAGCGACGGCGTCGGCCACCCAGTCCAGGGCAGGCCGCCCGTCAATGGTGTCGGTGGTGCCGAGCAGCGCGCCGCCGGCCTCACTCTGTTCGTCGATGAGCACGACACGGGCGCCGGTGCGGGCGGCGGTCAGTGCCGCGGCGAGCCCGGACGGTCCGGCACCGGCGATCAGCACGTCGGTGTGGACATGTGTCGCATCGTATTTTGCGGTGTCAGGGATCTCGGCGAGACGACCCTGGCCGGGGATGCCGCGGGCGACGAGGCCATCGAACAGTTCCACGGTCGTGGCGAGCAGCATCGGCTCGGGGAACGGTGCTTCGATCTGCACCAGACCGCCGGTGTCCTCGGCCCAGGCGGCGGTGAAGCCGCGTGGTCGGCCGAGTTTGATGCTGGTGGTCACCTGGTGGATTCCGTTGGCCAGCAACGCCGAGGCGAGGGTGTCGCCGCGATGCCCGGTCAGTTCGCGGTCACCGAAGGTGAAGGTGAGGGTGGAGTCGCGGTCGACGCGGCCACCGGTGGCGGTGCGCATGGGTGCGGTCATGAGATGCTCGGCTTCTGCTCGTCGAGGCGGTACACGGCGTGGAACTTGTAAGTGGCGGTGTCGCGCAGGGCGTTGAACCAGCGCCGGCATCCGGCGCTGTGGCTCCAGCGTTCGGCGAACACGCCTTTGGGGTTGTCGCGGAAGAAGACGTAGTGGGCCCACTGTTCGTCGTCGAGAGCCTGGGGGTCCTCGGGGTAGGCGACGTGGGCCTGGCCGCCGTAGTGGAACTCGGTCTCTTCCCGGACGCCGCACCACGGACATTCGATGAGTTGCATTGTCTCGCTCCTGTGTTCGTGGTGGGTGTCAGTGGGCGACGCCGGCGGCGCCGTGTTCGTCGACCAGTGCGCCGGTGACGAAGCGGTCGAGGCCGAACGGCGCGACGTAGTCGTGGGGGCGGTCATTGGCGATGGTGTCGGCCAGGCACCAGCCCAGGCCGGGGGTGACCTTGAATCCGCCGGTGCCCCACCCCGCATTGAGATAGAGGTTCTCGTACTGTCCGCCACGCCCGACGATGGGGGAGGCGTCGGGACACACGTCGACGATGCCGGCCCAGGTACGCAACAGATGCGCGCGGGCGAACACCGGGAACAGCTCCACCGCAGCGGCCATCTGGCGTTCGATGATGTGGAAGGCACCGCGTTGGCCGTATCCGTTGTAGGAGTCGACACCGGCGCCCATCACCAGCTCACCCTTGTGGGCCTGGGACACATAGACATGCACCGCGTTCGACATGACGATCGTCGGGTGCACGGGCTCGAGCAGCTCGGACACCAAGGCCTGCAGCGGATGGCTCTGCAGTGGGGTGCGGATGCCGAGCATGTCGGTCAGGGTGGAGGTGTGTCCGGCGGCGCAGAGCGCGACCTGTCCGGCGGCGATGTCTCCGCGGGTGGTCTTGACGCCGGTGACCCGGTCGCCGTCGGTGGTGAAGCCGGTGACCTCACAGTTCTGGATGATGTCGACGCCGGCCTCGTCGATGCGGCGGGCGAATCCCCATGCGACGTAATCATGTTTGGCGATGCCCGCGCGGGGCTGGTAGGTGGCGCCGAGGACGGGGTAGCGGATGTCGCCGGAGATGTTGACCAGCGGGCACAGCTTCTTGACCTCGTCGGGGTCGACCCATTGGGCGTCGATCCCGTTGAGCTTGTTGGCCTCTACACGGCGCACGCTGTCGCGGACGTCTTGCAGACTGTGTGCGAGGTTGAGCACTCCGCGCTGGCTGAACAGGATCGGATACTCGAGATCCTCCTCGAGGCCCTCCCACAGTTTGAGGGCGTGCTCGTAGATCTGTGCGCTCTCATCCCACAGGTAGTTGGAGCGGATCAGCGTGGTGTTGCGGGCCATGTTGCCGCCGGCCAGCCAACCACGTTCCAACACCGCGACATTGGTGATGCCGTGGTTCTTGACGAGGTAGTGCGCCGTCGCCAGACCGTGGCCGCCGCCGCCGACGATCACCACGTCGTAGGACTTCTTGGGTTCGGGTGTGCGCCAGAGGAAGTCGGGGTGATCGGGGAGGTGCGCGCCGGGGCGATGCACCGAGGGATCTGTCGTCACAGCGTCTCCTGAACAGCGTCGAGGTCGGGGTAGAGCGGGAATCGGGCGGCCAGCACGTCGACCCGGTCGCGCAGTGCGGCCAGGGCGTCGTCGCCGGTATCCGGGCGCAGCGCGTGGCTGATGACGTCGGCGACTTCGGCGAAGGCGTCGAGGTCGAAGCCGCGGGTCGCCAGTGCCGGGGTGCCGATGCGGACACCGGAGCTGATCATCGGCGGCCGCGGGTCGAACGGAACGGCGTTGCGGTTCACGGTGATTCCGACGCGGTGCAACCGGTCCTCGGCCTGCTGGCCGTCGAGTTCGGAGTCGCGCAGATCCACCAGCACGAGGTGGACGTCGGTGCCGCCGGAGACCACGTTGATGCCCGCGGCCTTCGAATCCTCTTGCAGCAGACGGTCGGCGAGGATACGGGCGCCGTCGAGAGTGCGTTGCTGACGTTCGGCGAACTCGGGTTCGGCGGCGAGTTTGAACGAGACGGCCTTGGCGGCGATCACGTGCTCGAGCGGGCCGCCCTGCTGGCCGGGGAACACCGACGAGTTGAACTTCTTGGCCAGCGCCGGATCGTTGGTGAGGATGATGCCGCCGCGGGGACCGCCGAGGGTCTTGTGGGTGGTGGAGGTGACCACATGAGCGTGCGGCACGGGCGACGGGTGCAGGCCGGCGGCGACCAGACCGGCAAAGTGAGCCATGTCGACCATCAAGTAGGCGCCGACCTCGTCGGCGATCCGCCGGAACTCGGCGAAGTCCAACTGCCGCGGGTACGCGGACCATCCGGCCATGATCAGCTTCGGCTTGCGTTCGTGCGCAAGACGTTCCACCTCGACCATGTCGACCCGGTGATCGGTCTCGCCGACGTGGTAGGCGGCCACATCGTAGAGCTTGCCGGAGAAGTTCAGCTTCATCCCGTGGGTGAGGTGACCACCGTGGGCGAGATCGAGACCGAGGATGGTGTCGCCCGGCGTGAGCAGCGCCGCCATCGCCGCGGCGTTGGCCTGCGCACCCGAATGCGGTTGCACGTTGGCGTACTCGGCGCCGAACAACGACTTGATGCGATCGATGGCGAGCTGTTCGACGACATCGACGTGCTCGCAGCCACCGTAATAACGACGGCCCGGATAGCCTTCGGCGTACTTGTTGGTCAGGACCGACCCCTGCGCCTGCATCACGGCCAGCGGCGCGAAGTTCTCGCTCGCAATCATCTCCAGAGTGCCCTGCTGGCGGCCGAGTTCGTCGGCGATCGCCCCGTACACGGCCGGGTCGAGATCGGCGAGTTGCCGGGTGAGAAGGGGGTTGGCGGTCGGCGCCGGGGCGCTGGTCGCGATGTCGAGAGTCAAGGGGTTCGCCTTCCTGGTCCACCAGTTGATCCGTAACTGGTATATCAACTGTTGGATAGAGTACGATCAGATCGCGATCACGTCAACAGAATGGCGTCGACCGAGGCGGATAGGAGTGAAAGTGACTCTGGTGCAGGCAGAATTTGCGGTAGGACCAACCGGATCGATCGGCGAGATATCGCCGGTTCCGGCGACGAACGCGGAGCGGGCCTACGAGATCCTGCTCGAGCGGCTGATCATGCTCGACATCCGTCCGGGCGAACCGATCAACGACGATCGGCTCGCCGCGGACCTGGGTTTTGGTCGCACACCGGTTCGTGAGGCGCTGAAACGCCTGGAACGCGAACGACTCGTGGTGGCCTACCCGCGACGCGGCACGTTCGCCACCGCCGTGGACATGACCGATCTCGCCGATATCTCCGAGGTCCGCAAACAACTCGAGCCCACCGCGGCCGGCCGCGCCGCACGAACTGCGACACCCGACGCACGTGCGCACCTCGCCGCGCTGGCCCGCGAGATCGCGGATATCGATGACACCGACGACCCGCGGGACGTACTGCGGCGCGACGTCTACGTCCACCGGGCGATCTACCGCGCGGCGGGCAACCCGCACCTCGAGCAGATCCTCGTCGGCCTCGACGCACACGCCACCCGGATCTGGTGTCTGTTCCTCGATCGGCTCTCCGACGTCGCCGGGCATGTGCGTGAACACATTCCGCTGATCGAAGCGATCGTCGACGGCGATGAGCAGGTGGCCGTCGACCTCACTCGTGCCCATGTCATCGGATTCGAGCAGGCGGTCCGGGCTCTCCTGTAACCGGATTGATATATCATTCGGCCATGACTGCTGTGGACGCGGATGACTTCGGACTCGAGACCGAGCCGGCATCGCTGGCCGACCGCGCGTACCTGACCATCCAGGACAAACTGATCATGCTCGACATCAAGCCCAACGAGGCGATTGTCGAGAGCGACCTCGCGACCGAACTCGGCGTCGGACGCACCCCCGTCCGCGAGGCACTGAAACGGCTCGAAGCCGATCGGCTCGTCGTCTCCTTTCCCCGGCGCGGCACCTTCGCCACCGGCGTCGACGTCGCCGATCTACGCCACATCTCGCAGATCCGGGTCAACCTCGAACCGGTCGCCGCCCGGACCGCCGCACAGTCGGCGTCGTCGTCGAGTCGGCAGCAGATGCTCGACCTTGCCGACCGGATCGCCGCACTCGACGTCGCGAACATCACCCGTGACGAACTCATGCGCTGGGACCTGCACGTCCACCGCGCCATCTACCGGGCTGCGGGCAACCCGCACCTCGAGGATGTACTGATCCGCTACGACAACCTCGCCACCCGGATCTTCTGCATGTTCCTCGACCGGTTGCCGACCGTCGCGCAGCATGTGCAGGAACACATCGACCTCCTGCGCACCATCGCCGGCGGTGACGCGGACGCCGCGGCGCAGATCGCGTTGGATCACGTGGTCGGGTTTGAGGAGACGATTCGTTCGATCGTGTGAGGTGGGCGCGGACCGCTTGCTCGTCACCAGGCCCTTCGTGGCTCGGCTAGCGCCTCGCACCTCAGGGATCGGAGTTTGGCCCGCTCGGACCTCAGGGATCGGTGTTTAGCCCGCCGGCTGAGGGCGACGAGTGAGCGAAGCGAGCCCGACGCGTCTCGAAGCCCCTGGTGAGGGACATCAACTGAAGACGACCGTCCGATGTCCGTGGAGGAGGACGCGGTTCTCGCAATGCCAGCGCACCGCTCGCGAGAGCGCGAGCGCCTCGGCATCCTGACCGACCGTCGACAGTCGTGACGGGTCGTAGGAGTGGTCGATGCGGATCACCTCCTGCTCGATGATCGGGCCCTCGTCGAGGTCCGGGGTGACGTAATGTGCGGTGGCGCCAACCTGTTTCACGCCTCGGTCGTAGGCCTGGTGGTAGGGCTTGGCGCCCTTGAACCCCGGCAGGAACGAGTGGTGGATGTTGATCGCGCGGCCACGCAGCGCGGTGCAGGTCGCATCGGAGAGGACCTGCATGTAGCGAGCGAGCACCACGAGATCGGCTTCGAGGTCATCGACGAGTTCCAGGAGACGTGCCTCGGCCTCGGGCTTGGTGCCGGGGGTGACCGGCACGTGGTGGAAGGGCAGTCCGGCCGCCTCGGCCATGGGGCGCAACACCTCATGGTTGGAGACAACGGCCACGAGTTCGCCGCCGAGAGTGCCGGCCCGCCACCGGAAGATCAAGTCGTTCAAGCAATGTCCGAGCTTCGAGACCATCACGATCACCCGTGGGGCGGTCGCGTCGTCGAACCGGAAGGTCATCCCGAAATTGGTGGCGACCGAATGGAATTGATTGGTCAGTCGGGTCGCGTCGATCTCGTCGTCGGCGCACACGAAGGTGGTCCGCAGGAAGAACGAGCGGCTGAGCGGGTCGTCGAATTGCTGATGCTCGACGATGTCGCAGTTGTGCGCGAACAGGAAGGAACTGACGGCGTGCACGATTCCGGGTCGCTGCGGGCAGCTCAGGGTCAGGGTGAGGTGGTGCGACATGGCGGGGAGTCTCCTGATCGGAATCGGTCGGGTGGAAGACGCGGGCTGCTCGGAGATGGGAAACAATAAGTCGACAACTGATATACCAAGGTAAAGGCTGGTACGAGGCCCGTCAAGAGAAAACGTAAACCGGTGCTCATCGTGCGTCGAGTTGCTGATTGGGCAACAACGTGTTATCTGCGTATGGTTGCGTCATGGGCAACGCTGGTTCTGAGGTCACGGGTGGAGGTGTGCAGTCGGTCGATCGGGCGCTGCACGCGCTGGAGATCCTCGCGAAACTCGGCGAAGCGGGAGTCACCGAGGTGGCCGGCGACCTGGGTGTTCACAAGTCCACCGCGTCGCGTCTACTTGCCGCGCTCGAAGACCGCGAGATGGTCGAGCAGACCCAGGACCGGGGCAAGTACAAGCTCGGGTTCGGCATCCTGCGTCTGGCCAATGCCGTGTCCGGCAGCCTCGACATCACTCGGCAGAGCCAGGAGATCGCTCGGCAGCTCGCCGCCGATGTCGGCGAAACGGTCAACATCGCGGTGCTGCGGTCGCACTATGCGGTCAACCTCGACCAGGCCCGCGGTCCGTCGGCGATCGGTGCCCACGACTGGGTCGGCGAGCTCACGCCACTGCATGCGACGTCAAGTGGCAAGGTCCTGATCGCGCACCTCTCGGACGAGGAGCGACATGACCTCATCAAGGCGGCCGGTCTGGACACGCTGACCAAACGCACACTCACCTCGGTTGCGGACCTCGATCGCGAGTTGGCGCTCGTCGCGCGCGACGGCTACGCCCTCACGATCGAGGAGTTCGAGGAAGGGTTGACCGCGGTCGCGGCACCGGTGCGCGATCACCTGGGAGCCGTCATCGCCGCCGTGAGTGTCTCCGGTCCGGTCTATCGGCTGAGTGAAGAAAAGGCGCGGGAGATCGCGCCGCAGGTCGTTGCCGCCGCGGATGCAGTGAGCTGGCGGATGGGCTACCAGGGCTGACGTCGGGTTCGTTCCCGTTTCGTTGCGCTGCGGTACACGCGGGCGACGTTTAATATATCTATTGTCGCCAATCGGTGATACTGTTCGGGCGGTGTGAGCCACGTCATAACCGACGCGTGGCGCTCCGCGTGACAGGCAGCCCACCCATCGCGGGCATCATCCCCTCAGTTCTGCGATCGAATCGGCCATGTCTGTTTTCGATCGACACTGTGCCACGACCGCCACAGGAGACCCATGACAACTCAGAAAGACGACCCCTCGGCAGGCGCGTTGGCCCCGCCCGACGACGACAACCACCCCGACTCACCCGCGGCGATCCCCGACGCCGCTCCTGCCTCCGGGGAGTTCGACGCCCCGACGGTCGACGCGCGGCCCGTCACCGACCGGGTCGTCTTCGGGGTGGCGGCCGCCAGCGTGGTGGCCGTGATCGCCTGGGGCCTGTTGCGGCCGGACGGCTTCTCGAGCAGCATGTCGACGGTGCTGTCGTGGGTGGTCACCAACCTCGGGTGGCTGTTCATCATCTCGGCGACCTGCTTTGTCCTGTTCGTGTTCTGGCTGGCCTTCAGCCGGCACGGGCGCATCCCGCTCGGCCGGGACGGTGAGAAGCCCGAGTTCAACACGGTGAGCTGGGTCGCGATGATGTTCAGCGCGGGCATGGGCATCGGGCTGATCTTCTGGGGCGTGACCGAGCCGCTGACGCATTTCGTGAAACCGCCACCCGGACTTGCGGATTCGGCGGCCGGGACCGCGCTGGCGACCGCACTGTTCCACTGGGGGCTGCACCCCTGGTCGATGTACGCCGTCGTCGGATTGTCGATTGCCTACGGCACATTCCGGCGTGGTCGTCGGCAGCTCATCAGTTCGTCGTTCATCCCGCTGCTCGGTGCCAAGCGCGCCGAGGGGCCGATCGGCAAGATCATCGACATCCTCGCGATCTTCGCCACCATGTTCGGCACCGCCGCGTCCCTCGGGCTCGGCGCACTGCAGATCGGTTCCGGTATCGAGGTCCTCGGCTGGGTCGGGCAGGCGGGCACGTTCCTGCTCGTCGCGATCGTCGCGCTGCTGACCCTGGCCTTCGTCGCGTCGGCGATCTCCGGTGTCTCGCGCGGCATCCAGTGGCTCTCGAACATCAACATGGTGCTCGCCCTCGTCTTGGCGATCTTCGTGTTCGTGCTCGGTCCGACCGTGCTGATCCTCAATCTGCTGCCGATGGCCCTGGGTGAATACGCCGCGAGCATCGCCGGCATGTCCGCGCGTTCCGGTGCGGCGGGCGGCGATACCGGAGAGTGGTTGTCGTCGTGGACGATCTTCTACTGGGCATGGTGGATCTCGTGGACGCCCTTCGTCGGGATGTTCCTCGCGCGCATCAGTCGCGGCCGCACCATCCGGCAGTTCGTGGTGGGTGTCATCCTCATCCCGACGACCGTGAGCCTGGTCTGGTTCGTGATCTTCGGCGGGGCCGGCATCGGTCAGCAACGCGACGGCATCGACCTCTACGGAGACGGGGACGCCGAGTCCACCCTGTTCGGGTTGCTCGACCACCTACCCTGGGCCGGATTCTCATCGCTGCTGGTCATGGCGCTGGTGGCCATCTTCTTTGTCTCCGGCGCCGACGCCGCGTCGATGGTGATGGGCACCCTCTCCCAGCGCGGATCACTGCATCCGACGAAATGGGTGGTCGCCTTCTGGGGCCTGGCCACCGGTGGCGTGGCAGTCCTGATGCTCTGGGCCGGCGGCAACGACGCCCTCAGCGGCTTACAGACGATGACCATCATCGTCGCGGCACCGTTCGTGTTCGTCATGATCGGCATGTGCGTGTCGTTGTACAAGGACGTGACCACCGATCCGTTGGTGGCGCATCTGCGTAACAAAGCTCCCGACAAGACCAAAGCGCCGCGCGACATCCTCACCCCGTCGTGACTTCTCAGTAGGTTACCGGTGCGTCAATAACGCTGTGATGCATCGCCTTTCACCCGGTCCGACCGCCGTCGGACCGGGTGAAGTGGTCTCTGGGGACAAATTGGTCGGAGTTGGCTGTGGTCGATGTGTAACGGCTGAAAAAACTCTGCCGCTACCGCTTGACAGCACCCTGTGAGGGATCGCACACTGTTGCGTAATGCGAACCAAGTCTCGTAATACGCACACAACAGCCTCCCACTCTCCGCGACTCACAGAACCCCCGATGTGATCGAAAGGCCGACCATGCTCGAAGTCTGTCCGTTGTCCGATCTGCCTCCCGGTGAAGCGCTCCGGGTCGACATCGAACCCCCGATCGCGGTGTTCCACACCGAAGAAGGGGAGGTGTACGCCATCGACGACACCTGCTCACACCAGGACGCCTCGCTCGCCGACGGCTGGGTCGAGGGCTGCGAGGTGGAGTGCCCGCTGCATGCGTCGAAGTTCAACCTGTGCACCGGCGCGGTGGACGCACCACCTGCCAAGCTCCCGGTCCGGGCACACACCGTGCACATCACCGACGGCATCATCCGCGTCGAACTGAGCACCGAGAAGCCGAACCTGCCGCCGGACATCCGTGCGCGACTCGCCCAGGAGGTCGAGGCATGAAACACGTCGCCATCGTCGGAGCCTCGCTCGCCGGCCTGTCCGCCGCCCGCGCGCTGCGCGCCCAGGGCTTCGACGGCCGCATGACCGTCATCGGTGATGAGGCACGTCGGCCCTACGACCGCCCACCGCTGTCCAAGGAATTCCTCGCCGGCACCATGACGGAGGACGACCTCGCCCTCGAGACCGACGACGACGGCGGGCTCGACGCGCAGTGGGTGCTCGGCAACGCGGCGGTCCGACTCGACTCCTCCTGCGGCGCCATCGAACTCGCCGACGGCACCCGCATCGACGCCGACGGGGTCGTGCTGGCCACCGGATCGCGGGCACGCCGCTGGCCGACCTGCACCGCCATGGCCGGAGTACACGTGATCCGGACCATCGACGACGCCCTCGGCCTCCGCGGGGACCTGCGGCCGGGTGGTCGGCTCGTGGTCATCGGTGCCGGTTTCATCGGGGCCGAAGTCGCTTCCACCGCACGCAAACTCGGCATGGACGTGACCATCGTCGAGGCCGCGCCCACGCCGCTGGCCGTGCAACTCGGCGCGCACCTCGGCTCGGTGGTCGCCGCGGCCCACATGTCCAACGGCACCACGCTGTACTGCGGTGTCGGCGTCGCCGGACTCGCGGGTACCGACCGGGTCACCGGCGTCGACCTGACCGACGGCCGACATCTGCCGGCCGACGCCGTGGTCGTCGGCATCGGTGGCATCCCGAACACGGAGTGGCTCGACGGCAGCGGGATCGAACTCGGCAACGGGGTCGTCTGCGGCGCCGGCGGCCAGACCGCGATCCCCAACGTCGTCGCGGTCGGCGACTGTGCCGCCTGGTACGACGAATCCTGCAGCGCAGCAAGGCGAGTCGAGCACTGGACCGGTGCGCTGGAACGACCCGCGATCGCGGTCTCGACGCTGCTCGCCGGCGGATACCATTCCGGCGTCGCGGCCAAGGCGCCCTACTTCTGGTCCGACCAGTACGGCTCCCGCATCCAGTTCGCCGGGGTCACCCGCCCCGACGACGAGATCACCATCGAGGTCGGCAGCTGTGAGGAACGCAGCTTCCTGGCCACCTACCGCCGCGACGGCCGCCTCGTCGCCGTCCTCGGCGTCGACCAGCCCCGCCAATTCACTCGCTGGCGTCGTCAGCTCATGACGGCACCCGCCCCCGTCTGATCCACTCGAAACAGCCACTCGCACACCACATGACCCAGACCATCGGAGGAACTCCCGCAATGACCTCAGCCCCGGAAGCCCCTGCACTTCCCGAGAGCCTGATCTCCACCCTGCCCGGCCACTTCTACACTGACCCTGCAGTCTTCGCCCTCGAGCAGGAAAAGGTGTTCGAGGCCATGTGGTTCTGCGTTGTCCGTTCGGCGGACCTCGACAAGCCGGGTGCCTTCAAAACCGTGACGGTGGGCCGCGAAAGCGTGCTCGTCAGCCGGTCCCGCAAGGGCGATGTGCGTGCCTTCTACAACGTGTGCCGGCACCGTGGCGCGCGTCTGTGTACCGAGGAGAGCGGCGAGGTGCGCCGCTCCTTCCAATGTCCTTATCACGCATGGACGTACGACCTCGACGGCAAGCTGATCGCCGCACCGAACCTGACCAAGATGCCCGACATCGACCGCCAGGAATACGGTCTGACAAAGATCGCGGTCCGGGAATGGCTCGGCTACGTGTGGGTGTGCCTGGCCGACGAGCCGCCGTCCTTCGAGGACACGGTCATGCAGGAGATCGTTGACCGTCTCGGCGACACCGACTCGATCGACCATTACACCATCGCCGACCTCGGACTCGGGCACCGCAAGGTCTACGACGTGAAGGCCAACTGGAAGCTCATCATCGAGAACTTCATGGAGTGCTACCACTGCGCCACCATCCACCCCGAACTCACCGAGGTGCTCCCGGAGTTCGCCGACGGCTACGCCGCCCAGTATTACGTCGGCCACGGCGCCGAATTCGGTGACGACGTCCGGGGATTCACCATCGACGGCTCCGAGGGCTTCGACCACATCCCCGGTGTGGGCGAGGACATGGATCGGCGCTATTACGCGATCACCGTGCGGCCGCAGGTCTTCGTCAACCTGGTGCCCGACCACGTCATCGTGCACCGCATGTTTCCGATGGCCGAGGACCACACGATCGTCGAATGCGACTGGCTGTACATGCCGCACGTTGTCGAATCCGGTAAGGACGTCAGCCATTCCGTCGAGCTGTTCCATCGGGTCAATTCGCAGGATTTCGAGGCCTGCGAACGCACCCAGCCGGCGATGAGCTCACGCACCTATCGCAACGGCGGGGTCCTCGTGCCAAGCGAGCATCACATCGGGGAGTTCCACAACTGGCTGCAGGGCAAGCCCCCCGAGTGACCTGACCCTCTCACGGCATATCGGCCCCGGACCAACGGTCCGGGGCCGAGATGCTTGGTGGCCAGTCGTTTACGTCTGCCGGCGCGGCACGATCATCACAGGTACCGGAACGTGCCGGATGATCTTCGACGCCGCAGACCCCAGAAACACCTGGGTGAGGGGACCGGCGGCACCGGAACCGAGCAACAGCATGTCGCCGGAGGTCCAGGCGATGTCGTCGACGGCCGCACCCCAGCCGGTGCCGGCGCCGATCACCAGATCGACGTCGGGCAACGTCACGGTGCGGCGGGCCTCGTCGAGCTGTGCGCCGACCGCGGATAGGGTTTTCTGCGCCCATTGCCGTAACACCAGGTTCTCGGCGGATTGCTCGATCGCGCTGCCGTACATGGCCGTTGGCCGCACGGTGAAGGAGGCGATTCGCAGGTCGACCTTCCACTGGGTGGCCAGTTCGGCGCCGGTTTCGATGAGCTTGACCGTGTCGGCGGCGCCGCCGTAGGAGATGGTGAGGCGCTGCAACGGAATCGGGGACAGCGGATAGCCGCGCGGTGCGATGGCGACCGGGACGGCGGCGGTGTGCACCAGTCGCTCGGTGACGCTGCCGAGCGCGATGCGACCGAGCAGTCCCGATGAGGACGATCCGACGACCACCAGGCTCGCGCTGTGCTCGGTGACCAGCTCGGTGAGGCCTTGGGGGATCGAACTGGACTGGTGGACAACCAGACTGATATCGAGGTCGGTGCGCATCGACGCGATCACCGCTTCGAGTGAGGCCATCGCGCGAGTGCCGAGGTGGGCCTGGTATTCGCGTTCGACGCTGTCGCCCACCAGAGTCTCGGTTCGCTCGAGAACTGCTGCGGCGACGATCTTTTCGCCGGTGGTGCGGGCGATCTGGGCGGCCAGATGCAGGGGTGCGCTGCCCTGCCGGCTCGCGCTGAAGCCGGCGATGATCGTCACTGGGGGAGCTCCGCCGGTGCGGCGGACGCGGCGACGACATGGGTCACCGGCACCGTCGGATACTCCGATCGGGCGCGGTCGACGACGTCGAAGCGGTGCCAGACCGAAGTCTCGGGCGGCAAGGTGGCGATCACGATCTGGTCGGGGCGGAAGGTATCGACGGCGTCGGCGAGTGCCCGCAGCGGTCGGTAGTCACCGCGGGTGCCGTCGACGTCGAGGTTCTGTGACCGCATGGTCGCCAGGGTGTAGTCGAGGCGTTGCTGCGCTGCCTGTTGGGTTGCCTCGAACACGTCGAGTGGCCCGTGGGTGGCGGCGACGCCGGTTTCGATGGGACTGTCGGGGACGACGACGAGGTACTTGGCGTTGCGGGCGGCGCCGATGCCCTGGAGTTCGGTGAGGAGTTCATGGGAGTCGGCGGTTTCGTTGGCCAGCACCAGGACTCGTGAGGCCGGTGCGGTGGAGGCGGCGCCCGCGACCTCGGGTCGGCGGTTGATGAACCACTTGTTGGCGAAGTAGAGCACGATGACCACGGCCCAGGAGAGCAGGCTGAGGACCAATTGCGATCGGGAGTCGGACTGGAATCCCATCTGGGCGAGGATCGCGACGATGGCGCCGACGGTGACGACCGACAGTACCGGGAAGAACCACATCTTGACGCGCAGGCGTTCGGAACCCTCGCGGTAGCGCAGCACGATCTGGGAGATGCCGATGAGGCAGTAGACGAACAGGATGATCGCGCCGCTGGAGTTGAGCAGGAACGCGAACACGGTGGTGGGGGAGACGGCGGCGGCGATCACGCAGAGGAATCCGACGACCGAGGACACCAGGATCGCGACGGCGGGGACACCGCGGCCGGTGACCTTGACGAACTGTTGGGGTGCTTCGCGGCGGGCGGCGAGGACGAAGAGCATGCGGGAGGCGGTGTACATGCCGGAGTTCAGACAGCTCAACACCGCAGTCAGCACCACGGCGTTCATGATGTCGTCGGCATACGGCACGCCCATCTCGGAAAACGCTGCGACATAAGGGGATGCGGCCATGGTGTCGTCGTTCCACGGGACGATCGTCACGAGCAGGAACATCGAGCCGACGTAGAACAGTGCGATGCGCATGATGACCGAGTTGGCGGCCTTGGCCACCGCGCGTTCGGGATCGTGGGATTCGGCGGCGGCGATCGTGGCGACCTCGGCGCCGGTCATCGAGAAGATGACGGTCACGATGGCCGCGGTGATGGCCCACGCGCCGTTCGGGAAGAAGCCGCCGTGCGCATACAGGTTGGAGAAGTCCATCGACTTGTGCGGCCACAGCCCGAACACGTAGGCGGCGCCGACGGCCAGGAAGATGATGATCGCGGTGACCTTGATGCCGGCGAACCAGAACTCGAACTCGCCGAACGACGACACCGAGAACAGGTTCGTCATGGTCATCGCGGTGAGCAGCAGCAGCGACACGAGCCACAGAGGCACACCCGGTATCCAGTACTGGATGATCTTGGCGCCGGCGATGGCTTCGAAGCCGACGATGATGACCCAGAAGTACCAGTACAGCCAGCCGACCGAGAAGCCGGCCCAGCCGCCCAACGCATTCCGTGCGTAGTCGGCGAACGAGCCGGTCGACGGGTTGGCGACGGCCATCTCGGCGAGCATGCGCATCACCATGATGACGATGACGCCGCACAACGCGTACGGGATGAATGCGGCCGGGCCGGTGGCGTGGATGACCACGCCGGAGCCGACGAACAGGCCGGCGCCGATCACCCCACCGATCGCGATCATCCTCAGTTGTCGCTCACTGAGTCCTTTTTTCAATGCGGGCGAAGCACCCATGGCGCACTCCATTCGGGTGGAGAAGTCGAAGCGCCGGGTGCGCTCCTGCGGGTGATGTGTCGGTCGGGTGGTCGATCGCACGTCGTCGGGCCGAGCAGTGGAAATCCGACTGATACATCAGTCATATATTTTAGGCGGTGATAGGGAAGCGCTCAAGGGTTAGCGCGAGATGTACCGAATGTCCGAGTTGTCGTACTGTCGCTGACTGATCGCGGACGAACACCGACAGCCGCCCCGATTCCTAGAGTTCGATGCCTTGATGACCCGCCCAGAGATCCGCCGCGCGGGTGGCGGCTGCGTTGATGAGGTCGGCGATCTCCGGCGAGTCGGACACTCGAAACGACGTGTAACCACCACGGCCACCGTTCTTCGGGCGACCGTACGCCTTGGCTGCCAGGTGTCCGTCCGGCAGGAGTCGCACGGTGATCGTCGTCAGCGTGAACTCTTCTCGTCGTCGAGAATCGTTCCAGCGCAAGTGGTCTGGTATCGCGACATTCACCGCCAGCGCGTTGAGCTCCAGGGGTGCGTCGTCGGCGGGCATGTCGTTCACGGCCGCACCGCCGCTGCTCGCGCCGACTCGACGGCGAAAAGATTTTCGTCCCAACCCTTTTCCAGTGGTCCGAAGAAGTGGAAGCGCACCTGCTTCACGCGATAGAGCCACCGGCCGTCGAGCTTGACCACCTCGTCGGTGTAGCGCCCGGCGGCGATCGACGCGACACCGTCAGTGACGCATGGCTGCCAGAGGAACGAGTGGACGGTTGCGTGGTCGCCGTCGAGTTCGATGTCAAGGTTGGTGATGAAGTGCCAGAACGAGGTGAGGCCGGTGTCGGCGAGACCGGCGAAGAACGTGCGCATCTCGGACTTGCCGCGCGGGTGGGCGAGGCCGTCGAACTCGCCGTCGTCGGTGAACAGGTCCATCAGCCCATCCCAGTTGCCGTCGTCGAGATGACGGCAGTAGCGGGCGTCGAGCGATCGGATGGCCTCGAGGTCTTCGAGCCGGGTGATCCGGTGGGCGAGGGTGGTGTCGGCGGGCGTGGTCATGGAAGCGATCATGACGGCTCATCGGCGGCGAAGGACGCGAATACGCGTCAATCCAACCCGCGTTGTGCGGTGCGGTCCCCACGTCGGACCGCGGCGCGCTGCACCAGGACGATGGTCGTCCCCAAGACGCCCACCGCCAACCCGACGAGAGAGATCTGCAGGGCGTGGTCGCCACCCCACCCGGTCAGCCAGACCACGACCGCGGCCACTGCCCAGAGTGTCATGCCGACGATGATGACCGGTTCGGGCGCGCGCAGTGCGCGCGGTAGTTGGGGGATGTCGGATGCGTCGGGCATGGGTTCAGAGTAACTTTCGACTGTGCCAATGGATTCGTCGAGCGAGCCCAGCAAGTCGTCGGTCGAGCCCACCGGGTCCTCGACGCCGCCCACCACCGCAGCGTCGGCACCGCCGACCACAACCGAGAACGCGTCGAGCGCGTCATCTGGCACGCTCGATCGCTTCTTCAAGATCAGCCAGCGCGGCTCGACACTGAACCGCGAGGTCCGCGGCGGCCTGGTCACCTTCTTCACGATGGCCTACATCGTGGTGCTGAACCCGATCATCATCGGCGGGCTGCCCGGCAGCGACAAGAACACCGACGTGCTCGGCAACGTGCTGCCGCTCGCACAGGTGGCCGCGGTGACCGCGCTGGTCGCCGGCGTCATGTCGATCATCTTCGGGCTCGTCGCGAACTACCCGTTCGCCATCGCCACCGGTCTGGGCATCAACAGTCTGCTCGCGGTGTCCATCGCGCCGCAGGTGACCTGGCCCGAAGCGATGGGTCTGGTGGTCATCGACGGCATCATCATCGTGCTGCTCGCGGTCACCGGATTCCGTACCGCGGTATTCAACGCGGTGCCTGCCGAACTGAAGGCCGCCATCGCCGCCGGCATCGGCTGCTTCATCGCGTTCATCGGCTTCGTCGACTCCGGCTTCGTCAAACGCATCCCGGACGCCGCCGGCACCACGGTTCCGGTGCAACTGGGCATCGACAACTCCATCGCCACCGTCCCGACGCTCATCTTCGTGCTGGGCATCCTGCTGATGGGTGTGCTGGTGGTGCGCAAGGTGCCCGGCGGTCTGCTCATCGGCATCGTGATCACCACCGTCGTGTCGATCTTCCTCGAGTCGGTGCTCAAGCTCGGTTCGGGTGTGGAGAACCCCAAGGGCTGGAGCCTGTCGGTGCCCGACATCCCGAACAGTCTGGGCAGCGTCCCCAACCTCAGCCTCGTCGGCGACGTCGACCTGTTCGGAGCCTTCACCCGCATCGGCGTACTCGCCGCGTCGGTGTTCGTGTTCACTCTCGTGCTGTCCAACTTCTTCGACGCGATGGGGACGATGACCGGCCTCGGCAAGGAGGCCGGATTGGCCGATGAGAATGGCAATTTGCCCGGCATCGGCAAAGCGCTCGTCGTGGAGGGCACCGGAGCCATCGCCGGCGGCGTCGCCTCGTCGTCGTCGAACACCGTCTTCGTCGAGTCTGCCTCCGGTATCGCGGAGGGGGCGCGGACCGGTTTGGCGAACGTCGTGACCGGTGTGCTGTTCCTGATCGCGATGTTCCTCACGCCGCTGTACAGCGTGGTCCCGCAGGAGGCGGTCGCACCCGCACTGGTGGTGGTCGGCGCATTGATGATCGGCCAGGTGCGGTCGATCGACTTCACCCAGTTCTCCATCGCGCTGCCGACCTTCTTGACCATCGTGACCATGCCATTCACGTATTCGATCGCGAACGGCATCGGCGTCGGCTTCATCACCTGGGTCGTCATGGCGACTGCAGCGGGCAAGGCCAAGACGATCCATCCGCTGCTGTGGATCGTGGCGCTTGTGTTCCTCGCGTACTTCGCGCGGGGACCGATCTCCGACCTGATCGGCTGAACCATACCTCGATGTATGGGACTAAAGTCCCCATTTTCGATGCCAAAGTGACGTGCGTGGCAGTTGGTTACATGCGTTTTCAGAAACTCTGGCTTAAGCCATTGCAGATTCGCGCAAGTGAATTACTCTTAGCGACGTGGACGCAGCAGTCTCAGATATCGCCTTCCCGGAAATTTCGGATGTCACCCTCTCGGGTGAGCTTTCCCTGGCCATAGTTCGACTGGCCAGGCGTTTGCGTGGACGTCGTGTGAGCAAGGTCGTTTCCCTCACACAGCTGTCCGCGTTGTCGACCCTCCACCATGAGGGCCCCATGACCCCCGGTGCCTTGGCCACCGCCGAGCGCGTGCAACCGCCGTCGATGACCCGTGTCATCGCGTCGTTGTCCGACCTCGGGATGGTGTCGCGGGAGCCGCACCCCACCGATGGGCGGCAGGCGATCGTGACGCTGGCCGACAAGGGCAGCGACGTGATCACCGCCGAGCTCGACGCCCGCGAGGAGTGGCTGTCGGCCCGACTCGCCGAGCTCAGCCCCCAGGAGCGCGAGACGCTCGCTGCCGCGTTGCCGATCATGCAGAAGATCACCAACGGGGCGAACGACATCCACTGACGTTCTAGAAGAACGTCCCCGCGAACGGTGCCGCCTCGGTGGTGAACGCCGCGTCGAGGGCGGTGAGGGTCTCGGGTGTGTCGGTCCAGAGCCGCTGTGCAGCGGCGAAGGTGCGGGCGGGCACACCACCCAGGTAGATCGAACCGAGCACGGAAATGTCCATACGCACCGTCGGTGCGGCGGTGCTCGGTGCCACGATCGCGCCACCGTTGCGGATCGATACGTCGAAGACGCCTCCGCGGCCCCGGAAATCGTCGGTCACTTCGATGACGGCGTCGAGGTCGGACGCGTAGTGCCGGGCGCCGAGCGCGCGCGGAACGTCGAGGATGCGCAGCCACATCTTGTCGCTGATGCCGGTCACCGACACGGCGCGGTGGTCGGTCAGCTTGTAGCGCAGCGGATCGTCGAATGGGATGGCCGCGGTCACCGTCGGCAGCAGATCCAATCCGACGAGCACTCGCCACAGGTCGGTGTGCGCCTCGTTGGTGACGGCGAAGACCTCCTCGACCATGGCGCGGGCGGGGCTGACGGACTGATCGATCCGGTAGGCCGCATAGCCATCGGGGTGAATCAGATAGTGCCGGCCGCTCTGGTGTGCCGGGCGCTGTGTGGCGCGGTCGGCCAGAATCGGTTCCCACCAGGTCGCCGACCGACTGAGCGCGCCCGGCCGCGTCGCCACCCAGCGGGCATGCAGGTCTGGTATCCGCTGCGCGACGTCGTCGGCGGTGGCGTAGTTGACCGGTGAGGTGTCACGGTCGGCGCGGGCCCGCATCTTGGCGGCGGCGAGATCGATCGAGATGTCGCGGGCGAAGCACGCCGGTCCGAAGCCGAAACGCTCATAGATGGTCGCCTCGCTCGCGGTGAGAATGGCGAATAGTTGCCCCTCGTTTTCCCAACGGTCGAAGATCTCGGTGATCATCGTCCGGAGGATGCCGCGTCGACGATGCGTCGCCGCCACCGACACCCACGACAGTCCCGCCGCGTCGTGCGCGGTGCCGCCGGGGACGGTCATCTGCATCCGGTAGAACATCGAGACCCCGACCAACGGCCGCGGCACCAGACCCGCCTCGTCGCGTACGAGCACGACGTCGGCGTTGGCGACCTTGTTGCGCATGTCGACGCGTTCGGCCTCCGACAAGGGGTCGGTGAAGAGGAAGGCGCGGGCGTCGGTCGTGAAGATGTCGTCCCAGTCGGCGTCGGTGGCGGCGGCCACGGCCAGCGCCGATGGCGTGGTCTGCGGGGTACTCACCCGTCAACCGTTGCATAGTCGGTGGTTGGCAGACTGTTCGGGTGGCCAACCTGCGTGTCGAGGTCATCGACATCGACGATCCCGACGACCCCCGGGTCGACGACTTCCGTGACCTCAGCTCGGTCGACCGGCGGCCCGACCTCCGGACGTTGCCGGGTGGGCTGGTCGGCAAGAGTCTGGTGATTGCCGAGGGAGTGTTCGTCGTGCAGCGGATGATCGCCTCGCGGTTCGCCCCACGCGGGTTCCTCGGCGTCGACAAGCGACTCACCGAACTGTCCGATGATCTCACCGATCCCGGTCTTGACGGGGTGCCGTTCTACCGCACCACGGCCGACGTGATGGCGCGGGTGGTCGGCTTTCACCTCAACCGTGGGGTGCTCGGCGCTGCCGGTCGTCCGCCCGTCCTGGACGTCGCCGACATCGCTGCCACGGCACGAACGGTGGTCGTCCTCGAAGGCGTCAACGACCACGAGAACATCGGCAGCATCTTCCGCAATGCCGCGGGGCTGGGCGTCGACGCCGTGCTCTTCGGTGCCGGATGCGCCGACCCGCTGTACCGGCGGTGCGTGCGGGTGTCCATGGGGCACGCACTGCTGGTGCCGTTCGCCGGCGTCGACGACTGGCCGGGTGGTCTCGGTGTGCTGCGCGACAACGGGTTCCGACTGGTGGCTCTCACACCAGGACCGGGATCGGTGCCGCTGGCCCACGCGGTCGACACCGACAAGGTGGCGTTTCTCGTGGGCGCAGAGGGACCGGGTCTGAGCGAGACCGTGATGGCGGCGAGCGATGTGCGGGCACGGATTCCGATGAGCCGCGGCACCGATTCGCTCAACGTCGCGACGGCGGCGGCGATCGCCTTCTACGAACGCGCCCGATCGGGCACGATAGGGGAGTGACCCCCGCCGATCGCGTCGAAACGCGATTGCTGCTGCCCGACGACGCCACCCGGGAGCCCACCCCGTGGGTGCTCGGCCTGTTCGTCACCGCCGTATGCGCGCTGTTCTGGACCTTTGTGCTGGTCGGTGTGTATCAGCTGATCGGCGCGGCGATCAGCTGGCTTGGAGTGCTGGCCGTCGCCGTGGTCTGCGTCGGGCTCGGCTGGACGCTGTGGGATCTGCGGGACCGGCCGGTATGGCGGTGGATCGTATGGGGGTCGGTGATCGGCCTGCTCGCCGGGCTCGGATCGGCGATTGCCCTGTGCGCGTTGGGGCGGTAGCTTCTCAGAACCCGAAATACCGGGCGACCGGGTTGCGTCGCTTGCTCGGCGCCACATCCGGTGTCGGGGCGTCGGTTTCGCTCGTGCCTTCCTGATATCGGGCCCAATCCTCGTCGCCGGCAACATAATCGGCGGGGCGGATGGCGAACGCGGTGACCGGGAGCTGCGCCGGATCGCGGTCGGTGTCGGCCAGCGGATGGGTGAACCGGAAGCCGAGCCACTCGCGGTTGGCCTGCTCGGCGATGTGCTGCGGATGGAACGGCAGCGCCATCGGGTCGGGCGGGACCCCGGGCGCGTACCGCAGCGGATGCTCACCAGCCCAGAAGGGACGCTCGAACGGGTAGGGCAGTCCCTCGTCCTCGACGATGTGGACCGGATCGGCCGCGAATGACCGTTTCAGGACGCCGTTCTCCCACCGCGCGAATGCACCGACCGAGTCGTCGGGGTCGGTGAAAAGCAGTGTGGCCGCCGCAGTCTCGCGGAGGCTGCGGATGGTGCGGGTCAGCGTCGACGGCGTGGTGGTGGCGAAGAGAGAGCACGACACGACGGCCATCGCGCCGTAGGCGCCCACGTAGACGTGCGGGTCCTGCGCCGCGGCGGCGGTCGCGAGATCGGTGTCGCGGATGGGGACGAGGGTGCGGTCGCCGTAGATGGTGTTCGCCATCTGCTGGGCCGTGGTGACATCGGTGGTCAGGTCGGACCGGAGGAAGCCGATCGGGTCGTCGGTGTCGATGAACCACACCGTGACTGCACGCGCCGACACCGTCAGCTGTGCCCGTTGCTGCGGACGCCCAGCAGGACGTCCTCCCACGCCGGCAGCGCCGGCTTGCCCTTGCGGCGACGCGGCTTGGTCGGCTCGTCGTCGTGATCATCGTCATCGACATGCTCGGCCGTCGATGTGGGGCTCTCGACCGGCTCGACCGCGCTGGGGAGTTCGGTGACCGTGCCGCTCGTCGGCTCCGGTTCGGTGATCTCTGGTTCGACGATGTCCGGTTCGGGCCCGGCGGCCGGTTCCGGTGCGACGACGGGACGTTGCTCATCGGGTACCGGTTCGGGTGCGGCCCACGATGATTCGTCGGTACCGAAATCGAGGGCGACCGTGCCGTACTCGTCGTGTGTCGGCGGCGTGTCAGCGGTGCGGGTGCGCTGGGCGTCGATCAGCCGGTTGGCGTCGATGGTCACCTCGTCGTGCGCTTCGTGCCCGCCCACCGGTGCAGCCTCCGGCGGGGCGGCGAGGTCGGGTGTGGCGACCGGCGTGAGGCGCCGTCGCGGGGTGATGGTCTCGGGATGGGTCAGTTCGTCGGCGAGATCGTCGAGCGGATCGGCGGTACCGCCGTGCGAACCCGGCATGTAGCGCCAATGCGCATGGTTGTCGGTGCGGCCCACATGCCAGCTGACCTGCACCACCCAGTGCCCGTCATCACCCTTCCAGGCATCCCACTCGATCTCGTTCTGCGCCTGCCCGAGGGCGACCATCGCGTCGGCGACGACCTCACCGAGCGTGGCGACCGCCGGGCCGTCCTCGCGGATCGGGTGCGACATGCCGGCGAGTTCGGCGGCCCGAGAGCGTTCGAGCAGGACGGGGTGCGCGAACCGCTCGATCTTGTCGTGCGTGACGCCGGCTTCGGCGGCGACCTCCGCGATGGTGGCACCCGCACGGATGCGGGCCTGGATTTCCCGTGGTCGGAGTGAGCTTTCCATCTCGATCTCGATCTGCCCCAATCGTGAGATGTCACCGCGGGCCGCAGCGCGCAGGCGCTCGTCGGCAGCGATCCGGTACTTCTCACCCGACTCGGGATCTCGGCAGACGACATGGCTGCCATCGGCCTCGACGCCGACGACGCGTAGTTCACGCATCTGCTCCTCCTCCAGTGACCACGAGTGCGGGCATTGGGGTCAGGCTAGACCACGGGTACGACGACACCCCGCGAGACACGCGGACAAAACCGCAGATCAGCACGGGTGTGGCGGACGTGGCCGCCGGGTCACCTGTGGTCTGAGTGACTCCTGTGTATCCAGGGTACGCGGGTGACCGGTCAGAGCTGACCGACGACGTGGTCGATGCACTGGGTCAGCTTGGTGATGTCGTCGGGCTCGATCGCCGGGAACATGCCGATCCGCAGCTGGTTGCGACCCAGCTTGCGGTACGGCTCGGTGTCCACGACGCCGTTGGCGCGCAGGGTCTTGGCGACGGCTGCGGCGTCGACGTCGTCGTTGAAGTCGATGGTGCCGACGACCTGGCTGCGCAGGGCGGGATCGGTGACGAACGGCGTAGCGAACTCGCTGGCCTCGGCCCACTGGTAGAGCCGTGAGCTGGAGTCCGCGGTCCGGGAGACGCACCAGTCCAGGCCGCCGTTGCCGAGCATCCACTGGATCTGATTGTCGAGCAGCAGGAGCGAGGCCACCGCGGGGGTGTTGTAGGTCTGGTCCTTGCTGCTGTTGTCGACGGCGGTCGGCAGCGACAGGAACTCGGGGCACCAACGATCGGTCTCGTCGATCTGCTTGATGCGCTCGAGGGCCTTCGGGCTCATCAGTGCGATCCAGATGCCGCCGTCGGAAGCGAAGCACTTCTGCGGCGCGAAGTAGTAGACGTCCGCGTCGGCGACGTTGACCGACAGGCCGCCCGCGCCGGAGGTGGCGTCGATGGCGACGAGCGCGTCGTCGGAGCCTGCCGGGCGGGTCACCGGCACGGCGACGCCGGTGGAGGTCTCGTTGTGGGCCCAGCCGATGAGGTCGATGCCGCCGAAGTCGTCGGCGGTCAGGGCGGCAGGGTCCGGGGCGGTGCCGGGATCGGTGGAGATCACCGCGGGCGAATCCAGGAACGGTGCCTTCTTGGCGACGGTGGCGAACTTGGAGCTGAACTCGCCGTAGGTCAGGTGCAGCGAGCGCTGCTTGATCAGGCCGAACGCGGCGGCGTCCCAGAAGGCGGTGGTGCCGCCGTTGGAGAGGACGACCTCGTAACCGTCGGGCAGGGCGAAGAGGTCGGCGAGACCGGCGCGGATCGAGCCGACGACGTTCTTGACCGGCTTCTGCCGATGACTGGTGCCGAAGACCGAGGCTCCGGTGTCGACGAGGGACTGCAGTTGCTCGGGGCGCACCTTGGACGGTCCGCAGCCGAAGCGGCCGTCGGACGGCAGGAGGTCGGCGGGGATGGTGATCGGTGCGGTGGCGGTGTCACTCATGTCGGCAATTCTAGGGTTGTGGTGCCCGCCACCCTGGTTGCGGTCCCTCGTCGGGGCTGGTGGCCGCCCATGATCCGGCCGTCCAACCGGGTGCGCGGCAGCCGTCGGGCGGGGCGATGAGCGTGGTGTCGTGTCCGCTGCGGGTCAGCAGCCACGCAATCACCGAGTTGGAGTTCCACATGTCATGGGCACCGATTTCGTCGCGGCCCCAGGTGTGCGCGGGTACCGACCGGGTGAGGTCGAGGAGCCTGCGGATGCGGTCGGGATCGCTCGGGATCGGGCTGCTGACCAGCGCGAAGTCCAGATCGGGGATCGTGCCGCCGGGCCAGCAACGGATCTCATACCGGAAGTAACGGCATCGACCCAGCCACGCTGCGCCAACCGGGCCGGTGACGGTCACGCCGCGCTCGGGGGCACGCGTATCCCACGCGGGTGCCTGCTCGACGACGTACCGGCGATCACCGTCGTCGATCGACAGGGCTGCATGGACAAGGCGCTGGGACGGCCGGTGCTCGCGACGAGCCCGGACTGCCTCGTAGAACCGACCGCAGCGGGGGACCACCGCGCCGCCGGCCCCGAGCGGAATCCAGTGCAGGGTCACCGTCGCCGGTCGGTGGGAGGTCATTGACGAGTTGTACCCTTGCCCTCTACTGAATGCGTGTTTAACCTATTAAACATGCGTTTAGCCGATGCGGATGATCGGACGACGCGCGCCCGACTGCGGGACGCAGCGATCGACGTCTTCGCGCGCGACGGATTCGACGCGCCGGTACGGACGATCGCCGACGCCGCCGGGGTGAGCCCCGGATTGGTGATCCATCACTTCGGATCCAAGGCCAATCTGCGGGCCGAATGCGACGCCCACGTCCTGCGCGTGACGCGGGAGACCAACGAGCGGGCGCTCGAGAATGGTTACGGCGCAGGCACCTTCGGGGGATTCGCGGCTCTGCTCGACACTGTAGGGGCCAACGGCCCACGCGTCGTCTACCTCATTCGCAGCCTCCAGTCCGGCGGTGAGATGGTGCGAGAGTTGTTCGAGCACCTCGCCGTTGACGGCGAGGCCACCCTGCGGGCCGGTGTCGCGGCCGGCAGCATCCGACCGTCGATCGACGAAACCGCCCGCGCCCGACACCTTCTCGCCCAATCGGTGGGTGCCTTGCTGGTCGACGTCGTCCTGCATCCGCCCGACGACTGGTCCGATGCCGCGGCGATCGTCCAGGGTTACGTCGATCGGGCCCTGCTGCCGGGCGCCGAACTCGCGGTACACGGCGTGATGGCCGACGACTCGTTACTGCAGATCGTGCTCGACTATCGGAAGGATCATCATGACGACTGCTGACGCACCGGTGATCGACGTCGCCGGACTGCACAAGCGCTTCGGATCGTTCCGGGCGCTCGACGGGCTGAATCTGGCGGTGCGGCAAGGGGAAGTGGCCGGATTCCTCGGACCCAACGGCGCCGGAAAGTCCACGACCATCCGAATCCTCCTGGGCCTCTATCGGTTCGACGCCGGATCGGTCCGTGTCTTCGGTCTTGATCCACTGCCCGACGCGGTGGCCATCCACCGTCGGCTGGCCTACGTACCGGGCGATGTGACGCTGTGGCCGACGCTCACCGGCGGCGAATGCATCGACCTGCTGCTGTCGCTGCGCGGGGTACGCACCGAATCCGCCGCGCGCAAAGCCGAATTGATCGAACGATTCGAACTCGATCCGACCAAGAAGGCGTCCACTTACTCCAAGGGCAACCGGCAGAAAGTGGCGCTCGTCGCCGCCTTGAGCGCCGACACCGAACTACTCATCCTCGACGAACCCACCTCCGGGCTGGATCCGCTGATGACCCACGAGTTCGTCAGCTGTGTGCGCGAGCGCGCCGCGGCCGGCTCCGCGGTGCTGATGTCGAGTCATCTGCTCGCCGAGGTCGAGGAACTGTGCGAGACGATCACCATCATCCGCGCCGGAAAGACTGTGCTCTCAGGGACATTGGCCGAGCTACGTCACCTGCGGCGGTCGCGGGTCACCGCGACACTCGAGTCGGGAGCGGCGGATCTGGGCGGGGTCGACGGGGTGCACGACTTCTCCGTGGAGGGTGATACGGCGACGTTCACCGTCGACGACACCGGCCTCGCCGACGTCACCCGGGCGCTGGCCCACCACGGGGTCCGAACCCTCGCGGTCGAACCGCCGAGCCTCGAGGAACTGTTCCTGCATGCCTACGACGACGCGGGGGAGGTGTCGGCATGAGTACGGCGGTCCCCACGATCCGACCGCTCGATGCCGCCGGTCGCCCCGGAGCCATCGAGCGATCGGTCGCCGGGTTTCCGGTATTGCTGCGGTTGGCGTTTCGGCGGGAGCGGGTGATCGCCCCGGTCACCGTGGTGCTGTTCGTGCTCACCGATCTGGCCACTGCCGCGTCGGTGTCGTCGATGTACGGGGATGCGGCCGCACGGACCGGATTGCAGGCCGGTGTCGGGGCCAACGCGGCCTTCAATTTCCTGCTCGGCGAACTCGTCCACACCGAGCCGCTGGCCGCGGTGGTTGCCTGGCGCGCAGGGCTGTTCATGATCGCGGCACTTGGTGTGTGCGCGGCGATCATGACGGTCCGCCAGACCCGCAAGGAGGAGGAACTGGGCCGCACCGAACTCATGCGGGCCGGTGCGGTGGGACCGTTGGCGCCGCTGGTCGCCGGGGCGATCGTCGCGGTGGTGTTCACGATCGTTGTCGCACTGGGGATGTCGCTGATCTTGCTGCCGTACGGCGCCGCGGCCGGGGACGTGGCGGCGGTGTTCGCGCAGTATGCCGCGACGGGTGTGGCGGGTGTTGGGATCGCGTTGGTGGCCGCGCAGATCGCCACGACCTCGCACATCGCCAATCTGGCTGCGACGTCGGTGATGCTGGTCGGCTACCTGCTGCGCGGCGCGGCTGACGCGATCGGCGGATGGGGTTGGTTGCGCTGGTGCAGTCCGGTCGGCTGGGCCGAGCTGATCGATCCCTTCGGCGCGAACAACGGGTGGCCCGCGATGCTGTCGCCGGCAGTGTTCGTCGTCGGTGCGGTGGCCGCCGGATGGGTTGCGGTGCATCGGGATTACGGGGCCGGACTGATCGCGCCCCGGCAGGGTCCACCCGCGTCGGCCCGGCTGGGCGGCATCGAGGCACTCGCTGCGCGGTTGCTGAGTCCGGTGCTGCGGTCGTGGGTGGGTGGATTGTTCTTCTATGCGGCGGTTGTCGGGTTCATGCGGCCGTCGGTCGGCGACCTCGCCGAGGGCAACGCTATGTTCGCCCAGGTCGTGCGTGGCACACTCGGCGGCGCCACCCTCAGCACCCTGTTCTCGATGACCATGATCTCTTTCCTCGCCGTGGCGTGCAGCGGATTTGCGGTGAACGTGAGCGAACGCCTGCGCGCCGAAGAAGAGGCGGCGCGCGCCGAAACCTTGCTGGCGACACCGACATCCCGCAGCCGTTACTTCGGTGCGTACCTGACAATTGCGGTGCTGGGCACGGTGATCGCGCTGCTGGGAGTCGGGATCGGCATGGTGCTGGGCTGCGGTGTGGCCGGCGGTGGATGGGCCACACCGGCGGGTGAAACGGCGAAATCGGTTGCGGTGCAGGTACCGGCGACTCTGGTCATGGTCACGCTGGCGGTGGCCCTCTACGCGGTGCGTCCCGTGCTGGTCCACATGGGGTGGATCGCTGTCGTTCTGGCCTTCTTCCTGGGCCCGTTGTCCGGGTTGTTCAATTTGCCGCAGTGGGTGGAGGACCTGTCGCCGTTCACCCACACGCCGATGGTCCCGGTGGAGCCGATGCGCTGGCTCACCGTCGTTGTGATGCTATGTGTGGCAGCAGTATTCGCGATCGTCGGGTGGTGGGCTTTCCGTCGTCGCGACGTCGGGTGACGATCAGACGCCGGGCGCGAACTTGACCTCGTCCCAGCCCTCGACGTCCTCGGGGCGGCGCGGGCTCGGGCCGGTGTAGAGAGCCGCCGGGCGCACCAGTTTCCCGAGCCGCTTCTGCTCCAGGATGTGGGCGCACCAGCCGGCGCTGCGGCCGCAGGTGAACATGGCCGGCATCATGTGCGTCGGCACCTCGGCGTAGTCGAGGATCACCGCCGCCCAGAACTCGACGTTGGTTTCGATGGCGCGGTCGGGTCGGCGTTCGCGGAGTTCGGTGAGCGCGGCCTGCTCGAGGGCGGCAGCCACCTCGAAGCGGGGAATCCCCAGATCCTGGGCGGTGCGGCGCAGCACCCGGGCGCGGGGGTCCTCGGCACGGTAGACGCGGTGCCCGAAGCCCATCAGCTTCTCCTTGCGGTCGAGGATGCCGCGTACCAGACCGCGGGCGTCGCCGGTGTTCTCGACCTCCTCGATCATCGGCAGCACCCGCGCCGGTGCGCCGCCGTGCAGCGGCCCGGACATCGCGCCGATCGCCCCGGACAGTGCTGCGGCGACGTCGGCGCCGGTCGACGCGATGACCCGGGCGGTGAAAGTGGACGCGTTCAGGCCGTGCTCGGCGGCGCTGACCCAGTAGGCGTCGATCGCCTCGATGTGTTTGGGGTCGGGATCGCCCTTCCAGCGGGTCATGAAGCGGGCGGTTACGGTCTCGCAGCGGTCGATGACGTCCTGCGGGACTGCGGGCTGGTGGATGCCGCGGGCCGACTGCGCGACGTACGAGAGTGCCATCACCGAGGCGCGGGCGAGGTTGGCGCGGGCGGTGGCGTCGTCGATGTCGAGGAGCGGCTGATATCCCCAGATTGGGGCCAGCATGGCGAGGCCGGCCTGCACGTCCACCCGCACGTCGCCGGTGTGGATCGGCAGCGGGAAGGGTTCGGCGGGTGGGAGTCCGTCGCCGAAGCGCCCGTCGACGAGCAGTGCCCATACGTCGGAGAAGGTGACCTTGTTCTCGACGAGGTCCTCGATGTCGACGCCGCGATAGCGCAGGTTGCCGCCATCCTTGTCGGGCTCGGCGATGTCGGTGGTAAAGGCGACGACACCTTCCAGACCGGGGACGAAATCGTCGGGAACCTTGTTCGCCATCGTGACCACCTATCTCGACACCGCACCGTGGAGTGCCGGGCTGGACACTCTCTTGGACTGTAGGACAGTGCCCGCGCCACGGCATACCGGGGAGTAACAACCTGTTTGGAGAGGCAGGTCAGGGTAGCCTCTCGATCGTGTCCGAAGAACCGATTGACCTGCCCAACATGCGTGTCGGCTACGGCGGTGGCATCCCGCCGAACGTCGGGGAGGGCGATCGCGCCGCCGGCGCCGACGGGGTGCGGGAGAATTTGGACCCGAGTTGGTTGCGTGGCGATCCGGCGTGGCTCGACCTGTTCACCGTGTGGCTGCGGGAGGCCATCGCGGCGCGGATTCCGGAGCCCAACGCGATGGTGCTCGGCACCGTCGACGCCGACGGACATGCCGCCACGCGCACGGTCCTGTGTAAGGGAGCCGATGCGTCGGGCATCGTCTTCTACACCGGCTACGACTCCGCCAAGGGACACGATCTGGCCGCCAATCCCTATGCGTCGGTAACCTTTCCGTGGATCGCACTCGAGCGTCAGGTGCATTTCCGGGGTCCGGTGGAGCACGTGACGATGGAGGAGACGCAGGAGTACTGGAACATGCGGCCGCGCGGGTCGCAGCTCTCGGCGTTGGCGTCGGCGCAGTCGCAGCCGATCGGGAGTCGCATCGACCTGGAGACCAAGGCCGCCGAGGTCGCCGAGTCGCTCGGCGGGTTCGACGACGGCGACGAGGTGCCGGTGCCGTCGTCGTGGGGTGGTTACCGACTCGTGCCCGAGAGCGTCGAGTTCTGGCAGGGGCGGGCCAACCGGCTGCACAACCGGGTGCGGCTGACGTTTGTCGATGACGTGTGGCAGGCGGAGCGGTTGCAGCCGTAGTCCGGTTCGGTCAGCACTGGCCCCGGGTCATGGCTGCGGGCAGGGACCCGTTCATCACGACCTTCGACCCGTCCCAGACGAAGGCGACGTCGACATTGCCGGTCGGGCGTGCGCTGATGTCGCCCTCGTTGAGGTAGTGGTAATTGACGTCGACGGAGGTCGGCGACGCGCCGGTGACCGTCTGATAGCCGGCATTGCACTTGATGCCGGTACCGACGAACTTGCCGTGATGAAACAGCAGCAGTTGCATCGGCGACGAGGCGGTGGCCCCGTCGGTGTCGAGTGCGGCGTAGCTGAGTTCGTTGCAGGTGTTGTAGTTGGTGCTGCCGCCGTACACCCAATGGGACTCGGTCGTCGACGCCGGCAGCGGGGGTGCGATCTGTTGTGCTGCGGCCGTAATGGCTGCGGTACCGTCGGTGGAGCAGCTCGACGTGCCGCTGTCTGAATTGTCAGCGTTCGAATTGTCGCCGGCCGCAACGCCTCCGGCGGCCGATCCGTCATTGGGTTCTCCGGTGGTTGTTGGGTCGTTTTCGGCGGTCGCTGTGGCGGAGGAGTTTGCCGGCGCGGTGACGGTCTTGGTCACGGGTTGCGGTTTCTCGGGTGTCGAGGACGAGCACGCCGCCAGGGAGACCGCGGTCCCAGCTGCGATGGTGCAGGCCAGGATTCGAGTGAAAGTGCGCATCGTGGGCTCCTCGTGTCGGGACGGTGTCATAAGTGTGTTCCGCGTAGCAGGCGGATTCGTTAGCAATGTTTCGGACAGTCCGTTGTTTGATCGACGCTGAGCGCCCCTTCCCGTTGGTTGAGTAAGCCCGGCGACGGAGGAGCCGAGCGCATCGAAACCCTCGTGAGCCGAACTTGTCGGTGGCGTGCTCTAGGGTGGTGTCACCGGATCGAACAAGAGTGAACGACGCGAGCTGAGGCCTTGTGGGCCTTGGTCTTTCAGACAACATGATGTGGGCAGATCGATCCTCCCTGTCCTGTTCGTGTGTTTGGAAGGTCGTTGGTCGTGGATCCGTTGTCGGCGTGGTGGAGGGTGGCTTCGCCGTGGCCGGACCTGCCCGGCTTCTACACCGGAGGCGTACGCGCCGATCGTGTCGGTGATCCCGCCGACGCCGGGATCAATGATTTGGTCGGTGGCCTCATCTCCAGCGTGCGTGGCCAGTCGTATCTGGCGTGGCATGACTATCAGATCGCCGCGGAACTGCATGCGCGTTTGGTCGGCGACTCTGAGCGCCCCGATGATCTGCTGTTGAAGGACGGGTTCGCTGATTGCGCCGCCCGGGTTTCGTTGTCGTTGTGCGTGGGTCAGGGTGAGGCCGAGAAACTGCTGCACCGGGCCCTGGCGTTGCGCGACCGCCTCCCGCAGGTGGCTGAGCGGTTGAAGATCGGGCGGATCACCGACGAGGCGGTGCGGAAGATCGTCGCGCGTACCGATCTGGTCGATGGCCAGCCGTGTGCCGCCGATGTCGATCGCGACATTGTGGCTGAGTTGGATCTGCATGATGGGGCGTGGTCGATGCACCGCCTGCAGGCGATGTGCGATCGCATCGTGTTCCGGCACGACCCGGACGCGGTGCGTGAGGCCCGGCGTCGGGCGAAGGATGCCCGCCGGTTCTGGACGCGACCCACCGCCGACGGGATGGCCCAAGTATCGGCGACGATGACCGCCGAGAACGCGCTCATCGCCAAAGCCGCCGTGAAGGCACTCGCCACCGCGACGTGTGAGCAGGATCCGCGGACCCTGGATCAACGCCGCTCGGATGCCACCTTCACCCTGTTGACCGGCAACGTCTTCGAGTGCCTGTGCGGGCGGGAGGACTGCGACGCCATCATCCCCGAACCGGGTACCGCCCCGGCCAGCACGGTGGTCATTCATGTGGTGGCCGATGAAGGCACCGTCACTGGGGCGAAGCAGAATGCGGGGTTCATCGCCGGGCAAGGCGTGATCTCCGACGAGCAAGTGCGGGATCTGGTGGCCCGGCCGGATGCGGTGATCCGCCCGATCGTTCCGAAAGGGACGCCGATGAACCCCGACGGCACCTACACGCTGCCCGCAACCCAACCGGCCAACCCCTACCGCCCGTCGACCGCCCTGGACACCTTCGTCCGAGTCCGCGACGGATATTCGGTGATTCCCGGTGACCCCACCTCGGCGTTCGACGCCGACCTCGACCATGTCGAAGAGTTCGACCACGAGCATCCGGGCGCGGGTGGGCAGACCACCGACCTGAACCTGAATGCGAAAGGCCGCTTCGGGCACCTGCTCAAGACGTTCGGTGACTGGGTGGATGAGCAGTTCCGCGACCCGATGACGGGGCGGCTCCGGCAGGAGTTCATCACCCCGGAAGGCCTGATCATCCCGGGCGATCCGGAGAACCTGGAGCAGTTGCTGCCCGGGCTACGGCGGATTCGGTTCAAGGTGCCCGGGGCCCTTCGAGACGCTCGCTCGGCTGGCGCCTCGCGGGCTCCTCAGGGATCGGAGACACCACCGACTCGTTCGCAGAGTCGGGTGGCGGCCAAACACGCCCGCAGACAACAAGAGCGGGAACGCAATCGACGCAGAAGGGAAGAGGAGGGAGAGTAGGTAGGCGTGCGGCGCATGAAAATAACGTTGCCGTCAACCACCGCCTGCGCGGAAACCGTTGAGGAAGCCGGTCACTGCTGAGGACGGTACGTTGTAGAGGTTCTCGGATCGAGTGCCAACGGCTGCCGCGAGAGCGAGTCCGAGTGCAAACTCGTCCGGGGTCGGAGTGCGCTCGGTTCCCCACTTCTTGGGCGTCAGTACGTCGATGCGGCCGTCGTCGTGCCGATGAAACGACAACTGCAGGGGGCGGCGGCGGGTGCTGCGATAGAAGGTCATCCGCCGGGTTCGTGTCCGGGTGTAGTCGTCGGCGACCAGGCGCAGCACATCGCCGAAACCGTCGGTGAGCACGAGCTGGTGCGGGATTCGGGATACCCTGTCGCGCACGACGAATGCGAGGTCCAGCGCCGTGTCGCCGACGGTCGTCTGGCCTGCAGAAGTGCCCGCGTCGACAGTGCCGTAGTAGGTGACGTCGACGGGGTCGGTCGGCAGGATGAAAAGCGGTTGCAGAGGCGGGGCGAACCCGAGTGCAGCGGCGATATCGGGTCGGTACTTCCACATGCACCGGCCGAGGTCGCTGTACCGACCGGTGTCGACGACCGTCGTCGGATCGATGAATACCGTTGTCTGGCAGCTGGGGTCGCGTGACGGGCGCCCGATCCGCCGTAACGGAAATGGCTGGTGGTGCAGCCACGAGTATCCGTCGCCGACGATGTGCCGGCTGTCGACAGGCGGGATACCGAGGAGTCGGGCCTGCGTCGGGTCCAGCGGTTCCAGGTAGACGCCATCCATCGCATCCCACGAGAGAAAGTCGGAACGGTCTGCCATCGTCACCCGCAGACCACCCGGGGTGGCGACCAAATGAGAACCAACCCAACGGATTCGGTTGACCGGAAGCCCAATGAGCTTGAGTGCGAAGCGAAAAATCGGGCTCGCGATCACCAAGACGACAGCGACGACGGTCAGCGTCGTGGCGGCTCGCGCTGGCGTCGAATCTTCCGCGACCAACAGCACATAGATGACGAATCCGCAGAGCAGAAGGAGCCATGCGGTAAGTCGAGTCACCTGCCGATGGGTGTCGAATCGGCTGCGGATCACCGCTTCTGCCAGCCACTCGTCGTCCGAGGGGGCGTCGTCGTCCCTCTGGTGGTGCGGGGCATCGGCTGCCGTATCCAGAGCGAGGTGCTGTCCGTAACGCCGGAGCGCCGTCAGGAGGTCCACGTACTGGAATGCTTCGACAAACCACGCCACGTCGATGCGAACATCGGCGGTGGTGGCGTGTTGGCCGTGGGACCAGGCGCCGACGGCCCGCCAGAGGAGTCGTTTCGGGATCGTGAGTCCGTGGCCGGCGATTTCGGTTGATGCTGAGCCTGATTCGTCGCTGTCCGCGCGGAGATCAGGTGGAAAGATACGGGCGCCTGGGGCGCAGGTAGGCGACAGCAGTCCACTCGCTCGCGAGCCGGGAGTATGCGCCCTCGGCTCGAGTGTTGGTGGAGACCGACACCGGGTCGCGGAGTGAGGTCATCGCTGGGTGATGGTCACAAATGCCTGCTCCAACGGTTGTACCGATAGAACATGGTGCGCACGGAGTTTCGGGCCTGGTAACTCTTGGTGCCCAGGGCGGCTGCTATAGCGACCGCCAACGCCACCTCGGCTGGTGTCGGAGCATTCGTGGCTGCCGTCGTCGTCCGGACGTCAACCCTTCCGTCGTTGTGCCGGCGCACCATCAGCGGCAGCGGATTCTCGCCGACACCCCGATAGGCTTGCATCACGGAGACCCGAGCGACGAAGTATTGCGCCTTGATCCGGAGAAGATTCCCGTACCCGTCGGTGATCGAGATCTGGTGATCGTCGCCGGACAGTGGGCTTCGATTGATCTCCTCGACCCGGACTGGCGTCCCGTTGCACCACGCGTGCAGTCCGCGAGGGTCGGCGGTGCCGATCGGTGTTCGCGCTGGCGGTGCTGCCGGATCGCGATCGATGAGAACGGTGGGGATTCCGCTGCCGTGCACGACAATCCGGCCCGCGGCAAACGTGTGATCCACGAGAATCCGACCGTAAGAGCCTACTTCCACGGCGACGGTTCGGCCATTGTCGTTCTCACCGAGGATCGAACCGCGTTCGCTCTCCTGTGTCCATCGTTTGCCGGCGTGCGATTGGGTCAGCGAGAGGGGCGCCGGAAGTCCCAACGCCGCAGCGACATCCGGGCGGTAGCGCCAGACGCTGCGAGAGATCTCGCTGTGCTGTTCGAGGTCGACAAACGCTCCGAGATCTACCCCTACCGGCACCTGTGCGCCGACCACACCCGGCGTCCGTCCCACCATGCCGACCGATAGAGCGACGTGCCGCACTCGAGATGTGCCGGTGCCCACGATCGTTGGTCGCGCGATCGGCGGAACCCGCAGCAGCCGCGCTTGATACGAGTCCATCTGAACCAGCTGGACGCCCTGCATACCCGTCCACGGCAGGAACTCCGTGCGGCCCGCGCGCGTGACGATGAGACCCTCGGTGGTGACCGCGAGGTGACAGCCGAGCCATCGAAGGGAGCGGGTGGGCAACCCGATCCACTCGAACAGGGACGGCAGCCACCCGACGAGCACCAGCACAGCGGCAATGATCGTCACCGTCACCGCCGCGCGCTCCGGTGGTTCGGTGCCGATGCTGCCCACTGCCCAGAACCCGCCGACGACCGCGAGCACGGCGATCATCCACGCGCGAAGCCAGCGCCCGGTGCGGCCGAGTTGGGCCTCGGCCAGCCAGTCGTCGTTGGCGGTGACCTCCGTCTCTGGGGAGCCAATCGGGTGAGCGGCCGTCGTCGTCTCCGGCATCCCCACGCAGTAACGGCGCAGTGTGCGGACCAGCCACCGGTACTGCGGCGCTTCCAGGAAAGCTGCGACATCGACCGCGATCGGTACCGGTGTCGCGTCTGCGGGGTCCGACCACGCTCCAACCGTGCGATAGGGGAGTCGGCGGGTGGTTCGGTATCCGTTGCCGACGATCAGTGTCTCGGCTGCACGGGGGTCACCCGGAGAGAGATCTGGATGAAGGATCGACGGCGGCACACCGCGAATACCGTTCCACGGCAGAAACTCTGTACTACGCGGCAGGTCCAGGACGATGCCGTCGGGTGTCACGGCGATATGACGTCCCAACAAGCGAAGCCGGTCGAGCGGAAGTCCAGTGGCGCGAGTGAGTAAACGTGCGACTTCGTGTCCGGCATTCCGCCAGACGAGGAAGAGAAGCCAGAAGCCGCCGACCGGCGCGAGAGCAGCGGCCGTCACCTTGCCGTTCATGACACCCAGCAGGATCGTCAGAATGGAGACGATGCCCACCGCCATGACGAGAATTGTCATCGGACGCCGTCTCTTGGCTGTGAGAAACGACGCTGCCAGCCAGTCCCGTGTGAGCACGCTGAGACCGGCCCTGGTGTGCGCCGCGGTCTGCGGCCCGAGTTGGACCGACTGGAGATCGTGCAGCGCCGAGCGGCGGCCTGCGGACTTTTCTCCGTGTGCTTGGGCGTGGGGAGGCGTGGTCACAGCGAGAGCGTCGTCGGGTAACCGGCGTTGTCGTTGTCGATGCCGGGTGAGGCCGCTGAGCGCTCCGGTGCGGAGGTCGATGCGTCTCGAGGAGCGTCGATCGGCTGCAGGAGTCCGAACAGTGCGCCGAGCGGGTCACGCAACAGGATCGACCGGCCGAGGGGGAGATCGGTGATGTCCGATTCGCGGCGACCGCCCAGTGATTCCGCCTGTAGCACAGCCGATTCCAGGTCGTCGGCACGGAAATAGACCCGCCAGTACGGGTCGACGTCGGCGGCGACGGCGCCGGCGAACGGTCCGGCGTCGGGTCGGGTGAAGACCCGGTAAGGGCTCTCCTCCGTGCCCAAACCGCTTGGAATGCAGTCGAAGAGTTCGCAGTAGAACGCCGCGACTGCCGCTGTATGTGGTGTCACCAATTCGAACCAGATAGGTGTGTTGTCGCCGCCGGCGGCGAAGCCGGGGAGCGTCCCTGGCTCCCACAGGCTGAACGATGCCCCGGACGGATCGCGAATGGAGACGACTTGTGCCAGGCCGTCACCGTATTCGCCTGGTCCCCAAACTACTTCGCCATCACTGGGTGGATGTAGTGCCAGGTCGGCCAAGCTGTCGATGGCAAAGTACGGATGCCAGAACGAAGGGAAACCGACCAGATCACTGTCGATTTCGGCGATACCGCACACCGGTAGCCCGCCGGCCAACGCGATCGAATCGTCGTCGGCGGTGAACGTCCATCCGAACAGCGCGCCGTAGAACGCGCGTGCCCGAGTTCCGGACAGCGATGTGTGGTCAACCCAGCGGGGATACCCGCGTGTTGTGCTCATGCTCACGTGCTCCGTGTCGTGACGGAGTCGTTCTTAGCCGCAGCCGAAGCAGCATCCGCGTAGTCGGCGACTGGGGCGGCGACGCCGGGGTCGGCGGTGGTCGACGATGTCGATGCCGGAAACAGGTTGGGCTGCGGTGGGCTCCACGGATCGGTACTGATGTGCGGGCCGTCGGGCGGTGAGGTGTAGGGCCCCGTGTCGATATCGGGCTTGCCACCCGGATAGGGGTCGGATTGGACATCGGGCCCGGGTATCTGCGGGACAGGGTCGGAGCGATAGGTGCTGTCCCAGTCGTCCCAGCGTGCGACACCGTCATCGACGCCGGTGCTTTCGGGTACCGCAGTGCCATCGACAGTGCGTGTCAATGCATTTCCCACACCCGCACCGACCTCCGATGCGGGATTCCACGTCACGATCCGAGACACCCCGTCGCCGCCGAAACCGCCGCCGAATCCCTTGGTGAGGGGGGCGCCGACCGGCGAGAGGATGAGACTGGCGACCCCGCTGGTGACTCCGGCCGCGATGATGTCGTCGACATCGAAGTCCTCGCCGGTGATCCGATTGCGAATCAGCTGATCTTGGAACTCCCGACCCACACCAATGGCGGTATCGACACCGACCGTCAGCCCGATACCACGTGCGTTGCGAGCCGCGGTTTTTCCAGCCTGCTTGGCGGCACTCTTCAGGAGTTCTTTGATCGCGCGTTTGCGGACGGCATTGATAATGGCGCGTTTGGCCGCCTGCAACGCAATTCGCATCGCGACACGAGCGATGGCGACGCGTGCGGCGATCGCCGCGGGTCCCGCGGCATTGCCGAAAAACATTGAGAACGCGACTGCCGCGACGTAGATGGTCACTTCGATCAGCTCGGCGATGTAGATGATCTTCAGCGCGAGTACCTCGTTGGAGGTGCTCGATGCGGCTTCGGCGAGTGACTCGGCGTCTTTGACCAGTTCTTCGAGTGACTTGTCACCCTCGAAGAAGCTGCTCAAGTGGTCATGGAAGGCGTCGCGGGTCTGCCCCGATTCGAGGGAACCCAGCAACCCCTGTGTGACGGTCTGAAGTTCGTTGCCGATCGAGACGACGGCAGTCCCGAAGGTCTGCCAATCGTCGGAGACCCGGTCGAGTGCCGTTTCGTCGCCCTCGGGCCAGTTCATGCCAACCCAGGACAGTGCCTCGGTCAGTCCGCCCGGAAGCTCGATGCCCACCGCCGATCACCGCCCGCCGAAGATATTTGTGGTGGTGGTCTCGGTCGTCGCGAAACCGTCCGCCGTCGACTCCACGAGATCACCGCTGGTAGTGAGTCGATCAGCGTGCACATCGGCGTTGGCCAACGCGGTCGCGGCGTTCGGGCCGTAGCCTTCTTCGAATCCCTGCCCTGTGTCGTCGGTTCCCCAGCATTTCCCCTCGGACTCGAGGCTGCTCGTCAGTGTGGTCGTGGCCTGCTCCAGGCGTCCGGCAAGGTTGTAGAACTTCTTCGCGTAGCCCCGAAACGTCTCGAGGTCAACCTTCAACTCGTTCGACACAGCTCAATCCCCCGTAGATGGTCGTTTGGTCACCAGGCTCGGTCCTGAAATGACGACCTTTGCGCTGCGGGCTCCTCGACGTTCTCGAAGTACTCGTCACCCGTGGTCGTCGGCGACGGTGAGGAATTCGGCGGCTGCGCCATGGACGCCAGGATGTCATCCACCTTGGGTAAACCCTCGAACAAATCCGACGCCAGGGGCATCTTCTCCCGACCCTCGTTGATCGGTTGCCACACCGCGGCCATCCGACGGTCGACGTCGGCGGCCGCCTCCCGCGCGGTCGCGGCGATCGCCGAGCCGAGGTCTCGACCGGTCACCTGGGTGAGCGCATCCTCGTCGATGAGAACGTCGGTGACGATGCCCCGCGCGTTCACCGAGACGGTGATCCGGCCATCGAGCCCGGTCGCGGTTGCGGTCAGCGTCGCGGCCAGCTGCTGCGCGTCGGAAATCTGGCCGACCAGCGCGTTCAGATCCCCCATCAATGCATCGACATCGTCTGAATTACGCGGAAACTCCACCCCGACCCCCTCGGCGTCTGATTTGTCCGGAATAGGCTACCAGTGGATTACCCGCGATCAGTGTCCGACTCCTTACCTCCACTAAACTCTTCTGGTGCCTCGCCTCCTCGCCGATACCGCGCCGCTGCGGAACGCTCACTTCCGGCGGCTGTGGATCGCGAACATCGTCACCGTCATCGGCGCGCAGCTCACCGTCGTCGCGGTGCCGGCACAGATCTACGAGATCACCGGCAGCTCGGCCTACGTCGGCCTCACCGGCATCTTCGGGCTGGTACCGCTGATCGTGTTCGGTCTGTGGGGTGGCGCACTGGCCGACGTGCTCGACCGTCGAATCCTGTTGATCATCACCACCGTCGGGATGATCGTGTGCAGCGGCCTGTTCTGGGCGCAATCCGCCTACGGAGTCCAGAATGTCTGGATTATCCTGGTGCTCTTCGCGATTCAGCAGGCGTTCTTCGCGGTCAACCAACCGACCCGCAGCGCGATCCTGCCGCGATTACTGCCCGACCGCGAACTGCCTGCAGCACTCTCGTTGAGCTACACCGTGATGCAGGCCGGCGCCATCGCCGGACCGCTCGTCGGCGGCGCCCTGATCCCGGTGCTCGGCTACTCGCTGCTCTACTTCGTCGACACCATCTTCCTGTTCCCGACGCTGTTCGCCGTGGTGCTGCTGCCGGCGCTCAAGCCGGAGGGCGAGGATGCACCGACGACGGCGGGCCTGCGATCGGTGATCGATGGCCTGAAGTATCTGTCCAAACACAAGATCCTGCTGGCGTCGTTCCTCGTCGACCTGATCGCGATGATCTTCGGTATGCCGCGCGCGCTGTTCCCGCAGATGGCACACGAGAACTTCGGCGGACCCTCGTCCGGCGGCATCGCGTTCGCCCTGTTGTTCGTCGCGTTGTCGGCCGGCGCGGTGGTCGGCGGTGTCTTCTCCGGATGGGTCAGTCACGTTCAGCGCCAAGGCCTCGCGGTGATCGTCTGCGTCCTCATCTGGGGAGTTGCCATCGCCGGCATGGGCATCGCGGTCGGCCTCGCCGGCGGCACGACATTCCCGATGCTGCCGGTGGCGTTGGCTCTGCTGATGATCGCCGGAGCCGCCGACATGGCGTCGGCGTCGTTCCGACAGTCGATTCTGTTGGCCGCTTCCACCGACGACGTGCGGGGCCGGTTGCAGGGCGTGTTCACCGTGGTGGTCGCCGGCGGTCCGCGCATTGCCGACGTGGTTCACGGTGCGGCGGCCGCGTCGATCGGCGTCGCCGTGACGACCACGGCCGGAGGAGTGCTCTCGGTCATCTTCACCATCGTTGCGGCCCTGGCCATTCCGTCGTTCGTCGCCTATCGGGTGGGGCAGAAGGCCTGATACGCGTATCGCCTGATCAGCGAGTACGCCGTTTCGGTGCGACCATGGGTCGCATGACCGCCACAGTCGACAACCAGGCGGGCACCTTCGCCGTGCCCATCATCGACATCACGCCCTACACCGCGCACGGTGATCCGGCGGATCGGGCAGTGGTGGCCACCGCGATCGACGACGCGGCCAGCACGGTCGGCTTCATGCAGATCGTCGGCCATGAGATCCCGCCCGCGGTCATCGACGAGTTCACCGCAGTGATGGACGATTTCTTCGCCCTGCCACTCGAGGCGAAGAAGGCATATCGGACACCGCCGGAGATCAATCGGGGTTATGCGCCACCGAAATCCGAGTCGCTCTCGCTGAGTCTCGGGGTGGAATCGGCGAATCGGATGAACGACTTCTTCGAGGCGTTCAACGTCGGCGTGGAATCGACCGCTCATCCTGAACTCGAGCTGCCCGCAGACCAATACGCCGCCAACACCTGGCCGAGCGTGGATCACTTCCAGGCGGCCGTGTCCGCCTACTTCGCCGAGGCCTCCCGTGTCGCGCACACCCTGACGCGGATCTTCGCCGACGCCCTCGACCTGCCGGCGGACTTCTTCGACGGCTACACCGACCATTCGCTCGATGTGCTGCGGATGAACAACTATGCGCTGCCGCCCGGCGAGATCGAGATCGACGGCGAACTGACCGGCATGGGTGAACACACCGACTACGGCATCGTCACCGTCCTGTGGGCCGACCAGGTCAATGGCCTGCAGGTGCTCGACCACCACGGCGTCTGGCACGACGTCGCACCCGCCGACGGTGCGCTGCTGATCAACCTCGGTGACCTGATGGCGCGGTGGACCAACGAACGCTGGATGTCCACGCTGCATCGGGTGAAGCCGCCCATCGTCGACGGCACGATCGAACGACGACGCTCGGCCGCGTTCTTCCACGACGGCAACATTGACGCGACGATCACCACCTTGCCGTCGTGTGTCGGTGCCGGCAGTCGCTATTCCCCGATCACCGTCGGTGAACACATCGGCGCCAAGCTGGCGGGTTCGCGTGCGGGACAGATCAATCCGTATGCGCGGCGGGAGGCGCAACGTGTGCGGCAGGCGATGGTGCGGGGGTTCGGGCAGCAGTAGGGAGGGTCAGCGGGGATCCCCTCAGTCCCCGCTGACCCGACCCGGATAGGTGGCGCGTCGTGCGGCGTGCACCGGGCAGTAATGCATGGGGTTGTCGCGCTCGGACTGCGGCGGGAGGTTCCGCGCCGGCGTCTCGACGAACGGCGCGTCGACCGGTACCCGACCGGCCACCCGATCCCACGCATCCCGCGGACGAGGATGACGCAGAAAACGCTTGGGCAGCAAGCGATGCATCACCAGGTTCACCCCGCGGCCCAACAGGCGGAAGCGGCGCTCATCCTGCTCGCTCCACGGCAGGCCGAGGATCTCGCGGACCGGTTCGTCGTAGAAACCGGTGGTGAGCCACAGGAAGAACCGCTCGTTCGGCTTGGCCATGTACCGGAACCAGAACTTCTCCGGAATGAACGACAGGAACGGCGGCGGTGGCAGTTTGCCGATGTCGAGCACCGCGCGCACCGCGGGATGATCACGAAGGACATTGCGGCACATGTGGTCCCAATACTCGAGGAAATCCTCGTAGGTGTCGGGCACCGGGCGCATCGAGACGCCGTAGGAGGCATACCAGGCCTTGGACTCCTCGAAGAGCTGACGCTTCTGGTCCTCGGTCAGCCACGGTCCGAACCGCTCGCAGAGCCGCACGTTGCCGTACCAGAAGGTGGCGTGCGCCCAGTAGAAGACATCCGGGTCCAACGCGTGGTAGCGGGAGCCGTCGTCCATGCGGCCCTTGATGTCGCGGTGATAATCGCGCACCTCGTGGCCGGTGGCGGTGCCGGTGGAGATGGTGTCGAAGACGACGCCGCTGATCGGGTATAGCGAACGCATCAACCGCTGCCAGCGCTCGCCGAAGAAGTCGGAGTGTTCCCACACCGCCGCGCCGAGCTTGGGATGCATGTTCTGCATCGACCCGGCCCACAGGCCCTGGAACATGCCGGTCCAGGTGCCCCAGATCTGCCAGGTGAGCGAGTCCGGACCAAGCGGTGCGTAGTCCTCTGGACGGGCGGTCGGGGTGGGGTCGGCAATCTCAGAGTCCGTGGCCGGGGAGTCGCTCAGCACCTCAGTCATGAGACGGAAGTTTAGTTTCGTCTCAACCGAGTGTCAAAGCGTCGCGCGTCGAAGCCGTCAGCGCGGACGCAGACGCACCCGGGACCCCGCCACGAGCTGTCCGGCGCGATCCAACGACTCCGGCGTCAGGACCGCCACCACCGGATATCCGCCGGTCACCGGATGATCGGCGAGGAACAGCACCGGTCGGCCGCTGGGCGGGATCTGGATGGCCCCGTGCGGCATGCCCTCCGACGCGAGCTCGTCGACGTCGTCGCGATGCACCACCAGCGCCTCCGATGCGTCGTCGGGCCGGTCCAGGCGGACACCGACCCGGTTGCTGTCCGGGCTGACCTCCCACAGTCCGCGCAGCAGGTCGTCGGCGTCGAGTACGTGTGCCCGCCGCGGACCCTCGGTCACCTCGAGGACGACGACGGATTCGGGCGTCGAGTTGATCGGCGCCGAGGTGGCCGCGGGCCAACGGCCGGACTCGCGGCCGATCGGGAGCTCGCGACCGGCGTCCAGGGGCGCCGGTCCGACCCCGGACAGCGTGTCGGTGGATCGGGAACCCAGGATCGGGTCGACGTCGATCCCGCCGCGCACCGCGACATAGTTGCGGAGTCCCCACGTCGGCACGTCCACAGTGAGTTCGGCGTCGTCGGGTAGGCGCACCACCGCGCTCAGTCCGACGGCCGCACCGTTGATGCGGACCGTGGCGTGTGCCCCGGTCACTGCGATCAGGAGTTCGCCGCGGGCTCGAATCTTCAAGCGACCCAGAGTTGCTTCGATGACCGCGGCCGACTCCGGGTTGCCGACGAGGCGGTTGGCGAGGGTCAGAGACCCGCGGTCGGCGCCGCCGGAACGAGGGACGCCGAGGTGGGCGTAGCCCGGCCGGCCGAGATCCTGCAGCGTCGCCAGCGGGCCGGTCTCCACCACCACGAGCGACTTCATCGGTTCGCCTCGTCGACGAACCGGACGAATCGTCCGGGCGCCAGAAGTGCTGGGGGAGTGGACTGTTCATCCCACAGTGGAACGTCGGTGTGCCCGATGAGATGCCATCCGCCGGGGCTCTCCCGTGGGTACACCGCGCTGTAGCCTGCGGCGATGGCGACCGCGCCCGGCGGCACCCGGGTGCGGGATTCCTCCCGCCGGCCGATGTCGGCGAAGGGGTGCTTCGAATCATCTTCGGGCACAAGGTAACCGAATCCCGGCGCGAACCCCATGAACTGCACCCGCCAGCGCGTGGTGCGGTGGATTTCGGCGACCTCGGCGGGATCGATGTCGAGCAGCGCGCCTACGGTCTCCAGGTCGGGGCCGTCGTAGACCACCGCGATGGTGATCTCCTCGGGGTCGGCGGGCTCGGAGTCGGCGGCGGTCGACCGGGCGGTCCGCAGCGCCCGGTGGACGCCGAGGACGTCGATGCCGCGGCCACGTTCGGACTGGACCAGCACGGTGCGTTCGCTGGGGATGATGTCGGTGACATCGTCGAGGGAGCCTGCGTCCATCGCCCGACGAATTGCCGTCGCCGCCGCAAGCGCCGCGGCGGCAGGATGCTCGTCGTCGGCGAAGTCGAGCAGCACCGCGTCGGGTCCGGCGGGCAACTCTCTCATGTGCCCAAACTACCGGTTCGGACCTGGCAGGATGGGCGCGAACGGAGGTGCGATGCGCGAGATCGTGGTGTGTGGTGAGGCTCTGGTCGACGTGGTGTCCGCCACGCCGATCCCGCCCCGGGCCGGGCCGTTGCCTGCGCTGCAGCCGGCGCTGGGCGGTGGGCCGTTCAACGTGGCGATCACGCTGGGTCGTCTGGGCAGCGCCGTCTCGTTCTGCTCGGCGGTGTCGACCGACACCTACGGCGAGGCCATCATGACGGCTCTGCACGCGAGCGGGGTGCGGACATCGCTCGTGCAACGCCGGGCCGAACCCACGTCTCTCGCGTTGGCCACCCTCGGGACCGACGGCGCAGCCCACTACTCCTTCTATGTCGAGGGCACCGCCGATCGCACCGTCACCGACCCCGGTCCGCTCCCATCGACGGTGGGTGCGGCGTGCTTCGGCACGCTGTCGCTCGCGTTGGAACCCGGTGCAGCAGTGTATGAATCGCTGATGCGGCGATGCCGCGACGAAGGTCGGCTGGTGGTTCTCGACCCCAATATCCGGGCCGCCGTCATCGACGATCACGACGCGTATCGCCGTCGTTTCGCGTCCTGGCTCGACGTTGTGGATGTGATCAAACTCTCCGACGAGGACGCCACTTGGCTGGCATCCGGGCCGGCCGGGACGAGTGCCGACGACTGGCTCGCCGCGGGTGTCGTCGCGGTGGTCATCACGGCCGGATCCGAGGGAATAACCGTGCGTTCACCTGCAGGAACGGTCACCTCGCCCGCCCCGCCGACCACCGTCGCCGACACCATCGGCGCGGGGGACAGCGTGCTGGGTGGGTTGATGCGGCAACTCGACCGGCTGGGTGCGCTGTCGCGTCCGGCGGTGGCCGCGTTGACCATCGAGCAATGGCAGTCGATCGCTGATTTCGCAGGTCAGGTGGCTGCGATCACCGTCTCGCGACCCGGCGCGGACCCTCCGTGGGCGAGTGAGGTCGCAAGCGACTAGGTTGTTACCCAGACACAATCCGGATCCGGATCGTGTGCAAGACAACTCTCACCTGAGTAAAGGGGTTCGTGTGTCCGCTGAAACAGTCCCAGCTGACCAGACATCCGATACTGCGTCCGCGACGTTCACCTACCCCGGTGGCCAGCTGGAGCTCCCGATCCTGAAGGCGACCGAGGGCACCGATTCGGTAGCACTGGGGAAATTCCTCGCCGAGACCGATCTGACGACGTTCGACGGCGGCTTCGTCAACACGGCGTCGTGCAAGTCGTCCATCACCTACATCGACGGTGATGCCGGCATCCTGCGCTACCGCGGTATCCCGATCGACCAGCTGGCGGAGAAGTCGACGTTCATCGAGGTCAGCTATCTGCTGATCTACGGCGAACTGCCGACCCCGTCCGAGCTCGAGGTGTTCACCGACAAGATCCGTCGGCACACGCTGCTCCACGAGGACCTCAAGCGGTTCTTCGACGGCTTCCCGCGCAACGCGCACCCCATGCCGGTGCTCTCCAGCGCGGTGAACGCACTCTCGGCGTACTACCAGGACTCGCTCGATCCCAAGGATCCCGAGCAGGTGGAACTCGCGACCATCCGCTTGCTGGCCAAGCTGCCGACGATCGCGGCCTACGCCTTCAAGAAGTCGGCGGGTCAGCCGTTCCTCTATCCGGACAACTCGCTGAGCCTGGTGGAGAACTTCCTGCGGATGACCTTCGGCTTCCCCGCGGAGCCCTACGAGGTCAACCCCGAGGTCGCCAAGGCCCTCGACATGCTGTTCATCCTGCACGCCGACCACGAGCAGAACTGCTCGACGTCGACGGTGCGCCTGGTCGGTTCGTCGCAGGCCAACCTGTTCACCTCGATCTCCGGCGGCATCAACGCGCTCTGGGGTCCGCTGCACGGCGGCGCCAACCAGGCTGTCCTCGAGATGCTCGAGGAGATCAAGCAGTCCGGTGGCGACACCAAGACCTTCATGAACAAGGTCAAGAACAAGGAAGACGGCGTGAAGCTCATGGGCTTCGGGCACCGCGTCTACAAGAACTACGATCCGCGGGCTGCGATCGTCAAGAAGACCGCCGACACGATCCTGGAATCGCTTGGCGTGCAGGATGATCTGCTCGACATCGCGAAGGGACTCGAGGAAGTCGCGCTGCACGACGACTACTTCGTCGAGCGCAAGCTCTACCCGAACGTCGACTTCTACACCGGCGTCATCTACCGCGCTATGGGCTTCCCGACCCGCATGTTCACCGTGCTGTTCGCGCTCGGCCGGCTGCCCGGCTGGATCGCGCACTGGCGGGAAATGCACGAGGACCCGGCGACCAAGATCGGCCGTCCGCGTCAGCTCTACACCGGCTATACCGAACGTGACTACGTTTCTCTCGGAGAGCGCTGACCGAGACACACCGCTTCGTTTCCCACCCGACGACTCAAAGGAGAGTCCGCAATGGCCAACGCTGACAAGCCCGAAGTCGAATTCCAGGACGGGCCGGCACCGACCGAGCTGCAGGTCACGGACCTCGTCGTCGGAGAGGGCGCCGAAGCGCAACGCGGCGGCGTCGTCGACGTGCACTACGTGGGCGTCGAGTACGACACCGGCGAAGAGTTCGACTCGTCGTGGGACCGCGGGCAGTCGGCGAACTTCCCGCTCGACCGGCTGATCCCGGGCTGGCAGGAAGGTATCCCCGGCATGAAGGTCGGCGGACGTCGTCAGCTCACCGTGCCGCCGGAGCTCGCCTACGGACCTGCCGGCGCCGGCCATCGTCTGTCCGGCAAGACGCTGGTGTTCGTCATCGACCTGCTGGGCGTGGGGTAAACGTCCGAGGCAGCTGTTCTCTGGCTCAGGCGCGATCTGCGCCTGAGTGATCTCCCGCCGCTCGTCGAAGCCTCCGCGGCCGGCGACGTGCTGGTGTGTTTCGTCGTCGACCCGCGGCTGGAAAAGTCCTCGGGCGAACGACGATTGAGCTTCCTGTTCGACTCGCTGCGCGAACTCGACGACAAACTGTCGGGTCGGCTGCTGGTCGTACGCGGCCGCCCGGAGACCGAGATCCCGCGGCTCGCCGACGCCGTCGACGCGAGCTCGGTCCATGTGAGCGAAGACTTTTCACCGTTCGGACGACGCCGCGACGCCGCCGTCGCCGAGGCACTCGGCGACGTACCACTGGAGGCGGTCGGCTCCCCGTACCTGGTGTCGCCAGGGCGGGTGACGAAGTCCGACGGCGATCCGTACAAGGTCTTCACCCCGTTCTTCCGGCAGTGGGGTGACCATGGTTGGCGTAAGCCCGCGGCGTCGTCGATCGACAAGCGGAAACTGGTCGACCCCAGCGGTGTCCGCAAGTCCGGGCGTATCCGGGTGCCTGCCGCGCCGACCGGGTTGGCGTTTCCGGCGGGCGAGGACGCGGCGCTCGCACGATGGGCGGAGTTCGTCGACGACGGACTCGCGCGCTATGAGACCGACCGAGACCGACCGGATCGTGACGGGACGTCGATGATGTCGGCGTACCTGAAGTACGGCAACATCCACCCGCGGACACTGGCCGCCGACCTGGGGCGGTCGAAGGGCGCGCAAGCCTACCTGCGGGAGTTGGCCTTTCGCGACTTCTACGCCGATGTGCTGTACAACTGGCCGAAGAGCTTGTGGCACAACTGGAATACCCAGTTCGACGACATCTCCCTGGACACCGGCAAACGCGCCGACGAGCGGTTCGAGGCGTGGAAGGAAGGCCGTACCGGGTTCCCCATCGTCGATGCCGGCATGCGGCAACTGGCCGAGACCGGTTACATGCACAACCGGGTGCGGATGGTGGTGGCGTCGTTCCTGGTGAAGGATCTGCACCTGCCGTGGTGGTGGGGTGCGCAGTGGTTCCTCGACCAACTCGTCGACGGTGACATGGCGTCCAACCAACACGGCTGGCAATGGGCGGCAGGCACGGGAACCGATGCGGCACCATACTTTCGGGTCTTCAATCCGGAATCCCAGGCCAAGAAGTTCGACCCGGACGGCGCCTACGTCGCGCGCTGGATCCCCGAGATCGACTCCGACGACTATCCCGACCCCATCGTCGACCACAAGGCGGAACGGGAAGAGGCGCTGCGGCGGTTTGGCGAGATCTGACGTCTCACCGCGACATCGACAGTGCCTCCGACCATTTCACCCGCGCCCCGGTCCGCAGGATCGAGCGCTGATAGATGCGGGCGGCCATCCACGTGGCGATCGCGCACGCCGCGATCATCAGCGCGAACGTCACGATCACCTGCAGGATGCTGGTGTCGCCGGTCGCGATGCGAATCGGCATGAGCGCGGCGCTGAACGGCGGAATCCAGCTGAGCACACTGATCAGGGTCGAGTCGAGCGCCTGGATGCCGAAGATGCCGCTGTACATCACGGCCATCGCCAGGATGGTCAGCGGCGCCGAACTCGCGTTGAGCTCCTCCTGTCGTGACACCAAAGCGCCGGTGGCGGCGTACAGCGTGGCGAAGAACAGGAAGCCCAGGATGAACCAGGCGAGTACCGCTGCGAACATGCCGATCGCGGCTCCGGGCAGCGTGAGCAACCCGGTGACCTGCCCCGCGATGAATGCAGTTGCGCCCAACAGCAGAACCTGAGCGAGCGCGATGGCACCGATACCGATGATCTTGCCCCACAACAGATGCAGCGGTTTGATGGTTGCGAGCAGCAGCTCCACCACGCGGGACGTCTTCTCTTCCACGACGCCGACGGCGACCATGGTGCCGCCCATCATGATCGCGGTGATCAGCAGGATGGTGCCGACCAGGGCAATCACGATGCGTTGTGCCTCATCGGGTTTGTCCGGTTCGGTCTGTTCGACGGTGATGGTCGCTCGGGGAATCCCGGCCGCGTCCACACCGCGGGCGGCCAGCGACGCGGTCAGCGTTGTTTGGTCGACGGATGCGCGCAGGACGCCGTCGAGGCCGGGATCGAGCCCATCCTTGGTGATCACCGTGTAAGTTGCGGCCGAATCATGTGGTACGACAGCGGCATCGACGCTGCCGTCGGTCACCGCGGTGCGGGCGGCCTCGGCATTCGGCAGGGTGGTTACGCTGATGGCCGTGCCGGTGGCAGAGCCGGCCTGCTCAATGGTGGCCGACAGTGCGGCGTCATCGCCGACGACGCCGACCTTCTCGGGATCGTCGCCACCCTGCAGTGCGGCCAACACGATGGCACCGACGACGATGACCACCATCAGCAACGCCGTGCTGATCACGAAGGACTTCGTCTTGGCGCGGGTGGCGATCTCGCGCCCGGCAACCAGGCGGATCGATTGCAGGGCAGATGTTTCCAGGCTGGATGTACTCATGCGGTGACCACCTCACGGAACAGTTCGGTCAGCGACGGTGTGGACGTCGCAAACCGGTGGACAGGGCCGGCGCGCAGTGCTGCGGCAAGGATCGTCTGGTCGTCGGCGGCGGATGGGTCGAGGGTGAGGACGGTGCGGTCCGGTGCGGGGCCATAGTCGGCGTGGACCACACCGGAGAGACCGTCGGCCCACCGCATCTGCGTGGACGGGCCGACGACCTCGAGAGTGGTACCGCCGCGGGAACGTAACTCCGCGACGCCACCCTGTGCGCGCATCTCGCCGCGCACGACGATGCCCACCCGATCACAGAGTCGCTGCACCAGATCGAGCTGGTGCGACGAGAAGATCACCGGAATGCCCTCGGCTGCTTTCTCTTTGAGTACGTCGCTCATGACGTCGACAGCGACCGGATCGAGACCGGAGAACGGCTCGTCGAGCACGAGTACCCGCGGGTCGTGGATGAGGGCGGCGGCGAGTTGGACACGCTGCTGGTTGCCGAGACTGAGCGCAGCAACATCATCGTCGATGCGTCCGTCGACGCCGAGGCGAGTCGTCCAGCGGCGCATGCTCTCGTCCGCCGCGGTCGCCGACATGCCGTGCAGGCGTGCGAGAAACACCAGTTGCTCACCGACTTTCATCTTCGGGTACAGGCCACGTTCCTCGGGCATGTAGCCGATCTGTCGGCGGGTGTCGAGGTCGATATCGCGTTCGCCGAGACTGACACGTCCGGCATCGGCGGCCAGTACTCCGAGGATGATGCGCATCGTCGTCGACTTGCCTGCGCCGTTGCTCCCGACGAAGCCGAAGATCTCGCCCGGCTCGACATGAAAGGTCATGTCGTGGAGGGCAACCACGTCGCCGTAGCGTTTGTGCAGTCCGTCGATGATCAACCGGTCACTCATGGGCGTCTCCGTTCGCGTTTGGGGTGGCCACGTCCTCCGGATCCGGGTCCGACATCCACCATGCGGTCAACATGGTCGGCAACAGTGTCCCGGCCAGCACCAGGATCACGAGCAGAATCGCTGTGCCGTAGACGGATTGGCCACTGACCTGATCTCGCGTGCTGAGGATGATGAGCACGATATAGGGGATGAACATCAGCGTGTAGAGGGTCGTGAACCCGATGGACCGCGCCGAGTTCCGTTGCGCCAGCTGGATCTCGTCGAGCGCGGGTACGGGTGTGTCGGCCACCGACCCGGTCACGATACGCAGACAGTACTGGCACGCGATGCAGCCGAGCACCGCGATCAGAAACGGAATCCAGAACCAGTAGGTGGAAAAGGCGATGACCGCGGCAACCAGGCCGATGAGCAGATTCGCGATCTGCCACCGTACGAGGCGGCGGTAGCCGCGTCGATTGCGCCACCCGGTCATCTGATGGGCGTGCTTCTGGTTGAAACGCAGGTGTCGTTCGGCGCGCCACTCGTCGTAGCGGCGCCACGCCTTCGGTTGTGCCTCCGTCGGAATGGCCGAGTTGGGGTCCCTCATCGTGCACCTCCGTGGTCGGGTTGGTCGGCGTCACCGTTGCGGCGGTAGAGCTCGGCGGACATGGCACCGAACTCGTTGCGACTGAACACCGCCTCGACCGGCAGATCGAACACCGCGCAGATACGAAATGCCAGGTCCAGGCTGGGGTAGTTGTCGCCCCGCTCGAGCGCACCCACCGACTGGACATTGATGTCCACCTGCTCGGCGAGCTGTGCCCGGGTCATCTTGCGTTCGGCGCGTAGCACGCCGATTCGGTTGTAGATGGGAAGTCTGCCTCCCCGTCGGACAGGACTCACCTAATCAAGTGTTGGGAAAACACAACGTTTTGTCAAGGTTGGCCAAGGAGGTCGACCACATTGCGGGCGGCCTCGCGGCCGGCTCGGTTGGCGCCGATGGTGGAGGCGGACGGGCCGTATCCGAGGAGTTGGATGCGGGGATCGGCGGCGACGGTGGTGGCGAGCCGCCCGGTCATGGTGATACCGCCGCCGGGCGCACGCAGGCGTAGTGGTGCGAGGTGGTCGAGGGAGCTGCGGAAGCCGGTATTCCAGAAGATGACGTCGACGTCGAGGGTGTCGCCTCCAACGTCTCCATCGCCGCCAGAACCGCCGCCGCAGTCCCAGCACACGCCGGTCTCGGTGATGCGGGTGAACATCGGGCGCCACGCGAGGATGCCGTCGTCGCGAGCTGCCTTGATCTCCGGGGTCAGCGCCAGCCCGGTCACCGACACCACCGACGTCGGCGGGAGCCCGGCGCGGACCCGTTCCTCCACCCGGGCGACCGCGCGGCGGCCCTTCTCCGGATCGAACGGGGTGGCATCGAAGACCGGTTCGGTGCGCGAACACCAGAACGTCTGCACGCCGGGCGCACTGCGCGCGATCTCGATGAGCAGCTGCACCGCGGAGATCCCGGCGCCGACCACCAGGACGCGTTGGCCGGCGAACTCCTCAGGGCTGGTGTAGTCGTGGGTGTGCAGTTGGCGGCCGCGGAACTCGCCGATGCCGGGCACGTGCGGGATGAACGGGCGATCCCAGGTGCCGGTCGCGTTGATGATCGTCCGAGAGGTCACCACCTCGCCGGACGAGAGGGTCGAGGCGAAGCCGTCGTCGGAGTGATCCACCGAGCGCACCCGGAAGGGTCGGTGCACGCGCAGGCCGAACTTCTCCTCGTACTTGCCGAAGTACTCCGGGACCGCGGTGGCGGCGGGGAGGCGGTCGCAGTCCATGCCGAGCGCCTCGACGAGCCCGAAGCCGGGCAGGTCGTGGACGCGGTTGGCGGTGGCCAGGGTCAGCGTCGGCCACCGGAACTGCCACGCTCCGCCGGGGCCGGTGGGTTGGTCGAGGAGCTGATACCGCCCGTCGAGTCCGAAACGCTGCAGAAAGTAGGCGGCCGAGAGACCGGCCTGGCCGCCGCCGATGATCAGGACGTCGCTGTCGGAATCGGGGGCATCCACAGTCACCCAGTGTTCCATCTGGGTAGGCTTCGGCACATGATTCACTCGTCTGCAGAAGGTGCAGTGGTCACCATCGAGCTCGATCGCGCCGACAAACGCAATGCGCTCGACGAGGCGATGGTCGAGGGATTGTCGTCGTCCTTCGCCGAGGCGGTCGATGCGGGGGCGCGGGTCATCGTGCTCACCGGCCGGGGGTCGGTGTTCTGTGCGGGCGCGGACCTGTCGGGGCCCGTCTACGACCCGAAGTTCCTCGACACACTCGTCTCCACCCTGCAGCAGATCGAGACGACGCCGGTTCCGGTGATCGCCGCGCTCAACGGATCTGCGCTCGGTGCCGGACTGCAGTTGGCGATGGCCGCCGACCTGCGGGTCATGTCCCCGCATGCATTGGCCGGTATTCCGGCGGCGAAGATCGGCGTGGCCGTCGACGAATGGACGATCCGACGGCTGGTGTCGCTGGTCGGCGCGGGACAGGCCCGGGGCATGCTCATCGGCTGCGATCCGCTGACCGCGGACCGTGCGCATGCGCTCGGTTTCGCCAATCGCATCGGCGACCTCACCGACGCCCAGCACTGGGCGGCAACCATCGCCGAGCTCGCGCCACTGACCCTGCAGCACTACAAACTCGTCCTCAACGGCGACGGCGCCCGCGACGAACCGGCCGCCGACCGCCTGGCCGCGATGATGCGGGCCTGGGAGAGCGACGATCTCGCCGAGGGGCGCGAAGCGCGAGCGCAGAAACGTACACCCAAATTCGTCGGTCGCTGAAGAGAATTCGCCACCCGCAAGTCAATTCGGACATATAGGACACGGGATCTGGTCGGAATGGCCGGGTTTTCCTGCCCGAAACATTTCGATCAATCGACCGAAACTTAATCTCCTTACGTTCTCTCGAGGGCCACATTCCGGCCACGTCCGTGCGAGTTCTGCAAAGCTGCAAGGGGAGAGCAATGTCAAGAGAGTCGATCCGCCGCGAGATCGATGACGTCGGGGACATCGAAAACGCTGAACACAGCATCATCGCGACCGGCGCCCAGGCTGCCGCGGCCCGCGAATCCCTCGAGGATTACACCCTGCGGTTTGCCCCGCGCAGCTACCGCAAGTGGGGGCCGGGCGTTGTCGCCATCTCCGCCCTCGGCGGCATCGCCTACCTCGCCGACTTCGCGATCGGCGCGAACGTCGGTATCGCCAACGGCACCGGTAATGCGTTGTTGGGCATCGGATTCTTCGCCATCGTCATCGTGCTGACCGGCTATCCGCTGGCCTACTACGCCGCGCGCTACAACATCGACCTCGACTTGATCACGCGCGGAAGCGGATTCGGCTACTACGGGTCGGTGCTGACCAACGTCATCTTCGCGTCGTTCACATTCATATTCTTCGCCCTCGAAGGCTCGATCATGGCCCAGGGCCTCAACCTCGGCCTGCACATACCACTGTGGTTGGGCTACCTGTTGTCGTCGGTGCTGATCATCCCGCTGGTCATCTACGGCATGAATACCCTTGCGAAACTTCAGGTCTGGACGACGCCGCTGTGGCTGATCATGATGGTGCTGCCGTTCGCATACCTGGTCATCAAGCATCCGGATGCGATCGGTGACTTCTTCGCCTTCAGCGGCATGGACACCGCCACCGGTGAACCGCTGAACAAGGGCGTGAGCTTCGCCGGCACGATGTTGGCTGCGGGCGTGTGTCTTTCGCTGATCGCGCAGATCGCCGAGCAGATCGACTACCTCCGCTTCATGCCGCCGCGCACCCCGGAGAACAACCGCAAGTGGTGGATCGCCACACTGACCGCCGGCCCCGGCTGGGTGTTCTTCGGTGCCATCAAGCAGGTCGTCGGCCTGTTCCTCGCGGTGTACCTGATCGGGATCTCCGTCGACAATGCCGGCATCGCGAATCAGCCGGTGCACCAGTTCGTGGAGATCTACGAGGACTTCCTGCCGCACTGGCTGGCCTTGACGCTCGCCGTGATCCTGGTGGTGATCAGCCAGATCAAGATCAACGTGACCAACGCCTATTCCGGTTCGCTGGCCTGGACGAACGCCTTCACGCGAGTCACGAAGACCTACCCGGGTCGCCTGGTGTTCCTGTTCTTCAACGTCGCCATCGCCATTGTGCTGATGGAAGCCAACATGTTCAGCTTCCTCAACAACCTGCTGAACTTCTACGCCAACTGCGGTATCGCGTGGGTGGCGGTGGTTGCCTCCGACATCGCGATCAACAAGTACCTGCTGGGAATCTCGCCCAAACAGCCGGAGTTCCGTCGCGGCATGATCTACAACGTCAACCCGGTGGGATTCGGTTCGCTGATCGTCTCCGCCGGTGCGTCGATCCTGGTGTTCTTCCATGTCTTCGGAGACACCATCCAGCCGTACTCGCCGCTGGTGGCTCTCGTTCTGGCGCTGGTCCTTCCGCCCATCCTGGCGATCGCCACCAAGGGCAAGTACTACCTACGACGCACCGACGACGGTATCGACATCCCGATGCACGACGAGCACGGAAACCCCACCGACGCGCGACTCACCTGCTGTGTCACCGGGATCGACTTCGAGCGACCCGACATGATCGCCTCGGCGGTACCCGGCCCGAACGGGGAGAAGCAGTACATCTCGTCGCTCGCGCTCTCGTGCGACAAGTCCGGTGAACACGTGTTGCCGGCGCAGAAGTAGCCCGTAAGCGGTTGTTCCGCTAACGGTTTCGATGGATGGGACCGGACGACTCGAATAGGGGGCGTCCGGTCCCGTCGTTGTCGTTGACTGGCTCAGCCGTCGACGACGTAGGTCATCAGGGCCGCGGTGGACGCGTCGATGATGGCTTTGACCGCGGTGTCGTCGGCGGTGCTCAGGTAGGTGAGGGTGATGGCGTTGGTGGCGGCGATGATGACCGGGCCCAGTTCGGCCTCGGGGATGCGGTAGCGCACCTCGGCGCGCTTGGCGGCGGCGGTGAGTCCCATCGCGGCCAGCTCGTAGAGACGCTCGTACATGTGCTTGCCGACGCGCTGAAGCTCGGCGTGATTGTGGGCGTAGATGCCGAGGGAGATGGTCGCCTGCATCCGGCCGGGGTCGGCTTTGAGCAGCGAATAGAAGGTCTCCAGATGGGCTCGGGTGTTGGCGTGCAGCGCCTCGACACCTGGACGGTCATCGATGATCGCCGGCAGGATGGTGTCGAGCATCGCGTTGATGTCCGATGGGACAGCGGTTTCCATGACGGCGCACAGCAGCGCGGTGCGACTCTCGAACGCATAGTGGAAGCTCGCCAGCGGCATGCCCGCATGCGAGCAGATGCGGCGCGTGGTCGCGCCCTCCACGCCGTGGTCGGCGATGACGCGGTAAGCGGATTCGATCAACGCCACCCGGCGTTGTTCGACGGACATTCGTGCCAACGAGGCTTACCCCCAGGAACACATGCGCCCTGCGCACGTGAATGAACGGTGATCCGACGAAGCGTATCAGTGCATATCGGGCCTGTGAACTGCGCAGTCACCATGCGTCGAGGTATGGATCGTGGTGCCGAACCGTGCGGTCAACCGATTCGGCACCGCCTACTCTGGACAAGTGACCTCGACCAAAGGCAAGACCAGTGCGGCGTTCGCGCAGCGCGCTTCGTCCACCTTGACGACGGCCGGCCTGACCGCTGCTGATGCCGTCACCGCCCGACTCGCCGACCGCGGACTGCGCTCGGCGCGCGCGCTCGGGGCACGGGCGCACGAGATCGCGCCGCGCACCGCCGGATCGAACTTCCTGCGCGACGGAGCCTTCCAGAATCTCGAACCCGACAGCGGTGGGCCCGCCCCCGATTTCCAGGTGTTCGTCGACATGGTTCGGCGCCCGGGGCGGCCGCGCACGTCGATCCCGGTGCTCACCCCCCGATTCGCCGAGGAGGCGGCCGAACTCACGGTCACCTGGCTCGGGCACGCGTCGGCCTTGGTTGAACTCGACGGCGCGCGCATCCTGACCGACCCGGTGTTCAGCCGTCGCTGCTCGCCGTCGGACATCGTCGGCCCCGCGCGGATGCATGCCTCGCCGGTCACGGTCGCCGATCTGCCCCCGATCGACGTCGTGCTGATCAGCCACGATCACTACGACCACCTCGACATGACCACCGTCGTCGAACTCGCGGTGCGGCAACCGGCACTCCGCTTCGTCGCGCCGATCGGGGTCGGTGCGCACCTCGAGGTCTGGGGGATCGCGGCCGACCGCATCACCGAGGCCGACTGGTGGGAAACCCGCACCCTGACCGTCGGCACCACGGACCTCACTTTCACCTGCTGCCCGGCCCGGCACTTCTCCGGCCGCGCATTGACGCGGAATCTGGCGCAATGGGCGAGTTGGGGAGTCGCAGGCCCGACGCATCGCATGTTCTTCTCCGGCGACACCGGCTTCACCGAACAGTTCGAGGAGGTCGGCGCACGGCTCGGAGCGGTCGACCTCACGCTGGTCGCGGTGGGCGCTTACGACCCGGTCTGGCCCGACATCCACGTGAACCCGGAGGAAGCCGTGGCGATTCATCGCATGGTGACCGGCGATGCGGTCGGCGACGCGGTGATGATCCCGATCCACTGGGGCACCTTCAATCTGGCCCGACATACGTGGGGCGACCCGATCGCCCGGGTGCTGCCCACCGCCGCCGCGAACGCCGCCACCGTGCTCGTGCCACCCCCGGGCGGTGCGATCGACCTCGTCGGCCGTACCGGCACCGGTGTCGAGAACCCGGCGTGGTGGGAGGCCTCGGCGTGACCCAGGTGTCCGACGAGGCCACCGGTAATCCCGGCCTCAGCGTCACCGAGGTCGCCGCACGGGTCGCCGACGGACGGGTCAACACCCTCCCGGACCGCAGCGGACGCAGTGTCGGCGACATCATCCGCGCCAACGTGTTCACCCGGATCAACGCGATCCTCGGCGTGCTGTTCGTCATCGTCGCGTCGACCGGCTCACTGATCAACGGGCTGTTCGGCCTGCTCATCATCGCCAACAGCGGCATCGGCATCATCCAGGAGATCCGCGCCAAACAGACCCTGGACAAGCTGGCCATCGTCGGCCAGGCCCAGCCGATCGTGCGGCGCGCCGGATCGTCGCAGGCCCTTCCGCCCGATCAGGTGGTCCTCGACGACATCATCGAGATCGGTCCCGGCGACCAGATCGTCGTCGACGGCGAGATGGTCGAGGCGCTCGCCCTCGACATCGACGAGTCGCTGCTCACCGGTGAGGCCGACGCCACCCCCAAGGCGCCCGGCGCCCCGGTGCCCTCGGGCAGCTCCCTCGCCGCCGGCTCCGGCGCCTACCGGGCCACCAAGGTGGGCGCCGACGCCTACGCCGCCCAGTTGGCGGCCGAGGCGTCGAAGTTCACGCTCGTCTCCTCCGAACTGCGATCGGGTATCGACCAGATCCTCAGGGTGATCACCTGGCTGCTCATCCCGGCCGGCATCCTCACCATCGTCAACCAGCTGTTCATCAGTGGGAACGGACTCAAGCAGTCGCTGCTCGGCATGGTGGCCGCGCTCGTGCCGATGGTGCCCGAGGGCCTGGTGCTGATGACCTCGATCGCCTTCGCCGTCGGCGTGATCCGCCTCGGGCAACGCAAGTGTCTGGTCAATGAACTGCCCGCGATCGAAGGGCTGGCCCGGGTCAACGTGGTGTGCGCCGACAAGACCGGCACGCTGACCGAGAACGGGATGCGGGTCGCCGAGGTGCGACCGATCGACACCGCCCCCGGCGACCTCGACACCGCCCCCGACGACCTCGACGCTGCTCTCGGCGCGCTCGCGGCGCTGGATCCGCGGCCGAATGCGAGCATGCAGGCGCTGGGGGAGGCATATCCGAATCCGCCTGCGTGGTCGCTCGCGGCGGTGCAGCCGTTCACCTCGGCGAAGAAGTGGAGCGGCATGTCGTTCCGCGACGCCACTGGCGCCGACCACGGCAACTGGCTCCTCGGCGCCCCTGATGTCCTACTCGACCCGGACAGCGAACCCGCCCGGCTGGCAGGCGAATTGGGCTCCACCGGGATGCGGATCCTGCTTGTCGCCCGCACCGATGTACCGGTCGACACCGAACCTTCGGCGGGGGCGGTGACCCCGGGCACCGTCACCCCGGCCGCGTTGATCGTGCTCGAGCAGCGGGTCCGGCCGGATGCGCGGGAGACGCTCGAGTACTTCGCCGAGCAGCACGTCGACGTCAAGGTGATCTCCGGGGACAATGCCCGGTCGGTCGGCGCGGTCGCCGCGTCGCTCGGCCTGGGCTCGCCCGACACCTCGGTGGATGCGCGGTCGCTGCCCACCGATCCGGCCGAACTGGTCGAAGTGGTGGAGAACGGCGTCACCTTCGGGCGCGTGCGACCCGACCAGAAACGCGCCATGGTGGCGGCCCTGCAATCGACCGGGGACACGGTCGCGATGACCGGCGACGGCGTCAACGACGTCCTCGCCCTCAAGGACGCCGACATCGGCGTGGCGATGGGGTCGGGGAGTTCAGCGGCCCGTTCGGTGGCGCAGATCGTGTTGCTGGACAACAAGTTCGCCACCCTGCCCTATGTGGTGGGCGAAGGCAGGCGGGTCATCGGCAACATCGAACGCGTCTCCAACCTGTTCCTGACCAAGACGGTGTACGCCGTACTGCTCGCGCTGCTGGTCGGCATCGCCGGTGTCGCGGCGAAGATCTTCGGGTTCACGTCGCTGAGCTATCCGTTTCAGCCGATCCACGTGACCATCTCGGCGTGGTTCACCATCGGTATCCCCGCGTTCGTCCTGTCCTTGGCGCCCAACAACGAACGGGCGAAGTCGGGATTCGTGCGGCGGGTGCTCACCCAGGCGGTGCCCAACGGCATCATCGTCGGGCTGACGGCGTTCGCCACCTACGTCATCGTCAACCCCGGTGGGTCCGGGGTGACGGTCGGCGCGGCCGATTCCGTCGACCTGACGCCGGCGCAGACACAGGCCGCGACCGCGACCCTGGTGACACTCATCGCCGTCGCCCTCTACGTGCTCGCCGTCGTCGCCCGCCCGTACACCTGGTGGAAGATTTTCCTGCTCGCCGTGTCGGTGGGCGCCTACGTGATCATCTTCGCCTGGCCGTGGACCCAGCACATGTTCAAGCTCGACTCGTCGAACGCGCAGATGATGAGTGTCGCGTTCATCTCGGCCGCCGTCGGGATCGTCGGTGTCGAGATCGTGTCTCGGGTGCTCGCGGCCCGCGCGCCCGCGCCGCAAGACGACTAGTCTGGCGTCCATGGATCTCAAAGCACTCGTGGACAAGGCCAAAGCCGCGCTCAAAGGCGATCCGAGTCTGATCGACAAGGGTGGCGATGCGATCAACAAGGCGACCGGCGGCAAGTACGCCGGGCACATCGACAAGGCATCGGATTCGGTGAAGAAGGCCGTCGGCGCCGACGATCAGCCGAATGCCGCCGAGGCGAAACCGAAGACCGACGAGCCGCCGGCGCCGCCCGCACCGCCGACCCCGCCGCCGGCGAATCCCTAAGTCACGCAGCCGGGTTCACTGCTCGGCGCGTGTGTGTCGGCGGTAGGCCGAGACCGTTGGATCGCCGGTGAGCCAGAACCGCCAGGCCACATCGGCGGCGCGGCGTACCCCCACCCGGGGTCCACTGGAGATCTCGAGGGTTCCTGACGGAGCGGGTTCCGTTGTGAGACACACAGGTTCATCGTCGTAAAGGTCGGCGTCGAGATCGTCCATGCTGATGCCCAGTGCGCGGGTGAAGTTGCCGGGTCCGCGCGCCAGGGCGTCGTCGTTGCGTGCGGTGGGCCGTCGACGCCGGGCGAGATCGAGGCCGTCGACGATCCGCGCACCCCGGACCAAAACTGCCGCGCCTTGCTCGGTCGGTCCGGTGACGACGTTGGCGCAGAAATGCCCGTGAATGCGATAGACGTACAACCGGCCCGAGGGTCCGTACATGATGTTCGAGCGCTTGGTGCGGGTGTAGGCATGCGAAGCCGGGTCGTCGCGCCCGCCGTACGCCTCGACCTCGGTGATCTGCGCGGATGCCCCGTGACCCACGAGGATCCTGCCGAGCAGCGACCGCGCGGCGTGCCCGACATCGGGGGCGCTAGGCTGCATGACCATGGCGAAGACGAGTGACTCCATCGAGGTGGACCTGTCCGTCGAAGATACCTGGGCGGCCGCATCCAATCTCTCGCGCTACGAGGAATGGCTCGTGCTGCACGACGGTTGGCGCTCGACGCTGCCGTCCGCCGCTGAGCTGGGCAAGGGGACCGCGCTCACCTCGGTGGTGAAGGTCAAGGGCACCCGCATCCGGTTCGACTGGGTCATCGAGACGTTCCAACCACTCGAGCGCGTCCGGCTCAAGGGCAGCGGCAAGGGCGGGGTCAAGGCCAAGCTCGATCTGGGCATAGTTCCCATCGCGGACGGTTCTTCAGTAACCTTCACAGTTGATCTCGGCGGACTGCCGTTGATCGGGCCGGCCGGCAAGGCGGCAGCGATGGCGGTGTCGGGGGACCTGCGGGCGTCGCTGGCGAATTTCCGTGAGGTCTTCGGTTAGACAGGGTTCCGGCTGTACAGGCCGGTAGCAGGGGGAGTGGGGGCATGGGGCGTCATGATGTGGTGCGCGCGGACGAGTTCGGTTTCGAGCATCGTCGCGCGACGAGCGGCCGACGGGCCGGATGGCTGTGGGGGCTCGGCGCACTGATCGTCGTCGTCGCCCTGGTCACCGGAGTTGTGTTGTGGCGCACCGGAGCTGTCGGCGGTTGCGGTGACCGGACGTCGGTGGCCATCGCCTCGGACCCGGCGATGACCGGGGCCCTGCGCACCGTCGCGCAGCAGGCATCGGCGGACACCTGCTACGACTTCACCGTCACCGGAGTGGCCGGCGCGCAGGTCCCCGGCGAGCTGACGCGTGGCGATCAGGCGCCGGACCTGTGGGTCGCCGACTCGCAGATCCAGGCGCGGCGGGTGACCACCCAGGTGCGTCGGGAACTGTCCCTGGTGTCGCCGTCGATCGCCACCTCGCCGACGGTCATCGTCGGCGAATCGGTGCCGGCCACCGAGACCTGGGTCGACGTCATGAAACTCACCGACCTGCGCACCGGCAGTCCCATCGACACCAGTACCGGCGACGCACCGATCGTCGGTGCGCTCGCCGAGGTGAACGACGGCAACCTCACTCAGAAAGAGTTGACCGCGGCGATGACTGTCCTTGCGGTGCAACAGAACAACGCGCGACTGGTGAACGACAACGAGGGCACCCGCCTCAACTTCGCCAACACCGCGGGCGTACCGGTGATCACCACCGAACAGCAGTATCTGCTGTTCACCCGCACCCACCCCGGTTCTCGACTCGAGGCGACGGTGCCGGCCGGCGGAACCGTGCAACTCGACTACCCGATGGTCAACACCGCGGGTGCCGCCCGTCGCGACATCGCTGCCGCCGCAGGTCAAGTGCTCGTCGATCAACTGTCCTCGCCGGCGGGGCAACAGGCTCTCACCGAGGCCGGTTACCGCACCCCCGATGGTGCGCCGCTGCCCGCAGGCGCCGGCGTCGGCAAGGTCCGTGTGCTGCAACTCGACGATCCGACGCAGGTGGACAAGGCGATTCGGCAATGGCAGGTGCTCGGCGTGCCGATCCGCACGCTCGTCGTGGAGGATACGTCGGGGTCGATGGCGGCGGCCGCCGGCGGTACCACGCGGGCAGGTCTGCTCACCGACGCGTCGCTGACCGGGCTGAAGCTGTTCCCGAACAACACCATGATCGGTGGCTGGGCATTCGGTATCAACAAGGGCCCCAACGGCGCCGACTGGAAGTGGATGTCGCCGATCCGGCGTCTCGACGCGGCGGCGGCCACCGGCGGTACGCACCGTGAGGAACTCGCAGCCGCCGTGCGCCGAGGATTGGCGCCGTCACAGCTCGGCGGCGGCACCGGCCTCTACGACACGACACTCGCCGCGTTCAAAGAGGTGCAGAAGAACTACGACCCCAACTACTCCAATTCGGTCATCATCATGACCGACGGTCAGAACGAGGACCCGAACAGTCTGACCCTGCAGCAGTTGCTCGCCACCCTGAAGCGACTCGAGGATCCGGCGCGGCCGGTGCTGGTGCTGACCATCGGTATCTCCGACGACGCCGACACGGAGGCGCTCAAGGCGATCGCCGCGGCCACCGGTGGCACCACCTACGTCGCGAAGACCCCCGCCGACATCCAGACGGTGTTCGTGGACGCGATCCAGGCCCGGGTCGTCGCCGCCGGCCGGTAGCCGTTGGCTGAGGATTACCTTCGAGTCGGCTGTTGAGGGCGACGCGGACGCCGCGCCCAGGCAGAATCGGACACATGACGCGAAACCAGATCATGCCGCGAACCGCCGGACTGGCCATCGCCCTGGCCACCGTAGGCCTAGTCGCGGGTGCCTGCAGCTCGGACGACTCGTCGGGGACGGCGACGTCGACGCCGGCCGAGGCCGCCGACACCAGCGCTGCGAGCGCCGCCGCCGGTACCTATAAGAACGGCACGTATTCGGCGACCGGGCACTACGTGTCCCCGGGCGGGCCGCAGCAGGTGGGGGTGACCGTCACCCTGTCCAACGGGGTCATCGACTCGCTGCAGCTCGACACGAGCCAGACCAAGGGCACCTCGAAGGAATACCAGGGCAAGTTCGCCAGCGGTATCAACGCACTCGTGGTCGGCAAGAGCATTGACGAGCTCGATGTGCACAAGGTGGCCGGGTCGTCCTTGACCTCGACCGGCTTCAACGACGCCATCGAACAGATCAAGACCGAGGCACAGCCCTGAGTTCAGCAGTGCACCCGGCTCGCAATTGGTCGTTCGACGCGCTCGGGACCCGGCTGATCCCGCGCTGGCTCACCTCGCATCGCGCCGTCCTGGTGGCGTTGCTCGTGCTCGCCGTGGTGGCTTTCGTGGTGTCCCTTGTCGACAGCGAATTCGCTTATCGTCCAGGGCAACTGGCGCTGTCCCTGCTGGTCTTGGTGGTGGTGTGCGGAGCGGTGACCTATGCGTGCGCGGCGATGGTGCGGGTGCCGCCGGGCGCGGGCTCGTGGCTCATCACCGCGCTGATCCTGTTCTTCATCCTGCCCGGGGTGACCGACGCCGGGTCCGCGTGGACGGTGGCAGTCGGGGCCGCGGCCGCCGCGGCGAGCAAGTACGTGCTCGTCTGGCGTCGTCGGCTGGTGGTGAATCCGGCGGTCGCGGGCGCGGTCGTGGTCTACGGGCTGGCCTACGCCGAGGTCGGGTCGATCGGCTTCCCGCAATGGTGGGTGGCCGCCGAACCGCTGCTGATCCCGATGATCGTGATCGGCGTGCTGTTGGTGACGGTGCTGCGTGAATGGTGGTTGGTCGCGGTGTTCCTGGTCGCGGCGGTGATCACCATCGGAGTGGTGGATGCGACGCAGGGCGGGCAGTCGTTGTCGCTATGGCTGACGTCGAGTCCGATGCTGTTCGTTGCGGCGATCATGCTGCCCGAGCCGATGACGTCACCGACGACGCGGTGGCATCGCGGGATCTATGCCGCGATCGTCGGGGTGCTGATGTACTGGCAGGTCTCGATTCCCGTCTCCGATGCGTTCAGCCTCGAGTTCGTCCCGGAGATCGCGTTGCTCGTCGGATCGCTCTACGCCTTCGCCGTGCGGTTGGTGACCCGGAATCCCGCAGCGCGGCGTGCGGTGCTCGCGGTAACCCCCGTCGCCTGGACGTCAGATTCGGTTGATCGGGCACCGAATTCCGTCGATTGGGCGCCGACCATCGCCGCAAATACCCACGGGCTCGCGGTCACCGGACCTGCGCCGCTGACATTCCGGCCGGGACAGTGGGCCGTGCTGAGCGCGCCAGAGTGGTCGGCGCCGGTGTGGCGGCGGACCCGGCGGGTCTTCTCCTATGCGAGTCCGCCGGACGTGAAGGAAGCGCGCTTCGCATTCACGGTGTCGGGCGATCCGTCGTCGTACAAGGCGAGCGTCATATCCGGGCGCACGCGACGGCTGTATCTGGACTCCTCAGGCGGAGATTTCGTGCTGCCACGCAACCTCGATCGGCCGATCGTGCTGCTGGCGTCCGGCATCGGAATCACCCCGTTTCGAGCCATGATCCTGGCCGCGCTCGGCGATGGCCGAGACCTCCGTCGATGGCGCATCGTCCACGTCATCCGGTCCGCCGACCGGGCCGTCTTCACCGATGTCCTCGACGCCGCGCGGGATGCCGGAGCCCAGGTCGAGGTCGTCGAATCCTCAACACTCGCCGACCAATTCGATGACGGGGGACGCCTTGTCACCGACCTCGAGGGGTCCGACCACGGGGCGCCCCGCTACTACGTGTCGGGTGGACCGGCGTTCGTCCGAACCGCGGGCGCGACGATCCGCCGCGCGGACCCGCGACTCCGGTGGGAGTTCTGGCGACTCCACACCGACACGTTCCTGGGGTACTGAGCGCCCACTCGACCGGTTACTCGTCGGCGACTCGGCGCAGGACGGTGAGGACCTGCTCGATCATCGGCGACGGATCGGCGGCGACGCGAGCGACCGCGAGCTCGACGTCGGGGGCATCGGGCGCGATGGGCAGGTAACGGACGCCGGCGAGGCCCAGGGCGGCGGTTGCCTCGGGCACTATGGCCACGCCGAGTCCCGCGGCGACGAGTGTGACCAGGGTCGACGTCTCCTCGACCTCGTGGTGAATCTGCGGGACGAAACCGGCCCGGGCACAGATGGAAGTGAGCACGGTGTTCATCACCGAACGGCCACGACCGGCGTGCGCGATGAACTCGGCGTCGCGCAAGTCGGTGACCGTGACTTGATCCGACGTCGCACGCGGATCGCCTTCGGGTAGCGCCACGATCAGCCGATCCCGACGAATGGTCTCGACGACGAGCTCGCTGCCGCTGACCGGCGGGCGCAGCAACGCGAGATCGATCTCCCCGGCGGTCAGCGCGGAGATCTGGGCGGGAGCGAGCATCTCGCCGCGCACGCTGACGTCGAGGCCCGGTAGCTCCTCGCGCAGCGCGCGGACGAGTCGGGGGAGCAGGGAATAGGTGGCCGAACCGACGCAGCCGATCGAGAGGGTGCCCTCCTGACCACCGGCGACGCGTTGCGCCTGACCGGCGGCGGCGTCGACGGCGTCCAGGATCTCCACGGTCCGGCGCAGGTAGGCCGCACCGGCCGCGGTCAGCTCGACGCGGCGGGTGGACCGGACGAGCAGCGGGACGCCGAGTTCCTCCTCGAGCTGACGGATCTGCTGCGACAACGGTGGCTGCGCGATGTGCAGGCGCTCAGCGGCCCGTCCGAAGTGCAGTTCCTCGGCCACCGCCCGGAAATAGCGGAGATGTCGCAGCTCCATAGATTAAGACTCTACAAGTCTTATTGGCCGTGAAATGAATACTTCTCAATATCGGACTGAGTTCCTATCGTGGATGCATGACCAACGGAGCCGACGTCGTCATCTGTTCACCACTACGCACCCCGGTGGGGCGCATGGGAGGCGCCCTCGCGTCGCTGACCGTCAACGACCTCGCCACCGGACTGCTGCGCGAACTCGCGTCGCGGACCGGACTCGGCGAGGGCGACATCGACGACGTGATCCTCGGGCAGGGGTACGCCAACGGCGAGTCCCCGGCGCTGGGTCGCATCGCCGCCCTCGACGCCGGCCTCGGTATCGGGGTGCCCGGCATGCAGCTCGACCGTCGTTGCGGTTCCGGTCTGCAGGCCGTCCTCACCGGCGCATCCCACGTCGCGTCCGGCGGCGCGTCGCTGGTCGTCGCGGGTGGTGCCGAGTCGATGTCGAACGTCGAGCACTACGCCCTCGGCCTGCGCACCGGTGTGCGGCAGGGTGGCGTGCAACTGATGGACCGTCTCGACCGCGGGCGGCTGACCGCCGGCGGCGATTCGCACCCGGTGCCGGGCGGCATGATCGAGACCGCCGAGAACCTGCGTGCCCGCTACGGCATCTCCCGCGCCGAACAGGACGAGCTGTCGGTCCGGTCCCATGAACGCGCCATCGCCGCGCAGGAAGCCGGACGTTTCGCCGACGAACTGGTTTCGGTGACCGTACCCGGCAAGCGTGGCAAGCCCGACGTCGTCGTCGACCGGGATGAGCATCCGCGCGCCGACGCGACCGTCGACGGCCTCGGCAAGCTGCGGCCGATCCGCCTCAAGCTCGACCCGGAATCCACCGTCACCGCAGGCAACGCCTCCGGCCAGAACGACGGCGCCGCCATGTGTGTCGTCACCACGCGCGCCGAGGCCGACAAGCGTGGCCTCAATCCGCTTCTGGCCCTGCGCTCCTGGGCCGTCACCGGCTGTGAACCGGAGACGATGGGCATCGGGCCGGTCGGCGCCACCGCTGCCGCCCTCGACCGCGCCGGCCTCGGCCTCGACGAGATCGGACTGATCGAACTCAACGAGGCGTTCGCCGCGCAGGTGCTCGCCGTGCTGGCCGAGTGGAAGGTCGACGCAGGCGACGAACGGTTGAACCCCAACGGTTCCGGTATCTCGCTCGGCCATCCGATCGGTGCCACCGGCGCCCGTATCCTCGCCACCGCCGCCTACGAGGCGCATCGTCGCGACACCCGCTATGTGCTCGAAACCATGTGCATCGGTGGCGGACAGGGCCTCGCGGCGATCTTCGAGGTGGTCAAGTGAGCGCCGTCGAGGTCCATGCCGTCGTCACCGGCCGCGAGGACGCCCCAGCCGTCGTCTTCTCCAACTCGCTCGGCTCCACGCACCGCATGTGGGACGCGCAGCTCGCCGCGTTCTCCGAACGCTTCCGCGTGGTGCGCTACGACACCCGCGGCCACGGCGAATCGCCGGTTCCGCAGGGGCCGTACACCATTGACGATCTCGCCGACGACGTGATCGCCCTGCTCGACCGGCTCGGCATCGAGAAGGCACACATCGTCGGCCTCTCGCTGGGTGGAGCCACCGCGCAGCGACTGGCCATTCGCAACCCGGATCGCGTCCGCAACGTGGGAGTGCTCTGTACCGCAGCGCAATTCCCGCCCGCATCGGCGTGGACGGACCGGGCCGCCACCGTGCGCGCCGAGGGCACCGGTGCCGTCGCCGAGGCAGTGGTGCAGCGCTGGTTCACCGCCGAATACCTCGAGCAGAACCCGGAATCACGCAAATACCACGAAGACATGGTGGCTTCCACGCCCGCCGAGGGCTACGCCTCCTGCTGCGAGGTGCTCGCCGAGATGGACCTGCGAGCAGACCTCGGCTCGATCGGTGCGCCGGTCCTTGCCATTGCGGGCACCGACGACCCGGCCACCCCGCCGGAGCGGCTGGCCGCGATCGCCGAGGCCGTGCCGAACGGGCGGCTGCTGGTCGTCGAGCATTCCGCGCATCTGGCCAATCACGAACAGCCACAGATCATCACCCCCGCCCTCATCGAACACCTGGAGCAGTCATGACCCTCGACAAACTCGTCGGATCGGCCGCGGAGGCAGTCGCCGACATCCCGGACGGCGCGAGCCTCGCGGTCGGCGGCTTCGGCCTCGCCGGTATCCCGTGGTTCCTCATCGAAGCACTCCTCGAGCAGGGCGCCGGTGGACTGACCATCGTGTCCAACAACTGCGGCGTCGACGGCGCAGGCCTCGGACTGCTGTTGGAGGCCCGCAAGATCGACAAGGTCATCGCCTCCTACATCGGGGAGAACAAGGAGTTCGGCCGACAGTTCCTGGCCGGCGAGGTCACCGTCGAACTGACCCCGCAGGGCACTCTCGCCGAGCGGATGCGCGCCGGCGGCAGCGGAATCGGTGCCTTCTTCACCCCGACCGGCGTCGGCACCCTCGTCTCCGACGGTGGACTGCCGTGGCGCTACAACACCGACGGCAGCATCGCACTCTCGTCGCCGCAGAAGGAGGTGCGCGAGTTCCACGGACAGGAGATGGTGCTCGAAGAGTCCATCGTCACCGACTTCGCGCTCATCCGGGCAGCCGTCGTCGACAAGGCAGGCAACTGCCGATTCCACGCCGCTGCACAGAACTTCAACCCGCCTGCCGCGATGTCGGGTCGGATCACCATCGTGGAGGCGGAGAAGGTCGTCGAGGTCGGCGAACTCGATCCCGAGGACATCCACCTGCCCGGCATCTTCGTCAAGCGCATTGTCGAGCTGACCCCGGAACAGGCCGCGCGCAAGGAAATCGAGCAGCGCACTACCCGTCAGCGTGAAACCATTTCGGGCCCCGGCGAAGCCGCCGAGTGACGCACCAGAGACCAACGAGGAGACGATCATGACCTGGACCCGCAAGGAAATGGCTGCTCGGGCCGCCCGTGAGCTCAAGCCCGGCGACTACGTGAACCTGGGTATCGGCCTGCCGACGCTGATTCCCGATTACATGCCCGACAACTCGAACATCATGCTGCACGCGGAGAACGGCATCCTCGGCGTCGGCCCGTTCCCCTACGACGATGAGGTCGATCCCGACCTCATCAACGCCGGCAAGCAGACCGTGTCGGTGCTGCCCGGCGCCTCCTTCTTCGACTCCGCCACCAGCTTCGCGATGATCCGCGGCGGCCATGTGGATGTCGCCGTCCTCGGCGGTATGCAGGTGGCCGGCAACGGTGACCTCGCCAACTGGATGGTCCCCGGCGCGCTGGTCAAAGGCATCGGTGGCGCAATGGATCTCGTCAACGGTGCCGGACAGGTGATCGTGCTGATGGAGCACGTCACCAAGAAGGGCGACCCCAAACTCGTGGCCGAATGCTCGCTGCCGCTGACCGGTCGTAAGGTCGTGAGCCGCGTCATCACCGACCTCGGTGTCTTCGACGTCAACGGTCCCGGCTTCGATGTCATCGAGCTCGCCCCCGGTGTGGAGTTCGCCGATGCGGAAGCCAAAACCGGTGCGCCGCTGGTGGATAAGATCGCTGCGCACGCTGGGTGAGTTTTCGACACGCTCGGCTCCTTCGTCGCCGGGCTGCTCAACCGGCGATACAGCGAGCCGGCCCACCAACCGCCCGTTGAGCGCGACGAGCGGCTGCTCAACCAGCGGTGTGGGACGCGCTCCAGCGTCGCCGGGCTGCTCAACCAGCGGTCAGCGGCGCAGGGCCGCCAGCTCAGAGCGGGAGCGCACACCGAGCTTCGCGTAGATACGAGTCAGGTGGTACTGCACCGTCTTTGGTGAGATGAACAGTTCGGCGGCGACCTCGCGGTTGGACAGGCCACGCGCGACCAGGGCGGTGACCGACTCCTCCTGGGGAGTCAGGTCACCGCTGTCGCGGTCGGCGCGGGTGGCGTTGAGGCCACCGGCCTTGAGCTCCCGCTCGCAGCGCTCGACGTAGGTCGTCGCCCCCAGGGACAGATAGATCTCGCGGGCCGTGTCGATGATGGCGTCGGCGGCCCGACGCTTACCGGCTCGTCGCAGCGTCTGGCCGTAGGCGAAATTGACGCGGGCGACGTCGTAGCGCAGGGGGAGTCCGTCGAGCAGATCGAGTGCTTCCTCGAATATCCTTCGCGCCGGGTTGATCTCGTTGATGGCACCCAGGTAGCGGCCGCGGGCGTACTTCATCCGTGCCTGCGCCGACCGGTGCCCGCGGGTCTTAGCCAGCTTCTCGAACCGGTTGAGCAGGGCGTCGGCGGCCTCGAGTTGTCCATCGATGACCTGCGCATTGGCGAGTATGTCCACCCACGGCCACCAACCCGGTTCGGTGAGGGCGGGAACGTCGGCGGACATCCGCTCCAGAGGATCCAGGATGCGCCGCACCTTCTCGTAATCGGCTGCGGCTTCGGCGATCTGGGCTTTGGCAAGCAGGTCGGGTATGCGCATGATCTCGTAGTCGCCGGCGTCGGTTGGCGAGAGGGAGACCGCTCGCTCCGCCTCGTCCCAGTTGCCGCGCAGCGAATGGATCTGCGCAGCAGTCCAATTCAGTAGTGGAGTGGCGAGGGAAATACCGCTGGATCGGGCCAGTGCCCGCCCTTGCTCGACGCCGGCCAGTGCGAGATCCCAATCACCGGTGAGGAACTGCGTGCGCGACAGCCAGCCCAGCGCCCACAGCGAGATGCGCGTGGACCCGCCGAGCTGAGCCATCGACACAGCGGTCTCCAGGTGACTGCGGGCGGCGCCGATGTCGTCGAGACCCAGTTCCAGCCATCCGCGCCCCATGGTGGCGCGTTGTGCCTGCGCCCCGAAGCGGATTCGTTCGGTGAGCGCGGCATATTCGGCGGTCGCCTCCGCCGGGCGACCCGACCACGCCAACCCCAGACCGCGGATGACCGCAGCCTCCACGCCTGCGGGCGAATCGCCGCCGGCCATGCTGATCGCACGGTCGGCCCAGTCGACGAGTTCGTCACCCTGGCAACGCACGAGGTTGTGCAGTACGTAGCGCTGGGCGATCAGCGCCGCGGTGTTCGGGTCGCGGTCGAAATTGACGATCGACCAGGCGCGGTCGAGCCGCACCCGCGCTTCCGATGACCGACCCCGCAGGATGGCGAGATACGCGAGCGTCGCATTGCGCAAAGGGGTTTCGCGAAGGCTCTCGACGACGGGCACGAGCGCTCCGGCGCCGACACAATCACCGGCGGCCAGCAGCGCGTCGACGGCCAGGATCGCCCGGGTGTCCCGCAGCAGCGGGTCGGCGGTCAACCGGCCGGCCTGCCGGAACAGCCCGGCCGCCTCGGCCCAGGCGCCATCGGCGCCGCGTTGGCGTGCCAACTGGCCGAGTTCGTCGGCCAGTGCCGGATCGGCGGTCGGGGTGGCGGCGACGCGATGATGCAGTCGGCGTGCGGGATCGGCGACGATGTCGGCGGCACGTCGGTGCGCAGCGGCCACCGCGCCCATGCCCATGACCTCCAACACCGCTGCCTGGATGAGCGGATTGGCCAGGTGCGGTTGAAGTTCCGACGGGGTGAGCGCTGCCGGTGAGATGACCAATCCGCTTGCCCGACCGGCGTCGATGGCGGGCAGCGGATCGTCGATCTCGGCGAGCGCGACGGCCACGTCCAACGGTTCGTCGTCGTCGAGGATGGCCAGCGCCTCGATCAGTCGTCGCTCCTGGGCGCCCGCCTTGCTCAGCCGGTGGCGGACGTCGTCGACGATCGCGGCCGGCGCGGGGAGTTCGCCCTCGTTGCGGGACCACGCTCGGGCGGGTACCTCGTCGAACAACGCCGCGATGTGGCGGGGATTGCCGCCGGTGTGGTGTGCGAGCGCGTCGACCATGGTCGGGTGCAACACCAGTCCACGACCGGCCGCGAGGTCGCCGATGGCGTGCGCGTCGAGTCCGCCGAGGTTGATCTCCTCGGTCAGCAGACCGGGGAGCAATGGCCCGGATTGGGTCATCGCAGCCACGATCGTGACCGGTAGATCGCGATGTGTGCGGGTGAGCGACACCAGGGTTTGGAGGGACTCCGCGTCGGCGACGTCGGCGTCGTCGATGACGATGAGCGTCGGATGCCCGGCGTCGAGTCGGGCGAGTAGTGCTCGTGCCTCTCGTGCCGGATCCCACGAATCGTCGGATGACCCGGTGAGCTGCCGGAGGACGCCGCCGGGAGTGCTGCGTTCCCACGGCGCCGCCGCGGCCCACAGCGTGTGGTCGTCGGTGAGGTGAGCCAGCAGCGTCGACTTGCCGATGCCGGGCTCACCCCGGAGGACGAGCAGGGTGGGACCGGTGGCGGCGTCGCGACGGGCGCGGAGGTCGTCGATCTCGGCGGCCCGTCCGACGCATGCAGTCTCGACCATCACTGCCTTAGGATAAAGGGGCCCTTCGTGGCTCGGCTAGCGCCTCGCACCTCAGGGATCGAAGAGATGGCTCGGCTAGCGCCTCGCACCTCAGGGATCGAAGCGGTGGCTCAGCCCAAGTCGCCGCCCGCCACGGGGAGCACCGTGCCGGTGATGTACGAGGCCTCGTCGGAGGCGAGGAAGCAGATCGCGGCCGCTTGCTCGTCGAGGGTCCCGTAGCGGTGCATGAACGACGACGAGATCGTCTGGTCGATGTGCGCTTGGTACCAGTCCTGCTCGGTGGCGTTGGTGGGTTCCGGTGTCCCACGGGAGATCCGGCGCGGTGGCGCTTCGGTGCCACCGGGCGCGGTGGCGACGACACGGACGCCGCTGTCGGCGTACTCCATGGCCAGCGACGCAGTGATCGCGTTGATACCGCCCTTGGCCGCCGAATACGGGATCCGGTTGATGCCACGGGTCGCCGCCGACGACACGTTCACGATCACGCCGTGCCCGCTCTCCACCATGGACGGCAATGCCGCGCGGCAGGCGAACAGGGTGGTCATCAACGACCGATCGATCTCGGCGCGGATCTGTTCGGCGGAGAACTCGGTGAACGGCTTGAAGTTGATCGCCCCGCCCACGTTGTTGACCAGCACGTCGACCCGACCGAACTTCCGGATCGCCTCGGCCACCACCGATTCCGCCCCGTCGAAACTCTCCAGGTCGGCGACCGCCGCAGTCGCACCCGGGCCGGTCTGCCCGAGTTCGTCGGCCAATGCCGTGACCAGATCGGACCGGTCGGCCAGCACGACCTTGCCGCCTTCGGCGCTGATTCGCCGTGCGGTTTGCTCGCCGATACCCTGGGCGGCGCCGGTGACCACCACGACCTTGCCGGCGAACCGGCCGGGGGTGATGAAACGTGGACGGCGAGAGGCCATCTCGTCGGCCATCGCGCGCCGCATGGTCTGCTTGGAGCGGTCGGCGTGCGCCGAGATCAGGGACCGGGCGCTGTCGCGGTTACCGCTCTCGAACGCGGCGACGATGTCGACGTGGTCCTGCGCGCACAGCGGATGGCACCAGGTGGCGTTCCGCAGCACCTCCGACATCCGGCCCTTGACCCCGAGCGCGCTGTAGGCCTCGAGGAGATGGCTGTTGCCGGTCAACGTGAACAGATAGTCGTGGAAGTTCGCGTTGGTCTCGGTGTACTGGGCGGCGTCGGTGAAACGATCCTCCTCGACATACGGCAGCGTGGTCTCGGCGAGCAGGCGGTAGCCGGCCAGCTGTTGACTCGTGAGTCGGCCGAAAGTCAGCTCCAGCGCGCCGAGTTCGAGTGCGGCGCGCGCCTCGAACAGCGCGTCGGATTCGTGCACACCCGGGTGCTCTTCGCCGATCTGGTACCCCTGGGAGCCGACCGTGTCGGTGGATGCCTGCGCCGCAGGCGTTTCCACGGTGGCCGCCACCGGTGCGGCGGCCGGCTCGGGTGCGTGCAGCTGCTCGATCGTGCTGGCCCCGAACATTTCCTGGCCGCCGATGGCGCGGGCGTCGATCGGCGCGAGTTGTCCCCGGTCGGGATCGAGCGGCGTCGACTGGCCCGACGTCGACCACATCTGCTGGCCGCCGATCGCGGTGAGTGAGTTGTCGTCGGTGATCGCGGCTGCCGGGGTCGGCCACGGCGCGATCTCGCTGGACGGCAATGTGATCTGGCCTGCGATGCCACGCGCATCGGCGGCGATGATGAGGTCCTCGTCCTCGGCGAGCGGGGCGGCGGAGATGATCGGTGTCTCCGGCTCTTCGGATACGACCTCCGTCTCGGTCACCGTTTCCGGCTCCGCGGTTTTGGCGGACGCGGCGAGCGCGAACTTCTCGTAGTAGAAGCCGACCGGTTCGATACCTGCGTCGGCGACATGCTTACGGACCGACTCCACCATGGGCGGCGGGCCGCACAGGTAGACGGCGACGTCACCGTCGTAGAGGTGTTTCGGCTCGATCAGGCTCATCACGTAGCCCTTGTTGGCCGCCGCGCTGTTGGGATCGGAAACACAGTGGTCCCAGGTGAATCCACGGAGCTCGCGGGCGAAGTACTCGATCTCGTCGAGCGCGACGAGATCGGTGTCGGTGGAGACGCCGTAGACGAGGTGCACCTTGCGGTTGCTGTTGTCGTCGTGCATCTTGCGCAGCATCGACAGGATCGGCGCCAGGCCCGTGCCACCGGCAAGCAGCAGGACGGGGCGGATCGCCTCACGTAGGAAGAACGAGCCGTGCGGCCCGGTGAAGGTGATCGACTCGCCCTTGCTCGCACGCTCGGTCAGGTACGTTGACATCGCGCCGCCGGGGGTCAGCTTGACCAGGAACACCAGCTGTTCCTCGTGCGGCCCATTGGCAAACGAGTACGACCGGGTCAAGAACTCGCCTTGACCATCGTCGGTATCCGGCACCGCGATGTTCACATACTGACCCGGCAGGAAGGCGAGATCGCCACGGTTCGGGATCTTCACCCCGAGTCGCATCGTCGACTCGGACAGCCGGTCGAGGTCGACGATGGTACCGGTGAAGGTCGCCGCCTGCGTCTTGGCGATGTCCGAGGTGGCGGCGATCTGCAGCACCAGATCGGATTTCGGCTTCATGCAGCAGGGCAGCGCATAACCCGAGGCGGACTCGTCCTCGGACAGCGCGTCCTCGATGTAGGTGCCGCCGTCGTAATCGCCGGACTCGCAGAACGCCTTACACGTACCGCACGCACCGTCGCGGCAGTCGAGGGGGATGTTGATCCGCTGACGATACGACGCGTCGGCGACGGTCTGGTCCTCGCGGCAGGTGACGAACCTCGTCACGCCGTCTTCGAAAGCCAGTGCTATCTGGTGGGTTTGGGCATCGGCGCCGGTCGAGGCCGACGCATTCCGATCGGTGGTGACAGTCATCACCCCGCCTCCTTTAGAAGTGGTAGACGTCGACGACGTGGTGGATGTAGTCGTTCTTGAGCACCACCGTCTTCCGTCGGATCAGCGGGGCGTCACCGGAGAAGTCGATGGTGTAGAACGAGGTGCCGTAGTACGGGTCGACGGTGTTGTACCGGAAATACATGGTGTGCCAGTTGAATCGGACGTCCACGAGATCGCCGCGTCGTTCGATCACCTCGACGTTGGAGATGTTGTGGCTGGTCCGCGGTTCCGGCAGTGACGTCGCGGACGACCGCTCGGTGCGGATACGGAACACCCGGTCCTCCAAGCCGCCCTTGTTGCCGTAGTAGATCAGCGAGATCTCGCGTTGCGGGTCCTCGGTGAGGCGGTCGCGGTCGTCCCACGACGGCATCCAGTAGACGACGTCGTCGGCGTAGCACTCGAGCCACTTCTCGAACTCGCGGTCGTCGAGGTAGCGCGCCTCACGGTAGAGGAACTGCTCGATCATGTTCTGGGTGATGAGTTTTGCGCCGGTCTCGGTCGTGGCGGGTGTGGGTTCTGTGGTGGTCATCAGTGGATCCCCTTGGTCGCTGCGGCGGCTTCTTCGGCGTCGGCGGCCTTGCGCATGACCTCGAGCCAGTAGCCGTGCTGGATCGGGTAGAGGCCCTCGTCCTCGTTCTTCACGCCGGCGGAGATGACGCCCTCCATGTCAAGGCTTTTCGCGACCGGGTCGGGCCCGGTGAGCCAGTGCTCGGCGCCGCGGCTCATGTCGTTCCACGGGGCGGCCTCGGCGCGAAAGGTCAGCTGGCAGGAGCGGAACTCTTCGAGGTCGTCGGGGGTGGCCATACCGGAGGCGTTGAAGAAGTCCTCGTACTGTCGGATGCGGTGTGCGCGTGCGGCATCGCTCTCGCCCTTGGGGGCAATGCAGTAGATGGTGACCTCGGTCTTGTCCGGGGCGATCGGCCGGAAGTGGCGGATCTGCGTCGAGAACTGGTCCATCAGATAGACATTCGGGTAGAGGCACAGGTTGCGCGAGCCCTTGACCATGAACTCGCCCTTGGCGTCGCCGAACTGCTTCTTGAGGTCGTCCATCTTGTCCCACAGTGGACGGTCCTGGGGGTTGGCGGCCCAGGTCCACAGGCACAGATGGCCGTTGGGGTAGGACCAGTAGCCGCCGCCGGACTTGCCCCAGCCGCCGGCGTCGAGGGCCTTGGTGTCGTTCTTGGACTCACCGGTGTTGCGGCGGGAGGTGGTGGCCGCGTAGTTCCAGTGGGTCGCGGTGACGTGGTAACCGTCGGCGCCGTTCTCCGCCTGCACCTTCCAGTTGCCGTCGTAGGTATAGGTCGACGCGCCGCGGACCACTTCGAGGCCCTCGGGGGACTGGTCGACGAGCATGTCGATGACCTTGGTGGTGTCACCGAGGTGGTCCTCGAGCGACTGCACGTCGGGGTTGAGGCTGCCGAACAGGAAACCGCGGTAGTTGCCGAACTGCGCGACCTTGGTCAGGTTGTGCGAGCCGTTGACGTTGAACGTCTCCGGATAGCCGGCATCGTCGGGGTCCTTCACCTTGAGAAGGGTGCCGTCGTTGCGGAAGGTCCAGCCGTGGAACGGGCACGTGAGGGTCATGCGGTTGTCGGTCTTGCGGCGGCAGATCATCGCACCGCGGTGCGCGCACGCGTTGATGAGGCAGTGCAGTTCGCCGTCTTTGTCGCGGGTGATGACCACCGGCTGGCGACCGATGTAGGTGGTGAAGTAGTCGCCGGGATTGGCGATCTGGCTTTCATGTGCGAGGTAGAGCCAGTTGCCCTCGAAGATGTGGCGCATCTCGAGCTCGAAGATCTCCTCGTCGGTGAAGATCCGGCGGTTGGCCCGATAGATTCCGGCGTCGCGATCGTCGATGACGGCATCCGCCAGGACGGACTGGACGTGGTGCAGGTTGTCGCTGATCGACGCGGTCATGGACGTACCTCCTGTATGTGGGCTGTATCTGCACTCTTCCACCACGTGGCGGTCATCACACCGGGTTTGTTGCTAGTCCTGACCTAGCATCAGATTCATAAATACCGGCGATTAATCACGGGAATACGTGTCCTTGTCTCGTATGTATCGACGGCTTACGGTGGATACCGACGTGGTGACGATCACAAGAGCGCACCATGGGTGAACAGAGACGGGAAGCGTTCTGACATGGAGCTACGGCACCTTCGCTACTTTGCGGCCGTCGCCGACACCTGCCATTTCGGGCAGGCGGCGGCGGTCCTGCACGTGGCGCAGCCCGCGCTCTCCTACGCAATCCGACAGCTCGAAGCCGAACTCGAGGTCACCCTGTTCACCCGCACCACTCGGCAGGTCGCACTCACTCCTGCCGGTGAGTACCTGCAGGGCGAGGCCGAACGAATTCTCGCCAGTGTCGACGACGCGGTCCACGGTGTGCAACGCATCGCGGCCGGCCGCAGCGGACTGATCCGGCTCGGCCTGACCGGTATCGCCGCCTTCTCTCACCTGCCCCGCATCGCCCGCGTGGTCAAGCGGGAACTGCCCGACGTCGACCTCGAGATCCGGTCCGACATGCTGACCCCACCGCAGTGCGACGGACTGCGGGCCGGATCGCTCGATCTCGGGGTGCTGCGCCCGCCGGCGGTGGGCGAGGACATCGAGATGCGCACCATCGACGTCGACCCGCTCGTTCTGGTGGTGGCCGCCGATCACCGGCTCGCCGTCGAACCGGTGGTGTCGATGGAGGATCTGCGCAACGAGCCGTTCGTCATGTACGACGCTCGTGACTCCGCAGTCAACGACGCCGCGATACGCAGCTGTCGGGCAGCCGGATTCGTGCCGCAGCGGGCACACCACGCACCCGGTACCGCCGTCCTGCTGGCGCTGGTTGCTGCTGGTCTCGGGGTGGCGGTGCTGCCGGGTTCGGTGCGCTCTCTGCCGCTCGAGGGGCTGGTGATCCGTGACCTCGTCAATGCCGAAACCACCGAAATCGCACTTGCCTGGCGAGCGGGGAACGACAATCCCGTCGTCGGCGCCGTTGCCGACGTCATCGCCCGGGCGTTCGCACTCGTGAATGTTGGAGAAGAACTGTGAAGATCACCCAGATCGAAGCGATCCCTTTCGCCATCCCGTACACCAAGCCCCTGAAGTTCGCGTCCGGCGAAGTCCATGCGGCAGAGCATGTTCTGGTGCGGGTGCACACCGACGACGGAGTGGTCGGCGTCGCCGAGGCGCCGCCTCGGCCGTTCACCTACGGCGAGACCCAGGACGGGATCATCGCCGTGATCACCAAGGTGTTCGCCCCGCAGGTGATCGGCTTGACACTGCTCGAGCGTGAGGTCGTCGCCGGTCGGTTGGCCCGCACCGTTGGCAACCCGACCGCCAAAGCCGCTGTCGACATGGCGATCTGGGATGCGCTGGGCAAGACCCTGGAGTTGCCGGTCAGCGAACTGCTCGGCGGTTTCACCGACCGCATGCGGGTCAGCCACATGCTCGGTTTCGACGAGCCCGCCACCATGGTCGCCGAAGCGGAAAAGATGGTGGAACGCTACGGCATTCGCACCTTCAAGGTGAAGGTCGGACGACGACCGGTCACCCTCGACACCGCCGTCGTCCGCGCGCTGCGGGAGCGGTTCGGTGGCGAGATCGAACTCTACGTCGACGGTAACCGCGGGTGGACCGCCGCAGAGTCGTTGCGCGCCATGAAGGAAATGGCCGACCTGGACCTACTGTTCGCCGAAGAGCTCTGTCCCGCAGACGATGTCCTCGGCCGCCGATGGCTCGTCGGGCAACTCGACATCCCGTTCATCGCCGACGAATCCGTCCCGACAGCGGCCGACGTGACACGCGAGATCCTGGGCGGGTCGGCCACCGCGCTGAGCATCAAGACCGCCCGCACCGGATTCACCGCCTCGCGGCGGGTGCATCACCTCGCCGAAGGTCTCGGCCTGGAAGTGGTGATGGGCAACCAGATCGACGGTCAGGTCGGCACGGCCTGCACGCTCGCCTTCGGTACGGCGTTCGAATCGACGTCGCGTTATGCCGGTGAGCTGTCGAACTTCCTGGACATGAGCGACGACCTGCTGGCCCATCCACTGCAGATCCGCGACGGCCACCTGCACCGGTCCGCGGCGTCCGGGATCGGGGTGGAGATCGATCCCGAAAAGCTCACCAAGTATCGGCTCGACAAGTAACAGTAAGTAGTCGGAGAGGAGTACGACACGACCATGCTTTTCCACGTACGGATGGATGTCAACATCCCGAACGACCTGGACCCCGACACGCGGGCCGACACCGTCGCGCGGGAGAAGGCGTATTCGCAGGATCTGCAACGTTCCGGCAAGTGGCCGCACATCTGGCGGATCGTCGGCGAATACTCCAACTTTTCGATCTTCGACGTCGAGGACAACGACGAACTCCACACCATCCTGTCCGGTCTACCGCTGTTTCCCTACATGACCATCAAGGTGACCCCCCTGGCCACCCACCCATCGGATATCGCTGCGGGCTGACGGCCCTCACCCACAGTGTCAGCCCCACAAGGGCCAACGAAGAAGGAGTACCCAATCATGACCAACACCACCAGCTTTGACAGCGAAGTCACTGCGAAGCCCGCCGAATCCGGCGCCAACGCGTCGCCCCAGTTCGCCGAGCGCATGGCGGCGGCCGGCGCCCGCTCCGGCGTCGTCGACACCGCCCGCGTCAATTACCTTGCCTCGAAGGTGATCAAGGGCCTCAACGACATCGTGCTCGAGGACAAGGTCAGCTACGAGGAGTACAACGCGCTCAAGGCATGGCTGATCAAGGTCGGCACCGACGGCGAGTGGCCGCTGTTCCTCGACGTGTGGCTCGAGCACTCGGTGGAAGAGGTTGCCAACGCGCACCGCGAGGGCAGCAAGGGCACCATCGAGGGGCCGTACTACATCCCGGATTCGCCGGAACTGGAGTGGAACGGCACCATTCCGATGCGCGATGACGAGCCGGGCAACCCGCTCGTGTTCTCCGGTCAGGTGCGCGCCGTCGACGGCATCCCGCTCTCGGGCGCCAAGATCGAACTGTGGCACGCCGACGACCTCGGCTTCTACTCCCAGTTCGCGCCCGGCCTGCCCGAGTGGAACCTGCGTGCCACCTGGATTGCCAACGAGGATGGCCGTTTTGAGATCAACACCCTGCGTCCCGCCCCGTACATGATCCCGACCGACGGTGCCTGCGGACAGCTCATCTCGGCGGCCGGCTGGCACGCGTGGCGTCCGGCCCACCTGCACTTCAAGGTGAGCGCGCCCGGCCACCAGCTGATCACCTCGCAGCTGTACTTCCCGGGTGACCCGCACAACGAGGACGACATCGCCTCGGCCGTCAAGCCGGAACTGATGCTCGACCCGCACGACAACCCGAACGGCGAAGGATTCGTCGTCGAGTACGACTTCGTGCTCGATCCCGAGGCCTGATCCTCCGCACACGACAAGAGCGGGTCCCTTCACTTGTGAAGTGGCCCCGCTCTTGTGGTTTCGTGGTTTCGTGGTTTCGTGGTTTCGTGGTTTCGAGGTTTCGACTCGCGTCGGTCTCCCTTCGGTCGCTCGTCGCGGCTCAACCGGCGGTGGAGCCACGACGAACGGGCTCATCCGGAGGTGGAGCGTTGATTCGGCGGAAGATAGTGCAGCCCACGGAAAGCCGCGCTGCTGGCGAACACCGACGGGTCGAGGTCGGTGCCCCGATGCTTGGCCATCCGCAGCGCGAGGCGCAGCAGCATCTTGATGTCGCGGGGGGTGATCTCCGGGAAACCGCCGACCAGGTCGTCGAGGAGAGCCTCGTCGAGGGTGACATCGTTGCCGGCGGCGAGGATCTGCCACACCTGGCGGGCATCCTTGGGGCCGGGCGGCTGGTACTCGATGACGGCGGCACAGCGGGCGAGGATCGCCTCGTCGACACCGTCGATCCGGTTGGTGGTGAGGAACAGTAGGCCGTCGAAATACTCAAGAGTGCGCAGGAATTCGGCGACGATCGCGTTCTGTCCGAGGTCGAGTCCGCGTTCCATGACGAAGACGTCGGCCTCGTCGAGCAGCAGGACGGCGTCCCAGCGCTTGGCCCGGTCGAAGATCACCTCGAGGTTCTTGCGCACCAACTCCGCAGTGATACCCAGGGATCCGGAGTGGATCGAATAGAGCGGGCGGCCGGTGACTTCCGCGTAGACCTCGGCGGTCAGCGTCTTGCCGACGCCGGGGCGACCCATGGCGAGGATGACGTTGCCCGCCGACTTGCCATCGATGATGTCTCCGGTGAACACGGAGATGTCGGTGGTCAGGATGTTCAGCAGTTCGCGCTGATCGTCGGGCAGCACCAACTTGTCCTGCAGATGCGGGTCGTAGACGTACGGGGTGAGGTCGCCGGTGTTCACGTCGAGGAAGTCCTGCGCCCCGAGGTCGAAGACGCGGACCGCGGTGATCACCGGAACCGAACCGTAGGAGTCGCCGTCGAACAGGATCGATGCGGCGACCATGCGCAGCGCTGCGATCTCGCTCGGCGCCACATCGTGGACGACCTTGCGGTTCTCCCGCTTGTTCGGTGAGCGGTAGTCGTCGGTGCGGATCGCGCGGCCGGTGAACCGGTACTGCCGGCCGAAGCCGTCGTCGATGATCCGCTGGTACTCGTCGCGGCGAGCCTGGTACTCGGCCTTGAGTTCCGGGGTTTCCTTGTAGGCGCCGCCGGCGATCAAGACGTCGGCCGGACTCTTGCCGACAATCTCGGTCTCCTCGAAGTACAGGACCCGGGGCTTGCGGGACGGCCGCTTGACCGTCGCGTTGTCGGCCTCCATGGTGAACTTGATGCGCGGGCCGTGGGTGCGGTCGGCGTGTTCCATCACGACGTCCATCACGAGATACGGGTGCAGGTAGCCGTCGGATTCGCGGACGTAGAGCCAGCCGTCGATGAGGTCCTGGCGCAGAAAGCTGCGGAAGATCTCGGTGGCCGCATCGACGTGCGGGATCGTCGGGAACTGCCCGGCGCGCGCCGACTGAATGGCGGTGACCGCGCGGGCGAAGGATTCGTCGGCGGTCGCGTCGGCGGTGGCGACCAGGTCGGCGAGGGCGGCATCGGTGAGGTCGCGGTCCACGATCGCGATCTCCGGGGAACGCCACGACTGGGCTTGTCGGCGCGCTGCCGCAAGGTCGTCCGAGGAGGTGGCAGCGACGAGTTCGGTTGGTGCGACAAGCATACTTACCAGGCTATCGACGGCATTTGACCTGCGCCAGTACCCAATTTGCTCTCATTGAGAACTGCTGTTTATGAATGGTTTGCACCGTTACGCTGGCCCGGTGGAGTACCGCTTCGAAGTCGTGTCGTTCGTGGTCTCGCCGGCGCACGCGTACTTCGGGCGGCCCAAGGACGGTCCCGCCGACGACGTCGTGACGGCGACGCCGGAGACGGTGGAGGTCGTGGCCGACAAGGGGATTCGTGGTGACCGGTTCTTCGGCGTGCGCGCGCACACCGAGGCGGCGGTGACCTTTCTCGCGATCGAGGCGTGGGAGGCGGCCGCGGGTGGCGCGGACCCCGTGGTGGCACGACGCAATGTGGTGGTGCGCGGGCTCGAACTCGATCCGCTGCGTGGCCGCGAGTTCGAGATCGATACCGGCGACGGTGCGGTGGTGTTCCGCGGTGGCCGCCCCGCCCACCCGTGCTCGTGGATGGACACGATGGCCGGCGACGGAGTGCGCAAAGCGCTCATCGGGCGCGGCGGTCTGCGGGCACAACCGCTGACGTCCGGGACGCTGCGGCTGGGGCCTGCGGTCATTCGGGTTGACGCGGACCTCGATGCGGCGCGTGCTGCCGAGCAGGTGCGGCGCGCGCAGCCGTTGTCCGATCAGACAACCTGCGGGGGACATATTTGACCTAACGAACATAGTGGACGGCTACCTGCCGTGATGCACTGCTCACATGGATGCCATCACCACCCCGCCGCGCCCGGCCAATGAACCCGTCCACACCTACGCCCCCGGCACACCCGAACGCGCGCGAATCCGCGCCGAACTCTCCGCCCAGACTGACGCCGCACCCCGCGAGTTCCCGCACATCATCGGCGGTGCACCGCATCTCGGAGACGGAGAGCGGATCGACGTCGTCCAACCCCACGCACACCGCGAGGTGTTGGGCACCATGACCAATGCCACGCACGACGACGCCCGAGCCGCCGTCGACGCGGCGCTCGCCGCCCGAAACGACTGGGCTGCCACCTCCTTCGACGACCGGGCTGCGGTCATCCTGCGGGCCGCCGATCTGCTCAGTGGCCCGTGGCGTGAACGCATCGCGGCGGCCACCATGCTCGGGCAGTCGAAGACGATTCAGCAAGCCGAAATCGACGCGCCGTGCGAACTCATCGACTTCTGGCGGTTCAACGTCGCATTCGCCCGCGAGATCCTCGCCGAACAACCGATTTCGTCGTCCGGAGTGTGGAATCGCCTCGACCACCGACCGCTCGACGGGTTCGTCTACGCGATCACCCCGTTCAACTTCACCGCGATTGCCGCCAACCTGCCCACCGCGCCGATCCTGATGGGTAACACCGTGGTGTGGAAACCATCACCGACACAGGCATTCTCGGCGCACCTCACGATGCAGCTGCTGCAGGCGGCCGGCCTACCCGACGGCGTGATCAATCTCGTCCACGGCGACGGACTCGCCATGTCCGACGTCGCGCTGTCCGATGAGAACCTTGCCGGCATTCATTTCACCGGCTCCACCAAGACCTTTCAGCATCTGTGGCAGGAGGTGGGCACACACATCGATCGCTACCGGAACTATCCACGACTCGTCGGTGAGACGGGCGGTAAGGATTTCGTCGTCGCCCACGCGTCCGCCGATCCGGATGTATTGCGCACCGCGCTGATTCGCGGTGCCTTCGAGTATCAAGGGCAGAAGTGTTCGGCCGCGTCCCGCGCCTACGTCGCCCGGTCGGTGTGGGACCGGATGGGCGATGACTTCCTCAGCGAGGCAGCCGAACTGACGTACGGCGATGTGCGCGATCTCGGCAACTTCGGCGGCGCTCTCATCGACCGCCGAGCATTCGACAAGCAGGTCGCCGCGATCGACCGCGCCAAGACCGTGGCGTCGCTGACGGTGGCCGTCGGTGGGGAGTGCGACGACAGCGACGGCTACTTCGTCCGGCCCACGGTGCTGCTCTCCGACGATCCGGGAGACGAGGCGTTCTCCACCGAATACTTCGGACCCATCCTGAGCGTCCACGTCTACGACGACAGCGAGTTCGAATCAGTATTGACGCTGGTGGATTCCACCGCCAAATATGCGCTGACCGGGTCGATCATCGCCACCGACGTCGCGGCAGTCGACACCGCGCAGGCCGGCCTTCGCCAGGCCGCGGGCAACTTCTACATCAACGACAAGCCGACGGGAGCTGTTGTCGGGCAGCAGCCATTCGGCGGCGCCCGCGCGTCGGGCACCAACGACAAGGCAGGCTCCAAGGCCAACCTGATGCGCTGGACCTCTACCCGAACCATCAAGGAAACCTTCGTTCCGCCAACCGCATCCGGCTACCCGCACATGGCACAGGAGACCCCATGAGCAAGATCTTCGACGCCACGCTCCGTCCGGCAATAATGGCGGCCGCAGCCAACGAACGGATCAAGGAGTCCTCCCAACGCCTTCCGGTGACACGACGCGTCGTCGAACGATTCGTGCCCGGTGAAACCGAGAGCGATGTCCTTGCGGCGATCGCCGCATCGCTACGAGACGGTTTGTCGGTGACCATCGATCATCTCGGTGAGGACACCACCGACGAGGCCCAAGCGGCGTCGACCGTGGAGGCGTATCTGTCTCTGCTGCAATCCATGTCGGTAGCGACCACGACGATGCCCGGGCAACTCGAGGTCTCACTCAAGCTGACCGCGCTCGGACAGACCCTGCCGCGCCACGGCCGCAAGATCGCCGAGGAGAACGCCCACACGATCTGCACCGCGGCCCGCAACGCCGGCGTGCTGGTGACCGTCGACGCCGAAGATCATCGCACGGTCGAAGAACGACTCGACATCGTCGGGTCGCTGCGCCGCGAGTTCGACGACCTCGGTACCGTGCTGCAGGCGTATCTGCGTCGAACCGAGGACGACTGCCGGGATGCGGCCGCCAATGGCGCGCGCATCCGGCTGTGCAAAGGCGCCTATGCCGAACCGGCCACCGTCGCCTTCGCCGATCGCACCCAGATCGACGAAGCCTACCTGCGATGCCTGCGAATCCTGTTCAAGGGCAACGGCTATCCGATGGTCGCCAGTCACGATCCGATGATCATCGGCGCCGCAGGAGAACTGGCGACCGAGTTCCACCGGCTCCCTGACTCGTGGGAACACCAGATGCTGTACGGCATTCGGGCCGACGAGCAGCGTCGCCTTGCAGCGGACGGACGACGTGTGCGTGTGTACATTCCGTACGGCACCGAATGGTACGGCTACTTCGTTCGCCGTCTTGCCGAGAAGCCCGCCAACCTACGGTTCTTCCTGCGGTCGTTGGTTCCTGATCGGGGGTGAGATTGCTGCTCAGCTGACAGTGGCGCGGGTGCGGACCCGGCTGAGCAGCGCCAACGCGATCAGGGTAGCGGCCAGCAGTACCGAGGTGCACGCGGCAGCGGAGAAGACCTGACCACGGTCGGAGAGCCCGAAGATGGTGACCGGCAGGGTCTTCCACGTCGCTGGATACACCATGACCGTCGCACCGAGTTCACCCATGGACAGCGCGAAGGCCAAGCCGGCGGCGGCGCCGAGCGCGGGCAGCAATAGCGGGAGCGTCACCCGGGTCAGCACGCGGAACGGACTGGCGCCCAACGATTCCGCAGCCTGACGATAGGCCGGATCGAGTCGGGCCAGGGCCGCCGAGACCGCGCTGAACGCGAACGCCAACACCAACACCGTGTGCGCGACGATGACGATCCATTTCGTGCCACCGAGCAGTAACGGCTTCTCGTTGAACGAGATCAGCAGACCGAGTCCGATGGCCACCGACGGCACGGCGATCGGCAGGTGAAAGACCCCGTCGACCACCCGGCGCAGCGGTCCGACCGCGTCCTGCGCGGCCAACGCCGCCCACGTCCCCACGATCAGGGCGGCCACGCCGGCGATGAACGCGGTCTGCAGGCTCACCGACAGGCTGGCCATATTGTCGCCGGAGAGCGCCTCACCGAAGTGCGCCAGACCAAGATCCGACGGCAGGGGACCGGTCCACGAACCGGCGAAGCCGGCCAGCACCACCGTCGCGATGGGCGCCACGAACACCACCAGCACGACCACCGCGAACACCGACCACACGACGGCCCGGCCGCCTCGAGTCCAGCACAACATCAGACGTCCCCTCCTCGGATCGCGCCGCTGCCCATCCGCGCGAAGATCAATCGGTACGACGAATACAGCACCAGCGACAACACGACCTGCACCGTCGCGATGACCGCGGCACCCGGCAGGTCGAACGTGACGATGCCCCGGGTGTAGATCAGCACCGGCAGCGTGACGACGTCCTTGGCGCCGGTGAACAACACGATCCCGAACTCGTTGAGCGTCAACAACAACACGAGACTGCCACCGGCCATCAGGGCCGGCAGTGCGTCCGGCAGGACCACCGAACGGAAGATCCGCCACGGCGAGGCACCCAGGCTCGCGGCGACGTTGAGCTGGTCACGGGAGAACACGGAGAACGCGGCCAGCAGCGGACGTACGACGAACGGCGTGAAGAAGGTGATCTCCGCGGCCACGACACCGGCCGGCGTCGTCACGAAATCGATGGGGCGACTGCCGGTCATCTCGAAGATCGCCGCATTGACCGCACCCGCCGAGCCGTAGAGAAAGGTGAACGCGAGCGTGATGAGGAACGACGGCAACGCCAGCACGGTGTCGATCATCCGGGCCACGATCGTCGATCCGGGAAACGGCACGAAGGCCAACACGACCGAGATGAAGGTGCCGAGGACGACGCAGCCGATCGTGGCGCACACGGCGATCCCGATCGTGGTCACGAATGCCCGCTGGAAGCCCTCGCTGCCCAGGACGGCACCCCACGTGCTGTCGCCGCTGCCGGCAGTGGAGTCGGTCAGCACCCGCACGAGCGGGTACACGGCGATGACCGTGATGATCAGCAGCGGCGGGAGCACCCAGGCGGTGGAGCGCCAGATGCGGCGTGGGGGATTCGGCTCCGGCGATGACTCGTCGGACGACGGAATGAGCGGCGTCAGGACCGCGCCGGTGCTCACCGCGGCGTCCTAGGGGTCTCCACCAGCACACCCACGGGATCGGGCAACCGGATGCCGACCCGCTCGCCGGCCGGATGGTCGACGTGCCCGGGGACGTCGGCCTCGAGGAGTTGATCGGGCAGGCCGTCGACGGCGAGCGTCAGCCGCGTCGAGGGGCCGCGCCAGACCGACGCGGTCACGCGGCCAGCGAGGGTGCCTGCCGCCCACAATGCCGTCACCTCGATCTCGTGGGGCCGCAGGCAGATTGCCGCCTTGGCGCCGGGTGCCCACCGCCGGATCGGGGCCGGTGCGGTGGCGGTGAGCATGCGTTCGCCCACGGCGACCAGCGCGGTGGTGCCGGACACGCGACCGACGACACAGTCGATGAGGTTGGCGCCGCCGAGGAAGTTGGCGGTGAAGGTACTCGGCGGCCGTGACCAGAGCTCCGACGCCGTACCGATGTCGACGAGTCGCGCATCACGCATCACCCCGACCCGGCTGGCCAACGCGAGCGCCTCGGACTGATCGTGGGTGACATAAAGCATCGTGGTGTCGGGCAATGCATCCCGCAGTCGCTGCAATTCCATCACCATCGACTGCCGCAACGCAGCGTCGAGGGCGGCGAGCGGTTCGTCGAGGAGCAGGACGTCCGGGGCGATCGCCAACGCCCGGGCGATCGCCACCCGCTGCTGTTGCCCACCTGAGAGTTCACGCGGCAGCCGGTGCGCATAGTCGGACATGCTCACCATCGCCAGGGCGTCGGAAACCCGTTGGGTGATCGCATCTTTGCCCAGGCGACGTGCCTTGAGTCCGAACGCGACGTTGTCGCGCACCCGCATGTGCGGGAACAGGGCGTAGGACTGCACGACCACCCCGATACCGCGCTTGGCGGGTGGGAGGTCGGTGACGTCGTTGCCCGACAGGCGAACCCGACCGGAGCTGGGGCGGACGAAGCCGGCGAGTGCCTTGAGCGCGGTGGATTTGCCGGAACCGCTGGGGCCGAGCAGGGCGATGGTCTCGCCCCGCTCGGCGCGCAACGTGAAGTCCACCAACGCATCCGTGGACTTCTTGCCGCGCCCGTAGGTGACCGTCACCCGGTCGAAGGCGATGCTTGGCTGCTCGCCAGCAGTGGTCGTGGTGCCGGTGGACGTGCGATTCCTCGCGGAGGTCAGCGGATTGGACATGTCAGCTCCCGGTGGCCTTCTGGTAGGCGGCGACATCGGCATCGAGGGTGGTCAGGACAGCATTCCAGTCCGGACGCCAAATGGTGACGCCATTGAGCACCGACGCCGGAGTCGGTGTGCCACCCGTTGCGGCGGTCGGGGTGATGTCGCTGCGCACCGAGACTCCGAGTGCGTCGGATCCGACCGTCTGCTGAACGTCCTTGGACAGCAGGAACTCGAGCAGCTTCGTGGCGTTCTCGGCGTGCGGTGCGCCCTTGGTGACACCAGCCACGTACGGCAGTGCGACGGTGGTGCGTGAACCGTCGGGCATCGCCGGGAAGAACAGGTTGAACTTGGAGCCGTCGTCGCGGATCGAGGCGAGGTTCATCTGTACGTCGCCGTTGGCCACGAGCAGTTCGCCGTTGCTGACCTTGGGTTGCAGTTTGCCGGTGGAACTCGACGGTCCGACGTTGTTCGCCTCCAACTGGGAGAGGTAGTCGAGCGCGCCCGCATCGCCCATGAGGTGTTGCAGGAGAAGGAGAACCGCGGTGCCGTCACCGGCCTGGCCGGGTGTCGAGTACTGGATCTTGTCTTTGAAGCGGGGTGCGAGCAGGTCGTCCCACGTTGTCGGTGCGGGGGTCGTCGACGGGTTGGCGATGAACGACAGATAGTTGTCGACGATCGCCACGTACTTGCCCGCGGCGTCCTTGTTGCCCGGTCGGACGGCCGCGGTGTCCACGCCGCTCTCCACGAGCAGTCCTTCGCCGTCGGCTTTCTGGATGAACGGTGGCAGCGTCACCAGGAGATCGGCCTGCGGATTCGACTGTTCCTTCTGCACCCGCGAAACCACCTCTCCCGAACCGGCTTCCACGATGTTGACGGAGATCCCGGTTTGTTGCTTGAAGGTGTCGAACTCGCTCTTGTACCAACTGCCGAGGCCGTCGGCGGTGTAGAGGGTGACGGTCTGGTCGCCGGAGTCCGAAGATCCGGTGCCGCCGCAGGCAGCCGTCGCCAGAACGGTGGCGGCGGTGACGGCGAGAACTGCGGCCCGCAGCGATCGGTGTCGAAAGGTGTTCATACGCATGATGTTCTCCTTGTTGTCGAGTCGAGGTGTCGAGAGAGTGGTGGTGATTCAGTGGGTGAGAAGGTCGCCGAACTCGGTCACCGAGGACACGATGTGCGTGGCCCCGGCGGCCCGGAGTGCGGTGTCGTCGTGGGCGCCGGTCAAGGTGCCGGCGACGATGCCGGCTCCCGCCCGCACGCCGCTGGTGATGTCGTTGGCGGTGTCGCCGAGGACCGCGACCTCGCGGACGTCGTCGATCTGCAACGCCATCAGGGCGGTCAGAATCATGTCCGGGTACGGGCGACCGCGGACCTGCGTCGACGGGGCGACGACGAGATCGGCAATGTCGTTCCACCCCAGCGCATTGAGCAGCCGATCGCGGGTTGCTGCGCTGAAGCCGGTGGTCAATGCGACCTTGATGCCCGCGCGACGCAATCGGCCGATGGTCTCGGCGGCCCCGGCGATCTCGGTGGCACCGCCGTCGGCCACGGCTGCGCCGTAGGCGTTCTCGAACGCGGCGTTGGCCTGCTGTGCGCGGTCTTCGTCGCCGCCGGTGAGGGCACGGAACACGACGATCTTGGATTGGCCCATGGTGTCGAGGACGTACTGGCGGGCCCGGTCGTGCTCGGGGCCGGTGGCGGGAATGCCTGCGGCGGCGGTGGCGGCCTCGAAGGCATGCATGACCAGGCCGTCGTCGGCGACGGTCGTGCCGGCCATGTCGAGGACGGCGAGTCGGAGGGTGAGATCGGACATGGGAATGCCTTTCGGTGCGAAAAGTGTTGTGCTGGTCAGAGGTTCATGAGATCGGCGGTGTCCTGGCCGATTTGCGGGCCGAGGGTCATCCCGCGACCGCCCGGGCCGGTCACGATCCAGATGTTGTCGGCGACCTCCCGGCGGAAGGCGAGTGCGTCGGGGGCGAGGCACTGGGAGTAGACCCCGGCCCATCGCCGCACGACGCGGGGGAGCGGCCGCCCGAGCAGTTCGGCGACGACGCCGGTGAGGTGATCGTAGGGGTCCTCGGTGACGTCGAAGGCAAAGGCCTCGTCGTGCTCGGCGAGTTCGTCGTCGTATTCGTGGGTGTCGCCGATGGTCAGTCCGCCGTGCAGTCGCTGGACGCAGAGCAGCTGCATGCGATGGGTGGCGGCGGTATCCGGTTGGGGCTGTGCGGAGTTGAGATTGGTCAGGGATTCACCTGCGAAGGCCGGGTAGTAGCGGAAGCTGTCGGCGTCGGCGATTGCGGTGGTGAGCTGTTCGTCGAGCGGTGCGGTCTGCATCATCTGCAGTCGCACCCGGCGAACGGGCAGCGCGTCGCCGGCGAGTTCGCGGGTCAGACCCCCGTGGACGGCGCCGGGGCAGTGGATGACGGCGTCGCCGTGATAGGTGACGCCGTGATCGTCGGCGACGGTCACGCCTGACGCCGAGAAGATCGCGCGAACCTCATGTCCGGCAACGAATTCGTAGCGGCCAGTGGAGGCGAGGTGTGCCCGGATCGCCGGCAGTGCGACACGCGATTCGACGGCTCCGTCGCGACTGCAGTGCAGCCCCGCGAGGAACTCTCCACGCAGTGCGGGATTCACCGAGCGGACGGCGTCCGGATCGAGGAGGGTGAAACCGCGGTCCGCGGCGTCGGGGCGAGCACAGACTTCTTCGGCGACCGCGAGTTCAGCAGCGGTGCGGACGAGCGTCATCGATCCGCAGGCCCGGAATCCGATGTCGGGGACTACGGCGCCGATCTTCTCCCAGAGGTCGCGAGAACGTTGCGCGGCAGGCAATTCCGGGCCGGACCGGCCGGAGACCCACACGAGGCCGAAGTTGCGGACGGTCGCGCCCCGGGCCTGGCGTTCGCGTTCGAGGTGCACGACGTGGTGGCCGCGTTCGACGGCGGCCCATGCGTGGGCGGTGCCGAGAATGCCACCGCCGATGATGATCAGTTGCATGGTTCTTAGCGTGACATTTGGTCTAGACCAATGCGTGCCACCCGCGTAAACCCTGGATGAACAATTGGTATAGACCAAATGCGGCTATGCTGCACTCATGGATGCCCAATGCGCGGACATGAATTCGGTGCTCGCCGATGTCGAGTCGATCCTGCGGTCGCTGAGGGGTGTATGGGACGAGGAGGCCGTCGACGAACTCGACCATGCACTCCAATGCGGCCACCAGGCGTCTCGCGACGGTGCCGACGATGAATTGATCCTTGCGGCAGCCTTGCACGACCTCGGTCACAGCCCGAACGTCGATCGACACCGTCACCATGACGTGGCTGCGCGTGACTGGCTGACGCCGAGATTCGGCGCACGGGTGGGATGGCTCGCCGGCGCACACGTTGCGGCCAAGCGGTTTCTCGCGGCGACCGAGCCCGGTTACGCGGCCGATCTCTCCGAGACGTCGGTGATGTCGATGAATCAGCAGGGTGGACCGGGCGTCGACGTGGACTGGACCACGCATGAGTGGTGGGCTGACGCGGTGCGACTCCGACGTTTCGACGATGCCGCAAAAATGCCTGGAGCTCCGGCGCTGTCGGTCGACGACGTGCTGGTGGTGGCCCGACGAGTGCTCGAGCACGAGACGGGCGCGCGCTGATGGCGACCGCCGATCTCCCCAAGTATTACCGGGTGCGTACCGAACTCGACACCATACTCGACACCCTCGACATCGGCGACACCGTTCCGCCCGAACGGACACTCTCCGAGCGATTCGGGGTGTCGCGGGAGACGGTACGCCAGGCTCTGCACGACCTGCTCGTCGAAGGCCGGATCGAGAGACGCGGTCGCGGGACCGTGGTATCGTCGCCGAAGTTGTTGCAGCCGTTGTCGTTACGGTCCTACACCGAGGGCGCCAAGGAGCAGGGGCGGGTGCCCGGCCGTGTCCTCGTCACCTTTGAGGAGATCGTCGCGAGCGAAACACTCTGTACCGAACTCGATCTCGAAGCGGGCGGGACAGTGCTGCACCTCGAACGCGTACTGCTCGCCGACGGCGAGAAGCTCGGCCTGGAGAGCACCTACCTGCCGACGCATCGGTTCGCCGGCTTCCTCGAGAGCTTCGACCCGGAGACATCGCTGTATGCCGCCATCCGGGCGACCGGTGTCACGTTCGGCGTCGCCGAGGAGCGCATCGAGACCGTGCTCGCCGCGCCGCGTGAGGCGGGACTGCTCGAGACCACCACGGCGATGCCGATGATCCTGCTCAACCGGCGGTCACTCGACGTCCACGGCGATCCAATCGAGCGGGTGCGGTCGCTCTATCGCGGCGACCGGATGGCGTTTCGGGCGATTCTGCGCGAGTGACCCCCGCACGACGACCGCGCCGGTGAGCAGTTTCGTCTGATCAGACAAGTTCGTCGGCCATACTTGTCCTTGTGACCACATCGGCAGGCGTGACGCTCGGTCGCCTCCTGCTGGCCCTGGACCGTACGGTGGCCACGCTCGTCACCGCGCCCGGTGGACTCGACGCCCGCGTCTCGTCAGTCGCGTTGCTCGATGTCGACGACGTGCACCTCGGGATGGGTCGCGCCGCGCGGGGCGCCGAACTGTTTCTGCTGGTCGGGATTCCCGAGGACGCCATCCTCACCTGGCTCGGCGGCCTGGGTACGCATGTGCCGGTGGCGATTCTCGACAAGTCACCGTCCGAACGAGTGGTGGCGCGCGCCGAGGCTGCGGGCATCGCGGTGGTCGCCGTCGACCCGCACGCCCGGTGGGAACGCATCTATCACCTGGTCACGCGGGTACTCGACCGGTCGGTCGGCGACCTCGACGCCGACGGAGAGTCCATGCGGTCCGGGGCGACCGGCGACCTGTTCGACCTCGCCGCCGAGGTCGCTCGGCGCACCAACGGGTTGGTGAGCATCGAGGACGAGCGATCGCACGTACTGGCCTACAGCAGCGCCGGCGACGAGGCCGACGAACTGCGGCGTCTGTCCATCTTGGGGCGAGAAGGACCGACCGAGATGATGGTGTGGCTGCGGCAGTGGGGTGTCATGGACGTGCTGCGAAGTACTGCCAAGGTGGTCGCGGTGGAGGAGCGGCCAGATCTCGGGGTGCGACCCCGCCGGGCCGTTGCCATCCGCGCGCCGGCAATCGGTGAGCGGGTCGGCGAGTTCCTCGGTGCGATCTGGATTCAGCAGGGCAGCGCCGCGCTCGCGCCGGACACCGATGAGGTGATCGTCGGTGCGGCCGCCGTTGCGGCGCGGATGATCTCGCGACGACGATCGGTGAGCACCGCACACGACGAGGTGGTGCGTCGGCTCCTGGGGGCCCGTGGCGAGGTGATCGACGCCGAGTATCTGGGCACCCAGCTCGGCATCCCGGTGACCATGCCGGTACTGGTAGTGGGATTCGCGGCGACAGAGGGATCTTCGGCGTTCCGCGGCCAGGGTGAGGTGTCCGCGCTGACTCTGCACGCCAGCGCATTTTCACCGTTGTCGGTGACCGCCACGATCGGCGGCCGTGCGTATGTGGTGCTGCCACAGGTCAGTATCGAGGCGACGGTGTCGTGGGCAAAGGTGACCATCGAATCCGCGGCCCGTCAGTTCACTGTCGGGCTGCGCGCCGTGGTAGCCGGTCCCGGCGCCGACCTGAGTGCAGTGCCCGACCTACGAGCTCAGGTCGACCGAGTGCTGGACGCCGCCGAACGGGAAGGTGAACTCATCGCCGATGTGACGACGGTCGGGGAGTCGCAGACCGGTGTGCTGCTCGGCGAGATCGTCGCACACCTTGCGGCGAACCCCGAACTCGTCGACACTCGCGTCGTCGAACTCGCCGACCTCGATCGCGACACCGGCAGCGAGTTCACCAGCTCGCTGCGCGCCTACCTTGATCATTTCGGTGACGTCCGTTCGGCAGCAACCGAACTGCACGTGCACCCGAACACCCTGCGCTACCGGATTCGTCGGGTCCAGGCCCTCACGGGCATGGACCTCGACGATCCGGCAACCAGGTTGGTGGTCGCGTTGAGCCTGCGCGTCTAGAGAATGGTCAGCATCTCGTTGTAGGTCGCCAGCGGCCAGAGGTCGTCGGCGACAACACCTTCGAGCTTGTCCGCGATGGTCCGGACATCGGTCATCGCGGGGATGAGCGCCTTGAGGGCGTACTCCGATTCGGCTTCCACGGTGTCGCCGTGGAACTCGTCGATCGCCTCCTCGAGCGTCAGCAGTGCCGAGTAGAGATCCTTGATGCTCTTGGTCAGCGACATGAGGACCGGGTGGTCGGTCTCGATGCCGGCCGCGCGCAGGCTGGCGACCGTGCTCGCGAGTTCACCCTGGTAGCGGTTGGCCGCGGGCAGGATCATCGTCTTGGCGATCTCGAGGGTTTCCTTGGCCTCCACCAGCAACGCCAGTGCGTACTGCTCGAGCACAACCTCCTTGCGGGCCTTGAGTTCCCGGTTGCTGAGGATGCCGTAGGTGCTGAGCACCTCCATGATCGCGGGCTCGTCGTACTGCGCCATCGCATCGACCGTGGTGCGCAGGTTCAGCAGGCCGCGCGCGGCGGCCTCCTCCTGCCATTCGTCGGAATAGCCGTTGCCGTTGAACACGACCTTGCCGTGTTCGACGATGATGTCCTGCAACAGTTTCGCGACCGCCGCGTTGAACTCGGTGCCGGCCTCGATCTCCTTGTCCAGGAACGTCGCAACGTAATCCAGCGAGTCGGCCATCATCGCGTTGATGGCGATCATCGGATCGGCGATCGACTGGTTGGAACCGGGTGCGCGGAACTCGAATCGGTTGCCGGTGAAGGCGAATGGGCTGGTGCGGTTGCGGTCGCCGGCGTCGGCCTTGAGCGGCGGCAGGGTGTCCACACCGAGTTCGAGGACACCGGTCTCCTTGCTCGACTTCGCGCCACCGCCCTTGGCGATCTGATCGAACACATCCATCAGCTGTTCGCCGAGGAAGATCGAGATGATCGCGGGCGGAGCCTCATTGGCGCCGAGGCGATGATCGTTGGAGGCCGACGCGATCGAGGCGCGCAGCAGCCCGCCGTACTTGTGTACGCCGCGAATGATGGCGGCACAGAAGACCAGGAACTGCTCGTTCTCGTGCGGGGTGTCGCCCGGATTGAGGAGATTGCCCTGATTGTTGTTGCCCAGCGAGAAGTTCACGTGCTTGCCCGAACCGTTGACGCCGGCGAACGGCTTCTCGTGCAGCAGACAGACCATGCCGTAGCGCTCGGCCACCTTCTTCATGGTGGTCATCATCAGCTGCTGATGGTCGTGGGCGAGGTTGGACTTCTCGAAGATCGGCGCGAGTTCGAATTGTCCTGGTGCGACCTCATTGTGCCGGGTCTTGGCCGGGATGCCCTGCTTGAACAGCTCGCGGTCGAGCTCGATCATGAAGGCCAGCACTCGATCCGGGATCGCACCGAAGTAGTGGTCGTCGAACTCCTGGCCCTTGGACGGCTTGGCGCCGAACAACGTCCGGTTGGCCGTCATCAGGTCAGGCCGGGCGAAGAAGAAGTGCCGGTCGATGAGGAAGTACTCCTGCTCGGCGCCGGCGTAGGAGACGACGGTGTCGATGTCCTTGTGCCCGAACAGCGACAGCACACGCATTGCCTGCTTGCTCATCGCCTGTTGGCTGCGCAGCAGCGGAGTCTTCTTGTCGAGTGCCTCACCGGTCCACGAGATGAAGATGGTGGGGATGCACAGCGTGTTGCCGTTGGGGTTCTCCAAGATGTACGCCGGACTGGTGACATCCCAGCCGGTATAGCCGCGGGCCTCGAAGGTGCCGCGCAGACCACCGTTGGGGAAGCTCGACGCGTCGGGTTCGCCCTGCAGCAGCGTCTTTCCGGCGAACTCCGCCAGCGACGCACCGCTGCCGTCGGGCTCGAGGAACGAGTCGTGCTTCTCCGCGGTGAAGCCGGTCAGCGGGTAGAACACGTGGGCGTAGTGGGTTGCGCCCTTCTCGATCGCCCAATCCTTCATCGCCGACGCGACGTAATCGGCGAGTGTCGGGTCCAGCGGCGCGCCCTTGTCGATGGTCGCGGACACGGCTTTGAACACGTGCTTGGGCAACCGGGACTTCATCACCGATGTGGTGAACACGTTGCGGCCGAAGGTGTCCGCCAACGGTTCGGGGAACCCGTCGGTCTCCACCGAGTAGGTTGTCACGGCTTCGATCGCCTGACGGCGGGACATGCTGCCACTCATTGCTTCTCCTGGGTTCGCGAGGTGTTACAAGCGATACGACGCTATGGGCGAGAGGTACCCGCGTCGTTTCCCTTGTGTGACGGCCGTGCTAACAGGCGTCGCCCAGGTGAATTCTGCGCCGCGAACTCTTACGCGGTGCGTACGGAGGTCAGGGCACGCAGGTCGCCTCGGGTGATGGTGAGTGCGGCGACGACAATGCCGATGACCACTCCGATCAGCGTGTCGGCGATCCGATCGACGGCGGCCGCGGGCGTCAGACCCGCGCTCAGCGCGGTGAGCAGCAGCGCCATCGGCGTGACCGCCATCGAACAGAGCGCGTAATTCACCGTCGACATGATCTCGGCGACCACCTGGAAGATCACGATCGCGATCACCGCACCCCAGTAGCCGAGACCGATTCCCAGGAGGATCGCGGCGAGCGCAGCACCGGCTATGTTGCCGAGCAGCCGTTGTACCCCGCGCTGCACGGTCACGTGATAAGCGATGCCCTGCAGGGCGGTCATGGCGCCCATCGCTGCCCACATCGGGTGCGAGAGTCCGAGTGCGGTGGCGGCCGCAGCGCTGGCCGCACTGGCGACGACAATGCGTACGCAATTCGACACCAGTTCCTTCTGCGGGGCCCGCGTCAACATCCGCCACACGGATTCGTACTTCGTGTGCTCGGACCTGGCCCGACCGAGCAGCCACGGTGCGAGCGAGGCGATCGCTCCGACGATGGCGCCGAGCGCGGTGGCGATGACCGCGCGCCGCAGCATGTCTGTATCGTGCACCGAGCCGACCGCGGCCGCCGCGGCGAAGACGAAGATCACCGCGCCCGGCCCGACGATGCGAAGCATGCCCACCAGCAGCGCCGCGAGGCCCGCGAGCACCGCAACGGCGATGATTTGCACCGAAGCCGGTGCATGGAGAGTCCCCAGGACGCCACCGGCGGCGGTGGCCGCCACGATCCCGACGCCGATCGCGAACAGTCGTCCGGCGCGTACCCGATAGGGGTCGGGCCGGCAGAACGCGGCTATCACCGCACCGAGGGCGGCGAACCCCGCGATGTCGCGGTGCCCGGTCAGTCCACCGACGATCAGCACCACGGCGATGGCGATGCCGACCCGGATCGGCGCGGCCACCGCGGCCCGGCTCATGTCGATCGTCAGCGCCGCCCGCCATGTCGTCGGGCGCACACTGTGTGCGAGTGCGCTGCTCCGGCCGCGGACATGGGAGGTGAGAGAGGCGGTGGTCATATGACTACTTTATCACTATTTTACTAGTGAAATAAATATGAGGGGCATTACCATGACTGGGTGAGCATCCCCGCCGTGCCCGACATCGTCGACCGGATACAGCAGGAGTGGGCGCAGGCGTATCCCCAACTCGATGCTCAACCGATCGGGGTGCTCGGCCGGATTCAGCGCATCGCCACAGTGGCCAGTCAGCGCCTCGATCGGAACCTGGAAGTCCATGGGGTGACGCGATCGGAGTTCGACGTCCTCGGGGCACTGGCGCGCGCGGACCGCCCCCTGCGAGCCAGCGAAGTGGTCTCCACGACGATGCTCAGCGGTGCCTCGATCACCAAGCTGACCGAGGGCCTGTCACGGCGCGGCTTGCTCGAACGTCGGAAGTCCGAACGCGATGGCCGGGTTGTGCTGCTGGCGGTCACCGATGAGGGCCGCGCTCTGGTCGATGCCGAGATCCCGCGACGACTCGCCGACGACGAACGCATCCTGGCAGACCTTGCGCCCGACGAACGCGAGCTGCTCGCCAGCCTGCTCCGCCGGATCTCGGTTTCGATGGGCGAGTAGCGCACTCATGCGAATCCGGTTCGCGCGGCTACGCGATGCCTTCTGGTTTGTGCCCCTGCTCCTCGTGATCGCCGGCATCGTGCTGGCCGAGGTGCTGGTAGCTGTCGACCGCCATCTCAACCGGCACCTGAGTGGCGGCTGGGGACTGCTGACCTTCCACGTCGGCGTCAGTGGCGGACGCGACATCCTCGGCACGATCGGCGGCTCGATGCTGGCCGTGGCCGCCACATCGTTCTCCATCACCATCTCGGTGCTGGCCACCGCCAGCTCCACCTATGGGCCTCGGCTCGTCCGCAACTTCATGAACGACCGGGGCAACCAGGTCGTGCTGGGCATGTTCGGTGCCACCTTCGTCTATTCACTGATGGTGCTGCGGTCCATTCGTGGCGGCGCATCCGTCGAAGCCGATTTCGTTCCCGACCTCGCGATCAACGTCGCGGTGCTGTTGGCGGTCATCGACGTCCTCGTGCTCGTGTACTTCATCAACCACATCGCGGCGTCGATCCAGGTATCGACCCTGTCGGCGCGCGTGCGTTCAGAACTCGACGCGGTGGTGACCAATCTGTATCCGGCCGAACAGCCCGACAACGCGCAAGCGGCACCGACGCCGGCAGGTGGCCGGGCGATCATCGCAAAGGCCTCCGGCTTCGTCGTCGGCATCGACGAGACAAGGTTGCTGCGGACGGCCGGCCGCTGCGACGCGATCCTCGCCGTGCGGGTCCGACCGGGAGATCACGTGGTGAGCGGTGACGTGATCGCGAGCGTCCACCCGTCGGATCCGCACACCGGAAACGTCGACGACGACACCTTCGAATCCGTGGAAACCACCACGTGCCGCACCATCGAGCTCGGGGACACCCGCACCCCCCATCAGGACATCCAGTTCGCCGTGCAGCAGCTGACGGAGATGGCGGTGCGGGCAGTCTCGCCGGGGACCAACGACCCGTACACCGCGCACAACGCGCTCAACGAGTTGGCGGCCGGGCTGGTGCCCCTCGTGCGTCGGCCGACACCGGACCTGGGCCGGGTGGATTCCGACGGCACGGTGCGGCTCATCGTGACCCGACTGCCGGCGACCGAGTTGATCGACGACGTCTTCAACGCGATGCGGACCTACGCCCTGGATGCACCCATCGCGATGACGGCGGCAATCCTGCTGGCCCGACGGCTCGGGCAGGCTGCGCACGACGACGTGGTTCGTGATCGCGTGATGCACCATCTGGAGCTCATCGATGCGAGTCTGAGCCGCGTCGAGGACCGCGAGAACGCCGAGTTCATGCACGGCGAGATCGTCGAGGCACGACAGGCTGTCATCGCGGCGGCTTCGTCGGACTGACGTCGAGCCGGTCGCCCCGGCGCATGTCTGCGTGCGGGGTACGGCGGTTACCTACTGTGGAGACATGGAACTCTCCGACGTCATGCGCGCGACGTTCGCCGCGCGCGAGTTCACCGACGACCCGCTGCCCGACGACGTGCTCTACCGCATCCTCGACAACGCGCGATTCGCGCCCAGCGGCGGTAATCGGCAGGGCGCGCACATCGTCGTCGTCCGCGACGACGCCACCAAGGAGCGCATCGCCGAACTCGGCAAGCCGTGTGTGCGGCACTATGTCGCGCAACGGAATGCGGGGGAGAAGCCGTGGAACCCGGTGCATCCCACGGCAGTTCCGCAGGAGGTGATCGATACCACCGAGGTGCCCGCCAGTTTCGTCGAACCGATCCGCACCGCGCCGGTCGTGCTCGTCGTCTCGGTGGATCTCGCGGTGGTCGCCGCCGTCGATCAGAATCTCGACCGCGTCGGTGTCGCCAGTGGCGCGTCGATCTATCCGTTGGTCTGGAACATCCTGCTCGGCGCGCGGGAGGCGGACTTCGGCGGCACGGTCACCACCATGGCCGTCCCGGAGGAGCCGGCGGTCAAAGAGCTGTTGGGCCTGCCGGATACGCACGCGTTGGCGGCGGTCATCCCGCTCGGGAAACCGGTGCGGCAGCTGACCAAACTACGCCGCCAGCCCGTCGAGGAGTTCGTGACGGTCGGTACATTTGGCGGGCCGGCGTTTCAACGCTGACGCCAACGAGGGGGAGAGCAATGAGGGGGAGAGTTACGTGACGAGCATTCACCGAACGTCCGTGGTCGCCGCGCCGCGGGATGCCGCGTTCGCCTATGTCAACGAGCACGGCAACGTACCGAAGTTCTTTTTCGGCATCAGCAAGTTCGAGCCGGTGACCGAGAAAACGGAGGGACTGGGCTCGCGGTTCGCCGTCGAGATGACGATTGGGCCGAAGGCGATCAAGGCGACCGTCGAGACCACGAAGTGGGTGGCGAACGAGCTGATCGAGATCACGGCGATCGACGGCTTCCGCGCCGACACCACTTGGACGTTCAGCGACGTCGACGGGGGGACCGAGATCGACGTCACCTTCGACTACCACCTCCCCGGTGGCCTCGCCGGCCGGGCACTGGGGCTGGTCATCGAACCTGTTGTGGGACAAGCGGTTCGGCACACGGAATCGAGTCTGACGGAACAGATCGTCGCCTCGCTGTGAGACGCTAACCGACGTGCGCGCGCAGTAGTCTGAGGAAGTCTTCGACCGCGGGTTCGGGGTCCTGCCCGACGGCCCGCAATACCCCGACCGGCTCTTCGGTGCCCGCGCTCGAGATCGGGAGGCGGGTGAGGATGCCGCGGGCCACGTCGTCGGCGATGGTGCGCTCCGGAATGACCCACACCGCGTCCGAATCCAGCGTGACCTGCCGAGCCACCGACACCGAGAGCGTCTCGAGCCGGCCGTGCGGCATCTCCACGCCATGACTCCGGAAGAGGGCCTCGGCGTGCGCGCGCGGCACCGTGGCCGCGGGCGAGACGATCATCGGATGCGTGACCACGCCGGCCATGGCGACGTCACGGTTGCCGGCCAGGGGATGGCCGGTGCGGACCGCCAGCGCCAGCGATTCCGCGTAGAGCAACTCGAAGGTGAGCCCCCCGCGTGAGCCCACCACCTGCGGATCCGGGATGCGGCCGACGACGCAGTGGTGATCACCGTTGAGCAGTGCCTGACAGAGCGCGGCGTTGGTGTCGGTCACCACGACGACGTCGGTGTCGGGGTGGATGCGCCGGAACTCGGCCAACGTGCCGGGCAGGATGCCGGTGGCCACCGTCGGCAGCGCACCCACACGCAGTGTCGCGCGCGGCGTGATGCCCCCGGCGAGCTGCTGGGCCGAGACGTCGAGCTGCGTCAGCGCGTCGGATACCTCGAGAGCATGGCGGAGGAACTGCTCGCCCGCGCCGGTCAGCGTGGCGCCGTGCCGCCCGCGATCGAAGAGCCGTGCGCCGACGAGATTGTCCAGCTCGGAGAGGGTTTTGGAGACCGCGGGCTGGGTGAGGTGCAGCTCGTCGGCGGCGCGCCCGATGTGCCGGTGGCGGGCGACGGCGAGAAAGCACGTCACGTGCCGCAGCTTGAGGTTGTCGAGCAGCCGAGATTGCATGACAGAAAGTTATGGAAAATGCGTTGAAAGGTCAATATACATAACCTGGGATCGCCAATACGCTGTGTGTCAGCCCACAGTTTGGAGGACGACCGACATGAGCGTCGACAACACCCTGATCACCCCGCAGACGGTCGGGTTCGGCCCCGTGACCCGCCGCGTCAGCGAGGTGCACCCGCCGGCCTACACGCCCGGATACAAAACGAGCGTGCTGCGCTCCCCGAAGAACGCGCTGATCTCGACCGCGCCGACTCTCTCGGAGATCACCGGCCCGGTGTTCGGCGAGAACGAACTCGGTGAACTCGACAACGACCTGATCCTCAACTACTCCAAGTCCGGTCTGCCGATCGGCGAGCGGATGGTCATCCACGGCTACGTCCGCGACGAGTTCGGGAATCCCGTGTCGGGCGCATTGGTGGAGGCGTGGCAGGCCAACGCCGGCGGACGCTACCGCCACAAGAAGGATCAGTACCTCGCGCCGATCGACCCCAACTTCGGCGGCTGTGGCCGGATGATCACCGACTCCAACGGCTACTACATGTTCCGCACCATCAAGCCGGGCCCCTACCCGTGGAAGAACCGCCACAACGAATGGCGTCCCGCCCACATCCACTTCTCCATCAACGGCGACGCCTGGGCGCAACGCCTGATCACCCAGATGTACTTCGAGGGCGACCCGTTGATCGACCGCTGCCCGATCGTGGCGACGATCCCGAATCGCGACCAGGTGCAAGGCCTGATCGCTCGCGAGGACGTGGCGAACTTCATCGGAATGGACTCACGGACTTACCGTTTCGACATGACCCTGCGCGGCCGCGCCGCAACCTTCTTCGAAGATCACATCCCGGGAGCCCGCCGATGACCTCGCAATTCACCCGCCAGCAGCAATCCTTTGCACCCACACCGGGATTCGACTTCCAACCGGTGTCCTACGCACCTGCCGCCCAATTCAACAAGCCGCAGAACTTCCCGGAGACGGCGTCGCAGACCGGTGGCCCGTACGTCCACATCGGTCTCGCCCCCAAGCAGGCCGGGTTCGACATCTTCGAGAACAACTTCGACAACGTGCTCGTCACCGACGAGACCCGCGGCGAACGAATCACTCTGGAAGGCAGGATCTTCGACGGAAGTGGCACGCTCGTCCGCGACGGCCTGATCGAGATCTGGCAGGCCAACGCCGACGGCAAGTACTCCCATCCGGCCGACGGACAGGATCGTCAGCTCGACCCGACGTTCCGCGGCTGGGGCCGCACCGGCGCCGACTTCGATTCCGGTGTCTGGTCATTCGAGACGATCAAGCCGGGAGCCGTTGCCGGACAGGGGCGCTCGCAGGCACCGCACATCCTGATGGTGATCTTCGCCCGCGGCATCAACATCGGCCTCAACACCCGGATCTACTTCGACGACGAGGCCGACGCCAACGCCGGCGACCAGATCCTCAATGCCATCGAGTGGGAGGTCCGTCGGGAGACGCTGATCGCCAAGCGGTCCGAACGCGACGGCAAGGTCGTCTACACCTTCGACATTCGTATCCAGGACACGCCGGACGGCGGCAAGGAGACGGTGTTCTTCGACGTGTGAGCGGCGCGGAATCGGGTGGGCACTAATGGTGTGTCTCGGAAATACGTGACTAGTCTCCGTCGGCTCGATCGGCGCCTGGCTGCGTTGTCGTCGGTCACGATCACCTATTTCCGAGACACACCACTAGTCTCTTCGGTATGGCGAAGACCAGTGCCTCCGTTTCTGTCGACCTGAGCCCCGACGACGTTTTTGCGGCCGTGTCGGATCTGTCGCGGTTCGACGAGTGGCTGATCCTGCACGGCGGTTGGGGCGACGAGGTTCCGGTTTCCGACGAATTGGTCGCGGGCACGCGGGCCAGTTCCGTGGTCAGCGCCAAGGGCACGCCGATCGGGTTCGACTGGGTGATCGACACGTTCGATCGTCCCCGTCGAATCCGGTTCTCCGGAAAGGCGAAGGGCGGCGTGAAGGCGAAGATCGACCTGACCATCGAATCCGTGCGTGACGGTTCCACGCTCACCTTCGTACTGGATCTGGGCGGTCTGCCGCTGATCGGACCGGCGGGAAAGCTCGCCGTCAAAACCCTCCATCCGGATGTCGAGGAGTCGCTGAAGCAGTTTGCCGAAGTGTTCGGCTGACGTCAGCGATGCCGCGGCCGCAGGCTATTACCGGCTCGAACGCCCACCCGCCCCGGAACCCTCCCGAACGCGGACGGAACCCGCCGTGACGTAGACTTTCCACCGTCCAACCGGCTGCCCAGCAGCAGATTGGACGCCGACTGGGGTGAGAATCGAGCCGGAAACTCACAAGCTTGTGGTTTCCTCCACGACTTCACCCAGTCCCCGCTCTCGTAGCTCAGGGGATAGAGCACGGCTCTCCTAAAGCCGGTGTCGCAGGTTCGAATCCTGCCGGGAGCACACCTGATCACACCGACATCTGGTCGGCGTGCCCTCCTGGCGGGTTCTACACGGCCGATGTCTGTCAATTGCCGAGATTCTCAAATCAACAAGGTCCGAGCTTTTCTTACATGCGCGCCACGCATATTCGTGATCGTTCACCGCCATGTTGGTGTACTGATTATTCGATTACCGCGGTGTGCTGGAAATAATTCGAGCGAAGCGCATTCCGGACACGATTTGGACACCACTTTGGCGGAACGCGGCGTGGCCTCCGTCTCATTGCGGCACATTGTTTGGTTGGCGGGTCCTCCGCCGTTCCAACATGACGAGGTCGAGGTGGAATGACTACTTCAATGACACGACGACGTGTTCGGGCCCGTGGCCTGGCACTCGGCTTCATCGCGGCGGCAGGTACAGCGCTGCTGATGGCGCCACACGCATCAGCTGATCCGCAGAGTGACGCCACGAGCGCGATCAATCAGTTGGCCGGACAGATTCAAAGTGGTGACGCGGACACTGGTCACAACGATTCTGGACTCGGCCAAAAAGAAGGCACCGTCACACCCGTAGGCGACGGCTTCCAACAAAAGTACAGCGGCGGCACCATTTATTGGTCCGAAGACGACGGCGCCAAGGTGCTATATGGCGCAATCGACGCCAAATACGGTGATGAGGGCGGCCCGACCGGCAGCCTCGGATTCCCGAGCGAGAGCGAAGGCCCGGCGGAATACAAGCCGAGCAGTCGCGTCGCTTCGTTCGCCGCACAGGATGATCCCAAGATCTACTGGACGTCGGCCGACGGAGCGTGGGTGGTCCGCGGACCGTTCACGGCAGCCACGGACAAACTCGGTGCCACCTTGGGGGCGCCGACCGCGGACATGACGACCAACGGTGACGTCATGACCCAAGAGTTCGCCAACGGCACTCTCACCTACAACAAGGCGACCGGTGCGTGGACCAGTGCCCCGGACGCTGCGCTGGCGGCCGGACTCACCGGCCTTGCCATTCCGGGCATGCCGAACGCGAGTATGCCGAACATGAGCGCCCCGAATATGAGCGCGAACGTGAGTGCACCCAACATGAGTGCGCCGAACATGAGCGCACCCGACATGAGTGCCCCGGCGGTCAGTGCGCCCGATGCCGACACCGGTGGCTTCAACTGGTGGTGGCTGATCATCCCGATTCTGCTGATCCTCGCAGGTCTGTTGCTCGCGTGGCTGCTGCGTCGTCGGAAGCCGACCGTGAGCACGCCGGATGCGAACCTGCGTCGCCCGGCCGCGGCCGCCCCGACAGCTCCCAAGCCGGATCTGAAGATGACCGCAGCCGGAACCGCTGCCGCTGCTGCGGCCGGTGCCGCGGCCGCGGGTGCGGCCATGAAGGCACGTCGCGACGCCAACGTGGTGCCGGATGCGGACGACAAGACCGCGCACTACGGCGAGCACAGCCCCGATCCGTCGCCCGAGGCGTATCACACGGTGTCCGGTGGTGACACGACGAATGTCGTGCCCGATCAGGATCCGAACACGCCGAGTGGTTACGGCGAGCACAGTCCGGACCCGTCTCCCGAGGCCTATCACGGTGCCGGTGGTGCGGCGGCCGGTGCCGGCGCCGCAGCAGCAGGTGCGGCCGCGGCGGCATCCGGCGGCAAGGGCGACGGTGTCGGCAACTACCTGAAGGGCGGCGTCGAGACGCCGGTACCGGTCGGCGGACATCTGCCGCTCGACGACCCGAGCAAGGCACCCGAGGGCTATCCGATCAAGGGTGACGCCAACTCCGGCGTCTATCTCACGCCGGATCTCGACGCCTATCACACCACCACCGCGGAGATCTGGTTCGCGACCGAGTCGGCCGCCGAGGCCGCCGGCTTCAAGCGCGGTTCCTAGAGAGGAGTTGATCACCGCTGCGCGGTGACCGGTGAGGGGCTCGGCAGCACATGCCGGGCCCCTCGTCGCTGTCGGAGGCGCAGGCTACGGTGTGTGCGTGACTGCAACCGGAGCGAGTACCCCGAAGGTCGTCCTGGTCACCGGGGCGTCGAGCGGCATCGGTGCGGAGGTCGCGCGGCTGTTCGCCCAGCGCGGCCACACCGTCTACGGCACCAGCCGTCACCCCGACAAGGTCGCCGACCCGATCCCCGCGGTGCGCTACGTCCGCCTCGACAACGCCGACTACGCCGTCGCGGCAGAATGCGCCGCCGAGGTCGGCCCGATCGACATCCTGGTCAACAACGCCGGGGAAAGCCAGGCCGGCGCGCTCGAAGACACCCCGATGGACGCCATCGAGCATCTGTTCGCGGTCAACGTGTTCGGCCCGATCGCCCTGACCAAAGCCGTGCTGCCCGGCATGCGGGAGCGTCGTCGGGGGACCGTGGTGATGGTCGGCTCGATGCTCTCGAGTTTTCCCGTCGCCTTCCGGTCGAACTACGCCGCAACCAAATCCGCGCTCAAGGCCTACGCGCTGGCCACCCGCCGCGAGGTCGCGCCGTACGGGATCCGGATGATCGCCGTCGAGCCGGGCACCATCGCGACCGGTATCGGCGACCGCCGCAGCGTGTATGTGGCCGACGAGTCGGTCTATCGCGGCGAATACGAGACGCTGGCCGCCGCGACCCGCCGCAACGAGGACGACGGCATCAGCGCGTCGGCGATGGCGCAGGTCATCGTCGACGCAGCGCTCGCGGAGCATCCGAAACCCTTCTACGCCAAGGGAAATCGAGCCGAGATCGTCTTCCTCCTGCGTCGGCTGGTGCCGCGGCAACTGATCCTGGACCTGACCGCCCGCACACACGGACTCCGCCGGATCAAGTTCTGACCACCATGCGGATCACCCTGCGCGTCATCGGAATCGGCCCCGGCAATCCGCGCCAGATCACCCTCGAGGCGATCGACGCGATGGCGGGGGTGGACGCCTTCCTCGTGCTCGACAAGGGTGCGGACAAGCAGTCGCTGGCGGCGGCACGACGCGAGATCCTCGACCGCTACGCACCCGACGGGCATCGCGTGATCGAGATCGTCGACCCGCCGCGCGACCGGCATCCCGCCGACTACGACGCCGAGGTACGACGATGGCATGCCGCCCGCGCAACGCTTTTCGCCGAGGCGCTGACCGCGACGGTGCCCGACGGGGGAGTCGCGGCGTTCCTGGTCTGGGGCGATCCGGCGCTCTACGACAGCACCCTGCGCATCGTCGAGGACATCACCACCCACACCGACCTCGACATCGCGCTCGAGGTGATCCCCGGTGTCACCAGCGCCAGCGCGCTGACCGCAGCCCACCAGATCCTGGCCAATCGGATCGGCGAATCGATCCACATCACCACCGGGCGCAGGCTTGCCGACACCCCGGCCGGTGCCGACACCAACCAGATCGTCATGCTCGACGGCGACCTCGCCTTCCGCCACACCGCCGACCCAGCCGACCACATCTGGTGGGGCGCCTACGTCGGCACCGACGACGAAATCCTCGTCGCCGGCACCGTCGGGGAGGTCGGCGACACGATCGCCGAGGTCCGGGCCGCCGCGCGTCAACGTCTGGGCTGGATCATGGACATCTATCTGCTGCGCAAAGCTGTCGACTGATCGTCCGCGGCTACCAGACCTCACCGAGCGCGGCCATCAGTTCGTCACGAATCTCGGTGCGGCAGATGACGAAATCCGGCATGTAGGGCTGCGGCCGGTTGTAGACGATGGGGGAGCCGTCGAGCCGGCTGCAATGCAGGCCCGCGGCGAGCGCGACACCGACCGGGGCGCAGTTGTCCCACTCGTACTGTCCGCCGGCATGCACGTAGGCGTCGACGTCGCCGCGCACGACGGCCATCGCCTTGGCGCCGGCAGATCCGATCGCGATCATGTTCAGCGACAACTGTCGTGACACCCACGCGGCTTCGTAGGACCCGCCGTAACGGGATGCCGCCATTCGTCGGGTGAGGTCACCGGTCGGCGGCTTGACCGTGTCGGAGCGGAACACCTCGTCGACGGCCGGCAGCGCGACCGCCGCGGACGTGACCTCGCCACCTTCGGTGAGCGCCACATGCACCGCCCAATCGGCGGTGCCCGAAGCGAACTCGCGGGTGCCGTCGAGCGGATCGATGATCCACACCCGATCGGCCGACGCCCGATCGCCGACGTCGTCGGCCTCCTCGGAGAGCACCGCGTCGTTCGGGCGATGGCGGTGCAGGACATTCGCGATCCACGCCTGGGCCATCGCATCGCCCACATCACCCAGGTGGCGGCCGGTCAGCAGGTTCCCGTGGCGGACCCCCACCAGGATCTCCCCGGCGCCGGTGGCCATGTGTGCCGCCAGGTCGGCGTCGGAAAGACGGGAGATCATCCTCCTACTAGAGCACACTGGAGGTATGCCTGAGCTTCCTGAGGTGGCTGCGATCGCGGATTTCGTGGATGGGCGTGCCGCCGGGTTTCCGATCCGCCGCGTCGACATCGCGTCGCTGTCGGTCCTCAAGACCGCCGACCCGCCGTACACCGCCCTGACCGGACGCATCGTGGAGTCGGTCGGTCGGATCGGCAAGTATCTCGTCATCCACACCATCCCCGGCGCCGAATCCGACCCCGAACCGTCGATCAATCTGGTCATCCATCTCTCCCGCGCGGGCTGGCTGCGCTGGAGTGATCAGTTGTCGCAGACCCCGCCCCGGCCCGGCGGTAAGGGTCCCATCGCCATCCGGGTGCACTGCGGGATGCCGGGCGAGGGGTTCGACGTCACCGAGGCCGGCACGCAGAAACGGCTCGCGGTGTGGATCGTGCGCGAGGTCGGTGCGGTGGACAAGATCGCCTCGCTGGGTCCGGATGCGTTGGCGCTGTCGCGGGCCGACCTCGCCGAGATCCTGTCGGCGACGACCGGACGCATCAAGAACGTCCTCACCGACCAACGGGTACTCGCCGGGGTTGGCAACGCCTACTCCGACGAGATCCTGCACACCGCGAAACTCTCGCCCTTCGCGTCGTCGAAGACCCTCACCGCCGAGCAACTCGATGCGCTGTACGACGCGATGCACTCGGTGCTGTACGACGCGATCGGTCGGCTCGACGGTCAGGAGGTGGCAAAACTCAAGTCGGAGAAGCGAACCGGGCTGCGGGTGCACGCCCGCACCGGTATGCCCTGTCCGGTCTGTGGGGACACTGTGCGCGAGGTGTCGTTCACCGACCGCTCCTTCCAATACTGTCCGACGTGTCAGACCGGCGGAAAAGTGTTGGCCGACCGCCGAATGTCGCGACTGCTGAAGTAGGTCACGGAGTGCACGCACTGGTGGTCGACGACGACATCCGCGTGGCGGAGACGGTGCGGCGGATGCTGGTCAGCGACGGGTGGGCGGTCACCGTCGCCCATGACGGCGTCGACGGACTCTGGCAGGCCACCGAGGGACACTTCGACGTCATAGTCCTCGACATCATGATGCCCGGTCTCAACGGCTACGACGTGCTGCGGCAATTGCGGGCGCGCGCGGTGTGGACGCCGGTGCTGATGCTCACCGCCAAGGACGGCGAGTACGACGAGGCCGAGGCACTCGACTTCGGCGCCGATGACTATCTGATCAAACCGTTCTCGGTGGTGGTGCTCAAGGCTCGGTTGCGGGCGCTGCTCCGGCGGGGGGCACCCGAGCGGCCGGCCCAGCTCGTCGCCGGTGATCTGGTTCTCGACCCGGCCGAACACCGGGTCCGCCGCGGTGACACCCCGATCACGTTGACGCCGCGTGAGTTCGCGGTCCTCGAGTTCCTCATCCGGCACCGTGGGACCGTGGTCTCCAAGACCGAGATCCTGCGATCGGTATGGGATGACAACTTCGACGGCGACCCCAACATCGTCGAGGTGTACATCGGATATCTGCGCAAACGCATCGATGCGCCGTTCGGTATCCGGTCGATCGACACGGTGCGCGGCGCGGGCTATCGGATCGGGTGAACGAGCCGGTCGCCGGCGCCCTCGGCGGCTCGCGCGGTGGGTCGGGCGGTCACCGGCAGGGTCACCACAAAAGTCGTGCCGTGGGGGAATCCGGCTGGCGGATCGTCGATCCGCACCGACCCGCCGTGGGCGCGGACGATCTCGTGCACGATCGACAACCCGAGCCCGGAGCCGCCGCGGTTGCGTCGGTCGACGTCGAGGCGGGTGAATCGTTCGAAGACCTGGGCACGCTGGTCGGCAGGGATGCCCGGGCCGTCGTCGGTCACCGCCATCGTCGCGATCTCCCCGTCGGTGGACATGTCCAGCACGATCTGTGTGGTGGTGTGGCGGGCGGCGTTCTCGGTCAGGTTCCGCAGGACGCGGGCCAGTTTCTCCCGGTCGCCGGATATCCGGATCGGCCGGATGGTCGTCTCCACCCGGGCCAGCCCGAGTGACCTCAGGCGGTGTGCTTCGGCGGCGACGAGGTCGTCGAGATCGACGTCGGTGATGCGCAGCGGTACGCCGTGTTCATCGGCGCGGGCGAGTAGGAGCAGGTCGTCGACCATGTCCTGCATCCGCTGCGCTTCGGGCAGCAGGATGGTCCGCACGGTCGGCAGATCCACTTCGGAGTCGGTGTCGTCGGCGAGGTCGAGGATGCCGACGATCGTGGTCAGCGGACTGCGCATCTCATGGGAGGCGTTCCCGACGAACCGCAATTGCGCCTCGTGACTGTGGTCGAGCCGCGACAGCATCGCGTTCATCGTGCCGGCCAGCCGGGTCACCTCGTCGTCGGTGCTCGGCACCGGAACCCGCCGGGACAGATCCGAACTGGTGATCGCGTTGACCTCCTCGGTGATCCGGGCGACCGGCCGCATCGCCCGCCCCGCGAAGTAGTAGATGGCGACCGCGGAGAAGATCACCAGGATCGGCAGCTCGACCGCGAGTACCAGTCCGGTGTTGAGCAGGCTCTGCCGATAGGGATTCGACGACACGGCCGAGAAGATCGTGTAGTGGTCGGCCTGGTAGGCCGCGCCGACGATCATGCCGCAGTACTCGTCGTGGCTGCCCGGGATCAGGGTGCCCTCGATCCGCTCGGTATCCCACGGCAGCGGCCGAAGATCGGTGAGCGGTGTCGTCGGGGCGCCGGGAGATGCGGCCACGACGTTCCCCTGCGCGTCGATCACCTGGATGACGCTGACGCCCGATCCGACGAGCAGGTCCTCGGGCAGGATGGCTGTCACTCCGCCGTCGTGGATGAGATCGGCCAACTCGTAGGCGCGATAGCTGGTGGCGTCGTACATCGTGCGACTGTCGGCCCGATGGAGCATGAACAACATCACGACCGCGCCGATGATGAGAGCGATTGCGACAAGACAGGTTCCGACGACGGTCGACCGCATGCGCACACCCTGGTCGCGGCGGAAGGCCGCCCGCCACCAACTGTGTCTCGCGTCCGAGGCTCCAGACATCACCACTCCCGACTTTGCTGGTGAAATCATCGTAGGCGGTCATTCGAAGAGCCGATAGATGCACGGACAGGCCGGTTTTCAGCGGTCCTTCAGGTTGGCCGTCGCACAGTGGAGCCATGACGATCACTTTGAGCGGCAAACGACACGCGCGACCGGCGTCGCCGCATGCGACGAACACTACCTCGGTCTCCGAATACGTTGTTGCGCAACTGGTGTCGATCGGTATCGAGGTGGTGTACGGCGTCCACGGGGCCAACGTGGAGGACCTCTACGACGCGGCGGTGCGAGCGGAGTCGCTGACCCCCGTTGTCGCCAAACACGAGTTCGCGGCCGGCGCGATGGCCGACGGCGTCGCCCGCATCACCGGGCGGCCCGCAGCGGTGATGACGACCTCCGGTGGCGGGGCGATGAATGTGGTGCCCGCCTTGGCGGAGGCATACGACAGTCGCGTGCCCGTGCTCGCGTTGATCGGCACCGCGCCCACCGCACTGGTGGGGTGCGGCGCGTTCCAGGACATGCTGTCGCCGCCGGACACGATCGACATCGCGGGGCTGCTGTCCTCGGTGGTCGGATCTTGCTCGGTGGTGTCGCACGCCGACGACGTGCCCGCGGCGCTCGCCACTGCGTTCGTCACGCTGCACCGAGGGCTGCCCGCAGCGGTGTTGCTGCCCAAAGACATTCAATCCGCGGAGCTGGGTGATCCGCATCTGGTGGCGCACGCGAATGCTTTCGAGGAGGCGACCGCTGAGGTGCATTCGGGCATGCGGCGCATCGCCGACGAACTCTGCGAGACCGTGCGTTCCGGTGGGCGGGTGTGCTTCTGGGTGGGTGAGGAGGCGTCGATCGCGCGCGTCGGTGCCGGGGTCGACCGGCTCGCCAACGCCGTGGGAGCCACCGTCGTCGCGTCGCCTGGTGGGCGGGACATTCTCTCCCACAACACATATTCCGCCGGTGTCACCGGCGTGATGGGACACCCGTCCGCGCACCGCGCGCTGGCCGACGCCGACCTGTGCCTGGTGCTGGGCTGTCGGATGACGATGACCGACCGCGCCGGTCTCGAGGATGTACTGCGCGACCGACGGGTCCATCACGTCGGGACCGAACCGCCACGGGCACCGGGGCTGGCTGAGCACGTGCCGGTGACCGACCTGTCCGACTCCATCACCTGGTTGGTGGAATATGTTTATCAGCAGGGACTTTCGCCCGCACAGCACAGTCTGCCGAGGGTGGAGTATCTACCGGTGGCACCGTCGGCGGTACCTCTCGACCTGCGTGCCGCGATCGACGAGATCGGTGCGGTCCTCCCTGCCGGCACCGCAGTGTTCGCTGACGCCGGGAACGCGGGTGCCGCGGCCATCCACTATCTGCCATGGGGGAGCGGGAGATTCGTGGTGGCCCTCGGTATGGGCGGTATGGGTTACGGGATCGCCGCCGGAGTGGGCAACGCGATCCGCACCGCCGCGCGCGGCGATCCCGGACGCACCGTCGTCGTTGCCGGCGACGGCTCGTTCTTCATGCACGGCATGGAACTGCACACCGCCGTCGAGCATCAAGCTCCGGTGACAGTAGTCATCCTCAACAACAACGCCCACGGCATGTGCGTCACCCGTGAGCATCTGTTCTTCCCGAACACCCCCAGTGTCAACCGATTTGCCTACAGCGACATCGCGGCGGGCCTGGCGGCGATGTTCGATGGGCTCACCGTCGCCCATGCCGCCGATCGTGCCACGCTGCGGCGTGCCGCCCGCGACCTGATGACGGTGCCCGGCCCAGCCTGCCTCGTCGTCGACGTCGATCCCGACGAAGTCCCCCCGTTTGCCCCATTTCTCCCGAAAGGTACATCATGACAACACTTCTGCCCGCCCTCGCCGATCTCGGCGACGAGGCCGCCACGCTGCCGGGCCTCACCCGCATCGAATCCCATCCACGGCCGGTGGCCACACCGATCATCTTGGATATGCTTCGCTCGGTCTACCCGCACGACAAGGTCTTCGGCGACTTCTGTCCGGTGCAGGGCTACGTCGACGCCCCGCCACGCGAACTCTACGAGTGGCTCGCCGACACCCGATCCCTCGAGGAGTGGACCTACAGTCTGCGCGGCTTCACCGAGACCGACGAGCCGGGACTGTGGGAGGCGCAGGATCGCTTGGGCGACAACACGATGATCTACACCCGCACCATCGCCAACCCCGACGCGATGACCGTCGACTACCACTGCGCCTGGGACCAGGGCCGGCACCTGTGGATGATCTACCTGATGCGGGTGGTCGACGCCCAGGCGGTCCTGGACAAGCCGGGGTCGGTGGTGCTCTGGACCAACTGCCGGCACCCCTTCTACGACGCCAACCCGTACCCGGAAACCGCGCCGCCGGAACGTCCGGTGTGGGTCGGCGACTTCTGGGACATGTTCTCCGCCGGACACCAACTCGAACTCGACAACCTTAAAGCCATCGCCGAATACCGGCACCACAACGACCTGCCGCTCACCCCCGATTGGATGCGCTCATGACCACCACCGCCCCACTGAGCCTGCTCGACCTGGCCTCCTACCTACCCGAGAGACGCGTCCCAGCAGAGTATTTCGCCGAGTATGCGGAGAATGACGACCTCGCCGGCAGTGTGATGTTCCGTGCCCCCGCCTTCCGGCACCACGCCGCCGACGGGGAGACCTCGGCGGACATGATCTGTAGTTCCGCGCGAATCCTCTTGCAGCGACACGGCGATGACTTTCTCGACGACGTCGATGTGGTGCTCACCCACAGTCAGCTCCCCGAGGTACCCATCCGAGGGTGCGGGGGAGAGGTGGCGCACCGACTCGGCTTGCGCCCCACCAAGGTGCTCGACGTCCACAACGGTGGCTGCGCCGCATTCATCCACCTGATCGACCTCGCCCGCGGACTGCTTGCCGCCGGCGGCGGACGGACCGCGTTGATCGCCCTCGCGCAGAACAGCGCGTCGCAGATCTTCACGCAGGAACAGGTGCGGGGCAAGCCGCAGGCGGCCATCCCCGGTGATGGGGCGGCTGTCGCGGTGGTGACACTCGCGGACGAGGGCGGCAGCCCGATCCTCGGCAGTGCCTGCCATTCCTACGGCGAATACTCCGGCGACATGACGGGGGTGTCGTATCCGCCCCGCAAATACTGGGAGGCCGGATCCGGACAGATCCACATCGGTTTCACCGAGGCGAAGATCGCCAAGGTGCTGGCGCGCGGCAACCGGATGGTGCCCGAGGTGGCGATGGAGGTCGCCGACGCCGTCGGCATCGCCCCGCCCGATCTCGACTGGTTCATCACGAACCAGCCCAATCGCATCTTCCTCCGGAATTGGCGTGAGGCCCTGGAACTTCCGGAGTCACGTCATCCCGACACCTTCGACGAATGCGGCAACCTCTTCGCCGTCGGCATCCCCGTCACCCTCGACACCGCGATCACCGACGGCCGCATCGGGACCGGCGATGTGGTGATGACTGCCGCCTTCGCCCACGCCGGTGACTTCGCGGGTGCCGCCGCGCTGCGCTGGGCAGGCCGGCCGTGAGTCCCCCGTTGCAGCCGGGCGCTGCCCCGCTCGCACGGGTGGTGGAGGGTGCGCGCCTCGACCTCAACGAGTCCGCCTATCCGCCGCTGCCCGCGGTGGCCGCGGTGCTGCGCGCCGGAATCCCCGACACCAACCGGTATCCGGACTTCCTGCCCGACCGCACGCGCCGACACATCGCCGAGCATCTCGGACTTCCGGACGAGCAGATCACCGTGGGTGCTGGCGCCACCGGCGTCGCGGTGTCGGCGCTGCAGGCCGTCGCCCGTCGCGCCGCTGCCCGCGGGATCGCCGCGCCGGCGATGGTGACCGCCCTCCCGACCTTCGACGGATACCCGATCCTGGCCGAGATGGTCGGGCTGCGGGTCGACGCGGTCGGGCTGAACGCCGACGGTGGCGTGGATCCGGCCGCGATGCTCGCCGCGATCACCGCGGAAACTGTTGTCGCCGTGTTGTGCTCACCGCACAATCCGACGGGATCGGTGATCGGGGAGCGGGCACTACGCGACTTCCTCGACGCGGTGCCCCGGCACGTGACGGTGCTGCTCGATCAGGCCTACATCGAGTTCTGCGACAGCCCACCGGATCTGCACCGGATCCTCGGCGGCCGGGACAACGTGCTGATCCTGCGCACCTTCTCCAAGGCGTACGGTTTGGCGGCGCTGCGGGTCGGGTACGGCATCGGAGGTGCCGTCGCCGCCGATGTCCGTCGATTCGAGGTGCCGTTCGCCGTCGGGCCGGCCGCGATGGCTGCGGTGCCGGTGGCGCTCGCCGCGAACAACCAACTGGCCGAACGTGTTGCGTCGACCCGCACGGAACGGGCTCGGATGGCTGCGCTGCTCGAGGACATCGGTGCTCCGGTACTGCCGAGCCAGGGCAACTTCCTGTTCCTGCCCGGTCCGGACGGTATCGCCATCGGACGGCTCCTGCGCAGCTGCGGCGTCGCCACCAAGGAGTGCGGGATGGCCGGGACCCGGATCACCATCGGTGACCGATCCGCCACCGACCGTGTCCTCGCTTCCCTGCGGACGACGGCCCTCACCGCGTAAGGCGTAACTTGGACAGCCGTGACCGCGACGACACGGCAGAAGATCCTCATCACCGGCGCGAGTGCGGGCCTCGGCGAAGGCATGGCCCGCCGCTTCGCCGACCGGGGTCGTGCGCTGGCGCTGTGCGCGCGGCGTCTCGACCGGCTCGACGATCTCGCCGAGGAGCTGCGTCCGTCCGCGGCGCAGGTGGCCACCGCGGAACTCGACGTCACCGACACCGACGCGGTGCCACGCGTCTTCGCGCGTCTCGCCGACGAACTCGGCGGCCTCGACCGGGTCATCGTCAACGCCGGGTTGGGCAAAGGGGCACCGGTGGGTAGCGGGAAGGCGGCCGCCAACATCGAGACGGTGCAGACCAACCTCGTCGGCGCGCTCGCCCAGGCCGAGGCCGCACTCGAGATCTTCCGCGCCCAGAACGCCGGACATCTCGTGCTGATCAGCTCGATGAGTGCCGTCCGGGGCCTACCGAAGGCGCAGGCCGCGTACTCGGCGTCGAAGGCCGGTCTGGCGACCCTCGGGCAAGGGCTGCAGGCCGAGTTCGCCGGTTCGCCGATCTCCGTGTCGGTGCTGTTGCCCGGCTACATCGAGACCGACATCAACCGCGGGGTGAAGACCGCGATGATGACCGACACCGACACGGGGGTCGATGCCATGGTCGCGGCGATCGAACGGGAGGCCGCATGGGCGCCCGTGCCGCGGTGGCCGTGGCTGCCGATCGCGCTGGCATTGCGGCATCTCCCGGGTTCGGTCACGCGTCATCTGATCTGACTGCCATCCGATCGAATGACTTTTCCGTCCGGGGCGGAACACAACTCGTTGCGCGAGCGTCCCGGATGCGACGATCAGTCGACGGTTTCGGTCAGGGTGAAAGTGCAGGCGACGTGAGATTTCGATGGACCCGCGTGTACCTCGCGGTCGTGGCGGGCCTGTGTGCAGTTGTCGCGTCCCATCCGGTGGCCTCGGCCGAGCCGGCGAAGGTGTCGATCGCCGATCGGGTCGGCCCGTCGCTGGTATTCATCTCGACCGAATACAAGGGTCGTGTGGAGATCCCGTTCACCTCGGGCGCCACCTGGACCGATGAGCTGACACTCAAATCCTCCTGCACCGGCTACATCGTTGATCCCACCGGCTACATCGCCACCGCCGGACACTGCGTCAACGCCGCCGACCCCGAGATCGCCGACGCCTTCCGCCAGGAGGCCGTGGTGGCGGTCGCCAAGGCGCAGAACCGCGACCTCAACTGGGCCCGCGACACCTACGCGATCGCCAAGAACAATCAGTGGCCGGTGCGCGGCGATGCCCAGAGCAGCAACCAGCCCGACCGCAGTGTGAGCATCAAGCAGCCCGCCGGACCGCACCGCACCTTCGACGACTGGACGACGGCACAGGTCATCGACTACCAGCAGTTCAAGGACGGCGACAATGCAGTCCTGAAGGTGAACAACACCTCCGGACCGCTGCCCGCCCTGGTGATCTCGGCGGTCGTGCCGGCTCCCGGCGACCCGGTCACCAGCATCGGTTTCCCGGCCGCGGTGCAGGGCACCAATGACACGTCGACGATCGCGCAGCCGTCGTACAAGACCGGCACGGTGTCGTCGCGGCAGACCGGTGATTCCGGGATCGCGCGCACCGAGGTGTCGGCCGAGATGGGCAAGGGCATGTCGGGTGGTCCGACCGTCGACGCCAATGCCCTGGTCGTCGGCACCAACTCGTCGGGGTCGTCGTTGGCCGACGACAATGCGACGTTCAACTTCATCACCGACAACATCGCGCTACGCTCCTATCTGCAGTCGCACGGGGTGACGCTGCAGGCCGCGCCGGTGGAGAAGTCGTCGTCGAATCTCTGGCTGTGGCTCGGACCGCTGATCGGCGTGCTCGTGGCGATGCTCGCCGGTCTCGTTGTCTTCCTGCTCCGACGCGGTACGAAGAAGACGCCTGCTGTGCCGTTCGGTCCGCCCGGATACGCCGGACCCGGCCCGCAGTTCGGTCCCGCGCAGTTCCCCCGACCGGGTGGCCCACCACCGCCGCGTCGTCCGGGTCCGCCGCCTCAGACGACGATGATGCCGGCACCGCCGCCGACACGCCGGGCGCCGAACCCACCGCAACCGCACTACCAGCAGCGGTCACCGCAACCTGCTCCGCCGCGGCAACCGCCGCCCAGTCGGCAGTTCTCGCAGCACAATCCGTATCCTCCGAATCCGAACCGGCCGGTGCCTGGTCCTCCTCCGGGTGGACCGTTGCGTTAGCCCGTGGCCGGAGTGCTCGCCGAGGTCGGCGGCGCCGGCGGTGCCCACACCACTGGACCGGACTTGTAATCGAAGCGCGGATCGCCGCTGGTGTCGGCCCAATAGATCACCTGGCGGAGCTTGGTGCCCTCATCGGCCACCGCCACCAGGCACAGCGCGTAGGAGTCACCGCGCCGCATCTTCTCCGGCGGTGCCGCCACCGGGCACTTCGCCAGACCGGGCGTGGGGGCGAGGGTCAGGGCCGGCGTCTTGCCGTCGGCGCTGCCGGCCAATCCCGTTGCGGTGGGGGCCGCGGCCGGGCGGGCCGCCAACGACGTCACCGTGACATAGAGGAAGTAGGGCACACCGCCCTTGGTCGTGGAGTCGGGCACGCCCTCGGCCGGGGTGATGCCGGTGACCGTGAACATCGCTGACGGACCTTGCGCGGCAAAGGCGTTCGCGGGTAACACCGCGCTCTGCCCGAAGAGCAGTGCGGTTCCGGGTGCGGTCCGCACCGGGGCGCCCGGCGCGGGCGTGACCGCCGCGGAGGTCGGCACCGAGGTGGGGGTTTCGGTCTCGGACGCCGTCGAGGACGTGCATGCGGTCGCGGTCACCGCGGCTGCTGCGATGACACACCACGCGACACTTGTCCGACCCCGCTTGACCGACCGCCAGAAGCTCACGTGCGTAAGGTAACCCATGTGTCGGCAAAGCAAGGGCAAGTGGTCGCCAATGGCGCGTTCGCGTTATTCGGTCAACGACGACGAGACGAGGTCACCGAAGTGTTGACCGACGTCTTCGGTCGCGACGATGTCAGCGCATTGGCGTGCGACTGGCGGGGCATCGTCTACTTCACGCTGTCCGACGACGAGGAGGTCGACGCCGACACGGTGATCGGGTTCGACCCGTCCAGCGGCAGCTCCGGACCACTCACCTCTGTCGGCGACGTCCTCGCCGCGGTGCGTTCCGGTGACATCGCCGAGGCCGTCGACGTGGCGAGTTTCGATGCCTGGCGCACCGCGACCGGCACCCGGTCGTTGGACATGGGGGATTGCGTCCCACCCGCGACCTTCGAGTTCCTGGGTGGCGATCCGGCCGAACGCGCCTCGGAGCCGCAGGATCTCGTCACCCACATCGCGGTCGCGGCAGCGTTGATGGGGCGACTGGAAGCGCTCGGTGTCGAACCGGGCGACGAGATCCCCGACGAGGTGTTCGACGCCGAACGGTGGCAGTAGAGCTGGTGCGCGCCAGTGTTACTCGGCGCGACCGCGGTGTGAACGGTACCAGCGCACCAATTCGTCGGTCGACGAATCACCCTGCGGGGCAGGCGGTTGCGCGTCGACGATGGCGCCGAGCAGCTCCTTGGCCTGGGTCTTGCCGAGCTCGACACCCCACTGGTCGAAGGGGTTGATGCCCCAGATGGTGCCCTCGACGAAGACCTGATGCTCGTAGAGCGCGACGAGCTGGCCGATCACCGACGGGGTGAGTCGGGGCGCGAGGATCGACGTGGACGGACGGTTACCCGGCATCACCTTGTGCGACACGATCTTTGCCGGCACGCCTTCGGCGGCGATCTCGTCGGCGGTCTTGCCGAAGGCCAGCACCTTGGTCTGGGCGAAGTAGTTGCTCATCAGCAGGTCGTGCATGGAGCCGGTGCCGTCGGCAGTGGGCAGATCGTCGGTGGGCTCGGCGAAGCCGATGAAGTCGGCCGGCACCATCCGGGTGCCCTGATGGAGCAGTTGGTAGAAGGCGTGCTGACCGTTGGTCCCCGGCTCGCCCCAGAAGATCTCGCCGGTGTCGGTGGTGACGTGATGACCACTCGCGGTCACCGACTTGCCGTTCGACTCCATCGTCAGCTGCTGCAGGTACGCCGCAAACCGGGCCATGTCGTTGGAGTAGGGGAGCACCGTGCGGGTCTGCGCATCCCAGAAGTTGGCGTACCAGAGGCCGATCATGCCCAGGAGGACCGGCGCGTTCTGCTCGAGCGGTGCAGTGCGGAAGTGTTCGTCGACGATGTGGAAGCCGTCGAGGAACTCGCCGAAGCGCTCCTTGCCGATCGCCGCCATCACCGACAGTCCGATCGCGGAGTCGACGGAGTAGCGGCCGCCGACCCAATCCCAGAAGCCGAACATGTTGGCGGTGTCGATACCGAACTCGGAAACCGCGTCGCCGTTGGTGGACACCGCGACAAAGTGTTTGGCGACCGCGTCGGTGGACGCCCCGAGTTCTTTGAGGAGCCAGGTACGCGCGGCGGCCGCGTTGGTCAGCGTCTCCAACGTGGTGAAGGTCTTGGACGCGATGATGAACAGCGTGGTCTCGGCGTCGAGGTCGGCGAGCGTGCCGACCATGTCGGCGGGGTCGACGTTGGAGACGAAGTGACAGCGGATGTCGGTGTCCACGTAGTGGCGCAGCGCCTGATAGACCATCACCGGTCCCAGGTCCGAGCCGCCGATGCCGATGTTGACGACGTCGGTGATCGCCTTGCCGGTGTGGCCCTTCCACTCGCCGCTGCGCAGTTTGTCGGTGAACGCGCCCATCGCGTCGAGGACCTCGTGCACGTCGGCGACCACGTCCTGGCCGTCGACGTGCAAGGTTGCGCTCTTGGGCAGGCGCAGCGCGGTGTGCAGGACGGCGCGGTCCTCGGAGGTGTTGATGTGGGCGCCGGCGAACATGTCGTCGCGCCGATCCTCGAGGCCAGCCTCGCGGGCGAGGCTGAGCAGCAATTCCAGTGTCTCCCGCAGCACGCGCTGCTTGGAGTAGTCGATGTGCAGATCGCCGACGTCGATCGTGAGTTCGTGTCCGCGGTCGGGGTCGACGGCGAACACCTCCCGCAGGTGCATCGCGAACACGTGCGGCTGGTGGGCGGCCAACGCCTGCCACGACTGGGTTGCGGTGATGTCGTGGTGGTCGCTGGTGTCGAAGTCGCTGCCGGAGACGTCGCTCATGGTTCTCACCCTATGTGGTTGCCGACGCGCGTGCGTCGGCAACCAACGGGTCGGCTCCTAAGTCGATCCGGCTATTTGATGCAGTAGCCGGCGTCCACCTTGAGTTCGGTGCCCGTCACGTATCGCGCCTCGTCGGAGGCGAGGAACAGGATGGCATTGCTGATGTCGACCGGGTCGACCCACGGGACCGGAAGGGCGTTGGTGGTTTCGAAGATCGGCGCGGCATCCTCCATGGTCGGGTGCTCGGCGTCGGGCATGAACAGCTTGTACGTTGCCTCGTTGAGGATCATGTTGGTGGCCACGCCGGTCGGGTGCACGGAGTTGACCCGGATCGAGTGCGGTGCGAGCTCGAGGGCCAGGGTCTTCATCAGGCCGACGACGGCGTGCTTGCTGGCGGTGTAGGGCGCGACGTTCGGGGTGCCCTTGATGCCGGCGGTGGAGCTCGTGATGATGATGGACCCGCCGTTGCCCGCGTCGATCATCGCCGGGATTGCGGCCTTGCAGGTCTGCCACACGCCGGTCAGGTTGATGTCGATGACGTCGCGCCAATCGCTCTCGGTCACCAGGTGGGTTTCCTCGCCGAAGATGAAGATGCCGGCGTTGGCGCTGACGATGTCGAGCCGGCCGAACTCGGCCACGCCGGCCTGCAGTGCCGCGGTGACAGCTTCGGCGTCGCGGACGTCGGCCTTGCGGGCCACGATCCGCCGGTCGAGCTTCTCGACGGCGGCCACCGTCTCGGCCAGATCGTCCTCGGTGGCGCCGGGATAGAACCGCGTGACGCTCGGTACCTCGGCGCACAGGTCGAGTGCGATGATGTCGGCGCCCTCCTGCGCGAGTCGGATGGCGTGACTGCGGCCCTGCCCGCGTGCAGCTCCGGTGATGAATGCGACCTTGCCCGACAACCTGCCCATGACTGACGTCCCGTCTGCTCGAGGGGCGTCGCCTCGTCGCGGCGCCCCCTGCCGTGCTATCAGCGGGAGGCGGGTGTGTCAAGCATCACAGCCGCGCCTACTTGGCATGAGTGGCTGCAACGCAACATCTTTGGCGACTTCAGGAGCCGCCATGCAGCCAGCGGTGATGGGCGTCGAGGTACTGCGCGGTGACCTCGGGTCGGTCCGTGCCCGGGATGTCGTCGTCGACGGTGTACCCACGCTCGGCGAGGACCGCGGCGAGGTACTTGAAGGGTCGTGCGGTCGGGAACTCGTAGCCCGCCAGCGGTGACGGATCGTCGGCGGGATTGGTGAGCCCGACGATGTCCTGGTAGTACAGCATCGTCAATCCGGCGATGCGCCAACCGCTTTCCGTGCGGATCAGCCGTTGGTAGAGGCGGCCGTGCGAAGTGAGCGTGATCGCGACGCCGGCCAGCGATCCCTGGGCGTGCACGGCGCACGGTTCGTGGGCCAGCGCGCGGTCGCCCACGATATCGACGCTGACCGCGCCGATGTCGTGGAAACTGCGACTGCCCGCGTCGTACATGCGCTGCGAGGCGTCGGTGAACTCCGGACCGGTGCCGGTGAACCAGCTCAGCTGGACGTGGGAGTCCGGCGTGAAGCACGACCGCATCGCCTCCCACTGGGCGGTGTCGCGGCTGGCGCGTTCGCGCAGCACCACATTCGTGATGGCGGTGATGTCGTCGGTGGTGGTCATTGCTGGTTCTCCGGTCGGTTCGCGGGGTTCCGGTTCACATCTGGGGGATCGGGTCGCCCACGGAAACCGCTGTGCTGGTGCTGCGTTCGGCGAGCAGTGCGGCGACGAGGGCGATCGCCGCGAACCCGGCGAAGTTGGCGAATGCCGGGAGGCCGGCCAGGAACCCGCCGAGAATCGGCCCGCACACGCCGCCGATTCGGCCGACACCACCGATGACACCGATGGTCGTGCCGCGTGCCTGCGCCGGAAGTTGCTGCGCGGCATACCCGTACACGACCGGCTGCATGCCGATCGTGCCGGCGCCGGCGAGCAGCAGGGCGAGGTACAGAATCGGCTGCGGCGGGTTGATCGCCAGAGTCAGAATACCCAGGGCCCCAAGGGCGAAACCGGCGATGGTCACACTGCGCGGGCCGATGCGGTCGGCGATCCGGGCGCCGCCGGCAGTGCCGACGACGGCGCCGAGGCTGAACACACTGAGGAACACCAGCGAGGAGCCGAGCGAGAAGCCCGCCGACTTCATGATCTGCGGCAGCCAGGTCAGCAGGCCGAAGGACAGCAGTTGGCAACAGAAGGTGATCGCGACGAAGGCGGTCAGCATCCGAGCGTTGCGACCGTGCAGCAAGACCCGCGGACCCGACTCTGATGTGTTGGCCGCCAACGCTTCTGCACCGCGCGGCGCGTCGGGTGCCCACTTCTTGAGCTTGACCATGCCGATCGGGACGATGAGTAGCAGTGGCACGACACCGCCGATGAAAAAGACGCCGCGCCAACCGGTGTCGGCGAGGAGCGCCAGCGCCGTCAGGGCGGCGATCAGGGTACCGATGGGCAGGCCGGTGAGCATCACGCCGTTGATGAAGTTCCGCCGCAACTCCGGGGCGACGCCGAAGGTCAGAGCGATCGCCGCGGGTGCGAGACCACCGAGACCGAAACCTGTTGCCAGACGAGCGAATGCGAGGATGGCCGGATTGGGGGCGAGAGCGCAGGCGATCATACCCACCGAGAACCAGATGATGGCGGCGAGGAACAGTCGGCGCGCGCCGAACCGGTCGGTGAGGACGCCGGCGGCGATCGAGCCCACGCAGGCGCCGAGCAGCGCGGTGCTGGCGATGACGCCGACCGCGCCGGTGGTCAGTCCCCAGCCGGGCTCGGTGAGCAGGTCGGGAACGGCGGCACCGAAGATGCCCAGGTCGTAGCCGTCGGCGGCGATCGCCACAAAGGACAGGATCGCGACGCTGACGTATGCGGGTATGCGGAAACGCTGAGCTTCGGTCATGGGAAAGCAGGCCCTTCGGGGTGCTGGCGGCGGTGGCAAACCGTCTATCCGCGAGACGAATGGGAGGTCCAGAGCGGTTCGAAATCGATCATGATTAATTGCCTGGATCATACTGTGCCGGTGACTCGGATCACTTGTCAAGGGTTCCGGGAAAATTAACCATGATTAATTAAGCGTCGTCGAAGAGGTGCGTCGACACACGTGGGTCGCAGCGCACACGACAATGGCCGCCGCGGGAAACCCGCAGGCGGCCAATCGATCAATCGATCAGGGGAGGGTCAGCGGCCGAGCGGCCCTCGACCCAACCGCAGCAGCAGCATGGCCAATGTGTGGCCTTCCTGCCCGAGCTCGGCGAAGCGGTCGAGGACCTTGACCTCGCGGCTGTGCACCAGGCGCGGGCCGCCCGACGCCATGCGGGCGGCACCGATCTTCTTCGAGACCGCGGACCGGCGTTTGATCGCGGCGAGGATCATCGCGTCCATACGGTCGATCTCGAGGCGCAGCACGTCGATGTCGTCGGGGAGGGCGCCGACTTCGGACGACAGGTTGTAGGCATCCACGTCGAACGGGAGTGCGGTGCCTTGGGTGGCGGCCTGTTCGTCGGGGGTCTGCTCGTCGGAGGTCTGGGCGTCGGTCACCCGACCGATTTTGCCACGCGGTTCTCCGCCCCTGAGACTGGAGGCCATGCTGAGCAGGCGGACGGTGTCGTCGGTGGCCATCGCGTTGATCGTTGCGCAACTCGTGCTGCGTGGATGGCTGGCCCTGACCGGCAATTTCTACTGGGACGATCTGATCCTCATCGGGCGGGCGTCGTCGCATCCGATCCTCAGTTGGGACTACCTCGGGCACAGCCACGACGGACACTTCATGCCCGGCGCGTTTCTGGTCGCCGGGATCACCACGGTGCTCGCGCCGGTGCAGTGGCTGCCGCCCGCCCTCACCCTGCTGCTACTGCAGGCCCTGGCGTCGGTGTGCGTGTGGCGCCTCGTGCGGTTGCTGGCCGGTCCGGCCGCCGGTGTGGGAGCACTTGCCGCCCTTGCCTTTTACCTGTTCAGCCCGATGACGGTGCCGGCGTTCGCGTGGTGGGCGGCGGCGCTGAACTCGCTGCCGATGCAGGCGGCGATGGCGTGGATCGTCGCCGACGCCGTGCTCCTGGTGCGCTCCGGCCGGGGCGCGGCCGGAGCGACAACGATCATGGTCCGGTCGTCGATAGTGTTCGTGATCGCGCTGGCATTCTTCGAGAAATCATTGTTCATCCTGCCGGTCGCGTTCGTCACCGCGGTGCTGGTCTGCCGTCGCCCCGCCGACGACTCTGACCGCCCCGACACCGCTGTCGACTCCGCGTTGACCCGCGCGTTTCTCGGTGCCCGCACCCTGTGGGCATCGCTGGGTGTGATCTTCGTGGTGTGGATGCTGCTGTACTTCTCGGTCGCCGATGCCACCGCCGGCCAACACTCACTGCCTCAGACCTTCCGCCTGGTGTGGCGCTCGATCAACGAGGCGGTCATCCCGTCGCTCGTCGGTGGACCCTGGCACTGGGATCGCTGGGTGCCGAGTCCGCCCATGGGTTTTCCGTCGGTGTGGATGATCGCGGCCGGCTGGGTGGTGCTGGCCGCGGCGGTCGCGTGGGCGCTGATCCGACGCCGCGGGTGTCTGCCGGTGATCGTGTGCGCGGCGCTCTACGTCGTGGCTGCGCAGATTCCCGTCATGTGGAACCGGTCGAGCGCCAACACCGCGCTGGAACTGGCGCAGACCATGCGCTATCTGCCCGACGCCGCGCTGGTGATCGCCATCGCCATCGCGCTGATCGCCGCGGCACCGAAGCCTGCCGAGGCACCCACCGACGCCGCCCGCCACGCCCGCGACGAGCCGGACGCGGCGTCGCGCACCGCCGCGGTCGCGGTGCTGGTCGGCGCGTTGGTCATCGTGTCGGCGTCGATCTCGTTGGTGTCGTTCTCCCGGTCGTGGCGCGACGACCCCACCGGCGACTACCTGGCCAACGCGAAGGCATCGCTGGCGGCCAATCAGGATCACGCGATGTTCGACCAGTCGCTACCGCTCGAGGTGCTGCTGCCCGTCGCCTATCCCGACAACCAGATCAGCCACACCTTCGGGCGGGTGGCCGAACGCCCCGAGTTCGCGTCGAGCACCGACCGACTCACCGTGCTCGACACCACCGGCGCGATGGTGCCCGGCGCGGTGACCCAGGCCCGTCGCATCCCGGCCGGGCGCGGCGCCTGTGACCGGCCAGAGGTGACCGGACCGACCCGGCTGCGGCTCGACGGCCCGCTGATTCAGTGGCGGTGGACCCTCGCCCTCGGCTACTGCGCCGATCGCGACGGCGAGATCAGCATGGAACTTGACGGGGGGATGCCGGTCCGGGTGCCGGTGCGCGCGGGTCTGCATGTCGTCTACGTGCAGCTCGGCGGCCACGGCACGGCCGTTGCGCTGACCCCGCGTACGCCCGGATTGTCGCTGCACACCGGTGAAGGCCGGGTGGGTGAGGTCGTCGACGCGCGCCTGATCGGCTGATCGGCTGAGGGTCAGTCGGTGGTGGGTGCCTGCGGGTAGACGCGCAGTTTCTCGAAGTCGGCTCCCTGCGACAACGCCAGCGCACGCAGCGCGTCGGCGAACCTGGTCTCGGCGACGAAGTAGGTGATCTCGCGGTCCCCGGACGCGGCGAGCTGTTTCTTGAGCTGATCGGTCAGCAGCGTGGTGCCCGACCAGTTGGGGTCGAGCGTCGTACCGGTGACGTGCTCGTCGTAGCCGGGGGCGAAGGCGACGAAGAGGTTCCCGTCCGGTCCGAGCCCGTCGAACATGTAGTCGCCGACCTGGACACCGTAACTGCTGGGCAGGCCGGTGATCTGGTCGTTGTACTTCGCCGCATCCTCTTTCTTCGAGCCGGTCCGGACCATCGCGATCTGCGACTTCGACGACTTCTCCTGGTTGTCGATGTAGTCGGTCAGCGTGTCCGCGGTGAGCTCCCGGAACGGCAGATACTGATACTTCGTCGTCGGTTTGACGACGTTGCCCGACGGCAGATTGGTCGCGGTGCAGGTGGCGGTGGCCTTGGCTCCGTAGGCGACGGCGACAACCCGGGTGCAGGTTCCGCCGCTCGAGCCCGGCGGCTGGTTGTCGACGGCAAAGGTGACCGTCAGCCCGAAGTTGACGTGCCCGTTGAGCCCCTTCAGTGAGTCGGCGAAGGTGGGCAGGATGGCGCCGCTGACGGTGGTGACGAAGTCGCAGGACGCGGGTGTACAGGCACCCGGTCCGGGGCCGGTCGACACCCGGTTGCCGGCGAGCGGAATCCCCGGAGCGGGGGTGCTGAGGACCTCGGGGACCAATGCGCGTTCATCGGTGAACAACTGGGTGAGATCGTCGGTCGACAGCGGCGTGACGTCGGTGTCGAGGTTGTACTGGGTGGCGCCGTCGGTGAACTCACCCTTGATGTGGGTGACGGTCCCGTTCTCCGGGTCGAAGGCGGTCTCCATACTGCCGACCTGCACCTTGTCAGTGCCGTTCATGGTGATCACGGGGTCGCTGGTCGGCCAGTACCGCGCGTCGGGGAGATCCTTGTTCGGTGCAGCCAACTCGAGGCCGGGCTCGGGGGCCTTGACCCGTTCGGTGTTGCCGATGCGGCCGGACAGCGCGATCGGCGACAGCAGTTGTCCGAAGTCGGGCATGCCGGAGAACGACAGTTCCGACCAGGTGTTGTTGGTCGGCGCGAGGTCCAGGTACTGCAGCACCGAGGTGCCCTTGAAGAGTTCGGTCCACAGCTGCGACGGGCCGTTGATCCACCGGTAGTTGCCGATCTGCCGGTACTTCGCGGTGTTGTTCGCGTACGTCACATCGCCGGCGGCGTTCTTGGTGGAGGTGACCGTGAGGTCTTTGAAGTCGAAGGTCCGCGCCGACGAGCCACTCGACGTGCTCGTCAGCTTTCCGGTGTACCGGGCGCCCGGGCTCGTACCCAGCTTGAACGCCACGGTGTCGAGGCGTTGTTGCGCGGCGAACGCAGCGGTGGGCGTCGGTGATCCGGTGTGCGGAAACGGGATGAAACTGACCACCACCGCGGCGACCAGTGCGACGAGTCCGACGGCCAATACGACCGCCGGGACGGTGTTGCTCTTCGGCTTCATCACGACTCCCCCCGATGTCGGCATATCCTAACCGGCGACAGTGACGATTCGGCGCCACGTCGGTCATCTCCGATGTCGGGGGCCTGCAGTAGCCTGAACCGTGATGACAAGCTCCACCCGGGAAACGGCCCGCACCTCGTCGGATGCCGGCGCCGACGATCGTTCCGCACACCTTCTCGACGGCCTGAATCCGCAGCAGCGCGCGGCGGTACTGCATGCCGGTTCGCCGCTGCTCATCGTCGCCGGCGCGGGTTCTGGCAAGACGGCGGTGCTCACCCGGCGGATCGCCTACCTGCTCGCCGAGCGCGACACCACGCCCGGGCAGATCCTCGCGATCACCTTCACCAACAAGGCTGCCGCCGAGATGCGGGAGCGGGTCATCGGCCTGGTCGGGCCGCGCGCGGCCTACATGTGGGTGTCGACCTTCCACTCGACGTGCGTGCGCATCCTGCGTGCCCAATCGGCTCTGCTCGGCACCCGGAACTCCAACTTCTCCATCTACGACTCCGACGACTCGAAGCGGCTGCTGGGGATGATCATTCGGGACCTCGAGCTGGACCCGAAGAAGTTCAGCCCACGGGGCGTCGCGGTCTCCATCTCGAACCTGAAGAACGAGCTGATCGGCCCGGACGAGGCGCGCGACGCGGCGTCGGAAGACGAGCCTTCGGTGCTCGTCGTCGCGCGGATCTACGCCGAGTATCAGCGTCGTCTGGCGGCCGCCAACGCCTTCGACTTCGACGACCTGATCGGCGAGACGGTGTCGCTGCTGCAACGCCATCCCGAAGTCGCCGAATACTACCGGCGCCGTTTCCGGCACGTGCTGGTCGACGAGTACCAGGACACCAACCACGCCCAGTACATGTTCATCCGGGAACTCGTCGGGGAGGACTCCGACGGGGCGGCGGTGCCGCCGTCGGAGCTGTGTGTGGTGGGCGACGCCGACCAGTCGATCTACGCCTTCCGCGGCGCGACCATCCGCAACATCGAGGAGTTCGAACGGGACTTCCCGAACGCGGAGACAATCCTGCTCGAACAGAACTACCGGTCGACCCAGACGATCCTGTCGGCGGCCAACGCGGTGATCGCGCAGAACTCGAATCGCCGCGACAAGAAACTGTGGACCGACTCCGGCGACGGCGACCTGATCGTCGGGTACGTCGCCGACTCCGATCGCGAAGAGTCGATGTTCATCGCGAAGGAGATCGAAGAACTCACCGACTACTCGATCGGCGGGTCGTCGAGCTTCTCCTACGCCGACATCGCGGTGTTCTACCGCACCAACACCGGCTCCCGCTCGCTGGAGGAGGTGTTCGTCCGCCACGGCATCCCGTACAAGGTCGTCGGCGGCACAAAGTTCTACGAGCGCAAGGAAGTTCGCGACGTCGTCGCCTACTTGCGGGTGGTCGCCAACCCCGACGACTCGGTCAGCCTGCGACGCATCCTCAACACTCCGCGCCGGGGCATCGGCGATCGGGCCGAGGCGTGCGTGGCGGTGCATTCGGAGAACCGCGGCATCAGCTTCTACGAGGCACTCGTCGAGGCGGCCGAGGGCAAGGTGTCGTTGCTGAACACGCGCGCCGTCAAGCAGATCGGCGGATTCGTCGAACTCATCGAAGGTCTGCGCAACGACTTCCTCGCGACCTTCGGTGCGGCCGGTGAGAGCACCGAGGACGTTGCTGTCGTCGACGCCACCGAGGAGGGCGCCGACATCGGCGAGTTGGTCGACGCGATCGTCGAACGCACCGGCTACCGCACGGAATTGGAGGATTCGCGCGATCCGCAGGACGGTGCACGCCTCGACAACATCAACGAATTGGTCGCAGTTGCACGGGAATTCAGTGCCGAGGCGGCTGGACTGGCGGCCTCCGACGACATCGATGATCTTGACGATCTTGACGAAATCCCGGTGAATGACGGTGAGCCCGAACCGGGTTCGCTGGCGGCGTTCCTGGAGAAGGTGTCGTTGGTCGCCGACGCCGACCAGGTGCCCGACGAGGGTGACGGTGTCGTCACGATGATGACGCTGCACACCGCGAAGGGGCTGGAGTTCCCGGTTGTGTTCGTAACCGGTTGGGAGGACGGGCATTTCCCGCATATGCGGGCACTCGGCGACCCGGCGGAGCTCAGCGAGGAACGTCGGCTGGCGTATGTGGGTATCACCCGCGCCAAGCAACGCCTGTACCTGAGTCGCGCGATGACCCGCGCGTCCTGGGGGCAACCCGTCTCGAACCCGGAATCGCGTTTCCTGCAAGAGATTCCGCAGCATCTGCTGGACTGGCGCCGCACCGAGCCGCGTCGGTCGGCGAGTCGCCACCGCGGATCGTCGGGCGGGGTGTTCGGCCGCGAGTCGGGATTCGGCAGCGATGTCCGCGGGCGGTCGTCGTACTCCTCGGACCCGGCCCGCGGACGCAACAAGCAGGTGAACTACGACGTCGGCGACCGGATCAATCACCCCAAGTATGGGATGGGCAAGGCGGTGGCGAAGGAGGGCAGCGGCCCGACCGAACGGATCGTCTTCGATTTCGGCGGCAGCGTCGGACGCGTCGCACTGATGACCCTCGGCGGGCTGCCGGGTGAGAAGCTGTAGATCCGCAGATCCCACACGCGACGCGTCGCGCTCCGTAGGATCGGGGCATGAAGCAGTCAGACGGCGAGTACTACGTCACCGGCGACGAGATCGCGGCATTCCGCGACTCGGGCAAGAAGCACTGGTACATGCGGGAGGACGGGTCGACCGACCTGTATTCCGACGAACTCGAGATCACCCACGGCTGGCCGATCTATCTCATGGCGCGCGACGACCAGTGGTTCGCCAAGTGGGACGGGAAGTTCGAGGAGGGCGCCGAGGCCGACCTCAACCCGCACCTGATCAAGACGTTCGAAGAGCTGATCCTGCAGGGGAACTGGCCGCACGATCAGGACTGAGGTACTGAGCCCCGGGCGCGTAGGTTCGCTCGGTGGTCAGCCGCCGACGTAAGCGGACATGTGCACGCCGTGCGCGGCGAGCCACGGCGCGGGATCGATCTTGACGGTGCCGTTCTTCCAGACCTCGAAGTGGCAGTGCGGGCCGGTGGAGAAGCCTTCGCTGCCGACCAGAGCGATGACGTCGCCTGCGGTGACGTGCTGGCCCTTCTGCACGAGGACGCCCGACGAGGCCATGTGGCCGTACATCGTGACGGTGCCGTCGTTGGCGCGGACCTGTACCCAGTTGCCGTAGCCGGACGCCGGTCCGGCCTCGATGACGACTCCGTCGGTGGCGGCATGGATCGGGGTGCCCAGCGGGGCGGCGAAGTCGACGCCGCCGTGGAAGCTGCCCCAGCGCATCGCGAAGGTGGAGGTGAACTGGTACTGGCCCAGCGGCAGGGGAGACATGAACATGGGGCGGCGCAACAGATTCTCGCGGGCTTCTTTCGCGGAGGCGAGATCCTTGCCGACGGCCAGCTGGTCGGTGAAGGTATCCATGTCCTTCGCCGGATTGGCGGCGGCCACGCCCGGTCCCAGATCCGGGGCCTGTCCGGCCGGATCGACGTTGGCGGCGTTGGTCGGCGTGGTGGTCGAGTCGGTGGTGGCGACCGCGGCTGCGGCGACGGCAGCGCCGGCGGCCATCGCGATCAGCGCGGCGCGTCCACCCTTGAGGGCGGTCGGCGGGGCGGCGATGCGGTGACGCCCGCCGCGGCGGGTGGTCTCGCCTGCGGTGGCCGGCCTCGTGCGGAACGGCTTCTCGTCGTCGATGACAGAGAGTGCGGCGTCGGCCTCGGTGGCGGTCAGTGTGACCGAGTCCGGGTGAGCGCCGTCGATGTCGAACGGGTCGTCGCGGTAGGCGTCGAACTCGGACTCCGGGATCAGGATGTCCTGAGTGATCTCCGACCGCGTCGGACGGTAGTGACGTTCCCAGGCTGTCGAATGCCAGTCCGTCGAATCCCAGGAGGTTGCGGACTCGTCGATCGGGATGATGGCGGTCATCTCCGACGCGGATTCGTGCCAATCACGATCGTCGTCGACGTGGGCGATGCGCCCGGTGGTCGTGACCGGCCCGGCGGAAGTGCCGCGTCCCGTCAAATCGTCCACCCCATCTCTTTGCTATCCAGGACCACTGCGTTACCGTCTGTAATCCGTTTGTGACCTTGTACCGACTGCCGACGGTAACGAAATGATTGCGACAAGTCCAACGCTCAGCCCGCAAAACCAGGGCTAATGTGAGTTGCATCACAAACATGTCTCGACGATTCGATACATAGCGGACCGAAACTTTGCGTTATCGAATTTTCGGAGTCAGCCGTCGGCGAAGACGACAGACCATGAGATCACACCGTGATGGCCCCGAATCGCGCCGGGTTCGGCGATTCGCAGCCGCGACCGAGCGAGTGATCTGTCGCACAAGCGCGGGAGGCGCCCAACAAGGGGATATTCCGCAGGTTTAAAGTCCGATATGGCCCGCGTTACACACCACCTGCGGTGTCGCACCTCCCTGCGCGGGCAAATCTACGAGATGGTGAGCTGAATGGATCTCTTCGAATACCAGGCGAAGGAACTGTTCGCCAAGCATGGGGTTCCCACCACACCCGGGCGGGTGACCGACACTGCCGCCGATGCGCGGGCGATCGCCGAAGAAATCGGCAAGCCTGTGATGATCAAGGCCCAGGTCAAGGTTGGTGGACGTGGCAAAGCGGGCGGCGTGAAGTACGCCGCGACCCCTGATGACGCACAGTCGCACGCCGAGAACATCTTGGGCCTTGATATCAAGGGCCATGTCGTCAAGAAGTTGCTGGTCGCCGAGGCCAGCGACATCGCGGAGGAGTACTACATCTCCTTCCTGCTCGATCGCGCCAACCGCACCTACCTGGCCATGTGCTCGGTCGAAGGTGGCGTGGAGATCGAGGTGACCGCCGAGGAGAACCCCGAGGCCCTCGCACGTGTGTCGGTCGACGCCGTCAAGGGCGTCGATCTGGCGCTGGCCCGCGAGATCGCCGAGAAGGGCAAGCTGCCCGCCGAGGTGCTCGACGCCGCCGCCGTGACCATCCAGAAGCTCTGGGAGGTGTTCGTCAACGAGGACGCCACCCTGGTGGAGGTCAACCCGCTGGTGCGCACCCCCGACGATCAGATCCTCGCCCTCGACGGCAAGGTGACCCTCGACGAGAACGCCGACTTCCGGCACGCCGATCACGCGGATTTCGCCGACAAGGACGCCACCGATCCGCTGGAGCTCAAGGCCAAGGAGAACGACCTCAACTACGTCAAGCTTGACGGACAGGTCGGCATCATCGGCAACGGTGCGGGTCTGGTCATGTCGACGCTGGACGTCGTCGCCTACGCCGGCGAGAACCACGGTGGGGTCAAGCCCGCCAACTTCCTCGACATCGGTGGCGGCGCCTCGGCCGAGGTGATGGCCGCGGGTCTCGACGTGATCCTGAACGACGATCAGGTCAAGAGCGTGTTCGTCAACGTCTTCGGCGGAATCACCGCCTGTGACGCGGTGGCCAACGGCATCGTCGGCGCGCTGAACAAGCTGGGCGACGAGGCCAACAAGCCGCTCGTAGTGCGCCTCGACGGCAACAAGGTCGACGAAGGCCGCAAGATCCTGGCCGATGCGAATCACCCGTTGGTGACGCTCGCCGAAACGATGGACGCCGGCGCCGACAAGGCCGCCGAGCTGGCGAGCAAGTGAGGAACTAGCCAATGTCGATCTTCCTGAACAAAGACAACAAGATCATCGTCCAGGGCATCACCGGCGGTGAGGGCACCAAGCACACCGCGCTGATGCTCAAGGCGGGCTCCAACATCGTCGGCGGCGTCAACGCCCGCAAGGCCGGCACCACCGTCGCGCACACCGCCAAGGACGGCTCGGATGTCGAGCTGCCGGTGTTCGGCAGTGTCTCCGAGGCGATGAAGGAAACCGGCGCCGACACCTCGATCGCGTTCGTGCCGCCCAAGTTCGCCAAGGACGCCATCATCGAGGCCATCGACGCCGAGATCCCGCTGCTCGTCGTGATCACCGAGGGAATCCCGGTGCAGGACAGCGCTTATGCGTGGGCCTACAACGTCGAGAAGGGCAACAAGACCCGTATCATCGGGCCGAACTGCCCCGGCATCATCACCCCGGGTGAGTCCCTGGTCGGTATCACCCCGGCCAACATCACCGACAAGGGACCGATCGGCCTCGTGTCCAAGTCGGGCACCCTGACCTACCAGATGATGTACGAGCTGCGTGATCTCGGCTTCTCCACCGCCATCGGCATCGGCGGCGACCCGGTCATCGGCACCACCCACATCGACGCCATCGAGGCGTTCGAGAAGGATCCGGAGACCAAGGTCATCGTGATGATCGGCGAGATCGGCGGCGACGCCGAGGAGCGTGCCGCCGACTACATCAAGGCCAACGTCTCCAAGCCGGTCGTCGGCTACGTCGCGGGATTCACCGCGCCGGAAGGCAAGACGATGGGCCACGCCGGCGCAATCGTGTCCGGCAGCTCGGGCACCGCGCAGGCCAAGAAGGAAGCCCTCGAGGCAGCTGGTGTCAAGGTCGGCAAGACGCCGTCCGAGACCGCCAAGCTGGCGCGCGAGCTCTACGAGAGCCTCTAGGCTCGGCAGAAATCCATCGCCGATGGCCGCTGCTTCCCGACACAGGGGGTGGCGGCCATCGGCGTCTTCGCTGAGTGTCTGCGGTACGGCGGAGAATTCGTACGAGGCGAATGAGCTGCGTGTCGGTGGGTTCGCCTACGATTCATTCGTGGACAACGAGGTACCGCGCGATGTCGCGGTGGTGGTCGGTGCGGTCGCATTCGGCGTCCGAATGGCCGTGGGCGCCACCCGGGTGGCGGCTGCCGGGACGCGGCTGGCGTTACGGCTGCCCGTCGTCGGCCCGATCGGACAGCGCGGCATCGACCGCCTCGCGGCCGACGGTCAGCGGGTGCTCGCCCATGCGCCCGAGGTCATCGATCGGGGCAAGGCCCTTGTCGTGGTGGTCATTTCGGCGATTCTTGCCGAACTCGACCTGACAGCTCTGGTGCGCGACAACGTCGACCTCAACGAGGTCGCGGCGGGCCTGGACATCTACGCCATCCTCGACCGGGTAGATCTGAACTCGGTGATCACCGAGCGCGTGGATCTCGATGCGGCAGTGGCCAATGTCGACCTGGACAAGATCGCGGCGGGCCTCGACATCGACGCAATCCTCAACCGGGTCGACCTCGACGAGGTGGCCACCCGGATCAACATCGACGCCATCCTCGATCGGGTCGACCTCATCGGTCTGGCCAACGACATCATCGACGGCGTCGACCTGACCAGCATCATCCGGGATGCGAGCACGTCGGTCACCGCAGATGTCATGATCGATGTGCGGAGCAGTGGTGAACGGGCCGACGACGCCGTCGCGAACGTCGTCAACCGATTCCTGCACCGTCGACAAGTGGTTGTGGAGGGGGAGACGCCGCCCGCGATCGGTGGGCCGTCCGGTGAGTGAGGCGCAGGCGCATGTTCCGCATCATCAGGTACAGGACAGCGACAAGACCGCGGGCATCGTCAGTCGGGGCATCGCCGCCTTCATCGACTTGGTGACGGTTGCCGGGTTGCTCGGCGGGCTCTACCTCGGTCTGGTGATGTTCCTGTTGATCATCAACGCATCGCAGTTCCAGTTTCCCAACCCGGGGCCGCTCTTCACCGCCACTGGATTGATCATGGCGTCGGTCATCTACAACACTGCGTGCTGGGCGATCTCCGGGCGCACACTGGGCTGCGTCGTGATGGGTCTGCGGGTGCGCGGCTGGCGGCGGGTCGTCATGCGTCCGAGCGTCGCGCTGCTGCGTGCCGTCTTTTACACGTTCTTCCCGATCGGACTGGCGTGGGTGGCCATCGACAGGCGGCGGCGGTCGATCCAGGATGTGGTGCTCAAGACGCGGGTGGTGTACTCGCGCTGATCCGCCGCGCGTCGGTCTTCCGCCGGCTACGGCGATTCGGCTGTGGATTTCAGTGCTGCCAAACCCTTTTCGAAGTCCTTGCCGATCAGCTTGTCGAACAGGCCCAGCGGTGCCGCGATACGGGAGAACAACGAATGCGGGCCGGTCATGGTCCAGGTGACCTCGGTCTTCGCGCCTCGCGGTGCGAGGGTGAAAACGCTTGTGCTCGAGGACTTCATCGGCTTCTCGAAGGCGACGTCGACGGCCACTCGGGTGGGCTCGGTGACGTCGGCGATGGTCATGGTGCCCTTGCCGGCCTTGCGGTTTCCCGACCAGGCGTAGCCGGCGCCCGGGCCGGCCTGCGGACCCGAATAGGTCCGGTTCAAATCCGGGTCAAGTCCCTCCCATGGCGACCACTTCTGCCACTCGTGCAGGTCGACGATGAGCGGGTAGATCTGATCGGGGAGCGCGTTGATCAGCTCGGAGCGGGTCACGGTGTAGTCGGCCACGATCGGTTCTCCTCGGTCACGGGTGGGCGTAAGTCGTAGGGTGACATCGTGACACAGCGAATCCTCGGCGTGGGTGCCATCATCTTCGACGACGCCGACCGGCTACTCCTCGTTCTGCGCGGACGGGAGCCGCAGGCCGGGCGATGGAGCATCCCGGGTGGGAAGGTCGAGCCGGGAGAGTCGTTGTCGGAGGCGGTGATTCGGGAGGTGCTCGAGGAGACCGGGCTGACTGTGACGGTGGGCGTCGAGGCGTGGGTGGTGGATATCCCCGCCGGCGCCGGGAGCGGAGCGAGCGGGCCGAATCGAGTCGGTCCGTCCTCTTCCGGCGAGGTGATCTATGAGGTGCATGACTTCGTTGCCGAGGTCGTCGCCGGCACGCTGTGTGCCGGTGACGATGCTGCCGATGCCTGCTGGGCCGGGCCCGAGGAGTTGGCCGCGTTGCCGCTCACCGACGGGCTGGTGGAGCACCTGCGGCGGCATGGGTTGTTGCGGTGAGGTTCTCCCGCAGCATCTGCGGCGCCGCCTGCCAGGTGAGGTCGGTGACCAGGTCCGGTACATCGACGCCGCACGAGGCGAACTTCGCCACCATCTCGGCACGGGTTGGGGGACGTGTGGGCGATCCGGGCGGGTTCGCCATCGAGGTACTGATGGAGCCGTCAGCGGTCTCGACGACGATGGTGACCTCGCCGTCGAGGAGGTTACTCCCGGTCGGCGTTTGTTCTACGCGTACGCGCGACATCAGCTGTTGGGCGGCCGGCCGTAGGACGGCGTCGTCGTAGAACTCCGCGAATCCGGAGTAGTCGTCGAGGATTCCCGTTGCCACCGCGTAGGGCATGCTGAACTTCGCCGCCAGCCCCGTGGTGGGGTTGTCGTGGATCAGCGGCTGCATGCCTGAACCTGGCGTACTGACACGCATCCCGGTGATCGCATCGACGTCGGCGGGGAGCCGATCGGCGACGTCGCGTAGGGCGGCAATCGGACGTTGCATGGCGTAGCAGCACGGGAACTGTTTGATGGCGAGACCACCCGGTACGGCGGGACCATCGATGATCAACCGGGCTGGGTCACCGCCAACGAGCGAGAGCCAGTCGTCGACTGCGGCCGGATTCGCACTCGCACCCGCCTGTGCCAGCGCGGCCGCCCGGATACCGGCGTCGACGGCGAATCCCACCTGCAGCGACTTGGCGTGGCTGCCGAATGCTGCCTGGACGCCACCGGCGGCCGGGATGGCCAGCGCGATCGCCGTCGCCAACTGTTCGTCGTCGAGGCCCATGGTGAGTCCGGCGGCGACCGCCGCGGCCGGGGCGCCGGCCGTGCAGGTCGCATGCCAACCGCTCGAATAGTGGGGCCAGCCCAGCGCCATACCGAGTCGGGCCATCACTCCCGCACCAGCGAGGTATGCGCTAGCGTCGCCGCCGCAGGCGAGCACGGTCGGCACGATCACGACGCTGATGTGGGTGGTCGATTCGAGATGCAGATCGTCGAAATCGAGCACATGCCCCAGTGTCGACCAGCGGGCGCCCTCGGGCATTCCGGCGACGATGCGGGAGATCGGATGATCACGGGCGGCAAGGGTGACCGCCGCGGTGTCCTGCAGCGCGCGATCGGCGAGTGCGAGATCCTCTGCGGTGGGGGCGTAGTCGCGGGCCCAGGTGGCCAAGCGGGAGACAACGGATGCGACCGTCGGAGGTGATTCGGCAAGAGTCATGGTGCAAGTCTTTCGTCGGGAATCGGTCAGGCGGACGTGCTCAGGCGGACGTCGTCGAGGCCACGCCCGATCGCGTCGATGAGCAGGTCGATGTGCTCCGCGGTCGCCGTGAGCGGCGGGGAACAGGCGATGCCGCTGCCGAGTGGACGGACGATGGCGCCATGGTCGCGTACCGCCTGCATCAGGGAGCCGGGCAGCCCGGGTGTTGCAGCCAGGGATTCGGTGGTCAGTTCGATGGCGCCGAGGAAGCCCGTGCCGGCGCGCACGTGATCGACGAGCGGATGATCGGCGATGGACGTGAGCCCCTCGGCGAGAACCGATTCCATCTCTCGCGAGCGGGTGAGCAGATCTTCGCGTTCGATGATGGCAATGTTCGCCAGCCCGGCCACGCAGGCGGCGGGGTGACCGGCATAGGTCTGGCCGTGCCGGAACACCCGTCCGGGCTCGTCCCAGAACGGTGCGGCGATCTCGCCGGAGACCACGACGCCGCCGAGCGGCTGATATCCGCTGGTGACCCCCTTGGCGAACGCGATCATGTCCGGCCGCACCTCGAATCGTTCGATGCCGAACCAGTTGCCGAGTCGTCCGAATCCGCAGATCACCGCGTCGGCGATGAACAGGACCCCGTGACGCCGGCAGACCGCAGCAGCGGCCTCGAGGTAGCCCGCCGGCGGGATCAGCACGCCACCTGCACCGATGATCGGCTCACAGAAGAAGGCGGCGACCCGACCGGCGCCGAGCTCGATGATGTTGTCCTCCAACGCCTGTGCATCGAACGCCGGAACCTTGACCACATCGTCCACGAAGGGGCCGGCCAGCCGGTTCGCCGGAATTCCGGCCAGCGCGGTGCCGAACCCGTGCGTGCCGTGATAACTATGCTCGCGGTGCAGCAGGATGGTCCGATCGGGCTGGCCGACCGCGGCGAAGTACTCGCGCGCGATCTTGGCCGCGGTGTCGATGGAATCCCCACCGCCGCTGGTGAAGAACACCTTGGCATCGGTGACGGGGGCGCGGTCGGCGATCATGTCGGCGAGGCGCAGTGCGGGCTCGTTGACGTAGTCGCCGAAACACTGGAACGCGTCGAGAGTCGACAACTGGTCGGCGACCGCCGTGACGATCTCGCCACGACCGTGCCCGACATTGGTGAACCACAGGCTGGCGGTACCGTCGAAGTAGCGCCGCCCCTGGTCATCCCACAGCCAGACGTCGTCGGCACGGGTGATCGTCAGGCGATTCTTCTTGACGTCGTACATGTCCGCGAACGGATGCCAGAACGCGCTCCCTCCGGTCGACGATCCGGCGGCGAATCCGGTTGCTGATGATGGCATTTCGTCCTCCTTGAGGTTTCTGCGAGGTGACATTGGGGTGGGCATGCGGGTGGCAGCGACGTGTGTGAGATGCCGCTTGACCGGTGCGTCCGGTGTCGTCGTCCGGCCCGATGGGCTATGCTGAGTTTTACATCACTAAACCCTGCTGTCAAGGGCAGCGAAACTCATCTGGGAGGTCAGATGTCGAGCACGGAGTCACCCGACGGCGCGAGCTCCCCAAATGCGGACCTGGCCGGTCCGCGATTGCGAATCCTGCGTCAGGCCAAGGGGATGTCACTCGCCGCAGTCGCTGCGGAGGCGGGCATCACGAAGGGGTTCCTGAGTCTCGCCGAGCGAGGCAAGACCCGCGTCTCGGTGCCGACGCTGCTGCGGATCTGCGATGTCCTCGACGTGCAACTCGGTTCGCTGTTCGACTATCCCGACGACGCCGTCGTCCACGGTGGGACTCATATGGACATGGGGGGCAACGATATCGACGAGTACATGCTGACGCCGGCCGACGAGAAGTACCTCCAGGTGATGCGCAGCGTGATCCAGCCCGGTGGTGGTTCGGACGGTACCTACAACCTCGACGCGGAGACAATTTTCGCCCTGATCCTGCGCGGCACCGTCGAACTCACTGTCGATGACGAGATGCGGCGATTGACCGCAGGCGATTCGACCACCTTCTCCGCACGCTCCATGCACGGCTTTGTCAATCCGGAACAGACTGTCGCCGAGGTGGTTTGGGCGGTGACCCCGCCGTTGGCCCATGGCACGCAACGGCCTGGGCAGTCCCGAACCAAGGAGTGAGACGACCTACACGAGAACGGGTTCCATGCAGATGAACTGCGTGGAACCCGTTTGTCGTGGTGCCGGTTGCTATTCGTGCAGCGCGGCTTGCGGTCGTAGCTTCCCGACAATCGGCCCCAGCAGGTAGGCGACGATCAGGGACGCGATGATCAGCACCGAGATGATCGTGTTGTTGCCGGAGAGCAGGTTCAGGTTGATCAGGATCATCGCCAGGATGACGAGGAGTCCGACCAGTCCCACTGCCGGCGCCAGGAAGGTGCGGGCAAAGGAATGATCACCGGGATGCCGTCGGAAGAAGACCACCACGGCCAGACAGGTGAGCACCAACAGAACCACATATCCGACGGACGCGAGACCAGCTGTCCACGTGTACATCTCGGCGATCGGATCGAGTCGTGCAGCGACGGTGAGCAGCAGCGCACCGACCACCAGGATCGAGGTCACCACCGAAGCGCGCGACGGAGATCCATGATGGGGGTGGGTGTAGGCCAGGCGCCGCGGCAGCAGATCCTGATTCGACAGCGAGAACAGGTAGCGCGAGACGACGTTGTGGAACGTGATGCCCGCGGCGAAGATACTGGTCACGAAAAGCGTTGCGGTCAAATGCTCTCCGACACGCCCGAGATAGTGATCGGACAGACCGGGCAGCAGACCCTCCGGAGCGTCACCGGCCACCTGGGTAATTTTGCTGTCGCCGACGGCGCTGATCATCGCCCAGCAGGTGATGGCGTAGAAGATGCCGACCGAGGTGACGGCGAGGAACGTGGCCCGCGGGATGGTGCGGGCGGGGTCCCGGGCTTCGTCACGGAACACCGCGGTGGCCTCGATACCGACGAAGCTGAGCACCGCGAACAGCAGTCCGACTCCGGGTGCGCCGCTGAAAACCGTTGCCGGCTCCAGGAATCCTGTGGACAGTCCCTCCGGACCGCCGCCCGGGAGCACAATGGCCGCATCGAGTACCAGGACGACCGCGACTTCCGCGACGAGCAAGACACTGAGGATCTTGCCGGACAGTTCGATGTTGCGATACCCGAGGAACGAGATGACGGCCAAGCCCACCAGCGCCCAGATCCACCAGGGCACCGGCGGACCGCCGAACGACTGGACCAGGGCATCGGTCGCCGTGCCGAACAGCGCATACACGCCGACGTAAAGGGACAGGTAGGAGATGAGTGCGGCGTAACCGGTGCCGATACCGGTGGCGCGCCCCAGGCCGGTGTGGACGTAGGAGTAGAACGCGCCGGCCGACCGGACCAGCGGCGTCATCGCGGTGAATCCGGTGACGAACAGCAGGAGCACTGCGAGGACGGCGAGGTAGGCGGTGGGCAGGCCGGCACCGTTGCCGAGCCCGAGGCCCAGGGCCATCGGACCGCCGACGACGGTCAGCGGGGCGGCTCCGGCGATGACCATGAATGTCACACCGAACACACCCAGATTGCCGCGGAGGTGTTTCTGGCCGGTGTCCGACGACGACGCCATAGTGGTTGTGGTTTCCATGATGTGGTCCTTGCGTAGGGGAGACGGCGGCTATCCGGTGAAGCTCATGACGTGCTTGATACGGGTGTAGTCCTCCAACCCGTACATGGACAGGTCCTTGCCGTGTCCCGAGTGCCCGAACCCGCCGTGCGGCATCTCCGCCACCAGTGGGATGTGGGTGTTGATCCACACGCAGCCGAAATCGAGACGCTGCGAGACACGCATCGCGCGGCCGTGATCGGCGGTCCACACGCTCGAGGCGAGCCCGTACTTGACCCCGTTCGCCTTGGCCAGCGCGTCGGCCTCGTCGTCGAAGCGCTGCACCGTGATCACCGGCCCGAAGATCTCGTCCTGCACCAGAGCATCGTCCTGCCGCAGGTTCGCGACCACCGTTGGTGCGTAGAAGAATCCCTTGTCGCCCACCCGACTTCCGCCGGCGTTGACTGTGGCGTGATCGGGAACGTCGGCAACCATCCGGGACACCTTGTCCAACTGGGCTGCACTGTTGAGCGGACCGTAGAGGACATCCTCGTCAGGTGCACCGGTTTTCACGCTCTTGGCGTACTCGGCGAGGGCATCGACGAACTCGTCGTGAATCCCCGGGGCGGCGAGGACGCGGGTGGCGGCGGTGCAGTCCTGGCCGGCGTTGAAATACCCGGCGGTGGCGATGCCCTCGATGGCCGATTCGATGTCGGCGTCGTCGAATACGATCACCGGCGCCTTGCCGCCGAGTTCGAGGTGGGTGCGCTTGAGGTCCGTGGCCGCCGCCGACGCGACATCCATGCCGGCCCGCACCGAACCGGTGATGGCGACCATCTCCGGAATCGGGTGGCAGGTCAGTTCGCGGCCAGTGTCGCGGTCGCCACAGACGACGTTGAGCACGCCGGCCGGCAGGAACTCGGCGGCCAGCTCGGCGAGCATCGCGGTGGTCACCGGAGTGGTGTCGGAGGGCTTGAGCACCACCGTGTTTCCGGCGGCGAGCGCCGGCGCGATCTTCCAGACCGCCATCATCAGCGGATAGTTCCACGGCGTGACCTGCCCGATGACCCCGATCGGTTCCCGACGGATCATCGAGGTGTGATCGGCCATGTACTCACCGGCCGATCGGCCCTCGAGAACCCGTGCCGCACCGGCGAAGAAGCGCAGATGATCGATCATCGGCGGGAGTTCCTCGGAGGCGGTGAGTCCGCGGGGCTTGCCGGTGTTGCTCACCTCGGCGTTCACGAACTCGTCGGTGCGAGCCTCGAGGGCGTCGGCGATTCTCAGCAGCGCGCGCTGACGTTCGGTGGGCGTGGTGTCGCGCCAGGTGTCGAAGGCGTCGGCGGCCGCGCGCATGGCGTGGTCGACGTCGGCGGCGCCCGATCGTGCCGCGCGGCCGAATTCGGCGCCGGTCACCGGGTCGATGAGAGAGGTCGTGGCGCCGTCTTGCGCGTCGCGGCTCTCTCCGTTCACGAAATTACGTACGGTGGTGGTCATCGCGATCTCCGATTCTTTCTTCTGGTATCACGCCATCCGGAACGGATCGCGGGTCTGGTCGGACAGTTCCACCCAGATGGTCTTGGTTTCGAGGTACTCGTCGATGGCGTCGGCGCCGTTTTCGCGTCCGATGCCCGATTGCTTGACGCCGCCGAACGGTGCGGCGTAGGACACTGCCCGGTAGGAGTTGATCCATACGGTGCCGGTGTGCAGGCGGTGCGCGACACGATGGGCGCGCCGGATGTCGTTGGTCCAGATCCCTGCTGCCAGACCGAAATCCGAGTCGTTGGCCTGCCGCACCAGATCCTCTTCGTCGGTGAACCTCAGGACCGAGAGCACCGGTCCGAAGATCTCCTCGCGAGCGATTCTCATGGTGTTGTCCACGTCAGCGAAAATGGTTGGGGTGACGAAGAATCCATCACCAACATGCGCGCCGGCCGGGCGTGTGCCGCCCGTGACCAGGTTGGCACCCTCGCCGCTGCCGATCTCGATGTATTCGAGAATCCGTGCGAGTTGGGATTCTAGGGCGACCGGCCCCATCTCGGTGGCGGGATCAAGCGGGTCACCGAGGACAATGGCCTCGGCGCGCGCGGTTAGTCGCTCGAGCAACTCGTCGGCGACCTTGTCGTGCACGAACAACCGGGAACCGGCAATGCAGGTTTGTCCGCTCGCCGCGAAGATCCCGGCGATGACACCGTTCTGCACGGCGTCGAGGTCGGCGTCGGAGAAGACGATGTTCGGCGACTTGCCACCGAGTTCGAGGGACACCCGGGTGAGATTGTCCGCGGCACTCTTCATCACGTCGATGCCCGAGCGCGTGGAACCGGTAAAGGCGATCTTGTCGACCATCGGCTGGCGGACAAGGGCTTTCCCGCATTCGGCGCCGACGCCTGTCACGACATTGAAGGCGCCGCGCGGAAAACCGGCCTCGACGAACAACTTTGCGAGATCCAGCGTGGATGCCGAGGTCTGGTCGGCGGGTTTGACCACCACGGGACAGCCGGCGGCCAGCGCCGGCGCGAGCTTCCACATGAGCAGCAGGAGAGGCGAATTCCACGGCGTGATGGCGCCGACGACGCCGATGGGCTCGCGGCGGGTGTAGATCATGAAGTTCGGCTTGTCCGACGGGATGGTCAGGCCGGTGATCTTGTCGGCGACGCCGGCGAAGTAGTCCAGCCACCCCGCCAGACCTTCGGCCTGAAATCGTGTCTCCCGCAGCAGTTTCCCGTTGTCCGTCGACTCGATGGTGCCGAGGGCCTCGGCGTTCTCGGTGATCAGGGCGGCGAGCCGGCGCATGAGCCGCGAGCGCTCGAGCCCGGAGAGGGCGCCCCACTCGCCGGTATCGAGAGCGGTGCGTGCCGCGCGCACCGCTCGTTCGACATCGGCGTCGGAGCCGTCGGGCACAGTCGCCCACACAGTGCCGGTGTACGGATTGACCGACTCGTATCGCTGCCCGTCGATCGCATCGACGAACTCGCCGTCGATGAACATCTGGTAGCTGCGGATCTGTCCCGAGGTGGGCACGTCAATGATCGTCATCGGATTCGATTACCTCGCCGGATCAGGGGATCAGCAGCTGGCGGAGTTGCGCGCCCGCGGCCAGATCGGTGAGTGCGGCCGCCGCCTCGTCGAGCGGGCGGCGCGCGGTGATCAGTTCGTCGAGCAGGAGGTCGCCCTCCATGTACTTGTCCACCAGCATCGGGATGTCGAACTGTGGCCGGATGCTGCCGTAGTTCGAGCCCAGAATGCGGGCGTCGGCCTCTGCGAGGGTGAGCGGTTCGAAGGATGCTTTGGCGCCGACGCCCGGCAGGCCGACGATGACCGCGGCGCCACCCATGCCGAGGACGTTGATGGCCGCCTCGGTGGTGGCGACGTGACCGATCGCGTCGAACGCGTAATCGACGCCGTCCGGCAGCAGATCCCGGATGGCCTCGGTGGTGTCGCCGTTGCCGACGCCGATCGCGTCGGTGGCACCGAACACCTTCGCGAGCTGCGCTCGCTCCGCGGACAGGTCAACTGCGACGATGCGCTCGGCGCCGTTCATCCGTGCACCCTGGATGACGTTGAGACCGATTCCGCCGCAGCCGATGACGACGACGGTCGATCCCTTCTCGACCTTCGCGGTGTAGATCGCAGCCCCGACGCCGGTGGCCGCGGCGCAGCCGACGAGGGCGGCGGTGTCCAGCGGTGCGTCGTTGCGGATCTTGATGGCACCGTTGGCGGGGACGACGGTCTCCTCGGCCCATGTCGAGACGCCGATGTAGTGGTTGATCCGCTCGCCATTAAGGCTGAGCCGGCTGGTTCCGTCCATCAGGCCGCCGCTGGTGTTGATGACCGAAGCCACCTTGTGGCAACGGGTTTCGCGACCGGACTGGCATTCCTTGCACTCGCCGCAGTAGGGGTTCCAGGACAGTACGACGTGGTCGCCCTCGGCGAGATGAGTGACACCGGGGCCGGTCTCGACGACCACGCCGGAGCCTTCGTGGCCGGGTACGAGCGGCGCCGGTGCGTACCACTCGCCGCGGGTGAGATGCAGTTCGGAATGACACACACCGGCTGCGGCGATACGGACCTTCACCTCGTTCTCGCGGGGGTGGTCGAGGGTCAGATCGGCGATCTCGAGGGGGGTGTTCTTGTCGCGGTACAACGCTGCGCGCATCGCTCACTCCTTGCGCTGGATGGATTGTGTTGGAATCCCCGCGGGCGGGGTCGCTCACCGGGGTTTTATATCGGTAAACTCGACTTTGAGTTTTACATCACAAAACCCTGCTGTCAAGAGTTGGTTTCACATCCATCGGCGATGCGGGGCAAGCTGGAGATGACCACACCACAACGTCGTGAGGAGAGCCGATGACCGACCTGCTGCCCCTGAACCCCGATGAGCTGCTCACCACCACCCGATCCGTGCGCAAACGTCTCGACCTCGAGCGGCCGGTGCCGCTCGAGCTCGTCAAGGAGGCCCTCGAGGTTGCCTTGCAGGCGCCGACCGGCAGCAACAGTCAGACCTGGCATTGGATCGTGCTGACCGATCCGGAGCTCAAGCAGAAGGTCGCGGACCTCTACGCCAAGTCTTTCGCGGTGTACTCGGCCGACAAGGAACGTCCCGACGAGACCGCTCGACGCGTTGCATCGAGTGCTCAATATCTGGCGGACACCATGGGGCAGGTACCCGTCCTGGTGATCGGTGCCATCTACACCGGCGGAGACCTGCCGACGAGCAACCAGGCAGGCGTGTGGGGATCGCTGCTGCCCGGTGCGTGGAGCCTGTCACTGGCGTTGCGGGCGCGTGGGCTCGGCTCGGCGTGGACGACGTTGCATCTGGCCTATGAGCGCGAAGTCGCCGAGATCCTCGGGATTCCGCCGACCGTGCACCAGGGAGTGCTGCTGCCGGTGGCCTACACCAAGGGCACCGATTTCAAACCCGCCGGCCGGAAACCCCTCGACGACATCCTGCACATCAACGGTTGGTGATCCGCCGAGATCTGCGGGACCCGGTGTGGCCGCCGGTAGAGTGCGGGACACCATGACCTCGACGCCGTTGCCTGAACCGCCACCGCCGGAGCCGGTCGCGCGCACCCGCCGCGGCCAGGCCAAGGCTGCCCGTCGGGCCGACTTGCTCGAGGCGGCGGCGCGATTGATGGCCGATCGCGGGTTCACCGGGGTGACGCTGGAGGACATCGGGCGCGCGGTCGGGGTGAGTGGTCCGGCGATGTACCGGCACTTCTCGTCGAAGACCGACCTGCTCGATCAGATGCTCGTCGACATCAGTCAGCGTCTGCATGACGGCGGGGCGGAGGTCGTGGCCCGTGCTAGCGATCCCGAGCAGACGCTGCGTGATCTCATCGCGTTCCACATCGATGTGCTCGTCACGAAACCGGATCTCATTGCCGTGCAGGACCAGGACCTGGGGTCGACGACCCCGGACGCGAATCATCGGGTGCGGTTGCTGCAGCGACGTTATGTCGAGCAGTGGGTGGATGTGCTGCTCGCGGTCGACAGCGAACGCGACGGCACCCTCACCCGGGCCGAGGCCCGGGTGAGGGTGCACGCGATGTTCGGGCTACTCAACTCATCTCATCGTCTGCCGCCCTACCCCGAACCCGACCTACGACGCGTGCTCACATCGATGGCGTGGGCGGCGTTGCTGTCGGATTCGTGAGCGGCCGCTGCTCCGGCGTCACCCCGACCACGCTCACATCGCTTCTTTGATCCCGGACTCGATGAGCCACCAGTTGACCGGGTATGAGGTACAGAAGCCGGCGAGCATCGCCAACTGCATGACCAACCAGAACACCGGGGTGTCGACTGCGACGCGCCCGTCGAGCCACGCGGGGAAGACTGCCAGCTGGGCGATCGCCATCGCGCCGTACATGCCGATCTGCCACGCCGAGAGCGATAGGAAGTCTGCTTTCGCTGCAACGCGGATGTTCTCTGCAACACCACGTTTCGGATTCATCGGTGCGATCGCTGCGAATTGGAAGGCGATTCCGATGACCAGCGCGACCACATACGCGATCACCCAACCCGCGTACAACTCGTCAGAGAACAGCCAGTGCAGCCCGCCGAGGACGGCGATTCCGGGCAACGCGAAGATCGCCCACTCGACGATCAGGTCGGCAAGCGAACAGCCCGCTCCGCAATGGCTGGTTCCCACAAACACCGACACCGGCATCGAATGCGGCTTGCCGCTCTTGCCCAACGCCGGCTTCATGCTCTCGCCGTCCATCGATGTGCCGGGCGTGTCATGCGTGTTCGACGACGTGGCGTCCCTCGGCTCCGCACGGCCCCACCACAGGTAGGCCGCCACCCAGATCACCGAACCGAACAGGCTGCAGATCGGCCAGACCGCGTTCATCACGGCCATCGGCTGCGGCCTACGGGTGACGTCGACCGCGATGAAGACCGCGCTGGCCAATCCGAGAGCGATGCTGGTCCAGGCGACGATCAATAGCCAGTCGGGCAGGTCCGCAGTGTGCAGGGTCATCCGTTGTCGTCCTCGTTTCACTCCTGGTGGCGAAACTTCCATCGTAAGCGCCCGCAGCGATTCGTCGATGAGGGGTGACAGCCCCGAACATTGTGTCTGCGCGAGTTGATGGCTGATCGAGAACCCGGCGCGTCGCTGTCCAGGGGGTGCCGGGTGGGTGCGGTGGCCATCTGAAACACAGGAGGCTTATGGCTCGCGGCGGCGCTCTAGACGACACCGCAACGCTAGTCATCAGGCGCGATCGATGCAGCGGCGTTACATCGAACGATGGGTGCATGGCATGTTCGGGCTGCTCAACTCGTCGCCGCGCCTACCCGAGTTTCCGAGGTCGACCTACTATGGGTGCTCACGTGGATGTCGTGGGCGGCGTTTCGGTCTGTCTGACCGAGCCTGAAAGCTATCTGGGCGCAAACGAATTCGAGTATCCGGTAACGGATCTCACTAGTGAAGTCCTTGTGATGCTCGTGCAACAACGCCGCCTGGCCCCCGAAAACCCAAGGGAGCCAGGCGGCGTGAGCGAGTCGTTACTGGAGTTCGGAGAGCATCACTCCGGCGTCGTCAGGGTGATCCTTCGCGTAGTGCGGCCCGGCTTCGCCGTCGCGCAGTCGCTTGCGCAGCGCGAGCAGCCACCACAATGCCGCAACAGCGAGAATGCCGGCGAACACGTAGCCGTTGCCCGCGAACGGCGGAAGGAAGATCAGCGCTGCCTCGACGACCGCGAACACAACCAGGCTGATGATGAGTAGCGGCACGCGTGCTCGGCCGAGATCGAAGGTTCCCGGTTCCGCTGCCGGGACCCGGCCGCGGAAGCTGGCGATGAGCAGTCCGATCGCCTGCAGCAGGTAGCAGGTGAAGAATGCCAGCGTGGCAATCCCGAGGAAGTAGTTGAACGCCTTCTCGTTGATCAACGCGGACAGTAGCAGGAGTATCGACACCACGCCGAGAGTGATGACCGCTGTCGACGGGGTCTTGCGCTTCGGTGCAACGTGTCGCAGAGCTCGCGAAAACGGCATCATGTTGTCGCGCGACAGTGAGTACAGCAGCCGGGTTCCGACGAGGACGTTGGACAGCAGGCACACCAGAATGTTGGTGAGCGCCACCGCAACAATGAGGTGCGCCCACACTGGCCCGAGCTGCTGGTTGATGATCTCGTCGATCGGCGCAGACGAATCGGCAACTGCGGAAGGGTTACGGATTGCCAGAACGTACACGAGGTACATGGCGAACTCGATGACGCAGGAGACCGCGAATGCATAGAACATTGTGCGAGGGATAACGCGCCGCGCATCCTTCGTCTCTTCCGCCACGTCCGCGACCGCTTCGACGCCCACGAGACCGAAGAACGGGCCCAGCGCAGCCGTGAACCAGGCGACCATATACGGAGTCGCGTCGTCGGGACTGTGCCCGGTGAAAAGGGAGGAGATGGGCTGCGAGTGATCCGGGAGGACGATGATCACGATCGCAATCATCAGTGTGACGCCGATGGTGACGACGAGTTCCAACCCGACACCGATGTTGTTGACGAGGGTAGCCAGGCGCACGCGGTAAGCGTTGATCAGGACGCAGATGGCGACCACCGCGATCGCGATGAGGATCTGCTGCCGCTGCGAGAGATCCCAACCGAACACGTTGCCGAGGTATCCCGCGAAGACATAGCCCAGACTAGTCATGCCGCTGACCCAGCCGATCAGTGCGCTGACACCGGTGAACCATCCGAAGGTTGAGCCATTGAGTCGGCTTGTCCACTGGTACGCGTATCCGGCCAGCGGAATCTTCGCGGAGATGTCCGCGGCGATCAGGGTCCATAGGAGGAACACGGGAACGGCGAGAAACAGCGTCCAGATGAACGGCGCACCGGCGTTGGTGTAGCCAGCGCCGAAACCGGTAAACACCGCGGTGGTTGCGCTGATCGTCGAAAAGCCGATCGCGAAGGATGCGATCTTGCCTACCGAGCGGTCGAGCTTCTGCAGGTACCCGAACTCGGCAAGCCGTGCGTCCTCGTCCTCGCCGACGACGCGCGGCGGAGGCGTGAGGGATGTCTCATTGGGCAGTGATTGGGTCATGACGTCTCTTGTCCTCTACGGTCATCGCCGGGTCGCCCCGGGACGCGAGTGTGCTGTCCCACAAGTGAACCGAGAGAGCGCGGGGGCGCGGAAGTTCGAAGGTCTTATCTGGCGATAACCAAAGCTGATCAATCAGTCTGCGTCGATCAGCGGCAACCGGCCGAGCATGTATTCCACGAGGCGTGTCGCCGAGTGGGTGAGGTGTTGGCGTCGCCAGGCGATCGACGTGTAGCTGATAGGGCGGTCGACGATGGGTACAAACCGGACGCCCGGGCGGTCGTAGAGCCGCGCGAGCGAGGAGGTAGTGAAGCTGACTCCGACGCCACGGGATACGAGGGTGACCTCCGCTTCGTAGGTTGCGGCCTCGGCGGCGATCGTGGGGGCGACGCCGCCGCGCGCGTCGGCCGCGTACCAGTATTCGCGCCACCCGCCGGCGGTCTTGGGTGCGACGACGATCGGCTCATCCAAGAGTTCCCCGATGTGTAACTCTGTCCGATCGGCGAGTCGGTGTGTGCGGGGCAGACATGCGACCCATGACTCTTTGGCGACAACCTGCATCGCAATGTCGGGAACATCCACCGGAGGGCGCAGCAGCGCGAGGTCCACCGCGCCGGCTAGGAGGCCCGCGGTGGGATCGGTGAAGTCGTGCTCAACGGTCTCGATCGTCAGACCTGGCAGCGCGTTGTCGACGCCATCGAGCAATTGGAACAGGAGATCGGCGCCGGTGCCGATCAGATAGCCGATACGCACGTGCGCGTGGTCCACCAATTTGGCTGCGGTCTCGAGCGCGGCATCCACTTCCGCGAGCGCTTTCTCCACATGTGGCAGCCATTCCTGGCCGACCGCTGTCAGCGCCACCGAGCGGGTGTCCCGATCGAACAGTCGCTCCCCGAGAATGCGTTCGAGTTGTTGGATCGAGCCCGACAGTGCCGGCTGCGTGATGTAGAGCTTCTCCGCCGTCCGCCGGTAGTTGAGTTCAGTGCCGAGTGCTGCGAAATACCGCAGCAACCGCAGGCTCACATCCGGGAATGCGGCCACCGAGAACCTCCGATTGATAAGCGCTGATTATCTCATGATCATAACTTCTGGCTTCCGCTCCGCGGCTTTCGACAGCACGCTGAAGGACGACAACTAGTGGTCCCGATTGCACCGAGGAAGCGAAGATGCCGACCAGAAACACGACCATCACCCTGGAGACCCCTGCGCGCCAGGAGTTCTTCGACGTGACAGCGCAGGTGCAGGAGTTCGTCGGCGGGACCGGCATCGCCGACGGCGTCGTAGTGGTGTACTCGCCCCACACCAGCTGTTGCGTCCTCCTCCAAGAGGAGTCGGAGGACGTCACCTACTACGGCACGCAGTTACTGCTGCAGGACACCTTGAACGTGTTCGCAAAGATCGCACCGCCGACGCGTCACGAAGGGCAGTACCTGCACCCAGGACCGATTCATATCCGCAACGCAGCAGAGCTGCGCGACGAACTGCCCGAGTGGGGACTCAACACCGACGGGCACATCATTTCGTCGATTCTCGGGCGCTCGGAGAGTATCCCGCTCGTTGACGGCTCACTCGTGCTCGGTGAATTCGGCCGCATCTACTTCGGCGACCTGGACTCGGTTCGTGGCCGCACCCGCACCGTCCACGTCCAGGTCCTCGGCTCCTGACGATGCTTGTCTACGCCGTGGATGTCGGCACCACCAATGTGAAGGTGGTGCTGTATGACGACGGCCTTCGCCGTCTGGCCACGGCGAGCGCCGCGGCCGAATACGACCGTGAGGGTGACCGGGTCGAGTTCGACCCGTCGCGGCTCTTCGACATTGTCGTCGGCCTGATCGGCGACTGCGCTCGTACGTACGGAGACGTGACCGGTCACGAGGCGGTCATCGTCGTGACCGGTCAGGCGGAGTCGCTGATTCTCGTTGACCGGCACGGCGATCCCGTACGGCCCGGCATGTCGTGGCTCGACGACCGTGCCACCGCGGAGGTTGATGAGCTGGCCGCCAATTTCGATCCGGACGACGCGTTCGCGACCACCGGCGAGCCGTCGCCATCGGCGACCTGGCCTGCGGCAAAGTTGCGCTGGCTCGCGAAACACGAACCGGCGACCCTCGAGTCGACCCGCTGGGTACTCATGGTCAAAGACGAGCTTGTTCGTCGATTCACGGGCACGGCGTTTGGCGAGGAGACGACCCGGGGCTTCACATATCTGTGGGACGTTCGCAACCGCAGGTATTGGGACGACATGCTCGATTTCTGTTCTGTGCCCGTTGACACCCTCGCTCCGGTCGTTCCGGCCGGTACGGAAGTCGGGCGCGTCACCGAGGACGCTCGTCGTCGGCTCCCGGACGCCCTCGACTATCACGTCAATGTCGGAGCACTGGATCACTTCTGTGCGATGGTTGGCACCGGCTCCTACCGCCCGAACAGTGTCAGCGAATCGGCGGGCACCGTCCTATCCTTGTCGATGCTGGCCAGTGACTGGACGTTCTCCCCGAAGCGCAAGGTCAGTTTTCACGCCGGCCTTCGTCTCGACGACGTCGTGCTATTCAACGGCATCGACGCTGGTGGAGCGGCTCTGGACTGGTACCGCCGCGAAGGACTCGACAATCTCGCCTACGACGCGTTGGAACGAGAACTGACATCGCGCAATCATCGCGATGCACCGATCTTCCTGCCGTATCTCACCGGGGTGAACCCGCCCGATTACTACTCGGACGCGAAAGGTGCATTTCTCGAGCTGACTCTCGGCCACGACCGCTTCGACATGGCCTTCGCCGTCGAGGAGGGCGTTGCGCATCTGTTGCGGCGCAACATCGACGACCTCGCATTCGGTTCAGTGCGCGAGATCGTGTCGACCGGCGGCGGAGCGTCATCGCCGTTCTGGACTCAGCTGAAAGCCGACGTATGTGGCGTCGACGTGCTGGTTCCGGCAGAGCAGGAGGCCACCTGTCGGGGGGCTGCGGTGCTCGCGTTGGTCGCGCGAGGCGTGCTGGGCGGACTTGAGGACGCGAACGACCTTGCGCGCCCGCCGATCTCTCGTTTCGCGGCCACACCCTCGACTGTGCGCCGCGTGCGCTACCACCGCTTCTGTAATTATCTCGACCGCCTCTTCGGAGGCCCTGCTATGGAGGTTTCCTGATGAAACTGTGTTGTTCGTCCCCGATGGTGCCGGGCACCAGCCTGACCGAGAAGGCGGAGCGCCTTGCGACGTGGGGGTATGAAGGGATCGCGGTGTTCTGGCCGCTCGCTGAGTGGAGCAATGACGTCCGCGCCGAACTCGTCGCGCTTGAGAACCGCACCGGAGTCCGTCCCGTCGAATTTGTGCTTCAGGACGCCGTTTACGGCCACGCCATGTCGCAGGATGGCGACTTGAGAGAACGCTGCCGCGCCATGTACCGGCAATCAGCGGAAGTCTGCGCTGAAATCGGCGCCGTTATGGAGATCGAGTACGAATACGGTGCCCAGGATCCGCTTCCGCTTTTCGACCCCTACCGGCAGCTGAGCCCGGCCGACCACGACGCGTTTGTGCAGTACTACTCCGAGATCCTCCAGGTCGTGAACGGCTCTGACGCCCGTGTCCTCTTGGAGCCCATCAATCGGTACGAATGTGGATATCTGAACTCCGTCCGCGACAACCTGCGGATCATCGATGAAGTCGCGCACCCCAACGCCGGGCTTCTCCCTGACCTCTTCCACATGTCGATCGAGGAAGCTGATCCGGCCGCGGCGCTGCGAGAAGCGGGCGACCGGGTCGTCCACGTGCACCTCGGCGACAGCAACCGCCTCCTGCCCGGGCACGGACACCTGGACTGGGCCGCGATCTTCGCGGCGTTGCACGACATCGGCTATGCCGGACACGTGAACCTGGAGTGCTCGACCGAGGGCGACGCCGCCATCTCGCTGCCGGCAACGGCTTCCCGGCTGAAGCCGCTGATCGACGCATGAGCGCGAAGATGACCGGGCCGTTCTTCGAAATCGGCCCGAAGGGTTTCCTGCGCCGCACTCAACTCGAGTTGCTTGCCCGGGCCGCCGGCAACGCAGCGAGCGACTTCGACGTCACAGTGATCCTCACCGTTCCCACAGCCCTAATCGCACCGATCGCCGAACTCAACTGTGGCGTACTCGTTTTCGCGCAAACGATGGACCCTGAACCGCTGGGTGCGTCCATGGGCGCGGTCACACCGGAGTCGCTGGTCGACGCCGGAGCAGATGGCGTGATGCTCAACCATGAGAGCAATCCGCTCGCTCCCGCTGCCCTCGAGCACGCGGTGGCCCGAGCGAATGATTTGGGGCTCGAGACCATTGTCTGCGCCGGGTCGGAGGAGGAGGCCGTCCGCGCGGCCCGACTCGGACCGACCGCTGTGCTCTTTGAACCGCCCGCGTTGATCGGCACCGTCGGCGATCAGCCCCGACCGTGGATCGATGACGCGAATCGTGCGATTCGCGCCGCCAACGAAGCGGTGTTGACGATGCACGCCGGTGGCGTGAGCGATCCAGGGATCGCGCGCTCGATCATGGCCTCTGGCGCCGACGGAACCGGATCCACGAGCGGAATCCTGACAGCTGACCGACCGATCACTGCGGCTCGCGATTTCATCGCCGCAGCCCGTGCGGGCTGGGATTGCCGTCACCACATCTCCACAGATCCACTCACCACACATATCAAGGAGCGGAAATGATTCAGAACCTCAGCGATAAGACAGCCGTCATCACCGGCGGTGCTCGCGGAATCGGGTACGCCGTCGCGGACTCGCTGGCACAGCAGGGGGCGAAGATCGCGATCCTCGACCTGCTCGACACCGTCGAGAGCTCGGCTGCGCAATTGCACGACAAGCATGGCGTCGAGACCCTCGGCTTGCACCTCGACGTGACCGATCAGGATGCCACCGCCAGCGCATTCGACACCGTGACGAAGAGTCTCGGCGTGCCGCAGGTCCTCCTGACCGCAGCGGGTATCGAAATCAACGGCGATTCCGTCGATGTGACCGCCGCGCAATGGCGCAAGGTCATCGACGTCAACCTGACCGGAACTTTCTTTGCCACACAGGCATTCGGCCGTGGGCTGCTGGAGGCGGGTCTGCCCGGCAGCGCCGTGCTGGTCGCCTCGATGTCTGGTGTCATCGTGAACGTCCCGCAATGGGCCGCTTCGTACAACGCGTCCAAAGCCGCGGTTTCCCACCTCGGCAAGTCGCTTGCCGTGGAGTGGGCACCTGCCGGGATTCGGGTCAACTCGATCTCGCCGGGATATGTGCTCACCGATCTGACCCAGGAGATCATCGATCGCGAGCCGGCTCTGCAGGACGATTGGGTCGCACGAATCCCGCAGGGGCGCATGGCCACACCGGAGGACCTCACCGGTCTCGTGAGCTTCCTTGCCTCCGATGCGTCGAGCTACCTGACCGGACAGCAGATCGTGATCGACGGCGGCTACACCGCGATCTGATCGCACATCGGGCGCCGCGCCGCCGATCGCTGAAGCGACCGGCGGCCGGACGAGTGTCCATCAGATCTCGTTGAGTGGGAGTCGGTGCGAACTCGACGGTTGGTCAGACACCCAGCGCGGTGCGCTGCTTGGCCATTTCCGAGTGGTACTTCTCGACGTTGGCCATCTTGACGCCCTCGTAACCGCGAACCAGGTCGGGCAGGTCGGCGAGTGCGGTGGCGGCCGGGATCTGTTCGACGCCAACGCGTCCCGACGCCAGGCCGGTGAGCAGTGCGTCGATCAGTTCGCGGTACTCGACGATCAACGCGCGTTCGGTGCGTCGGATCTCGTTGCGGCCGAACGGGTCGAGCTTGGTCCCGCGGAGCTTCTTCATGCGGGCCAGACCGGCGAGCGGCTTGTCGGCCCACGCACCGAGGGACATCTTCTCGCGCATGCCGAGCTCGCGCAGCGTCGGCGGGTGCAGCCGGATCGCGACCTTCGCGTCGTCGCCGTACTGCTCGGCGATCTGTGCGGCGAAGGCCGGGTCCGCGGTCAGCCGGGCCACCTCGTACTCGTCCTTGTAGGCCATCAACTTGTACAGGTTGCGGGCCACCGCATCGGTCAGCGAATCACCGTGATCCGCGCGGTGCACGCGTGCCACCACGTCGAGATACTCACGCGCATAACGCTCGTCCTGATAGGCGATGAGCTCGTCGTAGCGGATTGCGATGCTGCGGGTGAGATCGTCGTCGAGCTGACCGAGAACCGCGACCGCAGCGAGTGCGTGGGCGCTCGGCTGCAACTCGGTCACCTCGGCGGTGCTGCCGTGCAACTCGTGAATCGTCTGCGTGATCGCGTCGGCGTCGGCGACGACCTGTCGGCCGCGGCGGAACGCCTGCGTATTGGCCTCCACCGCAACCCCGTTGAGGTCGATTGCCTGCTCGATGGATTCGGCGGTGATGGCAAGGGCCCCGGCCTGATAGGCGGCTCCGACCATCATCATGTTGGCGAACTGCTCGTCACCGAACAGCGACGTCGACAACTCGCCCGGATCGAGATAGACCGCGCGGGAGACCTTCGCGTCGATGGCGGCGTGCACCTGTGCGGCGGCCGGGAAGCCGACCGAGGTGTCGATGACCATCAGCCCGGTCGGGATCTCGGTGGTCGACACCACCGCGATCGTCTTGTCGGCGGCGGCGACCTTGAGGTTCACCGGATCGGTGCCGACGAGCGGATCGCACACGAGGTACAGGTCGCAGTCGTCGGAGGCGACCTTGGCGGCCTGCTCGATGCCATCCGGTGAGACCTTGACGTCGGAGACCACGGCGCCGCCCTTCTGGGCCAGGCCGGTCATGTCGACGGTGCGCGCGGCGTGTCCGTCGAGCACCGCCGCGGTGGCCAGCACCTGCGAGACGGTCACCACGCCGGTGCCGCCGATCCCGGTGACGCGCATCGAGAACGTATCCCGCAGCGTCGGCAGCGTCGGAGCGGGCAGCACGGCGTCGGCGATGGCCGGTGCCTTGGCCGCGGCACGTTTGGTGCCGGGCGTGACGGTCACGAACGACGGGCAGTCGCCCTTGAGGCACGAGTAGTCGACGTTGCAGGAGCTCTGGTCGATGTGGGTCTTGCGGCCGAACTCGGTGGAGATCGGATGCACCGAGAGGCAATTCGACTTCTCACCGCAGTCGCCGCAACCCTCGCAGATCCGCTCGTTGATCATCACGCGGGTGGCGGGGGTGGTCATGTTGCCGCGCTTGCGCTTCCGGCGCTTCTGGGCGGCGCAGTACTGGTCGTGGATCAGTACGGTCACGCCGGGCACCTCGGCCAGTTCCTGCTGGACGGTGAGCATGTCATCGCGGTGCCGGACCTCGACATTGCGGCCCAGCCCGCGGGCGCGGGTGGCGTCCGGGTCGTCGGAGGTCACCACGATGCGGGCGGCGCCCTCGTCGTTCAGTAGCGAGACGAGGCGGGGGAGGGCGAACTCGCCGACTGCGTCCTGGCCGCCGGTCATCGCGACGGTGCCGTTGTAGAGCAGCTTGTAGGTGATGTTCTCCCCGGACGCGACGGCCGCACGCAACGCCAGCGACGCCGAGTGGGTGAAGGTACCGTCGCCGACGTTCTGGACGAAGTGGTCGGCGGTGACGAAGGGGGCCATGCCCAGCCATTGCGCACCCTCGCCACCCATCTGGGTGAGTCCGGCGACCTCGCCGACCTGCTTCGGGTCCATCAGCAACACCATGGCGTGGCAGCCGATTCCGGCGCCGACCAGGGTGCCGTCGGAGACCTTGGTGGAGCTGTTGTGCGGGCAACCCGAGCAGAAGTACGGCGTGCGTACGGCCAGCGGCAGTTCGATGCGCATCGGCCGGGCGGCCTTGCGGTCCAACCAGTTCCGGGCCGCGTCGACGTTGTGGTGATGGGCGAGTCGGTTGGCCAGGCCGCGGGTGACCGAGTCGACGTCGAGTTCACCGAACCGGGAGAACAGGGTGGAGCCGTCCTCGTGGGTCTTGCCGACGATCTTCGGTGCACGCGGATGCCGGAAGAGGATGTCGCGCATCATCGTTTCGATGAAGTCGCGCTTCTCCTCGATCACGATGACCTCGTCGAGATCGCCGGTGGCGGTGTCGAACATGAAGCGGTTGAGGATGTCTCGTTCGATCGGGTAGACCATGCCGAGCTTGAGGATGCGGATGCCCAGGCGGTGCAGGTCGTCGTCGGTGATGTGCATCAGGCGCAGGGCTTCGCGCAGATCGAGGTAGGTCTTGCCGGCGGCGACGATGCCGATCCGGTCGTCGGAGCTCGAGACGGTGATCTTGTTGAGCCCGTTGAGGCGCGCGTACTCGAGTGCCCGAGGGATCCGGATGGTGAGCTGATTCTGTTCCAGCTCCATCAGATTCGGCCCGAGGAGACGTCCGCTGGGTACGTGCGGGCTGCGACCGAGGTCGCCGTAGACGGGCATGATGCGGTGCGGGTCGACCTGAGCGGTGGACGCGCCGTCGGCGACATGAGCGGAGATCTTCAGCGACGTCCACAGTCCGCTGACGCGACTCAGCACGGCGGCATGCACACCGAGGTCGAGGATGTCCTGCGAGTCGGCGGGGTAGAGGATCGGCATGTAGAGGTCGGCGAGCGCCATTTCCGACGCGCACGGCACCGACGAACTCTTGGCGCCCGGGTCGTCGCCGACCAGGGCGACGGCGCCGCCGTTCGGATGTGTGCCGATGAGGTTGGCGTGACGCAGGGCGTCGGTCGCGCGGTCGAGGCCGGGAGCCTTGCCGTACCAGTAGCCGACGACACCGTCGCGCGGGAGGCCATCGGCGGAGGGGGCGAGATCGGTGACCTGACCGGCCACCTGAGAACCCATCACCGATGTCGCGGCGAGCTCTTCGTTGAGGCCGGGGCGGTGTACGACGTCGAACGGTTCGAGGTAGTTCATGCGGCGCGCGATCTCGAGGTCGTAGCCGGCCAGCGGTGAACCCTCATAGCCGGAGATGAAGGAGGCGGTGCGCAGATTCTGCCGGCGGTCGATGCGGGCGCGGTCGCGGACCATGCGGACCAGGGCCTGGATGCCGGTGAGGTAGATCGAGCCCGATTCGCGGGTGTAGCGATCGTCGAGCGAGAACGAGGCGCCGCCGGTGGGAGCGGGAGAAACGGCCTCGTTGCGAGGTTGTGCGCCGAGCTTGTGGGCACGGTCATCTGCGAGGGTCATGGGGTTACCTGGCCTTCTTCATATGTGGTCCGCGGCGGCCGGGGTTATGGCTGTCGCGGGCATCGGTTGTCGCGCCCGGGGGTGGTGGGCTGACACCACACTACGGAATTTCGTGAGCCGCGTCACGTCCGCTGCCAGAATGAGATGAGGCGTGACAACCGCGGCATCGGTGACGTACGATGCTTTCAGTTAATCGCCACTAACTGAAAGGTCGATGGTGACCAGCACATTCAGTACGGATACCGCGCCCGCAGCGCCCGGATTCCGGGCCGATCACCTCGCGGGTGTCGAGGTCTTGCAGGAGCGGTTGCGCCAGGTGCGCCTCGGCGGCGGCCAGAAGGCCCGCGACCGGCACATCTCCCGCGGCAAACTCCTGCCGCGCGACCGTATCGACGGGCTGCTCGACGTCGGTTCGCCCTTTCTCGAGGTGGCACCGCTCGCCGCGGACGGCATGTACGACGGCCGTGTCCCGTCGGCGGGCGTCGTCGCCGGCGTCGGCCGGGTGGCCGGCCGCGAGTGCATGATCGTCGCCAACGACGCGACCGTCTCCGGCGGCACGTACTACCCGGTGACGGTGAAGAAGCACCTGCGGGCGCAGGAGATCGCCGCGGCCAACCGATTGCCGTGTATCTACCTCGTCGACTCCGGCGGTGCGATGCTGCTCCAGCAGGACGAGGTCTTCCCCGACCGCGAGCACTTCGGCCGGATCTTCTACAACCAGGCGACGATGAGCGCCGCCGGCATCCCGCAGATCGCCGCGGTGCTCGGGTCGTCGACGGCGGGTGGTGCCTATGTGCCCGCGATGAGCGACGAGACGGTCATCGTGCGCAACCAGGGCACCATCTTCCTGGCCGGGCCGCCGCTGGTGAAGGCGGCCACCGGCGAGGACGTCACCGCCGAGGAACTCGGCGGCGGTGCCATGCACTCGTCGGTCTCCGGCGTCACCGACCATCTCGTGGACAACGACGAACAGGCGTTGGCCAAGGTGAGGGAAATCGTCGCCACGCTCGGCCCGCGCGACGCGGCACAGTGGGACACCATCCCCGCACGCGAACCCAAACGACCGCAGACCGACATCTACGACGTCGTGCCGACGGATCCGAGGACCCCGTACGACATCCGCGAGGTCATCGAGATCATCAGCGACGGCGGCGAATACACCGAATTCAAGGCCAACTACGGCACCACACTGGTCACCGCCTTCGCCCACGTACACGGACATCCGGTCGGTTTCATCGGCAACAACGGGGTGCTGTTCAGCGAATCAGCGCTCAAGGGAGCGCATTTCATCGAACTCTGCGACCAGCGTCGCATCCCGTTGGTGTTCCTGCAGAACATCACCGGATTCATGGTCGGCCGCGCCTACGAGGAGGGCGGCATCGCCAAGAACGGCGCCAAGATGGTCAACGCCGTCGCGTGCGCCCGGGTCCCCAAACTGACCGTGATGGTCGGCGGTTCGTTCGGCGCGGGCAACTATTCGATGTGCGGCCGGGCGTATTCGCCGCGGTACCTGTGGATGTGGCCCAACGCGCGCATCTCGGTGATGGGTGGGCCGCAGGCCGCCGACACGCTGGCCACGGTGCGCCGAAACCAGATCGAGCGCTCCGGTGACGAGTGGCCGGCCAACGACGAGGAAGCGTTCAAGGCCCCGATCCGCGAGCAGTTCGAGCGGCAGTCCGACGCTTACTACTCCACCGCGCGCCTCTGGGACGACGGCATCATCGATCCGGCCCAGACCCGCACCATCCTCGGATTGGCCTTGGAGACATGCCGATACGCCCCGCTCGACGACCCGCGCTACGGCGTCTTCCGGATGTGATCGTGACCATGCCTTACGGGACGACGAAGCAAGGAACCACAGTGACCACTGCAGCCACCCATCCCATCCGCAGCGTCCTCGTCGCCAACCGCGGCGAGATCGCCTGCCGCGTCATCGACACCCTGCGCCGCATGGGGATTCGCAGCATCGCCGTCTACTCCGACGCCGATGCCGACGCCCGCCACGTCCGCGAGGCCGACGTCGCCGTGCGATTGGGACCGGCGCCGGCCACCCAGAGCTACCTCGACATCGACGCGGTGGTGCGCGCCGCGCAGCACACCGGTGCCGACGCGGTCCATCCCGGCTACGGATTCCTCTCGGAGAACCAGAAATTCGCGGCCGCCCTCGCTGACGCCGGAATCGTGTTCGTCGGCCCGCCGGCCGAGGCGATCGCCACCATGGGCGACAAGATCACCGCACGCGCCGCCGTCGTCGAGCGGGATGTGCCGGTGGTGCCCGGTCTTTCGCGTCCCGGACTCACCGACGAGGACCTGATCGCGGCCGCCCCCGACATCGGGTTCCCCGTCCTGATCAAGCCGAGCGCCGGCGGCGGCGGCAAGGGCATGCACCGGGTGGAGAACACCGCCGACCTGCCCGCCGCACTGCAACGGGCACGCCGCGAGGCCGGATCCGCCTTCGGCGACGATTCACTGTTCCTCGAGCACTTCGTCGACACCCCACGCCACATCGAGGTACAGATCCTCGCCGACACCCACGGCACCGTGATTCACCTCGGCGAACGCGAATGCTCACTGCAGCGACGCCACCAGAAGGTGATCGAGGAGGCGCCGTCGGCCCTGCTCGACACCGATACCCGCGCCCGCATCGGCGAGGCGGCCTGCGACGCCGCCCGCAGCGTCGGCTACACCGGCGCCGGCACAGTCGAATTCATCGTCTCGGCGAAACGCCCCGACGCGTTCTTCTTCATGGAGATGAACACCCGACTGCAGGTCGAACATCCGGTCACCGAGCTCGTCACCGGCGTCGATCTCGTCGAACAGCAGATCCGGGTCGCGCGCGGCGAGAAGCTTGCGCTGACCCAGGACGACATCGTGCTGCGCGGACATGCCATCGAGGCGCGCGTGTACGCCGAGGACCCGGCCAACGGATTCCTGCCCACCGGCGGCACCATCACCCACCTGATGGAACCGGAGACCTCGGACGCCGGTGGCGTACGCGTCGACTCGGCAATGTTCCCGGGCCTGGTCGTCGGCAGTGACTACGACCCGATGCTGGCCAAGGTCATCGCTTATGGCAGCGATCGAGAAGAAGCGCTGGAGCGGCTCGACGCGGCGCTCGCGCACACCCGCGTCCTCGGCGTGGTCACCAACGTCGACTTCTGCCGCTTCGTCCTCGCCCAACCGGCCGTGCGGGCCGCCGACCTCGACACCGAACTCCTCGACCGACTCGTCGTGGATTACGCGGTGCCCGAACCGGTTCCGGAGGCCTTGGTGCTGGCCGGCATCGCCCGCATCGGGCCGCGCGACCGTCAGGACGTGTGGCAGTCGGCGATCGGCTGGCGCATCGGCGACGCGGCACCGGTCATCACCCGACTCGTCAGCGGTGGACAACACCACACTGTCTCCATCCGCGTCGAGGAATCCACCGAGGATGCCGTGCGCGGTCAGGCCACGGTGACCTACGACGACGATCCCGACCGCAAACCCTGGAGTGCCGCAGTCGAATATCGGCGCATCCGGCGGGGTGCGGAGGGCAACGCCACCGAGGTCCGGCGGTTGATCGTCGACGGTGTCAGCCAATCGTGGTCGAAGGAGGAGATCGACGGCACCTGGTGGGTGTCCGGGCCACACGGCACCTGGACTTTGGAACTCGCTCGCCCGTTGCTCGACGAGGCCGCCGACGAGAAGGCCGGGGAAATCCTCAGCCCGATGCCGGGTACCGTCGTCGCAGTGTCCGCGTCCGCCGGTGACGAGGTCACCGCGGGCAGCCCGATCATCGTGGTGGAGGCAATGAAGATGGAACACACACTGACCGCCCCGACCGACGGCGTCGTTGCGCTGTCGGCGGCAGTCGGGGACAAGGTCGCCGCCGGCCAGACACTTGCCGTGGTGACCAAAGAGATGGAGAACTGATGGAACTCACCCAGGAGTACACCGACCTCATCGCCTCCGTGCGTGACTTCGCGCAGTCGGTGGTGGCGCCGGTCTCGGCCAAACACGATGAGGAACACAGCTTTCCGTACGAGGTCGTGTCCCAGATGGGCAAGATGGGCCTGTTCGGCCTGCCGTTCTCCGAAGAATACGGCGGGATGGGCGGCGACTACTTCGCGCTCGCCCTCGCGCTCGAGGAACTCGGCAAGGTCGACCAGTCGGTCGCCATCACGCTGGAGGCGGGCGTGAGTCTGGGCGCCATGCCCATCTACAGGTTCGGCACCGAAGAGCAGAAGCAGCGGTGGCTGCCGGACCTGACCGCCGGCCGCAATCTCGCCGGCTTCGGGCTGACCGAACCCGGCGCCGGCTCTGACGCCGGGGCCACCGCGACCACCGCCAAGGCCGACGGCGACTCGTGGATCATCAACGGCGGCAAGCAGTTCATCACCAACTCGGGGACCGACATCACCTCGCTGGTGACGGTCACCGCCGTCACCGGGGTGAAGGAGAACGGCCGCAAGGAGATCTCGACGATCATTGTGCCGTCGGATACCCCGGGCTTCGTTGCCGAACCCGCCTACAACAAGGTCGGCTGGAACGCCTCGGACACCCATCCGCTCTCGTTCACCGATGCCCGTGTGCCGCAGGAGAACCTGCTCGGCGAACGCGGTCGCGGCTACGCCAACTTCCTGTCCATTCTCGACGAGGGGCGCATCGCGATCGCCGCGCTGGCCACCGGTGCCGCGCAGGGATGTGTCGACGAAAGCATCAAGTACGCCAAGGAACGCCAGTCCTTCGGCAAACCGATCGGTGAGTACCAGTCGATCTCGTTCGCCATCGCGCGGATGGAGGCGCGCGCCCACGTCGCGCGCACCGCCTACTACGATGCGGCGGCAAAGATGCTGGCCGGCAAACCGTTCAAGAAGGAAGCGTCGATCGCCAAGATGGTCGCCAGCGAGGCGGCGATGGACAATGCACGCACGGCCACCCAGATCCACGGGGGCTACGGCTTCATGAACGAATACCCGGTCGCGCGGCACTACCGCGACTCCAAGATCCTCGAGATCGGCGAGGGCACCACCGAGGTGCAACTGATGCTGATCGCGCGGGAACTGGGGTTCGCATGAGCGATCCGGTGCGAATTGTTCAGCGCGGACTGTGGTTCGAAGAGTTCACCGAGGGCACCATCTACGAACATCGGCCCGGCCGCACGGTGACCGAGGCCGACAACGTACTGTTCACCACCCTGACGATGAACACCCAGGCGCTGCATCTCGACGCGGCGTGGTCGGCAGAGCAACCCGGATTCGGCGGGCAGCGACTGATCAACTCGATGTTCACGCTCTCCACCATCGTCGGACTGTCGGTGTCGCAACTCACCCAGGGCACGCTCGTCGCGAACCTCGGCTTCAGCGAGGTCGCCTTCCCGGCTCCGCTGTTCGCCGGCGACACCCTCTATGCCGAGACCGAGTGCACCGGGAAACGCGAATCCAAATCACGGCCGGGGGAGGGCGTGGTGAACTTGACCCACATTGGCCGCAATCAGCACGGCGAGGTCGTTGCGCGGGCAGCGCGGGCCACGCTGGTGCGCAAACAACCAGTGGAGTGATGATGGAGTTCGAACCGCAACAGTTGGTGAATCCGTGGAGCCCGCCGGGACCGGCGATGCTGTTTTGTCCGGCCGACCGACCCGAGCGTTACCAGAAGGCCCTCGAGCGGGCCGACGTGGTGATCCTCGACCTCGAGGATGCCGTTGCCCCCGACAACCGGGCCGCAGCTCGCGAAGCGCTCATCGCGAATCCGCTTGATCCCGACCGCACCATCGTGCGGATCAACCCGGCCGGCACCGGCGACTACCGCCGCGATCTCGCCGCCATCGCCGACACCAACTATCGGGTTGTCATGCAGGCCAAGGCCGAAGACGTCGAGTCGATCATCGACACCGCGATACAGACGATCGCGCTGATCGAGACGCCGCTCGGCGCCACCCGCGCCCATGAGATCGCCGCGACCATCAACTGCATCGGGCTGATGTGGGGTGCCGAGGACCTGGTCGCCGGATTGGGTGGCAAGTCAAGCAGATTCGGGCCCGACGAGAAGCGCGCGGGCCAATACCGCGATGTCGCACGGTGGGTGCGTTCGTCGGTGCGGATCGCCGCCGCCGCGCACGGCAAGTTCGCCGTCGACTCGGTGCACCTCGACTTCCGCGACGTCGATGGCCTGATCGACGAGGTCCGCGACGCCGTCGCACTGGGCTATACCGCCACCGCCTGCATTCATCCGTCGCAGGTGCAGTACATCCGCGACGGTTACCGTCCGTCCGACGACGAGGTGTCCTGGGCGCGTCAGGTCGTCGACGGCTCGGCCGAGCACCATGGCGGAGTCTTCAGCATTGATGGGCAGATGGTCGATGGCCCTGTGCTTCGGCAGGCCGAAGTGGTGCTTGCGAGAGTCGCTGCGCTGCAAGATGTCCCGACCTCTGACCCGACCGCGAACGCAGAAACCGGAGCGCAGTCATGACCGAACCCGCCTACGCGCAGGGTGAATCCAACCCGGCACTGCTCACCGAGACCATCGGCGCCACCCTGGCGCGCACCGTCGAGGCCTATGGCGACAATGTTGCGCTCATCGACGCCGCCGCCGGAAAACAGTGGAGCTATCGGGAATTCCACCGCGACGTCCGGGCGGTCGCCGCCGGCCTGCTGCGGATGGGGGTGCAGACCGGCGACCGGATCGGCATCTGGGCGCCCAACCGGTTCGAATGGGTCATCGTCCAGTACGCCACCGCCGAGATCGGTGCCATCCTGGTCAACATCAACCCGGCCTACCGGCAGAACGAGGTCGAGTACGCGTTGGCCCAGTCGGGCATCAGCGTCGTGATCGCCGCTGAACGCTTCAAGGACTCCGCCTACGCCTCGATGCTCACCGAGGCGCAGCCCAAGTGCCCGGATCTGCGGGCGATCGTGCTCTTCGAGTCGTCGGAATGGGCGGCGCTGCTATCGGATCCGAGCGGCGACGAACTCGCCCGGGTTGCCGAGATCGCCGCGTCGCTACACGCCGACGACCCGATCAACATCCAATACACCTCGGGCACCACCGGATTTCCCAAGGGCGCCACCCTCACGCACCGCAACATCGGCAACAACGGTTACCTGGTGGGGGAGTTGCTCGGCTACACCGACGCCGACCGGATCTGCATTCCGGTGCCCTTCTATCACTGCTTCGGCATGGTGATGGGTAACCTCGCGGCGACGAGTCACGGTGCCACCATGGTGATCCCGGCGCCCGCCTTCGACCCGGAGGCCACGCTGCGCGCGGTGTCCGACCACGGCTGCACCAGCCTCTATGGTGTGCCGACGATGTTCATCGCCGAACTCGCCTTGCTCGACAAAAAAGGTGCCGCAGCCGATTTCGACCTATCGACACTGCGGACCGGCATCATGGCCGGCTCCCCGTGCCCGGAACACGTGATGCGCCAAGTCGTCGACCGTATGCACATGAGCGAGGTGTCGATCTGTTATGGCATGACCGAGACCTCGCCGGTGTCCACCCAGACCCGCGTCGATGATCCGCTCGAGTTGCGGGTCGGCACGGTCGGTCGGGTGGGGCCGCACCTCGAGATCAAGATCGTCGACCCGGCGACCGGAGACACGTTGGAACGCGGTGAGACCGGTGAGTTCTGCACGCGCGGATACTCGGTGATGAAGGGGTACTGGAACAACCCGGAGAAGACCGCCGAGGCCATCGACGCCGACGGCTGGATGCACACCGGGGACCTCGCGGTGATGGACGACGACGGCTACGCGATGATCACCGGCCGTATCAAGGACATGGTCATCCGCGGTGGCGAGAACATCTATCCGCGGGAGATCGAGGAGTTCCTCTACACCCATGCCGACATCCTCGACGCCCAGGTGATCGGTGTGCCCGACGACAAGTACGGGGAGGAGCTGATGGCGTGGGTCCGGCTGCGGGACGGCGTCACCGACTTCACCGACGACGATCTGCGAGAGTTCGCCACCGGCAAGATCGCCCGGCACAAGATCCCGAAGTACGTGCATGTCGTCAAGGAGTTCCCGATGACGGTGACCGGCAAGGTACGCAAAGTGGAGATGCGTGCCGAGGCCACCGAGATCCTCGGTCTGTAACCCCGCGAGGTGTCGTCGGCGTCATTCGGGTGACGTCCCCGAGCAATCGGTTGTGTCGGCGTGTCGTGCCGGTGTACTAGTGTCGGCCCGGAACCATGCGCTCACCGTGGGGGCGAACGACGAGCAGGGAGAAGCAATGACCTACCAACCGGGGTCCGGCTACGGGCAACAGCCTGAATCGGGCCAGCAATCCTACGGGCAGTATCCGGGCCAACCCCAGTCCGGCCAGCACGAGGCGGGCCAGTCCGGTTATGGACAGTCCGGGTACGGCCAGTCCGGTTACGGCCAGACAGGCCACGGGCAGTCCGGATATGGCCAGCAGACCTACGGGCAGCAGGGCGGGTACGGGCAGCAGGGCTACGACCAGCAGCAGGGCGGGTACGCCCAGGGCTACGGTCAGAGCGGGTACGGCCAGCAGGGTTACGGCCAGCAAGGCTATGACCAGCAGGGCTATGGGCAGAGCGGCTACGGCCAGCAAGGCTACGGCCAGAGCGGCTATGGCCACTCCGCTCCCAAACCCGCGAGCGAGGGATTGCCGGCGAACATCGGTCAGATCCTTGCGATCGCCATCGGTGCGCTCTGCGCGGTGACGGTGCTGCTGAGCTTCTGGAACTACGGCTCGGCGATGGAAGGCGGCCTGTTTCTCGGTGCCCTCGCGCTGCTGACATTGCTGCCGCAGGTCAGCGCCAAGGTGATGGTCCCGATCATCGCGGCCTATGCAGTGGCAAACGCGCTCGCAGCGGTGTACCAGTCCATCTGGAGCTCCACGCACGACCTGCTGAGCATGCGGAACTCCGGCATCCAGTACTCCCAGCTCGCGGTCAGCCTGATCATCGCGGCTATTGCCATCTTCTGGTTGCTCGTCGTCCTGGAGAAGCTCAAGGTCGCACCCGGGGCTGCGACAACGACCGGATCGGTCACAACCACCGCAGCAAGCGCGCCGGTCACGACGGGTGGCGCGCAGAGCGGTGCAGCCGCCCAGGCCCCGAGTGCCGCAGTCGGCTACGGCGATGCAACTGCCGGCTCCTACGGCAGTGCGGGCACCCACCAGGCGGCGCAGAGTGGCTACGACGCAGCCGCCTACGGACAGTCGTCGTCCCCGTCGCATTCGTCGTCGTCGTATTCGTCCGGGTCGTATTCGTCCGGGTCGCATTCGCCTGCGTCGTATCCGTCCGGGACGGAGTCGGCCGCCGCGCCGGGCTCGTACTCCCCTTCTGCCGGCGCGACCTCGGGTGCGGCATCCTCGTCCGACACCACGCCTGCGAGCTATGGCGGCGGGAGCGCCGGATCGGCCGCGGCCGACGAGTCGGGCACCGACAACGCCACGACGATCATCAAGCCGGACAATTCCGGAAGCAACTGAGTCCGGAAACTACTGAGCTCTCGCACATGCCCCGCCGATCCCGGCGGGGCATGCGCATTTCTCGGGTGCGACGTATGAGACACGAGTCGCTTTCCGGTGATGCTGCGGCGCGTCGGACCGGTGTGAGCGGCGGGTCATGTCACGCTCGTACCGATGCCCGCACCACCCACCGATCAACTCGCGTCGCGTCTCCGCCAGATGCGGCAACTCAGTCGCGCCCAACATTCGATGTCCGAAGGGTCGGCGCGAGCACTCGTGGTCGTCGCCTTCACCGTTCCCGTACTGACAATGGCTCTCTGCGTCATCGCGGTGCTCGCCATCCTGTTGCTGGCCGGTAGCGGACTGTCCGGCGTCGGCACCACCGTCGGGGCGCTCTGGCTGGCCGCCCATCAGGTGCCGGTGACCATGAGCGGGGTCACCATCGGGGTGTTGCCGCTGCTGCCGACGCTGGCCATCGCCGCCGCGACGGCACGCATGGCCTGGTCGGCGGCGGGGCCCGAACGCTCGGGATCGGAACTCGCCGCTGTCGCCTGCGCCGCCGTCGGTGGTCCGCTGCTCATGACGGCGCTCGCGTTGGCCGTGGTGATGGACGGTGCATCGGTCAGCCAGGTGCAGAGTCCGCCCGCCCTCCTCGCATTCGCGTACACCCTCGGCATCCACGCCGCCGCGGCCGTCATCGGTATCTGCTGGCGACGCCACGACGAGACCTGCCAACGATTCGGCATCGGCGCCGCGGATCGACGCGGTCTGCGGCAAGGGATGGTGGCGGTGGCCGCCCTGATGGCGTGCGCAGCCGCGATCGTCGTCGTGCGGCTGGTCGTGCGCTGGCACGATCTCGGACAGTCGATCGCCGGCGGCAACGATTTCGACGGTTACCTCGGGCTGACCCTGCTGTCGATCCTGTATCTCCCGAACGCCGTGGTCGCGGCGGCCGCCGTGTTGGTCGGTGCTGACATCCACATCGGTACCGCCTCGGCCGACCTGCTGACTGCGCATCCCGGTCCGCTGCCCCCACTGCCGATCGCGGTGGTCCTCCCACAATCGGCCGCAGGCACCCTGGGCCTGCTCGGTTTCGTCGTGCCGGCGTCGATCGCCGTCATCGTCGCCCTGCGCTGCCGCGACGTGGACCCACTGGCCAATGTGCGGTCCGTGGTCGTCGCCGGCGCCGTGGCCGCGTCGGTGATGGCGTTGCTGGCCACCATGAGCGGCGGTGAACTCGGCGAGTTCGGTGCCGTCACCATCACGGTGCCGACCGCGGGGGTGTTCACCCTCGGCTGGATCGTGGTCGTCGGACTCGTGGTCGCGCTGATCCATGGATGCCTGCCGGCCACCCGTGCCGCCCGGATCGTCGCCGACGACGAGGACTGGGACGACGACGAACTCGGCTACGAGGACGAATACCTCACGGACGAGTACGACGACGACCTCGACGACGAGTACGACTATGTCGAGGACGAGTACGTCGACGCGGGTGAGTACGTCGACGACGATGCCGACGACTACGTTGACGCGTCTGACAACGTCGATCTCGGCGAGGAACACGACACCGACGTCCTGGCGCCCGGAGAAGACCTCGACACCGACCGGATCGAGTACTCCACCGACCGCCGGTGACCACTTACACCATGTAGACCCGACGCGGTCGGCATCGGCGCTGCCCACTAGGCTGACACGAGTGAACCCGACCCCGGTACCTCGTCCCGCCTCCGCGGGTCACGTACCAACCGATCGGGTGCCCATCGTGGTGATGGCCTCCGGAACCGGCTCACTGCTCGAATCGTTGCTGCGCCGCTCGGACGCTCCCGACGCCGCCTACCGGGTGGCTGCAATCGTGGTCGACCGGGACTGCCGGGCGGCCGACATCTCCCGCGAGTCCGGGATCCAACTCATCGACTGCCGGGTCGCGGCATATCCGGACCGTGCTGCGTGGGATGCGGATCTCGCTGCTCGGGTCGGCGCCGCCGAACCCGAGTGGGTGGTGACCGCCGGATTCATGAAAATCCTTGGTCCCGCGTTCCTTTCGCGATTCGGCGGACGCGTCGTCAACTCTCATCCCGCGCTGCTGCCGTCATTTCCCGGCGCCCACGGGGTGGCCGATGCGTTGGCGCACGGCGTCAAAGTAACCGGTGCCACAGTGCATCTCGTCGACGACGGGGTGGACACCGGGCCGATCCTCGCGCAAGAGGTCGTCGCGATCCGCGTCGACGACACCGAGGACAGCCTGCATGAACGAATCAAGTCGGTGGAGCGGATACTGCTCGCCGACGTGGTGACGGACCTCGTCACCAAAGGTGTAGTGATCGACGGACGAAAGGCCATCATTCCGTGAACGCACAGAGCCCCTCCGACGGCGCCCGTCGACCGATCCGCCGCGCGCTGGTCAGTGTCTACGACAAGTCCGGGCTGACCGAACTCGCGACGGCACTCAACGGCGCCGGGGTGGAGATCGTCTCGACCGGGTCGACCGCGAAAACCATTGCCGACGCCGGTGTCCCGGTGGTCGAGGTGTCGTCGCTGACCGGCTTCCCCGAATGCCTCGACGGCCGGGTCAAGACCCTGCACCCCAAGGTGCACGCCGGCATCCTGGCCGACAGCCGCAAGCAGAGCCATGTCGATCAACTCGCGGATCTCGGTGTGGCACCGTTCGATCTCGTCGTCGTCAACCTCTACCCGTTCACCGCGACCGTCGCATCGGGCGCGTCGCCGGACGAGTGCATCGAGCAGATCGACATCGGCGGCCCGTCGATGGTGCGCGGCGCGGCCAAGAACCATCCGAGCGTGGCCGTCGTCGTCGACCCGTACGACTACGAGGCGGTCGCGTCCGCCGCCGCGTCCGGCGGATTCACCCTCGCGCAGCGACAAGAGTTCGCCGCCAAAGCCTTTCGGCACACCGCCGACTACGACGTGGCCGTCGCGTCGTGGATGTCGAGCACCGTCGCGCCCAGCGTCGACGGCTCGCAGTTCCCGGAATGGGCCGGCGCCACGTGGAATCGGTCGTCGGTGCTGCGGTACGGCGAGAACCCGCATCAGGCAGCGGCGCTCTACCTGTCCACCGCGGAGCCGAGCGGGCTGGCCTCTGCCGAGCAACTGCACGGCAAGGAGATGAGCTACAACAACTACACCGACTCCGACGCCGCGTGGCGCAGCGCCCATGACTTCAGCGCGCCGGCGGTCGCAATCATCAAGCACGCCAACCCCTGTGGCATCGCCATCGGCGACGACATCGGGGAAGCGCACCGCAAAGCGCACGCCTGCGATCCGGTCAGCGCCTACGGCGGGGTGATCGCCGCCAACCGGGAGATCACCGTGGAGATGGCCGAACAGGTGGCCGAGATCTTCACCGAGGTCATCATCGCTCCGGGATTCGCCGACGGCGCGCTGTCGGTGCTCACCCGCAAGAAGAACATCCGCGTCCTGCGCGCGGTACCGCCGACACACGCCGGCATCGAGACCCGCCCGATCTCCGGCGGTCTGCTGATGCAGCAGCGCGACGTCCTCGACGCCGACGGCGACGACCCGACCACCTGGACGCTGGCGGCGGGCGCGCCGGCCGACCCCGATACTCTGCGTGACCTCGAATTCGCCTGGCGGGCCTGCCGTTCGGTGAAGTCCAATGCCATTCTGCTGGCGGCCGACGGGGCGTCGGTCGGCGTCGGCATGGGACAGGTCAACCGCGTCGACTCCGCTCACCTGGCCGTCAACCGTGCCGGCGAGCGCGTCGCGGGCAGTGTCGCCGCGTCGGATGCGTTCTTCCCGTTCCCGGATGGCTTGGCGGTTCTCATCGCCGGGGGTGTGCGCGCGGTGGTGCAACCGGGTGGTTCCATCCGCGACAACGAGGTCATCGAGGCGGCCGCGGAAGCGAACGTGACGCTGTACCTGACCGGTGCACGCCACTTCGCGCACTGAGTCCGTGATCTGGTGAACGCGGCGGAATTTCTTTTTCTCGTCGCCGCGGGATTCGGTGCGGGGCTGATCGGTTACATCACCGGATTGGCGTCGGTCGTCAGCTATCCCGCGCTGCTCGCCGTGGGCCTCAGTCCGATTGCCGCCAACGTGACCAACACCGTGTCGCTGGTCGCGGTCGGCATCGGCAGCACTGCCCAATCCGGGCGGGTCATGCTCGATGGCGACCGGCGTCGCCTGATCGGCGGCGTGGTGGTGTCGCTGATCGGCGGCACGATCGGTGCGGTGACGCTGTTGATCACGCCGCCAGGTGCTTTCGAGGCGATCGTGCCGTTCCTCGTCGCGCTGGCGGCGGTGGCGTTGCTGCTGCAGCCGATGCTGCGGCGCTGGGCGACCTCCCATGAGGATCGGCCCGGAGTGTGGCTGTTCTCGCTGCTGGTGATCTCGGTCTATGGCGGATACTTCGGCGCAGGTGCGGGCATCATGGTGCTCGCCTTGATGCTGGTGCTCACCAGCGAACCGCTGTGGCGGGCCGCGCTTTCCAAATCGCTGTTCCTGGGCATCGCAAACACCGTTGCCGCGGTGGGCTTCATGCTGTTCGGGCCGGTGCACTGGTGGGCAGCGCTGGCGATGGCCATCGGCTGCCTGGCCGGCGGCTACTGCGGCCCGCCGGTGGTCAAGCGGCTACCGGCCGAACCGTTGCGGATCGCGGTCGCGATCGGCGGTCTGGCGCTCGCCGTGTGGCTCGCGGTGCGCTGATCCCGCACAGGCGAAGAGTTATTCTCAGCGTGCGACAAACCCTGGGCGGCCGGCTTTCGGTCGATTAAACAGTAGGGGTGACTTCGACCGCCTCCGCATTGTGTGCGCACCGGATGCACTGGTCGGACGGTTCGCATCACGGATCGCCGCCGGCAGGCACCTGATTCCGTCCTGCCCCAGCACGATCCGATGAAGGACCTCTGATGACACTGCCTGCCACCCATTCCGCCGACACCGCAACCGCCATCACCCCGGCAACGATCACCGCGGGCGTCGAGTTCGACATCGATGAGTTCGGCCCGAGCTTCGGTGCCGAACTCCGCGGCGTCGACGTCGCCTCCGCCAGCGACGATCAGATCCTGGCGATCCGCCGCGCACTGATCGACTACAAGGTCATCGTGCTCCGCGACCAACAGCTCGACGACGCCGCGCACGTCGAGTTCGGTCGGCGCATCGGCGAACTCACCATCGGACATCCGGTATGGGATTCCGGCGACGTCCCCGACGAAGTGTTCTCGCTCGATTCGGCAGACAACGGCTTCGCCGATGTTTGGCACACCGACGTCACCTTCATGCCGCGGCCACCCATGGGATCGATCCTGCGGCCGGTCGTGTTGCCGCGCAACGGCGGTGACACCAACTGGGCCGACGCCGAACTCGCCTACCATTCGCTCGCGGAGCCGGTGCGCGCACTGGTGGACGGTCTCACCGCGGTGCACGACGGCAGCCGCGAGTTCGGCTACTACCTCAAGCAACGCCGTGGTGGCCGCGGAAACGTCTGGGACGGAAAGGAAGTCACCGAGCTTCCGCCGGTCAGTCATCCGGTGGTGCGGGTCCACCCAGAAACCGGACGCAAATCGTTGTTCGTCAATCCCGGCTTCACCTCGCATATCGAGGGCGTCTCGGATGCCGAGAGTCGAGGCATCCTCGATCTCCTCTACGCCCACCTGACCAAGCCGGAACACATCGTCCGTCATCGGTGGCGCCTCGGCGATCTGGTGTTGTGGGACAACCGTAATACCGTGCACTACGCCAATCGTGACTACGGCGACAACCGTCGCGTCATGCACCGGATCACGCTGCGGGGCGACGCACCGGTCGGCGTGGCCTGACGGCGCTATTCATCCCGGGGCTACTCAACCGGGGCTATTCAACCAGGGGGTTGACAAGCCTCCGGTTGCGGCGCATGCTTATTCAACCAAATGGTTGAGGAGCGTGGCGTGCCGGACGAGTTGTCGAAAATGTTTGCCGCACTGGCCGACCCGACGCGGCGCGACATGGTCGCGCGGCTCGCGGCGGCCGATGCGACGGTCGGGCAGCTCGCCGAACCCTACGACGTCAGTCTGCAGGCGGTGTCCAAGCATCTCAAGGTGCTCGAGGACGCCGGCCTGGTCAGTCGTACCCGGGAGGCCCAGACCCGTCCGGTCCACCTGGAAGCGGAGGTGCTGACGCTCATGACCAAATGGATCGAGCGGTACCGCAGGCAGGCGGAGGAACGTTTCCGGCGACTCGATGCCCTGCTCGAGGAGATGAACGACGGCCCCGAGGCGACACGCCCCGAGCCGACCACCACAGATCGGAAAGGAAAGGCGTCATGAGCACAGTGCAGACCCGCTATCCGGAGGCTGTCATCGAAGCGGACAAGGAGGTGCCCATCATTCGGATCACCCGTGACTTCCGGGGCACCCCAGCGCAATTGATGAAGGCGCACACCGATCCCGAACTCTACGTCCGGTGGGTGGGGCCGGACTCGATCAGCACTCGCATCGTCGACTGGGATGTCCGCGACGGCGGCAGCTGGCGGTACGTGTCCTCCCGTGGCGGCGACGAATTCGCCTTCCGCGGTTGCTTTCACACCGTCTCCGACGACACCATCGTGCAGACCTTCACGTGGGAGGCCCTGCCCGATCAGGTCGCGTTGGAGAAGCTGTGGTTCGAGGATCTCGGCGACGGGACCACCCGCCTGCACGCCCAAAGTCTGTGCGACAGTTTTGCCGATCGCGATCAGTGGCTGGCGTCGGGCATGGAGGTCGGCGTCAACGAGGGTTATGCGGCCATCGACCGACTCCTGGAGTCGGGCGAGGTCTGAGACGATGTCGATCGCGGATCTGTCGCCGGCCGAGCGACATCGCGCCGTCGCGAGCGGGTTTACCGAACACGTTGTGGCAGTGACTGAGTGGGATGCACCGACGCCGGTGGACGAGTGGACCGCGCGCGACGTCGTCGCACATCTCGTCGAGTGGTTTCCGGGGTTCCTGGCCGGCGGTGGGGTGGAGTTGTCGGTGGGGGAGCACGACACCGGTGACCCGGCCGCACGGTGGCGGGCGCACACCGCCGCGGTGCAGGCACTTCTCGACGGGCCGAGGGCCGACGACACCTTCGGCCACCCGATGGTCGGTGAGCACCGGCTCGCCGACGCGATCGATCGGTTCTATACCGCGGATGTGTTCATGCATACGTGGGATCTGGCCGCCGCTGTCGGGCGCGACGCCGATCTCGACCCCGAGTTCGCCGAACAACTGCACGACGGCATGGTCGACGTCGAGGAACTGCTGCGGTCGTCGGGGCAGTACGGGCCGGCGGTGCCGGTGGCCGACACCGCGGACCCAGTGACCCGGCTGGTCGCGTTCATCGGGCGCGATCCGTCGTGGCGGCAGGCGCCGTGAGCGCCGTCGACGATGTTGCGTGACCCACACGCTGTCGGGTCCGCGGAGTACCGTGGAACAGGTGCCAGAGGAGAACCACGTCACCCCCACCTCCCAGACCACCGAAACACGTCATCCGTCCGCCCGAACGCTGGGTGAACTGCGTGCCAGTGGCCACGTCCAGCGCAGCGTGCGCGACGAGATCCGCAACAACCTGCTCACCGCCCTGCGCGAAGGGCGCGACCCGTGGCCGGGCATCGTCGGCTTCGAGGCCACCGTCGTCCCGCAACTCGAGCGCGCTCTGATCGCCGGCCACGACGTCGTGATGCTCGGCGAACGCGGTCAGGGCAAGACCCGCATCCTGCGCACCCTGATCGGGCTGCTCGACGAGTGGACCCCGGTCATCGCCGGCTCGGATCTGGGGGAGCACCCCTACGAACCGATCACCCCGGCCTCGATCCGCAAGGCCGCCAACCTACTCGACGATCTGCCCATCGAGTGGCGGCACCGCACCGCGCGGTACAGCGAGAAGCTCGCCACGCCGGACACCTCGGTCGCGGACCTGGTGGGCGATATCGACCCGATGAAGGTGGCCGAAGGTCGTAGCCTGGGCGATCCGGAGACCATCCACTTCGGCCTCATCCCACGCGCCCACCGCGGCATCGTCGCCATCAACGAACTGCCCGACCTCGCCGAACGGATCCAGGTGTCGATGCTCAACGTGATGGAGGAACGCGACATCCAGGTGCGCGGGTACACGCTGCGCCTGCCGCTCGACGTGCTCGTGATGGCCAGTGCCAACCCGGAGGACTACACCAACCGCGGCCGCATCATCACCCCACTCAAGGACCGGTTCGGCGCCGAGATCCGCACGCACTACCCGATCGAACTCGACGACGAGATCGCGGTCATCGAGCAGGAAGCCGACCTGGTCGCCTCGGTGCCCACCTTCATCGTCGAGATCCTCGCGCGGTTCACCCGGTACGCCCGCGACCATCCGTCCATCGACCAACGCTCCGGCGTGTCCGCGCGGTTCTCCATCGCCGGGGCGGAAACCGTTGCGGCGGCAGCGCTGCACCGGGCCGCGGTCACCGGCGAGGAGGTCGCGGTCGCCCGCGTCGTCGACCTCGAGTCGGTGATCGAGGTGCTGCGCGGCAAGATCGAGTTCGAATCCGGTGAAGAGGGGCGGGAACTGGAGATCCTCGAACACCTGCTGCGCAAGTCGGTGGCCGACACCGTGCGGGCTCACCTCGGTGGCGTCGACATGGCGTTGCTGGTGGTGGCGCTCGAAGAAGGCGAACCGGTGGTTACCGGCGATCGGGTGACCGCCGCCGATTTCCTCGACTCCCTTCCGTCGGAGAACACCGCCGAGGTGTTCGACGCGATCGCCGAACGTCTCGATGCCGAGATCGACGGCGAACGTGCCAGCGCCGTCGAGTTGGCGCTCGAGGGGCTGTTCCTCGCCCGACGGATCGGCAAGGAGGCCGACGAGTCGGGTCAGACGATCTACGGCTGAACCCCACGATCCCTGAGGTAGAAACACATGGTGCACAAGAGTTTCCACCGTTCTCGGTATCAGCGTTACACCGGTGGACCGGATCCGCTCGCGGAGCCGGTCGACCTCCGAGAGGCGCTGAGCGAGATCGGCGACGACGTGATGGCCGGCGCCTCGCCGCAACGGGCGCTGCGCGAATTCCTGCGCCGCGGATCGTCGGACATGCGCGGCCTCGACAAGCTGCGCGAGCAGATCAACCGGCGTCGCCAGGAACTGCTCAAGCAGCGGAACCTCGACGGCACATTTGCCGAGATCCGCGAACTCCTCGATCACGCGGTGCTCGAGGAGCGCAAGCAACTCGCCCGTGACCTCGACGACGACGCCCGGTTCGCCGAGATGCAGATCGGCAGCCTGCCGGCGTCCACCGCGCAGGCCGTCGAGGAGTTGTCCGACTACAACTGGCGCAGTCCGCAAGCTCGTGAGGACTACGAGAAGATCAAGGATCTCCTCGGCCGAGAGCTCCTCGATCAGCGGTTCGCCGGGATGAAGGAAGCGCTCGAGGGCGCCAATGAGCAGGATCGGCAACGTATCTCGGAGATGCTGACCGACCTCAATCAGCTGCTCGATGCGCACAACCGGGGTGAGGACACCACCGAGCAGTTCTCCGAGTTCATGGACAAACACGGCGACTTCTTCCCGGAGAACCCGCGCAACACCGAAGAACTCATCGACTCGCTGGCCCAACGCGCCGCGGCCGCGCAACAGTTCTACAACTCATTGACCCCCGAGCAGCGCGCCGAACTCGACCAGCTGGCGCAGCAGGCGTTCGGCTCGCCAGACCTGATGAACCAACTGGCCCAGATGGATTCGGCATTGCGGCAGGCGCGCCCGGGCCTGGACTGGGACAACGCGCAGTCGTTCTCCGGCGAGCAGCAGATGGGACTCGGCGAGGGAGCCGCCGCGCTGCGCGACATCTCCGAGCTCGAAGCACTCAGTGAGCAACTCTCCCAACAGTATGCGGGCGCGCAGATGGACGACATCGACCTCGACGCGCTGGCCCGGCAACTCGGTGACGAGGCGGCCGTCGACGCGCGACGCCTCGCCGAACTCGAGAAGGCGCTGTCCGAGCAAGGTTACTTCGACCGCACTTCCGACGGACAATTGCGGTTGAGCCCCAAGGCGATGCGGCAACTCGGGCAGACCATCTTCAAAGACATCGCCGATCAACTCTCCGGTCGGGGCGATCGACAGACCCGCCGCAGCGGCGCGCTCGGCGAGCCGACCGGCGCGACCCGCGAGTGGGAGTTCGGCGACACCGACCCGTGGGACGTCACCCGCACGGTGTCGAATGCGGTGCTGCGCACCATCTCCGAGAGCACCGATCCATTGGCGACGGTGGGGGAGATGGGCCGCGACGGCGTGCACATCGATGTCCGCGACGTGGAAGTCGCCGATACCGAGGCCCGCACCCAGGCGGCGGTGGTGCTGCTCGTCGATACCTCGTTCTCGATGGAGATGGAGGGCCGCTGGACGCCGATGAAGCGCACTGCGATTGCGCTTAATCACCTGATCTCCACCCGGTTCCGCAGCGACGAGCTGCACCTCATCGCCTTCGGCCGCTACGCGCGATCCATCGACATCGCCGAACTGACCGGCCTGCAACCGCGGATGGAACAGGGAACCAACCTGCATCACGCATTGCTGTTGGCGCAGCGGCACTTACGCCGATTCCCCAACGCGCAGCCGGTGGTCCTGGTGGTCACGGATGGCGAACCGACCGCGCACCTCGATCCCAGCGGGGAACCGTTCTTCTTCTATCCGCCGCATCCGCAGACGATCGCGTTGACCGTGCGCGAGCTCGACCATGTCGCGCGGTTCGGTGCGCAGGTCACCTTTTTCCGGCTCGGGGAGGATCCGGGGCTGGCGCATTTCATGGATCAGATCGCGCGGCGCATCGGCGGCCGGGTGGTGGCCCCCGATGTGGACGGGCTCGGGGCCGCCGTAGTCGGCGATTACCTGCGTTCCCGACGCGGGCGGCGGCGGTGAGCGGTCCGATCTCGGGGTGAGACTCAGGGTTTTCACCGTGGTCCGCCTCGGTGCACGCCCACTACCCTTGTCGGTGTGACGTCGCCAGCCGAACTACCCCAACCGGACGAACATCGGGCCCGACTCCGCGCGGCCGACGCCGACCGCGAACTCGTCCACCAGATCCTGGCCGCGGCCATGACCAACGGCAGCCTGTCGATGGCCGAATACGAGGATCGTGCCGGAAAAGCGGTGATGGCCAAGACGTTCGGTGATCTCGACGAACTCACCGACGATCTGCCCGTGGGGCAATTGGGAGTACCGATTCCGTTCCAGGGAGAAACGCCGCACAGCCGCGTCACCTCCGGCTCGGGTCTGCGTCCGGTGCGGCATGCGTTCTCCTTCATGTCCGGCACCGAGATCGGCGGCCGAGTCGCGGTCGGCGACTCGATGATCGCGACCGCACTGATGGGCGGCATCGAGATCGACCTGCGCGAGGTCGAGTTCACCCAACCGCTGCTGACCATCCGCTGCACGTCGATCATGGGTGGTATCGACATCACCGTGCCGCCCGATGTCACCGTCGAATCCAATGGTCTGGCGATCATGGGAGGCTTCGGTGGCCGCGCGGCCGGGGCGGGCGCGCCCGGTGCACCGACCGTGCGCGTCACCGGCTTTGCGCTGATGGGGGCGGTCGAGATCAAACGCAAGGAACCCAAACCGCGACCTCGGTGAGATCGGTCAGGCGAGTAGCAACGCCACGACGGCGATCCCCGGAATCGACAGCACCGTGGTGATCAGCGCGGTGTCGCGGGCCATGATCTGCGCGCGCCGATAACGCGTTGCGTACACCAGGACGTTCTGTGCGGTGGGCAGCGCGGAAATGACGACCTGGGCGAACAGCTGGTGCCCCGTCTCGCCGAAACCCCACCGCGCGATCACGTAGACAAGTGCCGGCATCACGACGATCTTCAGTGCCGTCGCCAGCGCGATCGCCCGGCGTGGTGCCTGGCCCTTCTTGAAGACGGCGACACCGGTCAACGACAGCCCGAACGCCAGCAACGCCGCCGGTACCGACGCATTGCCTAGCATCTTGAGTGGCTCGAGGATCGCGGCGGGCGGTTGCCGGCCGGTCGCCGAGATCACCAGACCCAGAACGCCGCCGAGGACGATCGGGTTGCTGACCGGCGCGATCAGCACGTCGCGCACCGTCGACCGGCGTGAGTTCGCCCGCGCGGCGGGATCGGCGGTGAGATCGAGGGCGACCAGCGCGATCGGGGAGAACACCAGGATCTGGAAGAGCAGCAGCGGCGCGATGAACGTCGCGTCGTGCAGCACGAAGATCGCGATGGGCAGGCCCAGGTTGACGCTGTTGACATACGACGACGCCATCCCGCCGATGACGAGTTCGGGAACCTCGTGGCGCAACCACAGCCGTGCGATCACCACATAGATCGCGGCGATGAGCAGGGCGCTACCGCCGGCAATGATCAGTGTGGTGGAGAAGATGGCGGACAGATCAGTAGTCACCAACGACACGAACAGCAATGCGGGAGTGCACACGAAGAACACCAGCCGGGACAGCACCTCGTGGGCGCTGTCGCCGAGCACGCGTGTGCGGCCGAGCAGATAGCCGATGCCCACGACGATGAAGATGACCGTGAAACCCGACACCACTCCAGACACTCGGGCAAGTGTAGGCAGGGACCCGCGGCATCGATGACTGGCGTCCCGCCGCGAGCGGGTCGATCGCACGGATGACCCCGATGCGATCGCCCAACGGAGCAGAGACGCACCACTAGGGTGGACTGCACACGACGACACCCTCTACTCCCGCCGGGTCGATGCCCGCGAAAGGACCCAGGATGACGAATCCCACCGACGGCAACCCCGAGAACCAGGGCACGCCGGGCTCCGGTGATCCCGCGGTCTCACCGTCTGATCAGCCGACGCCGTCCTCTCCGTACACCGATGCCACCCGCGCTTACGGAACTCCGCAAACCCCGCCGGGAGACGTCGATCCCGATGAGACGACGATCCTGGGGTCGACCCCCGGCTCCGGCACACCGTCGGATCCGAATGCGCCGGGGTACGGATCCACCCCGGACTACGGTTCGACTCCGGACACCGGGTCCACGCCGGGCTATGGTTCGACCCCGAATTACGGCTCGACACCGAATTACGGCTCGACACCGAATTACGGCTCGACACCGGACTACGGCTCGACCCCGAACCAGGGCGGCACCACGCCCTATGGATCGGCGCCCGGCTACGACGCGACCCAGCAGTTCGGATCGACGCCCCAATACGGGAACCCCCAATACGGAGACCCCCAATACGGGACAAACCCCCAGTACGGTGCGACTCCCCAGTACGGTGCGACGCCGCAATACGGTGCGACTCCCCAATACGGTGGAGGACCCCAGTACGGCGCCCCGGGTTACGGGGGTGCGCCGGGCTACGGGAACTACGCCGGTGGTCCGCCACAGCGAAACGGCAAGGCGATCGGCGCGCTGGTCTGCGGCATCCTGTCGTTCCTGATCTGCCCGCTCATTCTGAGTATCGCGGCGATCGTGCTGGGCCGGTCGGCGCAGACCGAGATCGCCAACTCCGGCGGCACCCAGTCCGGGGAGGGAATGGCCAAGGCCGGATTCGTACTCGGCATCATTTCCCTGGTGTTGGGCATCCTGTTCATCGTGTATCGCGTCTCGATATCGTGAGTCGATCTACCTGGTCAGTGCCCGTTTTGGAGCTTTGGGCACCGGGACGGTAGTCTGGTGAGGTTGTGTGCGCCGCCCGACAGGGGCCCAGCGGCCGTCGAGCCCGGTGCACCGATCGGTGGCACCACCCGGCACATTGTGGCAGGTGGACCGCACAGACTCAGTACGTAGGAGAAGGGCTTAACCATGGCTGTACCGAAGCGCCGGATGTCGCGGGCCAACACCCGCACCCGCCGTTCGCAGTGGAAAGCGGACAACCCGGTTTTGCAGGAAGTCAAGGTCAACGGTGTCGCACAGCGCATTCCGCGTCGCCTGGTGAAGGCCGCGAAGGCCGGCGTCATCGACCTCGACCGCCGCTAAACCGCAGCGTTCTTTACAACAACCGCCCCGAGTAACCTCGGGGCGGTTGTTGTGCTGGTCGCCCCCTGCGTCTGACACGATGAGCGGGTGCTGCAGGAGATCCTCAACGATGCCGGAATCGCCGTCTTTGCGGCGTCGGGCGCCATGCTCGGCGTCCGCAAGGATTTCGACCTGTGGGGCATCATCACAGTCGGTGCGTTGACCGGTGTCGGCGGTGGCATCCTGCGCGATGTGCTGCTCGGCATCACCCCGCCGACGTCGGTACAGAACTGGGTGCCGATCACTGTGGCCGTGATCGCCGGCCTCGTCGTGTTCGTCTTTCATCCGGCCTTCACCGAACTGCGCCGCAGCATCCTCATCCTGGATGCGATCGGCATGGGACTGTTCGCCACCAGCGGCGCGGCCATCGCCATCGACCAGCACGTCAGCGCGTTTGCCGCCACCCTCGTCGGACTGCTCACCGCGGTCGGCGGCGGCCTGCTGCGCGACGTCCTCGCCAACGAGGTGCCGCTGATGTTGCAGCCCGCCGACCTCTACGCGGTTCCCGCGACCCTCGGTGCGACGGTGGTCGGGATCGGCGGCACCTACACCGACGTACCGATCTGGATCTGGCTGACGGTCGGTGCCGTTGTCGCGACCGGGCTGCGGATCGCGGGACTGGTCTTCGGCTGGCGGCTGCCCGCTGCGCCGCGATGGCGTCGCGCCGACTGATCCGGGTCCCCGACACATTCGCCGCTGCGGGAGGGAAACGCGAGATTTCGGTCCGCGCACACCTATCGGTGCCTAAGGTCAGCGTGTGGTGGGAGCTTGGGGGACCCGGGCGCTGCGACGGGTTCTGATGGTAGGTGCAGCCGCGCTGCTGGTTCTGGTCGGAGTGCAGGACGCGGCTGGATCGGCCGGCGCCACAGTCGATCCAGGTCGCGGGTCCGGCAGTGTCACCCAGGCCTACCTGCTCGGTGCCACTCCCGGCGCGCGAGTCGCACTGCGCACGGGGGCGGGCGCGATCGTCGGCGCCGGACGGGTCGACCGACTCGGGTCGTACCTGGTGCGCGACCTCGCGCCCGGCCCGGGCTATCGATTCGAGGTGGCTGGTCGCGGCGGCAACTCCTTTGCGGTGCTCGACGGACCCACCCCGCCCTCCTCCGCCCTGTATCGGCAGACACTGCGTCCCGGGCTCAACTATGTCCGGGTGCGCGACGGCATCACGTTGGCCGCGGTGGTGCGGCTGCCGGTCGGCAAGACCATGGCCGACGGACCGTTTCCGACCGTCGTCGAGTACTCCGGTTATCAGATCGCAGCTCCGAACGACTTCCTGCCGGGAGCCATCGCCGCCACCGCCGGACGGCCGGACCCGCTGGCCCCGGCGACCAGCACGATGTTCGGTGGGATCGTCGCCCCCACCGCCGGATTCGCGACGGTGAACGTGCAGATGCGGGGAAGCGGTTGCTCGGGAGGCGCTTTCGATCTCTTCGACTACCCGACGACTTATGACGGGTACGACGTCATCGAGACGGTAGCCCGGCAACCGTGGGTGTCCCACCATCGGGTCGGGATGGTCGGGGTCTCGTTCTCCGGGATCTCCCAGATCTTGGTCGCCGGTACCCGGCCGCCGCACCTGGCCGCGATCGCGCCGATGAGCATCACCGACGACCTGTACTCGACCGAATTCCCCGGCGGCATCTTCAACACCGGATTCGCCAATACCTGGATCGGGGAACGGCAGAACGATGCCCGGCCGGCTCCAGCCGGCGGACAACCGTATGCGGCGGAACTGATCCGACGCGGCGACCGTACCTGCGCCGCCAACCAACGACTCCGTTTGCAGACCCAGAACGTCCAGCGACTGGCCGTCGATCATCCCACCCGCACACCGTCGCTGTTCACCCACCGGTCACCGGCCCACTGGGCGTCGCGCATCACCGTGCCGGTATTCCTTTCCGGCGCACTGCAGGACGAACAAACCGGCCCGCAATGGACATCGATCATCCCAGAACTCGCAGGCAACCGGAACGTCTGGGTCAAGGCGATCAACGGCGGCCACATCGACTCTGCCGATCCACAGATCCTCGGCCCGTGGAACGAATTCCTCAATATCTTTGTGGCGCAACGCGTGCCGCGTGACAATCCGGCGCTGGTGGCTTTGGCGCCGGTGCTGTATCACGTCACCACCTCGACGGTGGCGCGACCACTAGTCGCCTCCCGATTCGCCGACGCACCCGGTCTCGCCGCGGCGCGGGCGGCCTTCGCCCGCGATCCCCGGGTACAGGTTTTCTTCGGGTCCGGCACCGACCCGTCGTTGCCGATCCCCGGCAGCCTCTCGGCGCCATGGTCGTTGGGATTCGGGTCCTGGCCACCGGCCACGGTGAGGTCTGGCATTCGGCTCGCGCTCAACGGCAACGGCCGGTTGGCGATGGTCCCCGCGGCGTCGGCGTCGGTGTCGTTCCGGCCCGATCCGGCGGCCCGGCCGGCCGGCACGCTCGATGTGACCGGGCCGTCGCCGCTGCCGTGGAAGGCGTTGCCGCCCTATCACTGGGCCCCGATCCCGGGCCGTGTCGGTGTCGGCTTCGTGAGTGCTCCGCAACGCGTCGACACGGTGGCGGTCGGTCCGGCGAGCCTGGATCTGCGGCTGGCGTCGTCAGCCCCGGACACCGATCTGCAGGCGACGATCTCCGAGGTGCGCCCGGACGGGGCGGAGCAGCTGGTGACCACCGGCTACCTGCGGGCGTCCTTCAGACGGGTGAATCCTGCTGCCACAGTACTGAATCCGACCCGCGACTGGCTCGACCCGCAACCGTTGCCTCCCGGGTTCTCGACGGTGCGGATCGCGCTGAACCCGATCGCGTACGGCTTTCGGGCGGGCTCGCGGATCCGGATCACCATCACCGCCCCCGGCGGCGATCGGACCTCCTGGCGGTTTGCGACGCCCGCGACCGGCGGGCGGATCGTCGACACCATCGCGCTCGGCCGGGGCGGTTCAACGTTGACGCTGCCGGTGGTGCCGGGCGCTCGGGCCGGTAGTCCGATCGGCCCGTGCGCCGGGTTGCGGGGTCAGCCGTGCCGCGACTATCGGCCGGCATTCAACGGCGGATGACCGGCGGCATCAGTCCTGCGCGAGCAGCTTGTTGATCTGCCGGCTCGCGAAGTTGGGTGCGAACTTGGCCACGTTGGCCAGCAGGGTCGTCTGCAGTCCGACCGAATACGACGTCCGGTGCAGCCGTCGGTCATTGGCAGTCGGGTGCACCGACTCCCACACCTTGTCCGCGATCTGCTGGGGCGTGATGCGCACCCCGAGGGTGCGGGTGGTCTTGGCGCTGGTGTCGGCGAGCGCGGTCTTGGCCCACAGCGGCCAGATGCCGACGACCCGGATGCCGTAGGGCTCCCACTCGAGTTCGAGGGCCTCGGTCAGACCGGCGACGTAGAACTTTGCCGCACTGTAGGTGGCGATGTCGGGCTGGCCGTAGATCGCCGACGCGGAAGCGATGTTGACCAGGTGCGAACCGGGTGTCGCCCGCAGGTACTCGAAGGCGGCCTGCGCGCCCAGCGTGACACCCAGCGCGTCGATCTCGATCTGTCGGCGGATGGCGTCGGCGGAGATCTCATGCAGCGGGCCGGCGACCAGGATTCCGGCGTTGTTGTCCAGGACGTCGAGCCGGCCGCCGGTGTGCGAGGTGAACTCGGCGAGCGCATCGGCCCACTGTTTGTCGTCGCGGACGTCGAGCGTGCCGACGATCCAATCGGGGTGATTGGCCTTGCACTTGGCGAGCGCATCCGCATCGACGTCGAAGACACCGACGGTCCACCCCTCCCGGGCGAACCGCTCCGCCGTGGCGAGCCCGATGCCGGCCGCGCCGCCCGAAACGAAGATCGATGACATGTGGCTCTCCTGCCTCTGACCAGCTCAGATGATGCTGGATTACGAACTTACTGGCCAGTATAGTTCCGAAACTGTTTACCTCGTCAATGACCGATGCTATCGTGACAACACGCATTGTCATAACAGTGCTCATTGTCATGAATTGGAGGGTGTGGCCGATGACTGCAGCGATGGAACGGACCCCGCGCGAGACCGCCGGAGCCGACACCGCTCGCCCGGACAACGTCGTCAGCATGCGCGACGCGGGACCCAATGAGGTCTCGGAGCGACTGCTCGCCTCGGCGGCGCGACTCTCGCGCAACGCCATGACCGAGATCGACTGGTCGGAGCCGATGGACCCGACCAAGTACGGGTGCAGCCCGGAATGGTCGTCGCTGTACGGCACCGACTACTGGGAGGAACTCACCGAGGAACAGCGCATCTCGGTGACCCGGCACGAGTTCGCGTCGATCATGAACATCGGCATCTGGTTCGAGATGATCCTGCAGGAGATGGTCATCCGCGACCAGTATCTCGGGGCCTATCACGATCCGGAGTTCCAGTTCGCGCTGACCGAGGTGGCCGACGAATGCCGGCACTCGATCATGTTCGCCAAGGCGTCGCAGAAGATGGTCGGCACGTCGTACAAGCCGAGCAAGAAGGTGGGTCGCCTCGGCAAGTTTTTCAAGCGCACCGCGAAGAACGAGGTCGCCTACGCCGGCATCCTGGTCGCCGAAGAGGTGCTCGACGTGTTCCAGCGCGGCTGCATGCGCGACGAGCGGGTGCTTCCGTTCATCCGCACCGTCAACGAGATTCACGTGCTCGAGGAGTCGCGGCACATGAAGTTCGCGCGCGAGGAGGTGCGCGAGTCGATGGACGGCGTGGGCTGGGCCCGCCGCCAGTTCAGCGCCCTCTACGTCGCGCTCGGTGCGTACTTCATCGTGACGAGCCTGGTGCAGCGCAAGGCTTTCGACGACGCCGGACTCGACGCCGACCGCGCCGTCGCGGAGATGAAGACCAACTCGCACTTCCATTCGATGATCCGCAGCAGTTGCGCGCATCTGATGGAGTTCCTCGACGAGGTGGGCCTGCTGACCCGCCCGGCGATGCACTACTACCGGAAAGCGCACATGCTCTGATGTTTGTCATCACCCAATCCTGTTGCAGCGACGCGGCTTGCGTGTCGGTGTGCCCGGTCAACTGCATTCATCCGACGCCGGAGGAACGCGGCTTCGGCAGCTCGGACATCCTGCACATCGACCCGGAGGCGTGCATCGACTGCGGTGCCTGCGCCGACGCGTGCCCGGTGGACGCCATCTATCCGGCGGACAAACTCGGGACACGCGACAAGGTGTTCATCGACATCAATGCCGACTACTACAAGCGCAACGCCGACATCACCTCGGGCTGGAACCAGATTGAGTATCCGGAGATCCCAAAATTGCCTGCGGGACTGCGGGTTGCGCTCGTCGGCACCGGACCGTCCGGCGGGTACGCGCTGCGCACCATCCTCGATCGCACCGACGCGCAGGTGACGGTGATCGACAAACTCCCCACCCCCGGTGGGTTGGTGCGTGCCGGCGTCGCGCCGGATCATCCCGGCACCAAGGGGGTGCTGCGCGGATTCGATCTGCTCTACCGGGATCCGCGGGTGACGATGGCGACCAACGTCGAGATCGGTTCTGCGCCAGGTCAGGTCACGTCCGCTGAACTGGCCGAGCATTTCGACGCGGTGTTCTACGCCGTAGGCGCGAGCGAGTCCCGGCGACTGGGGATTCCGGGTGAGGAGCTGCCGGGTTCGACCTCGGCCACCGATCTCGTCGCGTGGTACAACGCGGTGCCCGATAAGGAGGCGCCGCCCATCCCGGCCGACGGGACCGGGCGTGCGGTGATCGTGGGCACCGGCAACGTCGCACTCGACGTCGCACGCATCCTGGTGTCGCCGCCGGAAACGTTGGCCACCACCGACATCGCCGATCGTGCGCTACGCATCCTGGAGCAGCAGAACATTCATGAGGTGGTGCTGCTCGGTCGTCGTGACCAGGCCTCAGCCGCCTACACCGCCGCGGAATACCGTGCGCTGGCGACGATTCCGGGTGTCGAGATCGTGGTGCACGACGACCCGGGCGCGGAGCTGCCCGACTTCGGCCGACCCGCAGATCCCGAGAACCGGCGCATCGTCTTCCTGTTCCACAGTGCGCCGGAGGAGATCATCGGCGACGAACGCGTCGAGGGCGTGCGGGTGCGCACCGGCGAGGCGAGCCACACCCTGGCCACCGACCTGCTGGTCCGCTCGATCGGCTACCGCTCGACACCCATCGACGGCCTGCCCTTCGACGACGAGCGTGGTGTGTTCCCCAACGTCGACGGCCGCATGCTCGACGACGCCGGCGACGTGATCCCCGGCGTGTACGCGCTGGGCTGGGCCAAGCGCGGTCCGAGTGGTGGCATCGGCACCAACAAGATCTGTGCCGAGGCGACCGTCGAGGACTTCATCGACGACGCGGCCCAGGGCCGGCTGGTGCGCACGACGCGCGAGGTCAAGGAGTTTCCGGCGCTGCTGCGTTCGCGGACGCGGCAGGTGATCGGCTACCGCGGGATGCGGGCGATCGATCGCGCCGAGCGTCGGCGCGGTTCCGAGCAGGGTCGGCCACGCGTCAAGTTCACCCGGGTACCGGACATGGTCGGGGCCGCCGGGTGGCGTAAGCGGTAGCTCCGACTGCTTTTCCCGGGTGCACTTCAACCGTTGCCGAGGCCGTGTTGCTCAGCGCACTCTCAGTCGGAGTGGATAAGACTGTACGCATGCGCATCCTTGTGGTCGACGACGATCGGGCGGTTCGCGAGTCCCTGCGTCGATCGTTGACCTTCAACGGCTACACCGTCGAAACCGCGGCGGATGGCCTCGAAGCCCTCGAGAAGATCGTCGCCGACCGTCCCGACCTCGCCATCCTCGACGTGATGATGCCGCGCCTCGACGGACTCGAGGTGTGCCGTCGGTTGCGGTCGGCCGGCGATGATCTGCCGATCCTCGTCCTCACTGCCCGAGACTCGGTGTCCGAGCGGGTTTCCGGCCTCGACGCCGGCGCCGACGACTACCTGCCCAAGCCGTTCGCGCTCGAAGAACTGTTGGCGCGACTGCGTGCCCTGCTGCGGCGGGCGACGCCCGAGGACGACGCCGACTCCGAGGCGCTGGAGTTCGGGGACCTCACGCTAGACCCGGTCACCCGGGACGTCGCGCGTGGCGACCGCGCGATCAGCCTGACCCGTACCGAGTTCGCGCTGCTGGAGATGCTGATGGCCAACCCGCGCCGGGTGCTCTCGCGCAGCCGCATCCTCGAGGAGGTGTGGGGATACGACTTCCCGACATCCGGGAACGCGCTGGAGGTCTACGTCGGGTATCTGCGTCGTAAGACCGAGGCCGACGGCGAACCGCGCGTCATCCACACCGTGCGCGGCGTCGGATACGTCCTGCGGGAGACCCCGCCGTAGTGGTGCACACCGACGGGACCGATCCGTTCGCGGCGCAACCCGCCGAACCGCGGCCCGCAGCGCCTCCGCCCGCGCGTGAATCGTGGGGTCGGGCGTTGCGACGCAAGCGCGACGAGATCAACGACATGCGTCCACCGATGCCGCTGACCCGGGCGGTGTCCCTCAAGACCCGCGTGACCATCCTGTCCGCGACGGTGGTGCTGGTGTCGGTGAGTCTGATGGCGGCGGCCGCCTACTTCGTGGTCTACCGGGCGATGTACAACGAGGTGGATTCGCAACTGGAGAGTCGCGCCGACGGCATGACCGCCCTGGCCAAAACGGGTCTGCTCAACGAACGACCCGAATCGCTGGTCACCGGAACGGTGTTCTCCACCAACATCTCTCTGGCCCTGGTGCACCCCGACGGCAGTACCTATCTGATCGGCTCGGTGCCCTTCGAGGACGTCGAACGACGAATTGCCCGGTCGGACAACCCAGCCGGTGGACAGAATCAGAGCCTGCGGACCGTCCACAATCAGCGCGTCCTCGCCCGCAAACTCGACGACGGCAACACACTTGTGTTGGCGCAGAGCCTGTTACACACCGACCGGGTGCTCAAGCGGTTGGCGTGGGTGCTGCTCGTCGTCGGCGGCGGGGGAGTGGCGCTGGCGGCGCTGGCCGGGACGACGGTCGCACGGGCCGGGTTGCGTCCCGTCGCGCGGTTGACCCGCGCAGCGGAAAGGGTCGCTCGGACACAAGATCTCACGCCGATCCCGGTCACCGGCAACGATGAGCTCGCCCGCCTGACGGAGAGCTTCAACACGATGCTGCAGGCCCTCGCCGAGTCCCGGGATCAGCAGGCGCGGTTGGTCGCCGACGCCGGTCACGAACTGCGGACGCCGCTGACCTCGCTGCGCACCAACCTCGAGCTGCTGATCGCGTCGAGTGCGCCCGGTGCGCCCGCGATGCCGGTGCAGGACATGGTGGAACTGCGGTCGGATGTGATGGCCCAGATCGAGGAGCTCTCCACCCTGGTGGGTGACCTGGTGGACCTGGCGCGCGAGGACGCACCCGAGGTCGTGCACGAGGAGGTCGACCTCGGTGATGTCGTCGCCGGCGCCCTCGAACGTGTCCGACGTCGTCGCAGCGACGTGGAGTTCCGGGTGGACCTCGTGCCGTGGTTCGTGTTCGGCGAGGACCACGGGCTCTCGCGGGCGGTGCTCAACCTGCTCGACAATGCCGCAAAATGGAGCCCGCGCGGCCGGCCGGTCGAGGTGACATTGCGGCAGGTGGACGCGACCACGGCCGAGCTGACCGTCGCCGATTCCGGCCCCGGCATCCCGGAGGAAGACCGTCAACTGGTGTTCGAACGGTTCTACCGGTCCACACAGTCGCGCTCGATGCCCGGTTCCGGGCTCGGCCTGGCGATCGTGCGGCAGGTGGTGACCCGTCACGGCGGCACGGTCGCGGCCGAGCAATCCCATCTGGGCGGTGCGCTGATCCGAATGACATTGCCCGGACGTCCGACGCCACAGGAACCATCGCCTCAGGTCGTTCGTCAATAGGGGGAACGGACTTCGCCTTCGGTGTTCGCGCCCCGTGGTCGATCCAATAGTGTGATGAGCGGGAAGCGACTGGGGCGCTCGCCCAGGTCGGGAGTTGGGGATGATCGCCCGAGTGGCGGTCGACGAGAGCGAGGACTGACGAGATGACGAGTGGCGGTTCGCAGGGCGGGCCGGGTCCCTACGGCCAGGACAACGGCTACGGCGAGACGGTCTACGGTGCGCCCGGATCGTCGTCGGACGCCGGTAACTACGGCTCACACGCGGCTCCCACCCAACAGTTCCCGGAGTCCTACGCCCCCGGCGCGCCGTCCAACCCGTATGCACCGCCGAGCGCGTACAGCGCGCCGGGTACCGGGCAGTTCGGGGCGGCCGGCCAGTACGGCCCCCAGCAGCCCTACGGAACGCCCCCGCCGACCTCGCCCGGCATGCCGGCCTTTGGTGGCGACCCGACACCCGGCCCGGCACCGAAACCGAAGCGATCCGGTGGCGCGAAGGCCGCACTGGCCGCGGGTGCCGCCGTGTTGGCGCTCGTCGCGGGCGGTATCGGTGGCGTGATCGGCGCCAACGTCGCCGACGACGGCTCCACCGCGCACAGCGGGCCGCTCGGCGGCGATCCGAACAGTGGATCGGGCGGCGAGGTCGAGGCGCCGGCCGGTTCGGTCCAGCAGGTCGCCGCGAACGTGCTCCCCTCGGTCGTGTCCATCGACGTGCGTTCGGGCAACGCCGAGGGCGAGGGTTCGGGTGTCATCCTGTCCGCCGACGGCGTCGTCATGACCAACAACCACGTGGTCTCGGCGGGTGGCAATCAGCCGGCCAGCGAGGTCGTGGTGAACTTCCACGACGGCACGCGTGCGCCGGCCAGGGTGCTCGGGGCCGACCCGATCTCGGATATCGCCGTCATCAAGGTCGACCGCTCCGACCTGAAGCCGATCACCGTCGGCACCTCCAACAACCTGGCCGTCGGCCAGGACGTCATCGCCATCGGCGCACCTCTGGGACTCGAGGGCACGGTGACCACGGGCATCATCAGCGCGCTCAACCGGCCGGTCTCGACCTCCAAGGAATCCGGTACCACCTCGGTGATCGACGCGATCCAGACCGACGCCGCCATCAACCCGGGTAACTCGGGCGGTGCGTTGGTCAATGCCAAGGGCGCGTTGATCGGCATCAACACCGCGATCGCGAGCCTCGGCGGGTCGAGCGAGTCACAGACCGGCAGCATCGGTCTGGGCTTCGCCATTCCCATCGATCAGGCGATCCGGGTGGCCAAGGAACTCCAGGAGACCGGTAAGGCCACCCAGGCCGGCCTCGGGGTGTCGGTCCGGCCCAACACCAGCACCGATCAGCCCGGCGCCTACATCTCCAGCGTCACCGCAGGCGGACCCGCGGACAAGGCAGGGATTCCCAAGGATGCGGTGATCACCAAGGTCGACGATCGCAACATCGCCAGCGGCGACGCGCTGGTCGCGGCGATCCGGTCACACGCTCCGGGGGACACGGTGAACATCACCTACGTCGCCAACGGACAGACCAAAACCGTCCCGGTCACGCTGGAGACCCTGCAGACCAACTGAGTACGCGCACCAACCCCCGACGGGGGACGACGAAAGGCTGACGAATGAACGACTCCGGCTCGACCGCCATCGATCCCGACGACGTGGTGGCCGCCGATGCGGCCGCCCGCGAGTTCGTTGCCCGCCATCGTGATGACGACGTCCGCGCCGTCGTCGGGGATCCCGAGATCGGGCGTGCGCTCGTCGTCGTCGTCGACGACCGGGCCGCACACGGCGAGGATCAGACCCTGCTGGGTCCATTGTTGGGTCCCCTGGTGGGCGAGTTGCTCGGCGAGGCCGGCTTCCACGTCGATGCCACGGTCACCGTCTCCGGTGACGAGGTGGAGATCCGCAACGCGCTGAACACCGCCGTCATCGGTGGTGTGGACCTCGTCGTGTCGGTGGGTGGCGTCGGTGTCGGCGCCCGCGATGTGACACCGGAGGCCACCGAACCGCTGCTGGATCGACGACTCCGCGGAATCGAGGAAGCCGTCCGCAGTTCCGGGTTGGCCGCCGGTGCCACCGACGGCGGACTGTCGCGGGGGCTTGCGGGTATATCCGGACAAACTCTGGTCGTCAATCTCGCCAACTCACGGGCCGCCGTCCGCGACGGGATGGCCACCGTTGCGCCGTTGGCCAAGCACGTCATCGAGGCGATCAGCGAATTCTGAGGCGCGGTCGCGCCTAGGTACGGACTCATGAACACCCAGCCGGAGGACGACCGGGAATCGTCGGTGACCAGCGACTCGGACGGGTCGCCGTCGTCGCGCGCCGATTGGCGACGCAAGCGGAAGATCGACGATGTCTTCGGCGACGACCTCCCTGAGCTGACTTCCGACGAGAGTGATGAAGGTCACAGCGGGCTGTCGCGAGGTTGGTACGAGTCGAACCGTCCGCCCCATTACGAGTGACGACGCTGTTCTGACATGCCCGAAGCAGCGCGTTTTCCTCCCGTTAACGTCGAAACTTCCACAGATTGTGAATTCCCGGTTTAGGATCCTGAGTGTCTGCTTACAGACACGGTTGATTCGACCTGTTGCTGACTGAGATATCGCTCAGATAACGTTCGGATCGACAACGACTGCGGTGCTCGACAGAGGACCGAGGAGGAGTCCTGCACTCCGCTTGACAACAGCAAACGGTGCGCAGGGGATGCGGGAGACAGACTTCCAGCTAGCCGAGGCCGACAGGGTTTCGGTTGCGGGGCGGGGGTCCGCAACCCAAGGGTCGACTCGTGAACACACGGTTGTGTCTTACGAGAGCAACAACCGAATCCTGTGAGAGGGAACGAATGAGCAAGTTCAGCAAGCGTGGGCAGCGCCGCATCGCCGGTGCCGCCGCCGTTGCCGCAGTTGCGGCCATTGGCCTGTCCAGCATGGGGGCGGGCGGCGCAGCTGCCGGTCCGCTGGCCAATGGCTACAAGGAATCCACCGGCCTTTCCGGTGAGAAGGTGCAGATCTGGCGCAAGGGCGAGGCCTCGCAGATCACCCAGACCGTGGCGAACAACCCGGCCAACCGTGCCGCTGCCTTCGGCGGTACCTACACCGCGAAGCTGAGCAAGGGTCTCAACGGAAACATCGCGCTCAAGTACATCATCGGCTGCCAGGTCGACATCACCGGCTTGACGCTCGGACTGAGCGGCAGCCTCAGCCTCTCGAGCCTCGGCGGTGGCGGGACGCTGACCCTGCCTCTGGCGCCCGGTCAGGTGAAGATCGTCGACGTGACCGACAAGGACATCAAGTCCGGCGGCTCCGCGAGCCTCCAGGTACAGACGAGTGTGTACACGCCGGGTTGCGCAGGTTACGCATCGGCTCGCTCGGCAGTCCTGGTGGTCGCCGGCAACGGATACAACACCGACGACGGCACGGTGAACGGGTCCGGGACCTACATGCAGTCGACGCTGTACGGCCAGCCGTTCAGCCTCGGATGACCAGCACACCCTGAGACTCTCCTGCTCACGAGCAGACTGACCTTTCCCGAAGGAAGAAAATGAAGAAGATCAACAAGCGGCTGGCCGCCACCGCGGGTGCCGCGGGTGCCGTCGTCATCGGACTGACCAGCCTGGGTGCCGGTGGCGCTGCGGCCGGTCCGATCCCCAGTAAGACACTCTCCAAGACGCTCATGGACGGCACCAAGGTCACCGTGACCTTGACCGGCATGAACGTCAACTACCAGCGCGCCGTCACCAACGTGCAGACCAGCCGTGAGGTATGGGGCTCGGCGAAGGTGGGCGTGAAGGTCGGCGGCAAGGCCGACGGCGGCACCATCAAGGTCGGCTACCAGGTCGGTTGCCAGGTGACGTTCACCGCCGGTGCCGGCAGCGGCGCCGGAGTCGAGGGTGCGCCGTCTGACAGCGGAGGCGTGTCGGTGACGCCGAGCGCCGACGCCAACGCCGGAGTAACTCTGGGACCCGGCCAAGTGCAGACAGTGTGGATCATTAACACCACCTCCGGTGACAGCACTGCGTACAAGAACTACAACGTGAATGACTACACCTTCAAGGGCAATTCCGGTGGCGTCGCCTTCTCACAGGAGAAGTTCGGTGTCGACGGCTGCGCCGGCTACGCACAGGGTCGCGTCATCGCCTCGGTCACGGTCAATACAGACTCGGTCAAGGGCGTCGTGGGCATCGCCAGCGCGCCGTTCAGCCTCGGCTGATCCGCTCGACCTCCACAACTGCATAAACCCGCTGGGGCGGGATCAGGCAACTCGTCTGATCCCGCCCCAGCGGCGTCTTGACGGACCGGCTCAGTACTGTCGGTGCGGGTGGGGAGTTCGCACCCGCCGAGAGGAGGACGTCCGTTGCCGATCAGAGAGCGACTCGACGCCGAGGTGGACGACGACTACGCCGACGACCCGGACGCGCACTACGACGACCAGCCGCGCAACCTCAACGTCCTGACCGCGATGCGCCGCTTCGCGCCCGTCATGCACGGGCAGCGGTGGAAACTCGCGGTGGCGGTGCTGCTGTTCTTCATCGAGGTCGGCATGAGCGTGGTCACCGTCATGGTGTTCGCCCACATCGTCGACGACGTGCTGGTCACCGGAGACCTGTCGGCGCTCTGGGTGCCGCTGGCCATCTGGGCTGCGGTGTCACTGGTCAGTGCGGCCGCCTCCTACAGCGGCAACCTGATGTCGGGGCTCGTCACCGAGCGGATCCTGCTGCGGCTGCGTGATCGCCTCTATGCGCACACCCAGCGCCTCGCACCCCACACCCGACGGCAGTTCGAGACCGGTGACCTCATCGCCCGGCACAGCGGCGACGTCGACGAGATCGAGCACCTCGTGTCGTCGGGCATCGTGCAGGGATCGATCGCGATCGGGTCCACCATCATCTACGCCGTCGCCGCCTTCGTCACCCGCTGGGACCTCGCGCTGCTGGCGTTCGTCCTGGCGCCGCTGCTGTGGCTGGTGTCCCGCTGGTTCGGCCGGGTGGTCAAGGACGCCGCACGGCGAGAGCGAAAAGCCAATGGCCGCATCAGCTCCCGTATCAACGAGGGCGTCACGCACGCCATCTCGATCCAGGCCGACAATCAGGGGGAGCGGGACCGCAGGCGGGTGCTGGCCGAGAGCCGCATCTGGCGTAACGCGCGGGTGTCCGAACTGAAGGCAAACGCGGCGTTCTCCGAGACGGTCACCATCGTCGAAATGCTGTGCATGATGGCCGTTCTCGCGGTCGGCGCCTGGCAGATCTCGCGCGGCAACGCCAGTATCGGGACGCTCATCGCGCTCACCGGCTACCTCGGTTACATGTACCCCAACATCCAGACGCTCGGCGGTCTGGTCGTGTCGGTGACCTCGGCAACCGCGAGTGCCGAACGCGTCGCCGAGGTTCTCGACGCACCCATCGCCATCACCGATCATGACGAACCCGAGACGCCCGAAGCGGTCGCGCTCGCGACCAGCGACGCCGACTCCGCCGAAGTGCATCCGAACGAGCGACTCGACGCCGCAGCGGTCGGACCCGTCGCGTCGTCGGTCGGCATCGAGATCGATCACCTCACCTTCGCCTATCCCGACTCGGATCGTCGGGTGCTCGACGAGGTGGATCTGTCCATCGCCCCAGGCGATTTCGTTGCGCTGCTGGGTGCGAGCGGCTCGGGCAAGAGCACGCTCATGTATCTGCTGCTGCGCTTCTACGATCCGGACAGCGGCTCGATCCGGCTGAATGGCACCGACATCCGCTCGATGAGCCTGCGACAACTGCGTGCGCATATGGCGGTGCTGCCGCAGCGGGTGGCGTTGTTCAACCTGTCCATCGCCGACAACATCCGCTACGGCCGGCCAGAGGCCTCTGACGACCAGGTGATGGCGGCTGCGGTGGCCGCGGATGCGGCAGGCTTCATCAATGAGTTGCCCGACGGATTCGACACCCAGTTGCGCGATGGCGGCAGCAACCTGTCCGGCGGGCAGCAACAGCGCATCGCGCTGGCGCGGGCGTTTCTGCGGGACACGCCGCTGTTGATCCTCGACGAACCGACCACCGGATTGGACGCGGGAACGACGCAGCGCGTGCTGGCGCCGATGGAGAGGCTCGCCCGGTCGCGCACCACGCTGCTGATCACGCACGACGACAAGGTCGCTGCGGTCGCCGACTACACGATCACCGCGCGGGACGGGAAGCTCATCCGCGCCTGACCAGGGCACCGGAATGCGAAAAGCCCTGCCGCATCGACGATGCGGCAGGGCTTTCGATCAGCTGTCAGCTGCCCCAGAAGAAGAACGGGGGCATCGGCCGGCGGCGCGGGCGACGCGGCGGCGGCGGCGGAACCGGGCGGCGCGGCGGGCCGTAGGGCGGGCGCCCCGGTCCGTGATCGGGTCCGCCGTGATGGCTAGGTCCATGAGGCATTGGATTCTCCCTCTGTTTCGGCTGTGATCGGGTACCGACGAAAGGGTCCCGACCTTGTACCGACATCCCCCCGGAGTGACGCCTGATGCGTCAGGGGCTGCCGTAATCAAAACGTAACAAGGGCTGACTGGTGGGTTCAACGTCGTACACGACGAATCCGGCGTGATTAATTGCACCTCGCAATTATGTAACGGGCAGTCGACCGCGATCGATGCGGCGGCGCTGCGCTCGGACCCGGGTTCGCCGAAACCAATGATCCCGCTGCCCAGAAGAGGACAACGGGATCATCGCATTCATCGCGCTCTCATCGCAATATATGCGAACTCTTAGCTGCTTCCGAAGAAGGGGAACGGGATCGGCCGCGGACGACGCGGGGGTTCGGGGCGCGGTTCCGGGCGCGGACGCCAGTTGCGCGGCCCGGGGCGCCGGCCTGGTTGTGGTCCGCCATGAGGTCCTGGATATGGCATGGTTACCTCCACTGTGAGTCACGTATGGATGTTTCCAGCCGGTGGAGCGTGACGATCTCCCCCTGCTGCAGAAGACAGTAGGAAGCCAACCTTGTGGATGACTGGCAAAGAACCTGTCAACTCGCTGGGAGTCCGAAAGCGCTGCGCAGTGTGGAAAGGTCGATGCCCACGTCCTGCTGGACGTGGGCATCGTGGATGGAAACCGTTGAGTGTCAGCGGGAGTGGCGTCCCGGACCGTCGGGATAGTCCCCCGGGTACCGCTGGGGCGGGAAATTGCCCGGCGGATAGGTGCCCGGCGGCGGGTAGTTACCGGGACCCGGCTGCGGCGTCGGGTACGGCGGGTTGGCCGACGGGGCTGATTGTGGCGGTGCCGACTGTGGCGGTGCGGACTGGGGCGGGGCGGACTGGGGCGGGCCCGACGGCTGTGGGGGAGCAGCCTGCGGCGGCGGTGTGGTCAGCCGCTGGGTCACGCCCGGATCGTTGCCGGCGCCGACCGGGACCGGGGTGCCGCCACTCGGTGGTCCGGCGGGGTCCTTGAGGTGCGGGGGCAGTTCCTTCTCAGCCTCTTCCTTCGCCCTCGACGACCCTTCGGGATCGAGCAGATCGCGGATCTCGGTGAGCAGCGAGATCTCGCTGACCTCGGCTTTCTTGCTGTAACCACCCAGTGCGGTCAACTTGTTGTACGGCACGATGATCAGGAAGTAGACGACCGCCGCGATGATCAGAAAGTTGATCACGGCTGCGAACAGGGCGCCGAAGTCCATGAAGGTCGCAGGATTGTCCGACACGATTCTGAACCCGAATCCGCAGGTTTGTACCGGCGCGGCAATGGTGGTGTCGGTGCCCGCAACCTCGGTGCCGCCACCGCAATCACCGTTCCCGGTGGGGATCGCCGCGAACAGCGGGGAGATGATGCTGGTGGTGAACGCCGTGACGATGGCGGTGAAGGCAGCACCGATGATGACCGCGGTGGCCAATTCGACGACGTTGCCCTTGAGTATGAACTCCTTGAATCCCTTGAGCACGGTGTGCGGTCCTCTCTATATGTCGGTTCCCGCTCTTGTTCAGGTATTCGATGCTTCTTGAGGATCGTAAACGACCATTGTCACGTTTCGCTTGATCCGCGCGAAACGAATTCAATGGAGAACGACGGCCAATGCGGTGTCGAGACCCGTCGCCGCGACCTTGTGCGCGGACTCTTCATCCATCGCGAGAAGGACAGGGCGCGCGTCGTTTCGGCCGGCGGTCAGGGAGCGTTGCTCCGCGCTCGTCACCCGGAGGGCGACCACAGCGTTGCGTGCGAGGACTGTCGAGTCGGCGTGCGGGGCGTCGTCGGAGGCGGCGATGACGTCGACCACGTCGCCCTCCTGCAGCAACGTCGCCACCGATTCGTCGGTCAGCCGCACCGGGACCAGTCGTGCGTCGTCGCGGCCGATGAGCGCGATCGGCAGGTGTGACGACAGGAGTCGGTTCTCGGTGAGAATCTCACCGGCGCCGACGCGACCCGCCGGGGTTCGTCCGACGGCGTCGGCGGTCAGTCGCAGCGCGCCCGCCGGAAGCACGCCGCCGGGGACCTCCCGCACCGCGAGATCTGTCGGTGCCAGGGTGTGGCCGGGCAGCAGATCATGCGCCGACACCACGACCGAACGCTCCTGCGCGCTGCGGTGTCCGGCGACGGTCACCGCGACCGCGGCGATGATCAGGAGCACCGACACGGTGCGCCGCACCAGTACCGACCGGGCCCACCCGGGGCGGAGCAGGTGGCGGACCCGATCGGTCACCCGGGGCGACAGACTGTCGCGAGACATCAACTGCATGAGCAGGACCGTAGTCGCGGTTCGACCTGCGGAGATGCCGCCGAAGACGATCTGTGGACAACTCCGGTCATCGGTTCGCGCTGTGGATGACGCGCGCCCCGCGCCCCGGATCAATTGGCGTCCGTCGGACAAGTCGGGGAGAATGAACACCCGGTGAGCCGGGAAGTCTGGTCGGCCCCGACCCTGTCCGGTCGGGAGAGGGTACGTGCATGCAGCGCTACCCGGCCGTCGACTACCAGGAGATCTGATGACCACACCGGTATCCCACCAACCATCCCCGCGTCAGCGATTCCGACGCTGGGTATCCCTCGATGTCACCAGCGGAGCGCTGCTGCTGATCGCCGCGATCGCCGCCGTCGTCTGGGCGAACTCGCCGTGGCGCGACGCCTACGACTCCCTGATCGCGTACGAGTTCGGTCCCGAGTCACTGCACCTACATCTGTCTGTCGCCGAATGGGCGGCCGACGGCTTGCTCGCCATCTTCTTCTTCATCGTCGGTGTCGAACTCAAGCAGGAGTTCGTCGCCGGGAGTCTGCACGACATCCGACTGGCCGGGGTCCCGATCGTCGCCGCGATCGGCGGCATGGTGGTGCCTGCGCTGTGTTATGTCGCCGTCGTCGCCGCGGGTGACCCGGAAGCGCTGCGCGGCTGGGCCATCCCCACCGCGACCGACATCGCGTTCGCCCTCGCGGTGCTGGCGATCTTCGGTCGCGGACTGCCGCTCGCCCTGCGCACCTTCCTCCTGACCCTCGCCGTCGTCGACGACCTGCTCGGCATCACCGTCATCGCGACCTTCTATACCGAGACCATCAACGTCGCGTTGCTGGTGGCGGCGCTGGTCGTGATCGCGGTGTTCGGGGTGCTCGTCCGGCGTCGGCGTCCGCGTCACCGATTCCTGATCCCCGTCGTGCTGCTCCCGCTGGCGGTCGTCGCCTGGGCGCTCATGCACGCCTCGGGCGTGCACGCCACCGTCGCAGGCGTGCTGCTCGGCTTCGCCGTGCCGGCCCTCGCGATGCACGGCGAAACCAGTTCCCGCACTCATCAATTCGAGGTCGCCATCCGACCGACGTCGTCGGCCGTCGCCCTGCCGATCTTCGCCTTCCTGTCCGCGGGGGTCACGGTGATCGGGGAGTCCGACATCCTGCAACCGGTGTCGATCGGCATCTTCCTCGGGCTGATCGTCGGCAAGATCGTGGGTGTGCTGGGGGCGACCGCCGTCATGGTCAGATTCACGCCGCTGCGGTTGCCCGATGCGATCGGGCTACGCGACCTGGTGCCGGTGGGCATGCTGACCGGCATCGGATTCACCGTCGCCCTGCTGATCGCCGAACTCTCCTTCGAACACGGATCGAGCAGCCACGACACGGCCGCCAAGGTCGCGATCCTCGTCGGCAGTGTGGTGGCCGCGTTGTCCGCGGGTGCGCTGCTGCGGTGGGATGCGCACAAGGCGCGCGAGGCCGATATGAACCGTGACGGCGTCCCCGATCGCGATATTGCGCTAATCGGCGACTGACCGGCGCGAATGCCGTTGCTTGGCACTCGGAATGTCGGAGTGCCAACTTCGGTTAGAATGACCAACGATCGACTACGTCTCGGAGGTTAGCGGTGCCCACTTACTCGTATGCGTGCACGGAGTGCGACAACAAGTTCGACATCGTCCAGTCCTTCTCTGACGATTCGCTCACCGAATGCCCGCAGTGCGCGGGCCGGTTGCGCAAGCTGTTCAACTCGGTCGGCATCGTCTTCAAGGGCAGCGGCTTCTACCGCACCGACTCCCGTTCCGGGTCGAGCTCGTCGGACAGCGCATCGACCAAGGACAGTTCCACCTCGTCGTCGGACAGCTCGTCGTCGAGCAGCAGTAGCTCGTCGGACTCCTCGTCGAGCTCGTCGACCAAGAGCGACAGCAAGCCCGCTCCGGCGGCTACCTCCGCCTGAGCATCAGGTCGGCTCAGCCCAGCTGCCGGAACCCGGCATCCGGGGTGAGCACCCATCCGACCCGCACATCGTGCGGATCGGCGGGTAACGCCGTCACGACCTCGTCGTCGTTCACCACCGCGACCAGTTCTGCGGACACACGCTGCAGGGTCCGGTCGTAGTAGCCGGCCCCGCGACCCAGCCGATTGCCCGTCTTGTCGACGGCGTAGGCGGGCACGAAGATCACCGACGCGGCCTCGACAGCATCGGCGCCAAGACGGTCCCCGATCGGTTCCAGCAAGCCGAAACGTGCGATGGCCAGCGAACTCGCGCCGTCGTAGCGCACCCAGTCAAGTGCCGCAGGCTCACCGTCGGGGACGACGGGGAGCAGCACCGTGACGCCACGGTCGAGGAGCGCGTCGAGCAGGGCTGCGGAGCCGGGCTCGGTGCGGATCGGCACGTAGGCCGCGACGGTCACGTCGTATTCGAGGCGGAACGGCGCGGAATAGATCCATTCGGCGAGGTTCGCCGCGATCTCCTCGCGCCGGAAGGGACTCAGCGATGCGCGTCGCTGTTCGAACTCGAGGCGTAGCTGCTGCTTCGTCGTCTCAGGCATTGCGGCCGCTCTCTGCGTTGACAGAAAAATGTGTTATCCGTCGCACCCGAAGAAATCCGACATCAACTCGGCAGACTCCCCGCAGGAATGGCCATTAGGGTGTCCTCATGACTTCCAGTGGCGTGAGCAAGCCTACCGACGTGTCAACCCAGAATGCGTCGTCGCCCAACACATCGTCGAGCACACCGCCCATTCCGCGGACCGCAGTGGTGCCGGCCGCCGGCCTCGGGACGCGGTTTCTGCCGGCGACGAAGACGGTCCCCAAGGAATTGCTGCCCGTTGTCGATACCCCGGGTATCGAACTCGTTGCCGAGGAGGCAAAGGCGGCCGGCGCCGAACGTCTCTTGATCGTCACCTCGCCCGGCAAGGACGGGGTGGTCGCGCACTTCGTCGAGGATCTCGTGCTGGAGAACACCCTGGCCAAGCGCGGCAAGGAGGCGATGCTCGCGAAGGTGCGCAAGGCGCCGTCGCTCCTCGAGGTCGCCTCGGTCGTGCAGGACAAGCCGCTCGGCCTCGGTCACGCCGTCGGCTGCGTGGAGAACTACCTCGACGCCGACGAGGACGCGATTGCCGTGCTGCTGCCCGACGACCTGGTCCTGCCCGGCGGTGTGCTCGAGGTGATGGCCCGCACCCGCGCGCGTCGTGGGGGTTCGGTGCTGTGCGCGATCGAGGTGCCCGGCGACCGGATCAGCGCCTACGGCGTGTTCGACGTCGAGGAACTCCCAGACGCCCACAACCCGAACGTGAAGCGGCTCAAGGGGATGGTCGAGAAGCCCGAGCCGAAGGATGCGCCGTCGAACCTGGCCGCGGCCGGCCGCTACATCCTGGACCGCAAGATCTTCGACGCGCTGCGTCGTATCACTCCGGGAGCCGGTGGCGAGTTGCAGCTGACCGACGCGATCGCGCTGCTGATCGAAGAGGGCGAACCGGTACACGTCGTCGTGCATCACGGCACGCGCCATGACCTGGGCAACCCCGGCGGCTACCTCAAGGCGGCCGTGGACTTCGCCCTCGACCGCGAAGACTACGGCCCGGACTTGCGGGAGTGGCTGGAGAAGCGACTCGCCGAGGGCTGAGCACCATCAAGGCCCGCGCGCCTGCCTCATCTGCGGTGGGCGGACCGCTAATCTCGTACCGAAGTGTGCCGGTAGACGAGATGGGCGAGGGGTGACATGCGTTCGGTCGAGGATCATCTGACGATCGTGACCGCCGCCGCGGTCGCGCCGCGTCCCGTGCGGGTCGCTATTTCCGAGGCGCAGGGTCTGATGTGCGCGGAAGAGGTCGTCACCGAACGACCGATGCCCGGCTTCGATCAGGCGGCGATCGACGGCTACGCCGTGCGGGCCGTCGACGTCGATCTCGCCGGCACCATCGCGCCCGAGGACATCGAGGAATTCGATTCGGGCGGAGCCGAACTCGTGGAGCTGGCGGCCAACGAGCCGATGATCGTGCAACTCCCGGTCGTCGGCACGGTACAGCCGGGGGAGCGCACACCCACTCGCCTGCAGCCGCGTCAGGCCGTGCGCGTGGAGACCGGTGCCCCGATGCCCACGCTGGCCGATGCAGTGGTCCCGTTGCGGTGGACCGACGGTGGCGAACAGCGGGTGAAGATCGGGCACGCCGTGGACAGCGGCGACTACGTGCGGCGCATCGGCGACGACGTGCAACCCGGCGACGTCGCCGTGCGTGCCGGGTCGATCATCGGCTCGGCCCAGGTCGGTCTGCTCGCCGCGGTCGGGCAGGCGCGGGTGATGGTGCATCCCCGGCCGCGACTCTCGGTCATCTCCGTCGGCAGCGAACTCGTCGACATCGACCGGTCGCCCGGACCCGGACAGATCTTCGACGTCAACAGCTACGCACTCGCGGCCGCGGCCCGCGACGCCGGCGCCGACGTCAACCGTGTCGGCATTGCCGAACGGGAGACCTCCCGCATGCGCGAAGTCGTTGAGGCGCAACTCATCCGGTCCGAGATCGTGGTGATCTGCGGGGCCGTGGGCGGGGCTGCGTCCCGAGCGGTCGCCGACGCGTTGAGTGATCTCGGCGAGTTGGAGATCGTGCGGGTGGCGATGCATCCGGGATCGGTGCAGGGCTTCGGGCGGCTCGGCCGGGACGAGGTCCCCACGTTCCTGCTGCCGTCCAACCCGGTCAGCGCGCTGGTCACCTTCGAGGTGATGGTGCGGCCGCTGATCCGCATCGCGCTCGGCAAACGTCAGCCGATGCGCCGGATCATCAAGGCACGCACCATCGGACCGATCGCCTCGGTGGCCGGTCGCAAGGGATTCCTGCGCGGCCAACTGATGCGTGATGAACGATCCGGCGAGTATTTGGTGCAGGTCATCGGCGCCTCGCCGACCGGCAGTTCCCACCTGCTCGCCGAGCTCGCCGAGGCGAACTGCCTGATCATCGTCGAGGCCGACGTCGAGGAACTCAAGACCGGTGACGAGGTCGAGGTCGCGTTCCTGGCGCAGCGCGGGTAACGGCGCGCGAATCATTGACCACGTCATAGAGTGTCAAGCGTGTTGAGGTGGTTGACGGGGACTCCGGCCAGTCCCGGATGGCCCGCGACGGTGGGTCCGTTGCGGACCCGGGCGGGTGCCGTCACCCTGCGGCCGGTGCGACTGCGAGACGCGAAGCCATGGAGCGAGTTGCGGATCCGCAACCAGAACTCGTTGCTGCCGTGGGAGCCGACCGGGGTCGGCAGCTGGTCCGAACGGCATCATCCGAGCGCATGGGCCCCACAGTTCTCGGTCCTGCGGTCGGAGGCGAAACGCGGTGCGGTGTTGCCGTTCGTCATCGAGGTCGACGGCGACTACGTCGGACAACTCACCGTGGGCAACATCCAGCGCGGCGCCGTGCGCACCGCGTGGATCGGATACTGGGTCGACGCGAATCGTTCAGGGCAGGGAATTGCCACCGCCGCAGCAGCATTGGGCGTCGACCACTGTTTCGGTCCGGTCGGCCTCCATCGGCTCGACGCGACAGTACAACCGTCCAACGGCGCGTCCCAGGCGGTGTTGGAGAAGATCGGGTTCCGCCGCGAAGGCCTCCTGCAGCGCTATATGGATGTCAACGCGAAGTGGCGTGATCACATCCTCTTCGCGCTGACCGCCGAAGAAGTCGTCGGCAGTGCCGCCGAGACACTCGTCCGGGCGGGACGCGCGTCCTTTCACTGACACCGGTCCGGCTGAGAGTCGACTGTGAATCGGCGTCAATGTGGTCGTTCCCCGGCGCGTCTGCGCAGGTTGGCACTCGCCCACCCCTAGATTGTGGGGTGGCGCCGTGTAACCAGAGTGAAAAGAGGGGAGAGTCGCAAATGCCGAACTCAGTTCTGTGGGTCTGCCTTGTGGCCGTATGGCTTTTCGTTCTGGTTCCGATGGTCCTCAAGGGTCGGCCCCAGATGCGCAAGACCACCGATGCGGTCAAGGCAACCCGCTTGCTGCATCGCGGCGGCACGCAGACCCGGACCGCACGCCGGCGCGCGTCGGGTGCCCACCCGCACGATCCGTCGTGGAAGTCCGAGCGCAGCAAGCGATCTACTCGCACTCGCACGGCGACCGCGGTTCTCGACGACGAAAAAGACACGACCGCACCAGATTCTGACGCCGACACCACCAAGGCGACCTCGAAGATGCGCCGCGCGACCGACGCCACAGTCGAGGCGCCGACCGTTGATGCCGACTCGCACACCGACGACAGTGTCGACGAAATCGATTCGGCAGACATCGAATCCGCCGACACCGACACCGACATCGACACCGATGAGGCCGCCGACGAGGACACGATCACCGTTGACGGCGAGTTCGTCGATCCGGAACCCGATGCGGAGTCTGACGACTCGGCCGATGTCGTCGACGCCGAGCTCGAGACCGAAGACGAGGCCGATGACGAGGCCGATCTCGACGAGGGCGACCTCGAGGACGAGGACGACGGTGAACTCGTCGATGAGGACGAGGAGTTCGAGGACGAGGACGAGTACGACGACGAGGTTGACGAGTACGAAGACAACCTCGAAGACGACCTCGAAGAAGACCTCGAAGAAGACCTCGAAGAAGACCTCGACGACGACTACGAGGACTTCGACGACGAGGACGAGGACGACTTCGAGGAAGAGCCCGCGGTAGCGCAGCACCGAGATGAGACCCCCGCCGCGCCCGCGCCGGCCGCTGCCGAGGAGCGCCCGGAGCCGCCACGCCGGCGTCGCACCGCCTATTCGCCCGACGCGAAGCGCGCGGAGATGAAGTACCGCGAACGGCAGCGGGTGCTGATCGGGTTGGTGGTCCTGGTGATTGCGGCCATCGCGTCCGGGATCTTCCTCGGCGCGACCGGCTGGATTCTCACCGCCGTGAGCGCGCTGATGCTGATCGGCTACCTCGCCTACCTACGCCGCGCCACCGCCACCGAGCAGCGCATTCGGGCCCAGCGCGCGGCCCGTGCCCGTCGCGCCCGTCACGACGAGGACGAGCGTCGCCGTCGGGCGGCCGCAGTGCCCGAGTTCGCCGCCGCGCCGCCGCCTCCGCGGTTGCGCCGTCCCGGTGGATCCACGGTCCTCGAGATCGACGACGAAGACCCGATCTTCGATCACCTGCCGCCGTACCAGCATCGTCGGATCGTGCGCGAAGACCAGCCGCACCGTCGTGCGGGCTGAGTGCGCGGCGGTTTGCGAAGTGCCCCACCCGGGCTGCTAGAGTTGCCTGCGGTTGATCAGTTGATGATCGCCCGGGGCTATGGCGCAGTTGGTAGCGCGACTCGTTCGCATCGAGTAGGTCGGGAGTTCGATTCTCCCTAGCTCCACACTTGAGACCCCTCTCAGCTGCGACGGAGCAGCGACGAGGGGTCTCGTCGTATATACGTCACCCGCCGCTGTAAGTGCCGTCCCTGCGCTCTTCCTCCACCAGTTCCTTCGTCCGCAGAAGCCGGAGCGATGTCACGAGCACCACTCCGCCGACGACGTTGAACAGCACCGCGTACCAGAACCACCGGAGCCAATCGACGTAGCTGACGTCAGCACCGGAGAACATGCCGCCGAAGATCAGCAGCGAGTCGAGAACCGAGTGGAACAGTTGCAGACCTGCGAGCAGAAACGCTGCACCGACGCACGCGATGATTCGTGCGACGGGCGAATCGGTGCCCTGCTGCATCCTGGTCAGCAGGGTCATCGTGCTCCCGCCGAGAATCGCCAGGCAGATGGATTGCAGACCGAGGGGGGCGTGGACAAAGTGCTCGGCCGATTCGGCCAATGTCGAGTTCCACTCGGGAAACGCACGAGTGATGATCCACATCATGACCGCGCCACCGACCAGATTGGCAGCGAGGGTGCCGATCCACAGTTTGGCCAGGTCACGAAGCCTGCCGTCGCGTGCCACGACCGCCGCGATCGGCATCAGGAAGTCTTCGGTGAACAACTCACTGTGTGCGAGGTAGATGGCGATGAGTCCGATGGAGAACGCCACGCCGGCGAGAAGGTGATTTCCCGTCTGGTGGAGCACGGCCAGCATCGCCATGATGCCAACCGACACCTCAATCCCGCCGAACAAGCCGGTGATGATCACGGCGCGTCCCGTGCGATGCAGGCGTTCGGCACCTTCGGTGACGACGGCCTCGAAGCTGCGTTCGAGTTCGTCTTCGACAGGTCCGTCGTTGGGGCCGATCCGCCGTCGCTGGGCGTCGTCACTCATCGTTGCCGGCAATTCCTCGCGGACGTCACAGGTCGATCGTAGAAGACGCCGAACCGACGGGTCGGAAGCGTGCGAAGGGCTACACACAACTGTTGACCGGTCCCGGCTGCTACCGGAAGATGTGACCACCTCGCCGCCCCACGGAACGCATGCGCAACGATAGGTGGGCGCATCGTCGAACGACAGGAGAATAGTCGGGTGAGTCAGACGCACGCCGGACACCCCGGTGACTCCACGGTTCCGGTGTTCTTCCTGTCCGACAGCACCGGAATCAGCGCCGAGACGATGGGCAACGCGCTGTTGCTGCAGTTCCCCGACCAACGGTTCGACCGGACGTTGATCCCGTTCATCACCACGGTCGAGGAGGCCCGCGAGGTGGTGCAGCGGCTCGATGCCGCCATGGATCGCGGCGTCACACCGCTGGCGTTCGCGACCGCGGTACTCGACGAGGTCCGGGCCGAGCTGCACAAGACTCGCGTCCCGCTGATCGACTTCTTCGACTCCCACATCGGTCAGATCGAAACCATCCTCGGCACCGCTGGGGCCCGGGCACCCGCGCGGCTGCACGGCGTCGGTGACGTCAAGCGCTACAACGCGCGGATGCAGGCCGTCGAGTACGCGATCGAGCACGACGACGGCCAGAGTGTCCGATCGCTGGACAAGGCCGACGCGATCCTGGTCGCACCGTCACGCTGCGGCAAGACCCCCACGACCATGTATCTGGCGCTGCAGCACGGACTGTTCGTCGCGAACTACCCACTCGTCGACGAAGATCTCGCGAGCGACGTATTGCCGCGCCCGATCCGGCATCTACGAGATCGCTGCTTCGGGATTCTGACCACTCCGGCCCGGCTCAGCGCGGTCCGGACCGAGCGTCGGCCGAACTCGACTTACGCGTCGTTGAAACAGTGCTCCTACGAACTGAAGCGCGCCGAGTCGCTGTACCGCGCCCACGACCTACCCATTATCGATTCGTCGGCGAAATCCGTCGAGGAGATGTCCACGCTGATCCTGCAGGTGCTCGCCCGCAGACCCATCGAAGGTGATTGAGGAGCCAGTTTCATGAACAGCAACGTCCGGTGGTTCGCCGACCTCGGCCTCGACGACATCGAGCAGGTGGGCGGCAAGAACGCGTCACTCGGCGAGATGGTGCGCAACCTGACCAATCTCGGGGTCCGGGTGCCCAACGGATTCGCCACGACCGCCGACGCCTACCGGCGGTTCCTGAGCACGCCCGACGGGTCCGGGTCCAGCCTGGCCGAGCGGATCAGCAAGCGTCTGGCCGACCTCGACATCGAGGACGTGCAGGCGCTGGCCGAAGCGGGTAAGGAGATCCGGACCGCGGTGCTCGAGCAGCGGTTCCCCGAAGATCTCGAGGCCGACATCCGGGCGGCGTACACCGAACTGTCCGGCGGCTCGGACGAGGCGTCGTTCGCGGTCCGGTCCAGTGCGACCGCCGAGGACCTGCCGGACGCGTCGTTCGCCGGGCAGCAGGAGACCTTCCTCAACGTGCGCGGCATCGACGCGATTCTGCAGGCGACCCACGAGGTGTTCGCGTCGCTCTACAACGACCGCGCCATCGCCTACCGGGTGCATCACAATTTCGACCACGATGCGGTGCTGCTGTCGGCCGGCGTGCAGCAGATGGTCCGCTCCGACATCGGCGCCTCGGGCGTCATGTTCACCATCGACACCGAATCGGGCTTCCCTGACGCGATCTTCGTGACGTCCTCCTACGGGCTGGGCGAAGCCGTCGTGCAGGGCGCGGTGAATCCCGACGAGTTCTACGTCTACAAGCCCGCGCTACGAGCCGGCCGTCCCGCGATCCTCAAGCGGGGGATCGGCTCCAAGGCGACCAAGATGGTCTACACCGACGACCGGTCGGTCGGTAAGACCATCGAGTTCGTCGACGTCGAGCCTGCCGATCGGCGACTGCTCAGCCTCACCGACGCGGAGGTCGAGTCGTTGGCCCGCCAGGCGCTGGTGATCGAGGAACACTACAAGCGGCCGATGGACATCGAGTGGGGCCGCGACGGCGTCGACGGTGAGCTCTACATCCTGCAGGCGCGTCCGGAGACCGTGCAGTCGCGTGCTGCGGTCACCGGTCAGCAGCGGTTCCGGCTCAACGAGACCGGCACCGTCCTGGCCGAGGGTCGGGCGATCGGCCACCGCATCGGCGCCGGCGCCGTACGCGTCCTCGAATCGGTGGAACAGATGCATGAGTTCCAGCCCGGTGAAGTGCTCGTCGCCGACATGACCGATCCCGACTGGGAACCGATCATGAAGCGCGCCAGCGCAATTGTCACCAACCGCGGCGGCCGTACCTGCCACGCCGCGATCATCGCCCGCGAACTCGGCATCCCCGCGGTGGTCGGCACCGGTGGCGCCACCCGCTCGCTGGACGCCGGCCGCGAGGTCACCGTCTCGTGTGCCGAGGGCGACGCCGGGTACGTCTACGACACCCTGCTCGACTTCGACGTCACCGAGTCCACGATCGAGGCGATGCCGGAGATCGGCACGAAGATCATGATGAACGTCGGCACCCCCGAGCAGGCGTTCGCGTTCTCCCGACTGCCCAACAGCGGCGTCGGTCTGGCGCGGCTGGAGTTCGTGATCAACCGCCAGATCGGGATTCACCCCAAGGCGCTGCTCGACTTCGACACCCTCGACGGCCCGCTCAAGGAGCAGATCGGTGAGGCGATCGCCGCCTACTCGAGCCCGCGGGAGTTCTTCGTCAAGCGGGTCGCCGAGGGAGTCGCGACGATCGGTGCCGCGTTCGCGCCCCATCCGGTGATCGTGCGGATGTCGGACTTCAAGTCCAACGAGTACGAGAAGCTGGTCGGCGGGAGTCTGTACGAGCCCGACGAGGAGAACCCGATGATCGGCTACCGCGGCGCGTCGCGGTACCTGTCGGAGGATTTCGCCGAGTGTTTCGCCATGGAGTGCGAGGCCCTGAAATACGTCCGCGACGAGATGGGTCTGACCAACGTCAAGATCATGATCCCGTTCGTCCGCACCGTCGCCGAGGCCGAAGGCGTCATCGCGTTGCTCGCCTCGCACGGGCTGACGCGCGGGGAGAACGGGCTCGAGGTGATCATGATGTGCGAGGTGCCGTCCAACGCCGTCATCGCCGACGCCTTCCTCGATCACTTCGACGGATTCTCCATCGGCTCCAACGACATGACGCAGCTGACACTCGGCCTCGATCGCGATTCCGCGCTCGTCGCAGCATCATTCGACGAGCGCGATCCCGCCGTCAAGTACATGCTCAGCGCGGCGATCGCCGCCTGCAAGGCGCGCGGCAAGTACGTGGGCATCTGCGGACAGGGTCCGAGTGACCATCCGGACCTGGCCGAATGGCTGATGGAGCAGGGGATCGAGTCGATGTCGCTGAACCCCGACACTGTCGTCGACACCTGGATGCAATTGGGCAAGCTCGGCTGACCCCCGTCGACCTTCGTGCGCCCGCGTTCCGCTGAACGCGGGCGCACGTCGTCAAGCTACCCCTGCAGGATTCGCCGGGCGAACCCCTGCGCGTGCAGGCGCAATGCGTCGATCCGTTGCTGCCGAATGGCTTCCGGGTCGTCACCGGCGAAGATCGCCGACGGCTTCACCCGCACATTGTGGGAGCATTCGAACTCGGCGCAGACCAGCGTGCCGACGGTGTCTCCCTTGCGTCCGGCCGCGCCGCCGAGTTTCGCGCTGTAGAACGCGACCTCGTTGGGCAGTTGCACGTCTTCGCAGAACGAGCACTGCGGCCGGGTCCGCGGCTGGCGCTCACCGCGGCGGAGCATGACGCCGACCAGCTTGTCGTCGACGGGTACGACCAGGTATCCGACGAGCGGGAGTTTGGGGTCGCGCCAGCCCAGGAAATCGACACGGTCCCAGTCGGTATCGGCGAAGTGTGTGGACAGGGTGATGGAATTGCGTTCGCGCAGAGTCGTATTCACGAATGACTTGCGGATCTGTGATTCGGTGAGGGCATGCATGAGTCAAGGTCCCTGAAGTGTGAGTGGTGAATGGAGTACGTTTCCACCGGCGCGGTCGCAACGATGCGATGCACGCGCCTGTGGGGCCGGGGAGTCAAGCGAGGCCGGCGGTCACGCCGACAACCTCCGCACACCCTGGGGCGATGAGACGAGATCCGAACACGTACCGCATCGTCGCGCATCTGCCGGGGTGCCGTCAATCCGGTTGTCGTCGCCGAATGCTGGTGCCCTCATGCCGACCAGGGCAGGCGGGGCAGGCGCAGGGGGATGTCCGGCAGCGGGCCGGGGAGGTCGATCGTGCCGTCGAGCAGGCCGCCGCCGACCGGTCCGATGACGGACCGCAGCAGGTCACCGGCAACGTGCAGTAGGGGATCGGTCGGCCGGTCCGGCGCGTGGTCGACGTAGCGGGTCGGCTCGTCCCCGGTGATCACCTTCACCATGTTCGTGAACGCCGTCGAGTCCGGGTCCCGCCAGTAATCGCTGTGTCCGGAGCCGCCTGCGACGAGGCGCCCATCGCCGTACTCCCCGGTGTCGAGCCGGATCACTCCTGGCGCGGTGTCCGGGTCGTGGCCGTGTGGATTGCCCGGCAGTGACTGCACGTACTGGATGGGATCGCCGGGTGCGGTGAGGGAATAACGTGCGACGTCGGGGTTCGGGTTGCGCCATGGGCCGTCGAACACCCCGGTGCCCGCCGACGACGCGTAGATCACGTTGTCGGCGCGCAGGCCGAGCTGTTCGGCCGAGCCGACGACCGATCCGCCGTAGGAGTGCCCGATCACGGTGGTCCGGACTCCCGTTGTGTGGGCGGCGAGTTCGGTGTCGAGTTCGCGGGCGAACGACACCAACCGCGGCGCCATTTCCCGGGCGAACCGCGGGTCGGCGGCGGAATCCCGCAGTGCCAGTGGTAGTCCGGCGGCGCCGACCAGCCCGAGGATGGCGGGCAGGCGTTCGTGGCCGAGTTGCTGCGGCAGGTCGCCGTCGAGGTAGACGAACACGGGACCGCCGGTGCGTCGCGCCAGTTCGGTTGCCGCAGCAGATTCGTCGGCGCTGGTGTTCATACCGGCGAAGGTGCCGGGGACGACGACGGTGGCGGTGCGGGTGTCGGCGCCGATCTCGCCGACCATCTCGATGAAGTGGCCGTTCGTCGAGTTGTCGAAGGCGAGGAATCGGCGGTGCCGCAGGAAGGCGCGCAACCGATCGGCGCGTGGTTGACCCGGTGCGCCGCGGCCGGCCTGCTGTTCGGCGATCAGCGCGGCGCGGATGTTGATCTCGTTCGCGGCGGCGCGGGTGGCGAAGTCGATGCCGTCGAGGTTGCCGATGATCTGCGGATTCGCTTGCGCCACATGCCGTCGGTCTGTCGGAGTGAGCAAGTTGACGTAGGCGCGGCGGGCGGCCGGCGTCAGGCCGACCAGGTGCGTCACCACCGCATCCGCGTCGGCGCGCCCACCGGCCGGGGTGATTACCTCGGGCTGGCCGTCCACCATCCCGGCCAGATCATCGCGCAACGCCTCCAGCCGGGCGCCGTAGTCGTCGTCGAGCGTCCCGGCCACCGCCAGACCACGCTGAATCGACGCGGTAAGCGATTGTGCGCGTTCCTGTTTCGACACGTCGCCGTGGTGGACGAGACCGCTGTCGGTGACCCTGAATCCGTCGGCGAGAGCGGCATCCACGGTGCGCAGCACCGCTTCTCGGGCATGGGTGAGGTCCACCCCGGCCTCCATCGCCTCATCGGCGATCTGCGCGAGAACGTTGCGGACCTCGTCGGCATGGTCGCGTTCCGACGCGAGTTTCGCGAGCACCGCGTCATGACAGGCGCCGCGCCACCGCGGGGCACGGTCGTCGGCCCGGACCGCCGCATCGAGCGCCCCGTCGAGCACGCCCGCCGCGGCCTGCGCCGTCTCCCCGGCGCTGCCGATCGGCCCGATCGGCAGCGCACGCAGATCCGAAATCGCCAGGTGCATCAGCGATCCGGGAGTTCGGCGAGCCGACGTGCCGCGGCGTGGTCCTCGGCGACCGACCGGGCAGAGAACACCGCCACCGCCGCCGCGATCGATGTCAGCCGGCCACCCACCGCAGCGGTGGCGGTGCGCGCGGGCGACGCGGTCGCCCGTAACGCCGCCACCACCCGACTCGCCGACACCGGCAGCGCTGCGAGGCCGGCGAAATCCAGACCATCGATCACTCGCGCCTGCTCCTGCCAGATCCGCACCAGCGCCGCCACCTCGTCCGGGCTGATCCCGAAGACGGTCGACGGCCGGGGAGTGCGGTGGGGAATCATGACAATAGGACGCGGCACACCCCGATCGGGTTCCGTCGCCGCTATGACCCGAGTCACCACGATTTGGCGGGTGGGCGGTGACCTACGTAGGCTGATCCACAGAGACGTGCCGCAAGGCGCCGTCCACGCGTCGTAGAACGCCTCATTCGACAGGCATCAGGCCTGCTCTTTGACTTTCATACGGCGAACGAACTCGCACATCTGCGTCTTCGCCACCCGACCACCGCGGTGCACCTGTGTGCCGCCGTGCGTCGCAAACAAGAAAGACTTATTCATGTCTGTGACCTTCGAGTCCCTCGGCGTGCCCGCCGCACTCGTCAAAGTGCTTGCCGCCGACGGCAAGACCGAACCCTTCCGGATCCAGGCGCAAACCCTGGCCGACACCCTGGCCGGCGACGATGTGATCGGCTCCGGCAAGACCGGTTCCGGTAAGACCCTCGCGTTCGCCATCCCGCTGGTCGCCGGTCTCGCCGAAATCGGCGTGACCCGCAAGCCGGGCGTGCCGACCGGGCTGATCCTCGCCCCGACCCGCGAGCTGGCCACCCAGATCGCCGCCGTCGTCACCCCGCTGGCCGGAGCAGTCGGCCTCACCGTCACCACGGTGTTCGGCGGTGTCAGCCAGCAGCGTCAGGAACAGGCGTTCCGTCGCGGCGTCGACATCGTCGTCGCCTGTCCCGGCCGTCTCGAGGACCTGATGCGCCAAGGCGTCGTCCGCCTCGACAACGTCGAGATCACCGTCCTCGACGAGGCCGATCACATGGCCGACCTCGGCTTCCTGCCCGGCGTGACCCGGATTCTGGCCGCCACCCCCGCCGATGGCCAGCGCATGCTGTTCACCGCCACCCTCGACAACGGGGTGGACAAGGTCGCCAAGCGGTTCCTGGATCGCCCGCACCTGCACAAGACCGAGGACACCGCACCGCCGGTGGAGATGACCCACCACGTGTTCGAGGTCGCGCCGTCGGACAAGAATGATCTCGTCCGCGAACTCGCCTCCGGTCAGGGACGACGAATCCTGTTCACCCGCACCAAGCACCAGGCCAAGAAGCTCGCACAGAAGCTCACCGAGGCCGGCATCCCGTCGGTCGACCTGCACGGCAATCTCAGCCAGGCGCAACGGGATCGGAACCTGAAGGCGTTCTCCGAGGACGTCCGCGTCCTGGTGGCGACCGACGTCGCGGCCCGCGGGGTGCACGTCGACGGCGTCGAACTCGTCGTCCACGTCGACCCGCCCGCCGAGCACAAGGCCTACCTGCACCGCTCGGGCCGCACCGCCCGCGCCGGAAGCGCCGGTGACGTCGTCACGGTGTGCCTGCCCGATCAGCGTCGCGACGTTGCCGGACTGCTGCGCAAGGCCGCCATCAAGGTCACTCCGGCTCGAGTGGATGCTCGGTCGACCCAGGTGGACGAATTGGTCGGGGACCGCGCCGCCTTCGTCGCACCTCAGCCCAAGGCCGCGCCGCGGCCGGCGACCCGGCAGAACGCGGGCTCGCGCTCGGGTGGCCGGTCCGGCGGTGGTCAGTCCGGACGTCGTCGTCCGGCTTCGTCCGGCGGTCGGGGCCGCTCCGGTGCCGGCCGTGGGCAGTCGTCGAGCCGTCGTCGCACCGGCGACGCCGCACGCTAGTCCACGCCTCGTCCTTTGGATCGGGCGGTCGGTGTCAGGCGACGCCGACCGCCCGCAATCCTGCGGCGACTCCCGCCGCGATGACCACCACGAGCACCAGCGGCGCCTTGCACAGCGCGGCGAGCACGCCGGCGGCGACGCCGGCCGGTCGCGCCCACCCGATCAGATCCGGACCGTCGAACAGGGCGCCGGTCAACGCCACTCCGACGAGCAGCACGATGGCTGCCCGGTCGAGCACCGCCGCGGTCCGCGGACTCACCTCGACGCGAGTCCGCAACATCGGTCCGGCCACCCGCAGCAGGTAGGTGCCGCCGGCCAGGACCGCGACACCGACCCATACGCCCCAGCCGGTCATCGCGCGGCCTCCACGAACTCTTCGGAGCCCATTGTGACTTCTGGTGCGGCCTGCGCACGTCGGCGCAGCACCACCTCGACAATGACCAGCCCGATCAGGCCCAGCAGGATCGGCAACCCCGCGGGCAGCACCGGCGACACGGCGACCGCGATCGCCCCGCCGAGCACTGCGGCCGCCAGCGTCGACCGCTGACGCAACGCCGGTAGCGCCAGCGCCGCCAACAGGGCGGGCAGAGCCGCATCGAGTCCCAGTGCGCTCGGATCGGGAACCAACCGCCCGATCACGACGCCGAGCTGCGACCCGAGCGGCCAGCTGATCAGCACGGCCGCCCCGGACAGGAAGAACGCTGCCCGCGCCCGACGCGGTTGGTGCTCGGCACCCGCGATGGCCGCGCTCTCGTCGTTGATCAGATGCGCACCGAGCACCATCGGCAGCCCGCGGCCGAGGTGCCGACCGACGGCGAGTCCGTAGCCGAAGTTCCGGGTATTGAGCAGCAGTCCGGCCAGCGCCGCGACGATCGGCAGGCCGCCGGCCACCAGAATCCCCACAAAGACGAACTCCGACGACCCGGCGAGCACCACAGTCGCGACCACCAGGATCTGCCACCAGGTGAAGCCCGCGGACTCCGCAGCGACCCCATACGACGCGCCGATGACCACAATCGATGCGGTCATGACAACGATGGTGCGTAACGTCGCACCGTCAAGTGTTCTCCACATCGAACGCATAGCCACTATGATGAACACTATGGATACTGTTCGTCAAGATGGACGATCGTCCGCTGCATCGAACGATGGCGACGCGGTGCGGCCGGCGACCAATCCCAAGGAGGTCGTCGCGGCGGCGCTGAAACGGGAGCGCACGCGCGCGGGGCTGTCCATCGGCGAGCTTGCACGACGTGCCGGAATCGGGAAATCGACTCTGTCCCAACTGGAATCGGGTGACGGAAACCCCAGCATCGAGACGCTGTGGGCGCTCTCGACGGCGCCCGGACCCCCGTCCGCGGCGTTCCCGGAGACCTCGACCCATCCGGTCGAGGTCGTCCGATTCGGTGAGGGCCCGGTGTTCTCGGCCGCGGCCGCCGACTACGTCGCGACGTTGCTCTCGACGGCGCGGCCCGGGTCGCGCAGCGACATCTACCTGATCCGTGCCGAACCCGGGAAACCGCGCGTATCGGCGCCGCACACGCGGGGCACGGTCGAACGGGTCATCATCACCGCCGGCCGCGCGCGGCTGGGACCGACCGAGGAGCCCGAAGAACTCGGGCCGGGGGACTTCATCTCCTATGCCGGCGACATCGAGCACGTCTTCGACGCCCTCGAACCCGGCACCGTGGCCGTGATGATCAGCGAGTCGAACTGAACCGGATCCGGACCGGGGGACTCAGGCGGGCAGGAATCGGTTCCCCAGTCCGGCGGCGAGCCACGGGTGGGCACCCCAGGCGACGGCCTTTCCGGTCAGGACCGCCCACGTGGGGGAGATGCGTCCGTACCCGGCGAGCAATGCGGTCACCGGGTCGATGCTGATGTGCACGTCCGGGTGCTGCGGTTCGGCGGGATCGACCTCGAGGTGCCCGTCGGTGAACTCGTAGACGAAGCGTTCCTCGGTGCCGCGTAGCCGGATGTCGTAGGTGGCGCAATGGTCGCGGCACGCCGTGTCGTCGACCCAACTCGGGAGCACGTGGTGCCGGCCCCGCGCGATCATGGGTGCCAGCGCCGGATCGATCGCCCACGTCCGGCCGACGGTGCGTGCCACGTCGTGGCCATGGACGACGAACTCGCCGATCAGGATGCCGAGCGCGGCGTCGGCGCGGATGCGGCGGTCACCGTCGAAGTTCATCGTCGGGACCTGCGCACCGAAGTGGCCGACGGTGTCGAGTAGTTGTTCGAGACTGTCGAGCAGTCGGTCGCCCAGCTCGCGGATGTCCCGGGTGGTCAGGTTGGCGATCTGCTTGGCGTTGAAGTCCGGCAGGTCGTCGGCGCGACACGACCACGCCCCGCCGCCGGTGGCGAGTTCGAGGTAGCGGGACGGGGTGGCGGCCACGTGCCCGAAGAGATCGGTGACCGTCCACGATGGTGTGCTCGTCAGCCGCAGGTCGGGATCGGTGACGCCGGCCACCAGCTCGACGAACTGCGCACCGGTCTCCCGGGCGGCATCGATGTAATCGAACCGCGAGTACGTCGTCCTCACCGCAACCGCTCCCGTCACCTGACTTAGTGGTGACTGAGGATAACCCCGGATACCGTGTCGGCGGCGAGCTTCGTAACCCAACTGTTTCCTACATTTCACAGTGAAACACGTTGGCAATCAGGAACTTTGCGTTAGTGACGGGAGCGGCCGAGTGGGACGAGCGACCCACGTCGACGATGCCGGTGCGCGGTGCGTTGACCCGCTTCCAGGTCCGCGAGCAACGACGCCACCGTCTCGGCAGAGTCGGTCTTGTTGGTGCCGATGAAGCCGGACGGCCCCCGCTTGATCCACCCGGTCACATACATCCCGGCCACCGGGGTGCCGTCGCGCAGTACCCGGCCCGCGTCGTGCGGGATCACCCCGCGTGCGGCGTCGTAGGGCAGTCCGTCGACGGCGAGTCCGCGATAACCGATCGAGGTGAGTACGAGTCCGGTGTCGATCGTCTCGGTCTCGTCGGTCGGCTCGATCGATCCGTCCGGACGCAGCCGGTTGCGGTCGAAGGTCACCGCGGCGGCGCGACCGGTGGCCTCGAGCACCACCGACCGCGGTGACCGGCCGAAGGCCAGTCGGATGCGCGGCCCGTCGTACGGGGTGCGGCTCGCGAGCTCGGCGAGCACATCGAGTTTGGCCGCCGTGGTGGGGTCCTCGGCATGAGCGCCCGCGAGATCGACGGGGTCCACGACGACGTTCGCGCCGCCGTCGACCAGGCCGATCAACTCGGGCAGGGTGAAGGCGGCCGCGGTGGGTCCACGCCGGCCGACGACCACCACCTCCCGGACCGCAGAGGTCCGCAGTGCTGTCAACGCGTGTCGCGAAATCGTGGTTGCGGCAAGCTTTTCCGGATCGGCGGTGAGAATGCGTGCGACGTCGAGCGCCACGTTGCCGTTGCCGACGATCACCGCGCGGGAGGTCGAGAGATCCACCGTCAGGTGGTCGTAGTCGGGGTGGTCGTTGTACCAGCCGACCAGTGACGTCGCGCTGAGCACGCCTGGTGCGCTGGCGTTGTCGATGTCAAGTCGGCGGTCCGACGCGGCGCCGCCCGCCCAGATCACCGCCCGATGCCGGGTGCGCAGGTCGTCGAGGGTGATGTCGCGGCCCACGGTGGTGCCGAGTCGGATATCGCAGCGGGAGTGCCGTGCGATGTCGTCGAACAGACGCATCACGGTGCGGGTGGCGGTGTGATCGGGGGCGACACCGTAGCGGGCGAGGCCGAACGGTCGCCGCAGCCGCTCGTAGATCGTGACCGAGATCTGCGGGTGCCGCAGCAATTCGTCGGCGGCGTACATCGCCGACGGCCCGGACCCGACGATGCCGATCGAGATCGGCTCGTCGACGTCGATCCCGCGTGGCTTGTCGATCGGCGCGAGCGGGAGGCGCCGCGCCGGGTCGACCGGAAAGCGTGCTGCCGCAGCCGAATCGGGAGTGAACTGCAGTGCGTTGACCTCGGCGAAGCGCTTCTGCTCGTCGGTGAGTCGGTGGCCGGGGACGATCGCACCGACGGGGCAGGCGCTGACGCAGGCACCGCAGTCGACGCAGGTCGCCGGGTCGATGTAGAGCATTTCCGAGGTGCCGAAATCGGGTTCCTCGGGAGTTGGGTGGATGCAATTGACGGGGCATGCATAGACGCACGAGGCGTCCCCGCAGCACGCCTGGGTGACGACGTGGGGCATGGCGGATCAGGCGGCGGTGTAGGTGGGCTCGCTGCGGTAGCGCGAGGGGCGACCACCGATGCCGAGCGCGCGCCACAGTAGACGCGACACCGGATTCATCAGGCCGCACTGTTCGCCGAGCATCCGCACATCACCGAAGACGTTGCGCAGGAAGCGCTTCGATTCCGGGGACCGCCAGAAGATGTCGCGCATGACGGCGTCCGGTACGTCGAATCGGTGGCGGAAGGTGCGCGGCGGCACCACGATCGCACCACACAGGATGCGCATGGTCAGCGGCAGCATCAGCGACAACAGGAAGCGCTGAATGCGGCCCTTCTGCGGAATCGTCTCGCGCAGCAGGTGATGCGCGAACGAGATGTGCCGGGCCTCCTCGGCGACGTGCAATTGCATCACTGCGGCCATCGTCGGGTGCAGCGTCGAACGGGTGCGCAGGAAGTCCTTCTGGATGTGATCGATCGGCTCCTCGCCACCGAGCACACCGAAGAAGAAGATCGTCGGGAACACCGTCGACACCAGCGGCACGAACGGCGAGATCAGGCGGTGACCGATCTTGGCGCCGGGTACGTCCATCCCGGTGCGGTTCACGAACTCCTGGAACATCAGGGTGTGATTGCACTCCTCCTTGGATTCGTGCGTGGTGTACCGGAACTCCTTGGCGCCGTTGGGCAGCTTGAAGCTGTACTGCATCAGCCCGCGGATGAGGATGGACTCGAACTGCAGTCCGACCTTGGCCACGTTGGCCTGGCGCCACATGCCGATCTCGATCTGCTTGCTCTGCGGCTGCGCCTGATACCAGGGGTGCCGGCCGACGGGATCGACCTCCTTGGACAGAATCCACCGCGGATCGTCGGGCACGATGGCCATCTCCGGCGCATCCCAGTCGATGTCGGTGTACGGGTCGAAGTTGCGGTGCACCGATGCGGCGGAGAGGTCGTCGAGGACCTGGGTGTAGTCGTCGGCGGCCCCGGGGTCGGTCTCGGGGACGTAGGTCTGGCCGATGGTCTGCATGGGACGAACCTAAAACGGCGGCCATAACTTGTCAACAGTCAATGTCACAATCGATGATGGCACTGCGTGCTGCGAACCGTTCGGGCCGGGTGCGACAGGATGGGTGCCATGTTCGAACTCCTGATGGTGATCCTCGCCGTCCTCGGGATCGCGGCCGCCAACGTCATCGGTCCACGAATACGAGTGGCCCCACCGTTGTTGCTGGTCATCGCCGGTGTGCTGATCGGGGTCCTGCCGATCGTGCCGTCCATCGAGATCGACCCGGAGTGGATCCTGGTCGGCGTGCTGCCGCCGCTGCTCTATTCGGCTGCGGTCTCGATGCCCACCATGGATTTCCGTCGGGATTTCACCGCGATCAGCGCGTCAGCGGTGCTGCTGGTCATCATCAGCACCGTCGCGATGGGGTTCTTCTTCGCCTGGGTGCTGCCCGACATCAGTCTCGCGACCGGCATCGCGCTCGGTGCGATCGTGTCCCCGACCGACGCGGTCGCGACCTCGATCGCCCGACGTGTGGGGGTTCCCGGGCGCCTGGTGGCGATGCTCGAGGGCGAGAGCATGCTCAACGACGCCACCGCACTGGTCCTGCTGCGGTCTGCGATCGCCGCGATCGGCGCCGGTTTCTCGTTCGGGCACGTCGCGCTCAACCTGGTCTGGGCGGTGGTCGCCGCGGTCGCCGTCGGCGCGGTGGTCGGCACGGTGAACCTCTGGGTGCGGGCGCGCGTGCCCGACGCCACGGTGAACACCGCGATCTCGTTCACCGTGCCCTACCTCGCATATCTGCCGGCCGAGGAACTCGGTGCATCCGGACTCGTCGCCGCCGTCACCGCCGGACTCATCACCGGCGCCGGCGCCGCCCGCTACCTGACCCCTGCGCACCGGATCTCCGACAGCCAGAACTGGCACACCGTCGAGCTGCTGGCCGAGGGCGGCATCTTCCTGCTCATGGGCCTCGAACTCTTCGGTCTGATCAGCGACGTGCACGAGGAGCACGGCGGGGTACCGACGGCGGTGTGGATCGGCGTCGTCGCCCTCGCGCTGACCGTGGTGGTGCGCGCGCTGTATGTCGCGCCGCTGGTCTGGTACCTGAACCGACGGGCGCGCCGTGGCACCGCCATGCGGCCCTACCTCGAGCACATGGACGCCCGGATCTCGGCGAAACAGCGCAAGATCGCCCGGGCGCCGCAGCGGCCCGACGCCGACGCACCGGATGGGGCTACGCCGCGTCGACTGCGCTTTCGTCTGCGGCTCGGGCGGCGTCGGCGCGCGCCCTCGGACCAGCTGTCGACGGCCGCCTTCGCCGCCAATCCCGAAGCGGTGCAGCACTATCGCAACCGCATCACCCGTGCGCTCGCCGACATCGACTATTACGCCGCCACTCCGATGGGCCCGAAAGAGGGAACGATCATCGTGTGGGCCGGCCTGCGCGGTGTGCTGACCCTGGCCGCCGCGCAGACCCTGCCCGCCGACACCCCGTCGCGGGCATTGCTGGTGCTGATCGCGTTCGTGGTCGCCGCCACGTCGCTGATGCTGCAGGGCGGCACGCTGAGCACGCTGATCCGGGCGCTGCGCCTCCCCGAGACCGCGGATCTGGTCACCGAGCAGAGTCACCTGCGTGCCGAACTGTCGCGCACCGCGCAGCAGGTGATGACCGACTCCGATCTCGCGGATCGGTATCCCTGGGTCAAGGCGCGACTCGAACGGCAGGAGCGCGACGATCAGTCCGACGACGACACGATGGATCGGAACCTGGCGTATCGCGCCGCCTACGAGAAGGTCCGTCGCGACGTCATCGACGCGCAGCGGGCCACACTGTTGGAGATGCGCTCCACCGGCACCTACAACTCGTCGCTGCTGACGCACGAACTGCGGCAACTCGACGCCGAGGAGATCAGTCTCGACCTCCGGAGTGAGAGTTGATGGACTCCGCCGCCGAGACGCCCGCCACACCCGGTCTCCCGAGTCCGCGGGTCACGCTGGTTCCCGGTGCCGGAATGGTGGTCCGCGCATCGGATTTCGTGTGCGTCGCGGCCGGCGATGCGCTCGATGCCACCGGTGACGTGCCGCGGGTGGTGGCCGAGAAGATCGCCACCGGCGACGGCTCGGTCGACATCGCCTTCGTGGCCGTCGACGCCACCGGACTCTCGGTTCATCTGCGCGGCGCGGTGTTCGCCGAGGTCGACGGGCGCCGCCTGGTCCCGCCGCGGGGACGGGCGATCGATCGCATGATCGGCTGGCCGATCGAAGGGCTCGGGCTCTACCTCGACGGGGTGGTGCCCGACGAGCCCGGTGAGGAGCGTTTCGATCTCATCGCGGGTGCGGTGCCGGCGGCCGGCGCGTTGCTGCACACCCCGGCGGGTATGGCCGGCACCGGCGCCTACGACGATCTCGAGCCTGCCCGGCCCGACGATTCGGAAGTGACGCTGGAGTTTCCGGCGCTCGATCCGGACGGTGCCGTCGACGACCCGGTGACGGCGCCGGAGGTCAACTCGCCCAACACTCTTCGTACCGAGGTGCTCGCGCAGGCGGTCGAGGTGTCGCAGTCGGTGGCATCGGCTGCGGCTACGAGCTCATTGGTCCGTGGAATACGTTGTGCGCGTGGTCATCTCAATGACCCACGGGCCTGGGCGTGCGCGGTGTGCGGGTTGCGGATGGACGAGGTCACGGCCCGCCTGGTCGTCGGCGAACGGCCTCCGCTGGGATGGCTGTTGCTGGACAACGGAACCACGGTCCTGCTCGACGAGGATCTGGTCATCGGCCGCGAACCCGAGTCCGGCGACGGTCGACGCCGCGGCGGACCCCGACCGATCAGCGTCGTCGACGAGACCGGTGAGATGTCGCGCCGGCATGTCGCGATCAAGCTGATCGAATGGTCGGTGCAGCTCATTGATCTCGGCTCGGCGAACGGCACTTTCGTGTCCGCGCCGCGCGCGGGCGGACGCGAGTTCCGGGTACCGGCTCATCGACCGCAACTCCTGCTGCCCGGCTCGCGGGTGCGGATCGGTGGTCGGCACTTTGTCTTCGAGTCTCCGCACGCGCGCGGCTGATCGGCCGTCACTCGGACGTGAGCAGCGCCGGAGCGCTGCCCATCAGGAAGAAGATGAACATGGCCAGCAGGAACCACGATGCACCCTGCCACACCTGCCATCGACCGCCGGACCGCCAGCTCGCATAGGTCCGCCACAGTGCGGCCAGCGCGCCGATCAGCACGATGACCGGTGACGCCACGATGAGCGCGGTGCGTAGTCCGTCGTTCGAGGCCCCGGCCACGAAGGCCGCTGCCAATGCGAAACCGATTGTGAGAGCACCGTGTACGACGGCGCGTCGCACCTCGTCACCCGTCGACGGGGACGCCCTGGAGCTGCTGTCATGTGCATGTTGTTCCATAGTCATTCACCTCACCTCCACGGTACCGACGATGGCCGGCCGGTGACGATCCGGTGGCCGCCAGGTGAATCAGGTGAGTGGCGAAAAAGACTGTGCGGGGGACTTTTTCCCCATTGCCGGGGCATGCTGCAACATGGACCATGGACAATGAGGGAGCAAGTGTGGAACGAGTGAGGAGAAGAGACCGGTCATGAGCGCGATTCTCGTCGGAGTGGATGGTTCGGATGCGTCGAATGCGGCTGTGCAGTGGGCTGCCAAGGCCGCCGCGGCAGAGCATGTCGACCTCAAGTTGGTCGGGGTCTACGACGTCAGCACGAGCAACTACGCTCCCGGATTGATCATCCCGCAGGATGTCGTCGACGCGATCAAGCAGGACGCGGCCGACGCGGCCCATGCGGCCGCGGCGCTGGCCAAGGACACCGCGCCGGACGTGACGGTGCAGACCGCCCTCGTCGAGGGCGACGCAGCGCGTGCGCTGCTCGAGCTCGGCAAGGACGCCGGCACCATCGTTCTCGGCACCCGCGGACTCGGCTCGATCAAGGGCCTGTTCCTCGGCTCGGTGAGCACCACCGTCGCCGCGCACTTCCACGGTCGGGTCGTCGTGGTGGCGGGGCCGGGCGGAGACGGGCCGGTCGTGGTCGGGATCGACGACTCGCCGGTCAGCGATGCCGCCGTCGCCGAGGCCTTCCGGCAGGCGTCCGTCCGCAACACGACGCTCCTCGCGGTCCACACCTGGACCCCGCTCGACGTCGACGCCCTGCACGGATACGGCATCGAACCCGCCGAGGTCGAGCGGATGTCGCAGGAGGCCGTCGAGGCGCTCGGCGAACGACTCGCCGGCTACTCGTCGGACTACCCCGACGTCACCGTCGAGCACAAGGTGATCCCGGAGGAGCCCGCCAAGGCGGTCCTCGACGCCGCCGACGACAGCGCGCAGCTGATCGTCGTCGGCAGCCGTGGACGTGGCGGATTCAAGGGCCTGATGCTCGGCTCGACCAGCCAGAAGATCCTGCATCAGGCGCAGTGCCCGGTAATGGTCGTGCGCGGCTGACCCCGCTCTCGACCCAGGTCGCCGGTTAGCCTGGAGGCGTGTCGGTCCGGAAGCTGGAACTATCGGTCGGCGAGCTGGCGGAGCGTGCCGGGATCGCGCCGTCGGCCGTCCGGTTCTATGAGGAACAGGGGCTGATCTTCAGCCGTCGCACCGCAGGCAACCAGCGGCGTTTCCATCGCGCGATGCTGCGTCGGGTGGCGTTCATCCGGGCGTCGCAGACCGCGGGCATCCCGCTGTCGGTGATCGCCGAGGTCCTCGCCGAACTCGGCGACCACGAATCCCCGTCGACCCAGATGTGGGAGGCCGCGTCGCGCCGATGGATCGACGACATCAACGAGCGGATCGCGCTCCTGGAGAACATGCGCGACATGATCGGCTCCTGCGTCGGCTGTGGCTGCCTGTCGCTGCGCGAGTGTCATCTGCTCAACCCGGGCGACGAGATGAACAAACTCGGACCGGGACCGCGCCGCCTGCTGCGGGATGGTTAGGCTCGATCAATGGCCAAATCCACCCGCGTCGCGCTCGCATTGGGCAGCGGTGGGGCCCGGGGCTACGCCCACATCGGGGTGATCACCGAACTCCAGTCGCGCGGATTCGACGTCGTGACCGTCGCGGGGTCGTCGATGGGCGCACTCGTCGGTGGCCTGCACTGCGCCGGAAAACTCGACGAGTACGTCGAGTGGATCACCGGCCTCACCCAGTTCGACGTGGTCCGGCTGGTGGACGTGTCACTGTCCAAGCCCGGCGTCATCGGCGCCGAACGCATTCTCACCCGGGTTCGGGAGATCCTCGGCGACACCGTCATCGAGGACCTGCCCGTACCGTTCACCGCCGTCGCGACCGACCTCAACGTCGGTCGTGCCGTCTGGTTTCAGCGAGGCAGCCTGGTCGACGCGATCCGCGCGTCCATCGCGATTCCGGGAGTCATCAGTCCCCACGAATACGGCGGCCGCCTGCTCGGCGACGGCGGCATCCTCGACCCGCTCCCGGTAGCGCCGACCTCGGCCGTGTCCAGCGATGTGACGATCGGTGTGGTGATCGGCTCCGACGGCGGACCCGAGGACGGTGCCACTCGCGAACCGAAGACCAAACGGCTGCTGCGCCGCAATGTCGCGCCGCTGCTCGACAGCGACTTCATGCGGTCGGTCCGCGACCGCTTCGGCATCGAGGACCCCGAGTTCCACGCGGCGGATGAGACGTCGGACACCCCGCAGCGCATGGGCCGGATCGAGGTCCTCAGCCGCTCGCTGGACATCATGCAGGAGGCGCTGACCCGCTACCAGGTGGCCGGCTATCCGCCCGACATCCTGATCCGGGTACCCCGGAAGTCCGTGCGCACCCTCGACTTTCACAAGGCGCCGGAGATGATTGCGCTCGGCCGGACGCTGACCGCGACGGCCCTGGATCAACTTCCCGAGCTCACGTGAAGCAGATACCCCGCGGGATCTGGGTGCTGCTGGCCGCCAACGTGGTCATCGCCCTGGGCTACGGACTCATCGCGCCGGCGTTGCCGTCCTTCGCGCGCAGCTTCAACGTCAGCTTCACCGCCGCATCGGCGGTGGTCTCCGCGTTCGCCGTGATGCGGCTGATCTTCGCGCCCACCGCAGGTAGGCTGATCACGGTCTTCGGCGAACGCCGCATCTATCTGATCGGACTGCTGATCGTCGCCGTCAGCACCTTCGCCACCGCCTTCGCCCAGGGCTACTGGCAACTGCTGCTGTTCCGCGGTGCGGGCGGCATCGGGTCGACGATGTTCACGGTGTCGGCGATGGCCCTGCTGATCCGGATGGCGCCGGGTGACATCCGTGGACGTGTCTCGGGGTACTTCTCCGCCGGATTCCTGATCGGCAACATCACCGGACCACTGATCGGCAGTGCGCTGATCGGGTTCGGCCTGCGGATGCCGTTCGTGGTCTACGCGATCGCCCTGCTGATCGCCGCCGCGGTCGTCGCCACCCAGTTGCGCGATCAGGGCGGGCGACCCGACCCCGCGGCGCCGGCCGCCGCCGGTGTCATCGCCTTCCGGACCGCGGTGCGCAACCGCACCTATCGCGCCATCCTCGCTTCCAACTTCACCCAGGGGTGGGCGTCGATGGGGGTGCGGGTCGCGGTGGTCCCATTGTTCATCACCGACGGACTGGGAGAGGGACCGGCGATGGCCGGCGTCGCCTTGGCGATGTTCGCGGTCGGCAACGTCATCGCGATCATCGTCGCCGGCCGCCTCTCCGACAGCGTCGGCCGGCGGCCCATCATGCTGCCCGGCCTGGCGATCACCGCGGCCGCCACCGCCGGACTCGGCTTCTCCCCGAACATCATTGTCGCGCTACTGCTGTCGATGGCGGCCGGTGTCGGCTCCGGACTGTTTGCCCCGACCCACCAGGCGGCGCTGGCCGATGTCCTCGGCAACCGTCAGCAAGGCGGGTCGGCGCTCGCGGCGTACGGCATGTCATCGGATCTCGGGGCGGTGTCCGGGCCGATCATCGTCGGGTTCGTCGCCGACCGCGCCGGGTTCACCCCCGCGTTCGTCCTGACCGGGGTGGTGGCCGCCCTCGCCTTCGTGATGTGGCTCTTCGCCGCCGAAACCGCGCCGGCCGTCGTCGGCGAAGGCCATCCGCACCTGACCGACCCCGACGCGACCGAACCGCCGCGGGCGTAGCGCGCGCCGCACGGTGCGATCGGCGCCCACCGATTACCGTGAATCCAATGAGCGCAGCTGCGGACTATGCCCTGGGTTCCACCTCGGAGGTGGGCCGATTGCGCGCCGTCATGCTGCACCGGCCCGGTGACGAACTGCGTCGCCTGACCCCGCGCAACAACGACCAACTGCTCTTCGACGGATTGCCCTGGGTGGCCCGCGCGCAAGAGGACCACGATGCCTTCGCCGACCTCCTGCGTTCGCGCGGCGTCGACGTCTACCTCCTCGGTGATCTGCTCACCGAGACCATCGGTCGCAGCGGCGCCGCCCGCATTCAGGGGATCGCCGCCGCGGTCAGTGCCCGACGGCTCGGCAATCACCTCGCCGAAGACCTCGCCGGGCATCTGCGGGCCCTGCCCGCCGCCGAGCTCGCCAACATCCTGATGGCCGGCCTCACCTTCGACGAACTCCCGGTGACCCCGTCGACCGAGTCCGCCTCCCTGGTGCGGCGGATGCACCACGGCCCCGAGTTCGCCATCGAGCCGCTGCCGAACCTGCTGTTCACCCGCGACAGTTCGTTCTGGATCGGCCCGCGCTTCGCCATCACCTCACTCGCCCTGCCGGCCCGCGCCCGCGAGACCTCGCTCACCGACCTCATCTACGCCCACCATCCCCGCTTCACCGGCGCACGACGCGCCTACGAGTCGCAGGTCGCGCCCGTCGAGGGCGGCGACGTGCTGCTGCTCGCGCCCGGCGTGGTGGCCGTCGGGGTGGGGGAGCGCACCACCCCGGCCGGCGCAGAAGCGTTGGCGCGCAGCCTCTTCGACGACGACCTCGCGCACACCGTGCTAGCCGTGCCGATCGAGCAGGCACGGGCGTTCATGCATCTCGACACCGTGTGCACCATGGTCGACGTCGACGCGGTGGTCATGTATCCCAACATCGCCGAACACATCACCGCGTTCACGCTGCGACGCGCCGCCGACGGCACGGTCACCGTCAGCGGTGCGCGCCCCTTCGTCGAGGCGGCCGCCGACGCGATGCAGATCGACAAGTTGCGGGTCATCGACACCGGACTCGACCCGGTGACGGCCGAACGCGAACAGTGGGACGACGGCAACAACACCCTCGCCATCGCGCCCGGCGTGGTCGTCTCCTACAACCGCAACGTCGAGACCAACCGGCGGTTGCGCGACTCCGGGATCGAGGTGCTCGAGATCGACGGCCGGGAACTCGGCTCCGGGCGGGGTGGCCCACGGTGCATGTCCTGTCCGCTGGCCCGCGACGAACTATGAGCGCCACGCCCGTCGACGTCGCGGCGATGCTGACCATCGACGACTCGACCGCACCCTATGAGCAGATCCGGGCCGGCGTCGTCGACCTCATCGCCCGCGGCGAACTGCTCGTCGGGCAGCGGATGCCGACCGTGCGTACCCTCGCCGCCGACCTCGACCTCGCACCCAACACAGTCGCCCGCAGCTACCGCGAACTCGAGGCGGCCGGCGTCATCGAGACCCGCGGCCGACACGGCTCCTTCATCAAGGCGGCGCAGCACACCGCTGTCGAACAAGCCCAGCAGGCAACCGTCGATCATGTGACGGCGCTGCGTGCGCTGGGTATCGACGACGTCACGATCGTGAAACTCGTGGAACAGGCCGTCGCTTTGGGTTGAAGTGGACGTCCCGACTTTGATTGGGTGATCTGATGACAACCGAACAACGATCCGACCGGCCTCCGGAGGAACTCTCCAGCGCCCGCAACCACCAACCCAGGCTCGACTCGTGGGTATTCGGGATCACGGCGGCCATCGTCATCGGGTTCGTGGTGTGGGGTCTGGCCGACAAGACCGGACTGAAGGACGTCGGCGACACGGCACTGGCCTGGATTGTCGACAACCTCGGGTGGCTGTTCATTCTGTCGGCCACGTTTTTCGTGGTGTTCGCGGTGTTCCTCGCGCTCAGCAAGTACGGACGCATCCCGCTCGGCCGCGACGGCGATGCGCCGGAGTACCGCACGATCAGCTGGATCGCGATGATGTTCAGCGCCGGCATGGGCATCGGCTTGATGTTCTTCGGCGCGTACGAGCCGCTGTATCACTTCGTCAACGCACCGCCGGAGCTGACCGAACACGACATCCGCGCAGCCATGGCCACCACCATGTTCCATTGGGGATTCGATCCCTGGGCGATGTATGCGGTGGTCGGTCTGGCGATCGCCTACAGCACCTACCGCTGCGGTCGTGGGCAGCTGATGAGTGCGGTGTTCTGGCCGCTGCTCAAGGAACGCTCGAACGGGCCGATCGGCAAGGTCATCGACATCCTCGCGATCTTCGCGACCCTATTCGGCACCGTCGCCTCGTTGGGACTCGGCGCACTGCAGATCGGTTCGGGGCTGGAGAAGGTCGGATGGGTCGACTCGCCGTCGACGATGCTGCTCGTGGTCATCATCGCCGTGCTGACCGCGGCGTTCGTGGCGTCGGCGGTATCCGGTGTGGCGCGCGGTATCCAGTGGCTGTCCAACATCAACATGGTGCTGGCGCTGATCCTGGCGGTCTTCGTGTTCGTCGTCGGGCCGACGGTGTTCATCCTCAACCTGCTGCCCACCACGCTCGGCGAATACCTCAAGGATCTGCCGTCGTACTCGGCACGGTCGGCGGCCACCGTCGACGACGACGGTCAGAGCTGGCTGGCGTCCTGGACCATCTTCTACTGGGCGTGGTGGGTCTCCTGGACCCCGTTCGTCGGACTGTTCCTCGCCAAGATCAGCAAGGGCCGCACCATCCGCGAGTTCGTGATCGGCGTGATGGTCGTGCCCACCACCGTGTCCCTGGTGTGGTTCTGCGTGTTCGGCGGCACCGCGATCCGGCAGGAGACCGATGGACTGAACCTGCCCATGGAATCCAGCGAGGACACCCTGTTCGACGTCTTGGCCAACCTGCCGTGGACGGGTATCGCGTCCGCACTGGTCATGGTGCTGGTGGCGATCTTCTTCGTCTCGGGCGCGGACGCCGCGTCGCTGGTGATGGGTTCGCTGTCGCAGCGCGGCACCCACGAACCGTCGCGGGCGGTGACGATCTTCTGGGGTTCGCTGACCGGTGCGGTCGCCGCACTGCTCCTGGCCATCAGCGGCGACGACGCACTGAGTGGGCTGCAACAGATGGCGATCATCGCCGCCCTGCCATTCGTCATCGTGATGCTCGCGATGTGCCTGTCGCTCTACCTCGACCTGCGTCGCGATCCGCTGATCGTGGCCCGTAACCACATCAGCGAACGGGTCGACGAACAGGTCCGGCAGACCGCGATCGACATCGAGAGCGGGTCCTTTCCGGCCATCGATCCCGACGCGGTCAATTCGGTGAGCGAGACGAATCCGGTCAGCCCCAACTCGGCAACCAGATCTGCTGATGCCACTGAGCCGGGGAGATCGGACTCCCGGTGAGGATCGGCCACAGCCAGACGAAGTTGGCGACCACCAGGCCGACGTAGATCGCCACCACGAGGACCGCGAGTGCATGCCGTTCCGGGCGTGCGCGCGCGGTCCGCGCGGCGGCGGCCAGCAGGTCTCCGCAGCACAGCGCCAGGCCCATCACCAGGAACGGCGCCAGCACCGTCGCGTAGAAGAAGTACATCTGTCGGTCGATGTCGGCGAACCACGGCAGGAATCCTGCACCGTAGGCGGTGAGTACCGCCGCGTACCGCCAGTCGCGGCGAATCACCCAGCGCCACAGTCCCCAGGCGAGCATCGGGACCGCCAGCCACCACATCGCCGGTGACCCGATGAGCATCTGCGCCCGCACGCACTGGCCCGCGCCGCACTGGTCGGGTCCATTCTCGATCGCGTAGAGCATCGGGCGCAGACTCATCGGCCACGTCCACGGCTTCGACTCCCACGGATGGTGGTTGCCGGCCGCGTTGGTCAGGCCCGCATGGAACTGCAGGATGCCGGCCTCGTAGTACCAGAGCGAGCGCCACGCACCGGGCACCCAGCCGAATGGCCCGCCCACCCCGATCTGATTGCCCACCTGATAGCGGTAGACGGCCGTCTCGCTGTTGAACCACGGGATGAACGTGGCGAGATAGATGACGATCGGCAGCACCGCCAGACTCAGCGCCGAGGGCACCAGGTCTCGACGCAGCACCCCCATCCAGGGGCGGGCCACGTGATAGGCCTTGCGGGCGGCCACGTCGAAGCCGAGTGCGAGTGCGGTGAAGAACAGCACGTAATAGATGCCCGACCACTTGGTGCCGCAGGTCAGGCCCAGCATCACCCCGGCGGTGAACCGATACCAGCGGAAACCCAGCCGCGGCCCGAAGTCGGAGTCGGGGATGCGGCCTTCGACGTAAACGCGATGCATCCGGGCCCGCACCTGATCCCGGTCGGCGATCAACGCGGCGAATGCGGCGACGACGAACACCGCCTGGAAGATGTCGAGCATCCCCATCCGTGACTGCACGAACAGCACGCCGTCGCAGATCGCGAACACCCCGGCGATCGCGCCGATCAGCGTCGATCGGGTCATCCGCCGGACCGCGCAGTAGACCATCACCACGATCGCGATACCGGCGATCGCCGACGAGATCCGCCAGCCCATCGGCCCGTAACCGAACACCGCCTCGCCCGCGGCGAGCAGCCATTTCCCGACCGGCGGATGCACCACCAGGCCGTAGGCCGGGTTGTCCTCGATCCAGTTGCCGCCGGTCAGGACCTGCCAGCCCTGCGGGACGTAGTGCTTCTCGTCGAACACGGGGGTGCCGTGATCGGTCGGCCGGGTCAGTCCCCACAGCCGGGTCGCGGTCGCCGCCAGGAAGATGATCACCCCGACGACCAGCCCGCGGCGCCGGTCGGGTGCCCCGAACAGCGGTGTCGGGATCTCCGGGCCGGGACGGGTGCCCAGATCTTCGGCGAAGCCCTGATCGTCGAGTCGATGATCGACGGCGGGGGCGGTGGTCACCCCGACGATGGTAGCCACTGCTCGTAAGCTGATCTGCGATGAACTCCCGTGAACCGGCCGGCCGACTGATCCTCGCCGCCACCCCGATGGGCCAGATCGACGACGCGTCCCCACGGCTGCGGGCCGCAATGTCCACCGCCGACATCGTCGCCGCCGAGGACACCCGCCGCGCCCGTACCCTGGCCGCCTCCCTGGATGTGACCATCGGCGGCTCGCTGGTCAGTTACTACGACCAGGTCGAGGCCGCGCGCACCCCGGGACTCGTGGACGCGATCGCGGGCGGGTCGACGGTCCTGCTGATCACCGACGCGGGCATGCCGTCGGTCAGCGACCCCGGGTTCAAGCTCGTCGCGGCGTGCGCCGAGGCCGGACTCCGGGTCACCTGCCTGCCCGGCCCGTCCGCGGTGACGACCGCGCTCGCCGTCTCGGCGCTGCCGTCGGAACGCTTCTGCTTCGACGGCTTCGCGCCCCGCAAGTCCGGCGCCCGCCGCGAGTGGCTGGCCACTCTCGTCGAACAACCGCGCACGACGGTGTTCTTCGACTCGCCGCACCGGCTCGCCGACACCCTCGCCGACGCCGTCGAAGTCCTCGGACCGCAGCGCCGCGCCGCGGTCTGCCGAGAGCTCACGAAGACCTACGAGGAGGTGCGTCGCGGCACGCTCGCCGAACTCGCGCAGTGGGCGGCCGACGGGGTGAAGGGGGAGATCACCGTCGTCGTCGAGGGCGGGACGCGACGCGTGCGCGACCTCGACGAACTCGTCGACGAGGCCGAGACACTCGTCGACGGGGGTATGCGGCTGAAGGACGCGTGCGCGGCGGTCACGCGAGACGGCGATGCCTCGCGTCGCCAGGTGTATGAGGCGGTGCTGGCGCGACGCCAAGAGCGTTGACGTCGGGTGCGGTGGTGACCGAGCCGGGCGCGATCTGCAACGTGACCCCGGGAGCGAGTCGGTAGGGGCGACTGGCCAGCAGCGCCCCGACCACGCGCCGCAGCCGCGACATCTCGGCGCGGACGGTGACGACATGCCCGGTGTCGCCGAAGATGAGCCGGCTCAGCCGCGCCGACGTCAGCCCCGACTCCTTGGCCTCGGCGAGCAGCAGCAGGATCTGTGCGTGTCGTCGGGTGAGGACGGTGCGCCATTCATCGCCGTCACCGGCCACCGTCAACGACGGTTCACCCCGCAAATCCAGTTCGGCCACAATCGGATTCGACGGCCCGACCCGGCGCAGCAGCCAGCCGCTGCCGACCGCGGTGGCCACACAGGTACCGATGCCGGGGACGAATTGATGTGCGCCGACATCGGGTGCGGCGACCGCATCCGGCGGGGTGCAGCCGCGGCTGTCGGCGATCCATCCGTCGCGGTCGACGAGTAGTGCGGGGCCACGGGTGGCGGCCAGCTGAGCGCCCGCCGACTTCCGGAGTTCGGCCAGCGACCGGTGATGCGCCGCGACGACCTCGTGTTCGGCGAGCGCCGCCATGGTGGTGGCCAGCGCGGTGGACGCCGGCTGCACATGGTCGGCCGGTCCGGCCAGCCCGACGACACCGAGCAGTACCCCCGTGCGCGGATCGTGGATGGGTGCGGCTGCGCAGTAGAGCCCGTGCAGCGCACTGTTGTAGTGGTCGGCGCCGACGACCCGGATGGGCCGACTGTCCGCGATGACCAGACTGATAGCGGTCGTGTTGACCGACGCCTCATCCCAGACCGCACCCTCCACGAGTTGCAGCTGATCGGCGACGGCCAGCCACCGGGCCTCGCCGGCCCGCCACAGCAGGACGCCGTCGGTATCGAAGACACCCATCGCCAGGTCGGTGTCGTCGTCGGCCTCGTTGAAGATCAGCGCGAGCCGGTCCATGCCGACCGAGAGCGGATTGATCTTCCGCCGTCGGGCGACCTCCTCGGGTGGGACGTGGCGCGGGGCGTGGGTGTCGGGATCGAGTCCGCGTCCCGCCACTCGCGCGTGGGACGCAGCGATTTGCCCGCGAGCGCCGACTGACGTTGCGTGATCGATCCCGGATTCCATCTTCTTCCCGACTCCCGACTTCCAGCCCCGCGTCAGCTCTCCGTACTGAGCAGTATGGGGGCGGCGTGGGGTTCATGCTACCGCAGAGATAGTTGCGGATCGCATCTGCTATCCACTGACGGGTGGCCCGAAATGCCCGATTATGCTGGACGCCTTGTCCAGGCACTCCTGCCATTCGCGCGCCGGATCCGAGTCGATCGTGATGCCGCCACCGACACCGAGAACTGCGGTGCCGTCGGGCGCCAGCGCCACCGTGCGGATCGCGACGTTCAGGTCGAGGCCGCGCTGCGGCCCGGCCATGCCGACCGCTCCGCAGTAGACGCCCCGCGGCTGGTCCTCCCACTCGGCGAGCAGTTCGGCGGCGCGGATCTTGGGGGTGCCGGTCACCGACGCCGGCGGAAAGGTCGCCCGCAACAACTCGTTGTTGCCCACCATCGGATCGAGAATCGCCTCCACCCGCGACACCAGGTGCCACACTCCCGGTGCCCGCACGACCGCCAGCAGTTCGGGCACCCGCACGGAGCCGGTGACCGCCACCCGGCCCAGGTCATTGCGGACCAGGTCGACGATCATCACGTTCTCCGCAACATCTTTGGCCGACGACGACAACTCGTCGGGGGCGACGTCGGCGGCCACGGTGCCCTTGATCGGCGACGACGACACGATGTTTCCGGTGCGGCGCAGGAACGTCTCCGGCGAGAAGCTCGCAACTGTGCCCCAATGACCTTGCAGGAAAGCAGCTTTCGCGGGCATCGTCGAGCCGGTCAGGGACGCGAAGAACTCCGCCGGGTCGCCGGTGACCCGGCCGGTGAACTGCGTGCACACGCACGCCTGATAGACCTCGCCCGCGCGGATGGCCGCGAGGCACTGCTCGATCGCCGCCAGGTGCGGATCTCGTTGCGGGGCAACCCACTCCGCACTCCACGTGCGTTCGGTCGGAGGTGGGGTGGGCTCGTCGAGCGCCTGCTGTATCCACGACGGGCACGGTGCGTCGTCGACGTTCTCATAGGACCACCGGCCGCCGCGCAGCACCAGGATGTCGCCGGTCAGGCCGCCAACCGCCGTCGGCAGCGGGGATTGCATGGCGCGCACCGGGAATCCAAGGTGACCGAACCAGAATCGGCTCGGGTCGTCGGGGGGTGCGAGGCCCGGCCGCAGGCTGATCGACGGTGCGATCACCGCGTCGGCGCCCCACCAGTCGCCGACGAGCGCGGCCGGCGGCGGAAGGCCTGCGGCACGGGTGGACGCGCGCAGCGTCCTCAGCACATCGAGCGCCGGCGCGGTCACCACGCTGCGATCACGCCTCGTAGCGGGGGAACACCGGTGACGGCTTGGGCAGCACGGTTCCCGGTGCGAGGCGGTCGGCGATGGCGGTGAAGTCGCGCCGCTCGGGATCCACCAGCAGCAGATCGAGCATCGTCTGAGTCGAGGTGGGCATGATCGGCTGCGCCAACAGGGCGACGACGCGCACCACCTCGGCGCACACGTAGAGCACGGTGCCGGTGCGGTCGAGGTCGGTTTTGGCCAGCTTCCACGGTTCCTGCGCCGAGATGTACCGGTTGGTGTCGGCGAGCACCGACCACATCGCCTCGATCCCGAGATGGATCGCCTGCACGTCGAAATGCTCACGCACCGTGGACAACAACGCGTCGGTCTTCTCGAGGAGTGCGGTGTCCTCGGCGGTGTGGTCGCCGGGTGCGGGTACCGTGCCGTCGAAGTACTTGGCGATCATCGACAGCGTCCGCTGGGCCAGATTGCCGAATTCGTTGGCGAGGTCGGCGTTGATCCGGGAGACGATGGCCTCCGTCGAGTACGAGCCGTCCTGGCCGTAGGAGACCTCGCGGAGGAAGAAGTAGCGCACCGGATCGAGGCCGTACTCGTCGATCAGGTTCTCCGGGTCGACGACGTTGCCGACCGACTTGCTCATCTTCTCGCCCTTGTTGAACAGGAAGCCGTGCGCGAACACCCGTTTGGGGAGTTCGATGCCGGCGCTGAGCAGGAAGGCCGGCCAGTACACGCAGTGGAACCGGATGATGTCCTTGCCGATGATGTGCAGATCGGCCGGCCAGTACCGCTCCAGCGTCGCGGGATCGTCAGGGAAGCCGACGCCCGTCAGGTAATTGGTGAGTGCGTCCACCCACACGTACATGACGTGATCCGGATGATCCGGCACCGGCACACCCCAGTCGAACGTGGTGCGCGAGATCGACAGATCGGTCAGACCGCCCTTGACGAAGCTGACCACCTCGTTGCGCCGCACGTCGGGTCCGATGAACTCCGGACGCGTCTCGTAGAGCTCGAGCAGCTTGTCCTGATAGGCCGAGAGCCGGAAGAAGTAGGTCTCCTCCTCGGTCCAGGTGAGGACATGGCCGTTCTCGGTGGCGACCCGCTGGCCGGCGTCGTCGACGGTGGTGTCGGCCTCCGCGAAGAACATCTCGTCGCGGACGTCATACCACCCCGAGTACTTGTCCAGATAGATGTCGCCGGCGTCGGACATCCGCTGCCAGATCGCCTCCGACGCCCGCTGGTGATCGGCGTCGGACGTGCGGATGAACCGGTCGTAGCTCGATCCGAGCCGGTCCTGCATCGCCTGGAACCGATCCGAGTTGCGGTTCGCCAATTCCGCCGTCGCGATCCCCTCGGCCTCCGCCGTCTGCTGCATCTTCTGGCCGTGCACATCGGTGCCGGTCAGGAAGCGCACATCGAACCCGTCGAGCCGCTTGAACCGGGCCAGCGCATCCGCCGAGATGTACTCGTACGCGTGCCCGATGTGCGGCGCGCCGTTCGGATAAGCGATCGCGGTCGTGAGGTAGTACGGCGAGCCGGTCATGTGCACTTACCTTAGTGACCCCTCTTGCAACGCTCACAATCGATCGCGAGATCACCACCCGACCCGATCCGAGACGCGTGCGTTGAGAGAACGTGACCCCGCTTAATCGAACCTTCTATACGGCTCGCACCCCGGCGGCGCCTTCGGCGGCTCCCGCCGCACCAGATCCGGGATGCCCTTGGACACCGGAGTGCTGGTGAGCAGGAACCTCTCCCCGTGATGCGCCAACTCGATCTCGGGGCCGGACAGCAGTCGGTAGGTCGCCTTCTCGGTGTCCACCGCAACCACGATCTTCGACTCGCGCACGACCATGCGGAACGACAGGTACGAGAGCCGGCCCGGTAGGCGTGGCGCGAAGGTGATCTTGCCGCCGAAGTCGCGCATCCCGCCGTAGCCGGCCACGCAGTCCGTCCACGCCCCGGCCAAGGCCGCGATGTGCAGGCCGCTCGACACGTTGTTGTGCAGGTCGTGCAGGTCGGTGAACACCGACTCGCACATGAGGTCGTAGGACAGGTCGAGGTAGCCGACCTCGGCCGCGACCACTGCCTCGCAACACGCCGACAGCGACGAGTCGCGCACCGTCAGCGGGTAGTAGTAGTCGAAGTTGCGCAACTTTTGTTCGGGGGTGAACGACGACCCGAAGCTGTACATCGCGAACACCAGGTCAGCCTGTTTGACCACCTGCTTGCGGTACAGGTCGTAGTACGGATAGTTCAGCAGCAGTGGGTATTTGCCCACCGAAGCCTCGAAATCCCAAGCGCCCAACAGGGTGAACGACTCACACTGCTGATGGACACCGAGATCTTCGTCGAAGGGGATCGTCATGTCGTCGGCACACGACTCCCAGTGTGCCGCCTCGGCGACCGTCACCCCGAGTTCCCGGGCCACGTCCGGACGACGGTGCACTGCCGCCACGGCGTCCCGAAGGTTTTGTTGCGCAGCAAGATTCGTGAACACATTGTTGTTGATGACGGCGGTGTACTCGTCGGGTCCGGTCACGCCGTCGATACGGAACTTGCCGTTCACGTCGTGGTGGCCGAGGCCGGCGAACAGACGCGCCGTCTCCACCAGGAGTTCGACGCCGCACTCGGTTTCGAACTGTTCGTCGTCGGTCGCGCGCAGGTAGCGGGCGGTGGCGTTGGCGATGTCGGCCGAGACGTGCACACCCGCGGTGCCCGCCGGCCAGTAACCCGAGCACTCGTCGCCGTTGATGGATCGCCACGGGAACATCGCCCCGCGTTGCCCGAGTTCGGCTGCCCGGGACTTGGCCTTGTCCATCGTCGCGTGCCGCCACCGCAGTTCTTCACCAGCCGCCGCGGGGACCGTGTAGGTCAGCATCGGCAGGATGAAACTCTCGGTGTCCCAGAAGGTGTGGCCGTCGTACCCGGGTCCGGTGAGTCCCTTGGCGGGAATCGCCCGCGACTGGCCGCGAGCACCCGCCTGCAGCACGTGGAACAGTGCGAAGCGCACCGCCTGCTGCAATTCGGGATCGCCGTCGAGTTCGACGTCGGCATCCCGCCAGAAGTCTTCCAGGTAATTGATCTGGTCGGCTTTCAAAGCGTCCCAACCGGTTTCCATCGCCATGGCCAGTGCGGCGTCGACCTGGGCGCGCAACGCCGGCACCGAGCGGCGCGCCGACCACCCGTAGCCGATGTACTTGGTCAGCGAGAGTTTCTTGCCGTGCGGCACATTCGCGGCGACGGTGAGGCGTGCGAGGTCGGGGTCGGCGCGGATGAATGCGTCGGCCCGGTCCGGGAAGTCGATCTCGTGGTCCATGCCGGCCGCGACATGCAGTCCCGACTTCTTGGTGTGATGGACCAGCATGCCCCAGTAATTCCGGCACGCGTGCAGATCCGACACCAGCGGAGCGTCCAGGGCGGCGGCCAGGCGTGGATCGTTGCCGGGGGCGGGCACCGGTTCGTTGGCCAGCAGATCCGACTGCAGCACCAGCTTCATGTCGTCGTCGACCGGTTCCACCTCATAGTGGATCGCGGCGATGGTGCGTTTGGTGAACGACACCAGCCGCTCCGACCGGATCCGGACGGTGCGGCCGGTGGGGGAGGTCCACAACGTGTTGCGACGCAGGGTGCCGGTGCGGAAATCGAGCACGCGCTCGTGTTCCTCGGTGCGGCCGTAACGCAGATCCATCGGTTCGTCCTCGACGAGGAGCCGGATGATCTTGCCGTCGGTGACGTTCACCACGGTCTGCCCGGATTCCGGGTAGCCGTAACCACTCTCCGCGTACGGCAGTCCCCGCTGCTCGTAGAAACCGCTCAAGTAGGTACCCGGATGGTCGACCGGCTCCCCCTCCTCGAACGTGCCGCGCAATCCGATGTGCCCGTTGGACAATGCGAACAGCGTCTCGGTCCGACCGAGGACGTCGGTGTTGAGGCCACGCCACCGCAGTTGCCATGGGTGGATGTCGAACCCTTTTTCCCAACCGCTCGCGGTCATGCGGGGAGCAATTCGTCGAGATCGGTCACGACCCGGCTGGCGCCGGCGGCGGCCATCGCCTCCGCCTGCCCGCCGCCGACCCGGTCGATGCCGACCACATAGCCGAACTTGCCGGCCGCCGCGGCTTCGATGCCGGAGATCGCGTCCTCGAATACCGCGGCCTGATCTGGGGTCACCCCCATCAGTTCCGCCCCCAACAGAAAGGAGTCGGGCGCGGGCTTACCGCGCAGACCCCGCTGTGCGACCTCGAGCCCGTCCACCCGCAGCTCCACGAATTCGGTCAGGCCCGCTGCATCCAGCACCGCTGCTCCATTCTTCGACGATGTGACAACGGCGATGCGCAATCCGGCATCCCGCGCGGCTTTCAGATAGCGCACCGAGCCAGGGTAGGGATCGACGCCGTCGGCCTCCAGGTTGGCGACGAACTTCTCGTTCTTCTCCCTGGCGATCTTCGCCATCTCCTCATCGGTGGCATCGTCGATGCCTCGCGAGTGCAAGAACCCGCGCACTCCGTCGTCGCGTGGCCGTCCGTCGACGTAGTCGAGGTAGTCCTTCTCGGTGAACTCGACGAATCCGTCCGGGTCGCGAGCCGACAAGAAATCGTCGAACGTCTGCTTCCAGGCGTGGCGATGTAAGACCGCGGTACTGGTCAGCACACCATCAAGGTCGAATAGGGCGACTGTCGTGACATCTGGCAATCCCAACACGTCACGAACGCTACCTGTCGCGGCGGTTGCTGGCGCGCTGAAATCGCATGCGGACGGTGTCGCAGATGAAAACCGTTTGGAGTTCCCCGATGCCGCCCGCGACGATGGACCGATGAACCGCAGATTCGCCCAAGTCGATGTGTTCTCTGTCGTCCCGGTCGCCGGCAATCCGGTGGCCGTCGTCATCGACGCCGACGGGATCGATGACGACGCGATGGCGGCCTTCGCGCGGTGGACAAATCTCTCCGAGACAACCTTTCTGCTGCCGCCGACCACCGAGGCCGCCGACTATCGACTCCGCATCTTCACTCCGGGCGGCGAGTTGCCGTTCGCCGGGCACCCGACCCTCGGCTCCGCTCATGCTTGGCTCGAGGCCGGCAATGAACCCAAGGGCGAGCGGATCGTCCAGGAGTGCGGGGTCGGGCTGGTGGAGGTGCGGCGTGACGGTGCCCGCCTGGCGTTCGCCGCCCCGCCGCTGACGCGGTCGGGTCCCGTCGACCGGGACACGGTGCGTGAGGTCGCTGCCGCGCTCGGCGTCGACATGTCGGAAGTGGTTGCCGCGCAATGGGTGGTCAATGGCCCCGAGTGGATGGCCCTGATGCTCGGCTCGGGCCGGCGGGTGCTCGAGGTGGAACCCGACATGGCCGCGCTCGGCACACACAACGTCGGACTCGTCGGACCCTACGACGGCGGACTGCCCGGGGAACCCGAGGTTCGCTACGAGGTGCGGGCGTTCGTGCCGGGAGTGGGCGTACCCGAGGATCCGGTCACCGGCAGCCTGAACGCCGGCATCGCAGTGTGGCTGCGCGGCGCCGGACTCGCTCCCGAGTCGTACGTCGCGGCGCAGGGAACCGCACTCGGCCGTTCCGGTCGCGTACACATCATCGACGACGGCACCGACATCTGGGTGGGCGGTGCGGCCGGCACGGTCATCGCTGGCACAGTGGTGCTGTGACAGATTCGGCCGAGACCGGAAGCAACAGCGAGACCGAGAGCAATAAGGCCGCCCGGAAGCGTCGTCGGCGGGAGCCACCGCCGGACCCGTCGCCGCTGCCCGGACTCGTCGACGCGCACACCCATCTCGCTGCGTGCGGCGGACGAGACCCCGAGAGTGTCCGCGCCATCCTCGATCACGCCGAACGTGTCGGCGTCGGGCAGGTCGTCACCGTGGCCGACGACATGGTCGACGCGCGCTGGGCGCTGGACGCCGCGCGCTGGGACGAGCGAGCCTTCGCCGCGGTCGCACTCCATCCAACCCATGCCGCCGAACTCGACGACGCGGCGAAGGCGGAACTCGAGACGATGGTCGCCGATCCCCGCGTCGTCGCGGTGGGGGAGACCGGCCTCGACTACTACTGGCCGGGGAAGTCGGAGACGTGCGCCGGCCCTGATGTCCAGGCCGAGGCATTCGCGTGGCACATCGATCTGGCCAAGCGGATCGGCAAGCCGTTGATGATCCACAACCGGGAAGCCGACCACGACCTGCTCGACATCCTGGCCGCCGAAGGTGCGCCGGGCACCGTGATCATGCACTGCTTCTCCGGTGACCAAAACGTTGCACGGGAATGCGTCGATCGCGGCTACCTCCTCAGCTTCGCGGGCACGGTGAGCTTCGCCAACGCCGGTGAATTGCGGGAAGCGGCGCGGCTCGTCCCTGACGAACAGCTCCTGGTGGAGACCGACGCGCCGTTCCTGACGCCACATCCTTATCGTGGCCAGCCAAATCAGTCGTATTGCCTGCCGTATACGGCTCGGGCACTCGCCCAGATCCGCGATACCGACGAAAGTGAGATGTCTCACATCCTGGGGCGTAACGCCAGGCGCGCCTACGCGATGCCTTTGCGATAACACCACCTTCTCGTTATCGTACTGTGATCCCGCTGCCCTGGGGGATGTGTTCTCGGGGTCTGCTGGATGCCCTTGTCCCCGAACAGGATGTTCATCTTGTCTGTTGTCGCACGCATCAACGAGTCCCAGTCCACGCGCGCTCGAGTCGCGGTCGGCGCCATGCTGACCACCCTCACCGCAGGCGGCGTGATGGGCGTGGCCATGCACAAGGACGTCAAGCTGGACGTCGACGGCCAGGTCCGTGAGGTCTCGACGATGGCGTTGTCGGTCGACTCGGTGCTGCGGTCGCAGGGACTGACGCCCGTCGACGGCGACCAGATCTCGGCCGCATTGGACTCCGGCGTCTCCGACGGCCAGACCATCACCGTCAACCGCGTGAAGACCGTGACCCTCGATGTGGACGGACTCCGCAAGAACGTCAAGACCACTGCGAACGAGGTGACCGATCTGCTCGATCACCACGGACTGCAGGGCAGCGTGGACGCCACCAATTTCGCGAGCGTCGACCCCATCCCCGTGTCCGGCGCCGTGGTCGACGTCGTCACCCCCAAGCGGGTCAAGCTGACCGACGGGGTTGTCACCTGGCGCCCGACCGTCGCGGCGAAGACCGTCGGCGATCTGCTGGCCGCCACCGGTAAGCCGCTGTCGGGCGAGGACAAGGTCGTTCCGGCCGCCAACACCCCGGTCACCGAGAACATGAAGATCGTGGTCACCCGCATCCGCACCGAGGAAGCCACGGTCAACGAGCGCATCGCGCCCCCGGAGATCACCAAGGAAGACCCGACCCTGGTCCGGGACCGTCGCGTCGTGCTGAACCCAGGCAAGCCCGGTCAGCAGGAGGTCAAGTACGAGCTGACCTGGGTCAACGGCAAGGTCGTCAAGCGCAGCAAGCTCGACGCGTCCGTCCTCGCCCCGCCGAAGCCCGCCACGGTCAAGATCGGCACCAAGGCGGGCGCGCCGTTCGTGGCCGCCGGCTCGGTGTGGGATTCCCTCGCCCAGTGCGAGTCCACCGGTAACTGGGCGATCAATACCGGTAACGGTTTCTACGGCGGCATCCAGTTCGACCAGAACACCTGGGACCGCTGGGGCGGCCAGGAGTTCGCCCCGCGCGCAGATCTCGCGACCCGCGAAGAGCAGATCGCCATCGCGAGCAAGACCCAGGCCGCTCAGGGCTGGGGCGCGTGGCCGTCCTGCTCATCGAGTCTGGGCCTGCGCTGAGCGACGAGCCGCGGCTCCTCGGCCCCGCCCAGATCCGGCAGCTTGCCGACGAACTGGGCGTTCGCCCCACCAAGACGCTCGGCCAGAACTTCGTCCATGACGCCAACACCGTGCGTCGGATCGTTGCCGAGTCCGGCGTCGGACCCGACGACACCGTCCTCGAGGTCGGTCCCGGCCTCGGTTCTCTGACTCTGGCACTCCTCGGAGTAGCCGGGCGGGTGATCGCCGTCGAGATCGATCCGGTGCTCGCCGGCCGACTGCCGACGACGATCACCGAGTTCGCGCCGAGCCGGGCCGACGCCTTCGACGTCATCACCGCCGACGCCATGAGTGTGTCCCGCGACGACCTGCCCGCTGCTCCGACCGCTCTCGTCGCCAATCTGCCATACAACGTCGCGGTCCCGGTGTTGCTTCATCTGCTCAGCGAATTGCCGAGCATCACAACGGCACTCGTGATGGTGCAGGCCGAGGTCGCCGACCGGCTCGCCGCCGGGCCGGGCAGTCGTACCTACGGGGTACCCAGCGTGAAGGCGCGCTACTTCGGCACCGTCAAGCGTGCCGGCGCGGTGGGGCGCAACGTGTTCTGGCCGGAACCCAAGGTCGAATCCGGTCTCGTCCGCGTCGACCGCACCGATACCCACTCCCGCGATCCGGAGATCCGCCGCCGGGTCTTCGCCGTCATCGACGCCGCATTTGCCCAGCGCCGCAAGACAATGCGGTCCGCGTTGGCCACGTGGGCGGGGGGAGCCCCCGAGGCGGAACGTCGACTCCGCGCCGCCGCCATCGATCCGAGTGTTCGCGGTGAACGGCTCGACGTCGACGATTTCGTGCGACTCGCGGCAGTCGACTGACCCCGAGGACCCCCTGCGGGAGTTCACTATTCGGTTCTCAAAGATCGTGCGCGGTCCCGATCGTCGTCGGGTGCGCGGGAAATGTGCTGAGCTCTTCGCTGGTTGAGCCGTCCCGAGGGTGTGCCCCCTACCGCTGGTTGAGCCGTCCCGAGCCGCCAGGCGAGGGGCGTGTCGAAACCCGCTGCTACGGTGGGCTTCTCGCTGCCGGGTGGCCCTTCGTGGCTCGGCTGGCGCCTCGCACCTCAGGGATCGATGGATCCCCGATGATCGATGACCCTCTTGCTCCCTGAGGAGCCGCGAGGGACCCGCGAGCGTCACGAAGGGGCCGGTGACCGTTGTTCACGCCGCGACCCGGTCGTCGAGGGTCATGGCGCGGCGGTTGTAGGCGGGGATGGGTTGTCGTCGTGGATCTCTCGAGGCGGGCGGGATGAGCCAGGGGTGCCCATCAGCACCCATGATGATGTCCCACCCGAGGTGGTGGACGTCGGCGTGAC